>NZ_JAHHIT010000164.1 GCF_024539675.1 Streptomyces hilarionis | reverse complement strand
GCGGGGGAGGGGGCGGGGGCACGGCACCGGCCATGCGGTGACCGCAGACCTCGCACCAGTCGTCGGAACCCGACTGGTGTCCGTTCGGGCAGGTCGGCATGTCGGCGCGTCCCCCTCTCTCCTTCGGTGTCCCGGGAGCCCGGCGGTGTCCCGCGGGTCCGTTCAGGTCACTTCTTCACACGAACAGTCTTGGTGGACCTGGTCTCGAGCGTCATCTCGTCGGCGTCCGCGACCTTGGCCTTCAGTCGCACAGTACCTGTCGTCGCGTCGACCACGTCCACCACCTTCGCAAGCAGTTTCGCAGTATCCGCGTTCCCCGAGACGCTCGCGAGCTGCACCGCCCGGCCCAGTTTGGCCGTCGCTCCATCCATATCGCCCGCTTTGCGCAGATCCAGGCCCTGCTGGATGACCTGGGCCAGTTCGGCCTGGCCCGTGTAGTGGGCGACCTGCGGGTTGATCGACGTGGAAGCGGCCATGTCGTCGGTCCACACGGCCCGCACCAGACCCTGCGCGCCCAGGTTGTGGACGGCGCCGTCGGGCTGCGGGATCACCAGCGAGATGCGCGCGGCCAGCATCTCCTGGCCGACGTTCGCCGTCGGGACCTCGACGCACACGTGGTAGTCGCGGGACTCGTCGCCCCAGGAACCCGTGGGGTAGTCGCCGGCGCGCGGGCCGGCCTCGGTGCGGCGTTCGGTGAGCTCCTCCACCGTCGGCGCGACCTGCTTGACGAACCGGACGGTGGTGCCGACCGGGGTCCACAGCCGCAGGGCGACGTCCGCGACCTCCTTGCCCATCGCCGTCTCCATCATCTGCGTGAAGTCGGCGGCGAGGCCGGTCGGGTCGGCCACGATGTCGGCGGTGCCGAGCAGCGCGGAGGCTATCCCTGTGACTTCTTTCACTTCCCAGTCGGTGCCCACGCCCCGGGCGTCACAGGTGAACCGTCCGGCGCAGTCGTCGAGGGCGGCCTTGAGGTCCTGCGGCGACTCGTGCTCGTTGCGGCCGTCGGTGAGGAGGATGCCGTGCCGGATGGCGACGTCGGCCGTGGACAGCAGCCGGTCGGCGAGCCGCAGCCAGGTGCCGATCGCGGTGCCGCCCCCCGCGCTCAGCCGGCGCAGCGCCTGCTTGGCCTGCTCGCGGGTGGTGGCGTCGGCGACGGCGAGCCGGCCGCCGCCCGGATAGACCTCCTTGGCGACGTGCGTGCCGCCGATCACCGCGAAGTGCACACCGTCGCGCAGGGTGTCGACGGCGGCGGCGGTGGCGTCGCGGGCGTTGCGCATCTTGGTCGGCGGGTAGTCCATCGAGCCGGAGCAGTCCACCATGACCGCCACGGCGGCGGAGGGGCCCTGGCCCGGCGCGTACAGGTGCGGCGCGGCGACCGCGCTGCCCATGGTGCCGCCGCCGGTGGCGGTGACCGTGACGATCGCGTTGACCTCGCGACCGCCCTCCGGCAGGTACTCGTTCTGGTAGACGTCCACCGAGAACTGCGGCACGTTCGACTTCGAGAAATTGGCCATGCCTGCTCAGATCCCCCTTGGAAAACCCCACGTTCGCAGGGCGGTGTCTGGACACGGACCGGTCCCCACCGGCCCGTGCGCGTGCTTCCCCATGTGTGCCGTGCCGGGACGCCCGCGGCGTCCCGGCGTCACGTCGTGCCGTGTCCCGTCGTTCGGTTGTCGCGACTCCCCGTGTCGCGGCCTCAGGCCGATCCTGCCCCCTGGACGGGGGCGGGGAACGGCACGAGGGCCACTGTTACGTTGTCGTGGCCCCCGCCGTCGAGGGCGTGCCCGACCAGTACGCGTGCGCTGTGCAGGGGCCGCAGGGCGGTGTCCGGCGGGAGGACCTCGGCCATCTCCTCGGCGGCCTCCGCGTAGTTCCACAGGCCGTCCGTGCACACCACGACCACGCCGGGGCGGTCCGGCTTGAACGACGCGGTGTGCGGCTCCAGTTCGTAGGCGTCGGCGCCGAGCCAGCCGGTGATCGCGTGGGCGCGCTCGTCGGCGTAGGCCTCCGCCTCGCTCATCAGACCCGCGGCGACCATCTGCGCCGCCCACGAGTCGTCCTCGGTGAGCCGCGCCGGGGGCGAACTGCGGTCGGCGGGCACCCAGTAGGCGCGGCTGTCGCCGACCCAGCCGACGACCAGCAGACCGGCGGTGACCACCGATCCGACGAGCGTGCAGGCGGGGGCGTTCTGGTGCGGGGCCTGCTCGCGCGCCGTGGCCGGTTCGTCGGCCAGCGCGTTGACCGCGTGCGAGGCGGCGACGATCGCCTCGTGCATCGCCTGCTGCGGATGCGCCCCCTGGGGCAGGGCCGCCAGCAGGGACTCGCTCGCCGCCTTCGCCGCGGCCAGGGAGGCGTCGTCGGGCCGGGTCGCGGAGGACACGCCGTCGCAGACGATCGCCACGAGCGCGGGCGAGCCGTCGGGCAGCGCGGTGCAGCCGAGGCCGAAGGAGTCCTCGTTGCGGTGGTGGCGCAGGCCGCGGTCGCTGACGGCGGCGATCGGGCCCGACTCGGCCTCCATGTGGTCGCGTTCGCGCGGCTGGGCGTGTCCGCAGTTCTCGCAGTACCCGTCGTCGTCCACGCGGCCCGCGCGGCAGGCCACGCACACCTTGGCGGTCTCGGCGACGGCCGCGGCCTCGGCGGCCACCCGCGGGTCGGGGGCCTGGAGGGCGTACTCGTCGGGTTCCGAGGGCCGGTCGAACCGGACCCCGGCGACGGGCGCGGCGGGGCGGCGGGTGCGGTGGGCGCGCCAGGGGCGGCGGGCGGCGGGAGCGGGACCCCGGGCGCGCCGACGACACCGCCCGGGCCGGCGACGGGGACGCCGGTGCCGGGCACGGGGACGCCCGCGCCGCCGGCGCCCGGCGCCCCGGCACCGGTGGCTTCCGCGGTTCCCGTGGACCCCGGGAGGCCCGGGGCCCCCGCCGTGCCCGTGCCGTGCGTCGTCCGCTGCGCGGGAGCCGGCTGGGGGGAGCCGTTCATCGTGAGGGTCGGATGGTCGTCCGGACGCGACGGCGCGGCGGACAGGTCGTATCCGCACGCGCCGCAGAAACGGTCACCCGCGTCGAGCGGCTCGGCACAGCTCGGACACGTCGGCAGTGCGGCCTGCCGGGGCATCTGCGACATTGACTACACCCACGTCCGGGGGCGGTAACGATTGGCGCGTTCCACCAGGTCGATCCTTTCCTCGCCGCCGGTCGCCAGCCGGGCCAGCGTGCGGTACGAGCGCTCCAGGCCGAAGCGCAGCCCTCGCTCGTCCAGTTCGCTGCCGAGCAGGGCCCGGGCGGCCGGCGCGGCATCCCGGCCACCGGAGAGTATCCAGTCGAGGGCGCACCCGAGGACTTCGGCGGACAACTGCTCGCGCCGCGTCGGGTCGAGGCCGTACGCGTCCAGCGCCTCGACCTGCGCCGCGGCGGCGACGAGGTCCTCCAGGAAGGGTACGTCGGACGCGAGGGCCGTCCGCTGCCGGAGGCGGGCGCGCACGGCCGCGACCCGTGCCGCCGTGTAGTGGATGGACGACTCCGGCACCGACTCCAGCGTCCGGACGGCGCCGGCGCGGTCCCCGGCGGCCAGTTGGACGCGCGCCAGGCCGAACGCCGAGCTGACGAAGCTCGGGTCGGTCGACCACACCAGGCGGTAGTACTCGGCGGCGTTGTCGAGCTGTCCCAGCACCTCGGCGCACAGGCCGAGCGCCAGCTTGGGCGCGGGCTCGCCCGGGAAGGCGTCGTAGATCGCGTCGAACGCCAGCGCCGCGCCCTCGTGGTCGCCGGTGACCAGCGAGGCCACGCCCCGGTACCACACCACCCGCCAGTCGTCGGACCGTTCGTCCTCCAGTTCGCCGAGGGAGGCGAGGGCGGCCTGGTGGTCGCCGTTCTCCAGCCAGGCGCGGATCTGGCGCAGCCGGGTCTCGACCGACGCCGCCGGCGCCGCCGTCAGGGCCGTGATCAGTTCGGCCGGCGCGGACGCCAGCAGGCCCGCGAGGAAGCCCGCGTTGGGGTCGGAGGGGTCGACGTGGGGGACGGGCAGGGCGAGGGCCGCGGCGGGTGCGGGGACGGTCCTCACCAGCCCGCCCGGGACGACCGCGGGAGCGCCGCCGGTCGAGGGCGAGCCGACGGCCGGGGGCGGGCCGAAGCCCGTGCCCGGCGCGGCGCCGCCCGCACCCGGCAGCGGACCGCCCGCGGGGGCGACGCCGGCGCCGCCCGCGAAGGCGAGGGCCGGCGCGGCGCCGGGCGTGCCCGGCAGACCGGGGGCCGCGCCCGGGGCGCCGGACGGAGTGGCCGCGCCGGCCGTCCCGCCGGCGAGCGCGGGAGCGGGCCGGGCGGACCGCGAACCCCCGAACAACCGACGGGAGTTCGCCTCCGCCCGGGCGCCCAGCCGCGACACCTCCCCGTCCAGCCTGGGGAACAGCTCTGTGTCCGTGACCTTGAGCTCCGGCCCGAACAGCGTCGACAGCGCGGGCCGTGCGCGGCCGCTCTGCAGCGAGACGACCTCGCGCAGCACGCCGGTCAGCTGCTCCGCCATCTCCTGCGCGGAGGCGAACCGGCGCGCCGGGTCGGGGTCCGTGGCGCGCACGAGCAGCCGGTAGAACGACTCGTACTGGCGGAAGACCTCGATGGTGTCGGGGTCGGGCAGGGAGTCGACGAAGACGGTCGTGTAGCCCTGGAAGTCGAAGGTGAGGACGGCGAGCGTACGGCCCACCGTGTACAGGTCGGAGGCGACCGACGGGCCGACCTCGGCGACCTCGGGGCCCTGGTAGCCGATCGTGCCGTAGATGGCCGAGGCGTCGTCGTCCATCCGTCTGACCGCGCCCATGTCGATCAGCTTGAGCTCGTCCTCGGTCTGGATCGCGTTGTCGACCTTGAAGTCGCAGTACAGCAGGTTGCGGCTGTGCAGATGACCGAGCGCCTCCAGCGCCTCGATGCCGTACGCGCAGGCCTGCTCGACGGGGAGCGGGTCCCGCTTGCCCTCGGGCGTGCGGCGACCGTTGGCGATCTCCTTGAGGGACTTGCCCCCGACGTACTCCATGACGATGTAGCCGTCGAGAGAGCCGGTGCGCTGGTCGAGGTGCTCGACGAAGTTGTAGATCCGCACGATGTTGGCGTGCTCGATCTCGGACAGGAAGCGCCGCTCCGAGATGGCCGCGGCCATCGCGTCCTGGTCACCCGTGTCCAGGAGGCCCTTCAGCACCACCCACCGGTCGTGCACCGGGCGGTCGATGGCCAGGTAGACCCAGCCGAGCCCGCCGTGCGCCAGAGCGCCCACGACCTCGTACTGGCCGTGCACGATGTCGCCGGCCTTCAGCTTCGGCACGAAGGAGTACGGGTGGCCGCACTTGGTGCAGAAGCCCTCCGTGCGCCCGTCCCGCTCGCCGCGCGAACGGCCCACCGGGGCGCCGCAGTCGGAGCGCGAGCAGAACCGCTTGCGCTCCGGCACCTCGGGGTTCTCCTGCACCATCGCGCGCGGGTCGGGCTTCGGCACCTGCGGCACCGAGACCAGCCCGACGCCGAGCCGTGCGCGGCCGGAGGAGCCCGCCGTCGAGCCGGAGCTGCGCACCGACACCGAACGTCCCGACGACGCGCCCGACAGCTGGCGCGACAACCGCCCGGACACCGAGCGGCGCGACTTCGACGACTGCGACGACGTACGGGTGCTGCGGGCGCTGCGCCCGCTGGAGCGTGAACTCGCGCTGCCCGCGCTGTCCTTGCCGCCCCGGGTCACCCCGGTCGGCAGCGAGCCGACCGGGCCTCCCGCGGAGGAGGGACCTCCCGCCGAGACGACCGGGGCCAGACCGCAGTTGTCGCAGTACAGCTCGCCGTCGCCCACATCCTCGTACGACCCCTCGCAGCCCGGCCGCTGACATGACTGCCCTGCCTGACTCATGGCTACTGCTCCCCCCTACGGTCCTCAGGGCCGCCCTGTTCCGGCACGCGCGGCGCCGTGAGCAGTTCGGCGGCCGCCTGCTGGTAGCGCAGGACGGCCTGTTCGGCGACGCGCAGATCACAGGGCGCGCTCCACAGCATGCGGCGCGCCGCGTCGTAGCGCTCGATGAGGAACGGGTCCTCGGCGAGCCCGTGCCGGGCGACCTTCGCCTTGTACGCGTCCAGACGGCCGCGCAGCTCCGCGCGGACCGCCAGCGGCTGGGTGACCGCGCTCAACGACTCGCGGGCCCGCAGCAGTTCGTCCTCCGCCTTCTGCTCCAGGGACTCCAGGAGCGGGGACAGGCGGTGCCACTGGGCGTGCCGGCGGTATTCGGCGGCCGTGGCGAGCTGCTCCTGGAGCGCGGTCGGCGGCCCGCTGACCACCGGCACCTCCGTGGCGGCGATCTTCGCCAGCACCTCGCCGCGCGCGGTGCGCGCCTCGGCGAGGGTGCGGTCGGCGCGGCTGAGGACGTCCCGCAGCCGCACCAGACGCTGTTCGGCGTCCTGGCGGACCGTCAGCACGGCGTCGATCTCCCGGCGCACGTCCTCCAGGGCGCGCGCCTCACGGTCGTACACGGTGGTGTCCGGGCGGCCGCCGCCGGGCGCGGAACTGCCCTGCGCGCGCACCCAGAAGGCGAGCGGGTCGGACACGACCTGCTCGCGCAGGGCCGTCAGGGTGCGGGTGATGCGCTCCAGGTCGTCGCCCGCGGGGTGCTCGCCCGGGCGGACGCCGACGGAGTGCGCCAGCCGGCGCGTGCGCTGGAGCTCGGCGGCCAGTAAATCTATCCGCGCGGGCAGCGCCGACCACACGGCGTCGGCGGTGACGACCATGTCGAGCGAGGACGCGTACAGCTCGTTCATCCGGTCGACGAGCGTGGAGAGCGTGAAGCTCTGGCTGAGCCTGCCGGTGATCTGCGGCGCCGCGCCCTCGTCGGCGCCGGCGGCCGGTCCCGCGACGGACGCGGCGACCGATCCGGCGACCGATCCTGCGACCGTGACGGACTCGCCGCGCAGCAGCTCCGTCAGCTCCACGAGATCCTCGCGACTGGACCAGCGGCGGCGCGAGCGGATCTCGCGGGCGCCGCGCAGGGCGTCCGCGTAGGCGTCGAAGTACGCCCACAGCAGGGTGATCGACGCCTCCGCGGCCGTCCAGCGCTCCTTGGTGACGCCGGTGAGTTCGGCGCCTTCGAGGAGCCTGCGGCCCGCGTGGTCCTGCAGGGCGAGGAGCGAGGTCTCGATCGCCTCGTGCTCCGCGCCGAGCCGCGCCAGCGCACGGTCGACCTCGTCCCGGTCCATCACCGGCCCGGGGGGTCCCGTGACGCCCATCGATCACCTCTCGCTGCTGTGTCGGTTTGCCCGCTCGGTGGTTGTCCGCTCGGTGGTCCTCGGCCGTCGGCTCCGGCCGGTGACCTCGGCCGTCGGCCGCCCGCCGGGTGGTGTCCCGCGGGTGGCCGTCCGCCCTGCTGCGCCGCCCTGTCCCGCGGCCCCCGTCAGTCCGTCCGCAGATACTGCGGCGCGGGCGGCCTGGACGACGCCGCGTCGGCGCCCAGTGTCGCCGACAACCATGTGTCGTACGAGGCCTGCCAGCCGCTCGCGCGGTACTGCACCAGGATCTGGTTGACCCGGCGCACCAGATCGTCGGCGTCCTTCTTCATGGCCACGCCGTAGTACTCGGTCGTGAAGGGAGCGCCCTTGAGCTCGACCGTCGGGTCCTGGGCGGCCTGGCTGGCCGCCAGCGCGCCGTCGGTGACCACCGCGTCGACCTCGCCGAGCTGGAGCCGCACCAGACAGTCGAGCTGGTTGGGGACGGTGGTGGCGATGTCGACGCCGGCGCCGAGCCGGCCGGCCTTCTTGTCCTCGGCCAGCTTGGTGTCGGCCGTGGAGCCGGCGGCCGTGCAGACCTTGGCCTTCGCCAGGGAGCCGTCATAGCCGGTGATCTTCGAGGACTTGGGGGCGAGGACCTGCTGGCCGGTCTTGAAGTAGGGCGCGGAGAACGCCACGTCCTTCAGCCGGGTGCAGGAGACGGTCATCGTGCGCACCACCATGTCCACCCGGCCCTCCTGGATGGCCGGGACGCGCTGGTTGGTCGGGATGGCCTTGAACTGGACCGCGTTCGGGTCGCCGAGGATGTCCTGGGCGATGCGGTGGACCAGGTCGATGTCGAAGCCCTCCAGGGCCGCCCCGGTGTTGTTGGGGTCGCGGTAGCCCCAGCGGTAGCTGTTCTGGTCGACTCCGACGATCAGCTTGCGCTTCTCGCCCTGCCGGGCCTTGATGGCGGCGATCGTCGGGCCGTCCGCGTTCGACGGCGCCAGCGTCTGCTTCTCGGGATCCGTGCAGTCGGCGTCCGCCGCCTGGCTCGCCTCGGCGACCCCGCCGCCGACCCGGTCGGGGGCCGTCGCGCCGCCGGAGCGGGCCCACGGCAGCATCAGCACGAGCGTCAGCGCGAGGGCGCAGACGGCCGCCATCGCCCCTACTCCGCCCCAGCCCCTCAGCCGGGCCCGCACAGCTCGCGCACGCATCCTCGTCACGCCCCCCATCACCGGTACTCCGACAGTCTGCGCCCGATGCCGAGGACCGCGCCCGCGGCGGCCAGCACGGCGAGCACGGCGGCGCCGACCGACAGGCCGGTCATCGCGTCCAGACCGTTCCCGGCGGCCTGCCGGAACTCGGCCTGTTCGTGCGCCAGCGCGATCGCCAGGTTCCTGTCGACGCCGTCGAAGCACGCGCCCGTGGCGTCCTTGCCGCCGATCACGAGGGCCAGCGCCTGTTCGTAGTTGCCGTTGTCGTCCTGGGAGCGGGCCGCGGTGTGGCGCTTCTTCCACTCCGCCATGTTGCTCCGGGCCGTCGCCACCGGCTTCTCGCCCGACCCGTCGTCGGCGAGCTTCGCCGCGAGGGCGAGCCCCTTGTCGAGGGAGCCCATGTCGGTGGTGAACTCGTGGTCGTACTTGTCGAGGGTGATCTCGGCGCCGTCGGCCGTCACCTTCACCGTCTCGGCGCCGCGGGACACCAGGGTCAGGTTCTCGTTGCCGCGCGCCTTGAGCGAGGCGATCCGGGCGTCGTGCAGGACGTTCAGGGAGCGGACGCCGTCGTCGTAGGAGGAGTTCAGACCCGCGCGGGCCACCGTGTGGCCGACGACCAGCCAGAGCAGGACGACGGCGGTGGCCGCCGACGCGGCGACCAGACCGTGGTTCAGGACCCGGTTCGTGCGGCGGTAGTTGCGGTGCTGCGCCCAGGCGAGCCCCGCCAGCGCGACGACGCCCAGCGCGATCGCCGCCCACGGGTAGGGCGTCGCGTCGCCGTAGTCGTCCGCCAGGCGACTGTTCTCCAGCTGGTAGAGGTCCTCCGCCGCCGGGAGCATCTCGTCCTGCATCTTCTCGTTGGCGTAGCGCAGGTAGGCCCCGCCGACCGGGAAGCCCTGCCGGTTGTACGTGCGGGCGCGCTCCACCAGGCCCTTGTACTCGGGCAGCAGCTTGTTCAGCCGGGTGATGAACCCGGTCGAGGGGGAACCGGGATCGGCGTTGCTCGCCGCGGTGACGAGCTCGGCGGCCGCCTTGTCGATGTCCTCCTCGTAGCGCTGCCGGGACGCCGACGTCTCCTGGCCGCCCGCCAGGAAGCCGCTGGAGGCCGCCGTGTTGGCGTCGGCCAGCGAGCGGTAGATGTCGGCGGCGGCCGAGCTGAGCGGCTGGCTCTTGTGCAGGACGTCGTCGGCCGCGGCCTCGCGGTCGGTCGTCTGCCAGGCCGTCACCGCGCCGAAGGCGAGGACGAGCAGCGCGAGAAGGGCGCCGATGATGCGCAGCCGCCCCGGCTCGGTCGTCGCCGCGGCGCGGACCGTGTCGACACCCTCGGCGAACGCCGTACGGCGCGCCGGCGGTGGTGTCGTGTTGGTCGGCGGGCTTGCCAGGTCTGCCACTGTTCGACCTCCCCCATGGTCATCTCCCGCCGGCAAGTATCGCTGGCGGGAGGTGTCGTGCGCACCGGCCTTCACTCGATCTTGATCAGATCGCAGTCACCCCTGTTCATGAATACGTCTCCGGCGGGTGTTCGGTTCCTTCCCGGGGGCCCGCGTTGCGTGCGGCGGGCGGGCGGGGACCGGCGCGCGCCTGCCGCACGCGGCCCCGACCGCCCGCCTGTTGCGGTCCTGCCGTGCTCAGGCCTCGAAGAAGTCCCGGGTCGTGCGCTGCGCGTCCGCCGCCGCGCCCACGTGGTCGAGGCCCAGCAGCGCCGCCCCCAGCACCGGCCGCGCCCGCACCACCCGGGCCACCGCCTTGGGGGCCCGGGCCGCCAGCAGTTCGCGCACCCGGTCGTCCAACTGTCCGTGGCCCGCGGTCAGGACCCCGCCGCCAAGCAGGACCGGCGCCTCCTCCTCCAGCAGTTCCAGGCGGGTGAGCGCCACCGTCGCCATCGTCACCACCTCCTCGGCGAGGCGGTCGACGACCGCGCGGGCCACCGCGTCGCCCTCGGCCGCCGTCGCGAAGAGGACCGGGGTCAGCTCATGGCGGCGGAACGGCGGGACGCGCTCCAGGTGCAGGGCCTCGATCAGCGCGTACACCGACGGCAGGCCGAAGTGGGCCGGGAGGGTGCGGGTGAGGGCCGTCGGTCCTCCTCTGCCGTCCGCCGCCCGCGCCGCGTGCCACAGGGCCTCCTCGGCCAGCCCCCAGCCGCCGCCCCAGTCCCCGGACAGACGGCCCAGAGCGGGGAAGCGGGCGGTGCGGCCGTCGGGGCGCATGCCCACGCAGTTGATGCCTGCGCCGCACACCACGGCCACCCCCCGCGGTTCGGCCACGCCGGCCCGCAGGATCGCGAAGGTGTCGTTGCGCACGTTGACGGACGCGCCCCACGCGCGGGCGTGCAGGGCGGCGGCCAGCTGGTCCTCCTCCACCGGCAGGTCGGCGTTGGCCAGACAGGCCGAGACATGGGCCGCGGACGAGACGCCGGCCGCCGCGTACGCGCGCGTGACGGTGTCCGCCAGGACGTCCACGGCCGCGCCCACGCCCACCGCGGGCGGCCGGAAGCCGCCGCCGCGGGCCGTGGCGAGCACCCTTCCGTCGGCCGCCACGACCGCGACGTCGGTCTTGCTGTTGCCCGCGTCGATGGCGAGGACGCCTGCCGTCAGACCCACGCGAGGTGCTCCCGGTTGTGTGCGACCAGTCGGTCGGTCAGCTCTTCGGCGTACGCGTACTGGCCGATCAGGGGGTGGGACAGGAGCGCCTTGAACACCCGGTCGCGGCCGCCGCGCAGGGCCGCGTCCAGGGCCAGGTCCTCGTAGGCGGTCACGTGCGCCATCAGGCCCGTGCAGAGCGGGTCGAGGGACGGCACCGGCAGCGGGGAGGGGCCCTTGGGGCCCACGGCAGCCTGGACCTCGATCACCGCGTCGTCCGGGAGGAAGGGCAGCGTGCCGTCGTTGCGGGTGTTCACCACCTGGTAGGGGCTGCCCGAGCCGGTCAGCAGCGCCGCCGCGAGGTCCACGGCCGCCTCCGAGTAGAAGGCCCCGCCCCGCTTGGCCAGCAGCGCCGGCTTCTCGTCGAGGGCCGGGTCGGCGTACAGCGACAGCAGCTCCTTCTCCATCGCCGCCACCTCCGCCGCCCGCGAGGGCTTGGTGCGCAGTTCCCGCACGACCTCGTCGTGCGCGTAGAAGTAGCGCAGGTAGTACGAAGGGACCACGCCCAGACGGTCCAGCACGGCGCGGGGCAGCCGCAGGTCGGCGGCGATCGCCTCGGCGTGGCCGGCCAGCAGACGCGGCAGGACGTCCTCGCCCTCGGGGCCGTGCAGCCGGACCCCGGTCTCCCAGGTGAGGTGGTTGAGGCCCACGTGGTCGAGGTGCAGCTCGCCCGGCGCCACGTCGAGCAGGGCCGCGAACTTCCGTTGCAGGCCGATCGCGACGTTGCACAGGCCGACCGCCCGGTGACCGGCCTGGAGCAGGGCACGGGTGACGATGCCGACCGGGTTGGTGAAGTCGATGATCCACGCGCGCGGGTTGGCCCGCCGGACGCGCTCGGCGATGTCCAGGACCACCGGGACCGTGCGCAGCGCCTTCGCCAGGCCGCCCGCACCGGTCGTCTCCTGTCCGAGGCAGCCGCAGTCCAGGGGCCAGGTCTCGTCCTGAAGCCGCGCCGCCTGGCCGCCGACCCGCAATTGCAGCAGCACGGCGTCGGCGCCGTCGACGGCCGCGTCCAGGTCGGACGTCGTCACGATCCGTCCCGGGTGGCCCTGACGTGCGAAGATGCGGCGGGCCAGCCCGCCGACGAGCTCCAGGCGGTCGGCTGCCGGGTCGACGAGGACCAGTTCCTCCACGGGAAGGGTGTCCCGCAGACGCGCGAAGCCGTCGACGAGTTCGGGTGTGTAGGTCGAGCCGCCGCCGACCACGGTGAGTTTCATGGCTTGTTAACCCTTTACTCCGGTGAGGGTGACACCTTCGACGAACGCCTTCTGGGCGAAGAAGAACACGAGGATCACGGGGGCCATGACCAGCACGGTGGCCGCCATGGTGAGGTTCCAGTCGGTGTGGTGCGCGCCCTTGAAGGACTCCAGGGCGTAGGAGAGCGTCCACGCGTCCGGGTTCTCCGAGGCGTAGATCTGCGGGCCGAAGTAGTCGTTCCAGGCGGCGAAGAACTGGAAGAGGGCGACCGCGGCGATGCCGGGCTTCGCCATCGGCAGGACGACCTTCAGCAGGGTGCGCAGATCGCCGCAGCCGTCCACCTTCGCGGCGTCGACGTACTCGTTGGGGATCGTCATCAGGAACTGGCGCAGCAGGAAGATCGAGAACGCGTCGCCGAACGCCAGCGGGATGATCATCGGCCACAGGGTGCCGGACAGGTCCAGCTGCTTGGCCCAGAAGAGGTACATCGGGATGACGACCACCTGCGGCGGCAGCATCATCATCGAGATCACCAGCATCAGCGTCAGGTTGCGGCCCCGGAAGCGGAACTTGGCCAGCGCGTACGCCACGGGCACCGAGGAGACGACGGTCAGGACCGTGCCCAGGCCCGCGTAGAGCAGCGTGTTGCGCCACCAGACGAGGAAGCCCGGGGTGTCGAAGACCTTGCGGTAGTTGCCCCACTCCCAGGTGTGCGGGATCAGGTCCCGGCTGAGCGCCTGCGAGTCGCTCATCAGGGAGGTGAGGAACACGAACACGAAGGGGAGCGTGAAGAAGAGCGCGGCCGCCACGCCCAGGGAGTGCACGGCGATCCACTCCAGCAGCGCCCTGCGGCGGGCGGTGCGCCCGGCCGGGGAGGCCGCGGCCGTCAACTCGGCCGGACGGTCCAGTAGTTGCGTCATGAGGGTCAGTCACCTGCCTGGATGAGACCGCCCCGGCGCCGCATCAACAGCGCGGTGAACGCCATCGACAGGGCGAACAGGACCAGGGCGACGACGCAGGCGGAGCCGTAGTCGAAGCGCTGGAAGCCGAGGTTGTAGACGAGCTGGGGGAGGGTGAGCGTGGAGTGCTCGGGGTAGCCGGGCTCGAACATGGTGCCCGCGCCCTGGATCACGCCCGAGGCGACCTTCCCGGCGACGAGCGGCTGGGTGTAGCACTGCATCGCTGCGATCACCCCGGTGACGACCGCGAACATGATGATCGGCGAGATGTTGGGCAGGGTGACGAACCGGAACCGCTGCCACGCCGACGCGCCGTCGAGTTCGGCCGCCTCGTACTGCTCCCTGGGCACGTCGAGCAGGGCCGCCATGAAGATGACCATCAGGTCGCCGACGCCCCACAGGAACATCAGCGTGAGGGCCGGCTTGGACCAGTCGGGGTCGTTGAACCAGCCGGGGGCCGGGATGCCGACCTTCTCCAGGAGGGAGTTGACCGGGCCGGTGCCGGGGTTGAGCAGGAACGCGAAGGCCATGGTCGCCGCCACCGGCGGCGCGAGGTAGGGCAGGTAGAACAGGGTCCGGAAGACCCCCGTGCCCGTCTTGATCTTCGTGATCAGCATGCCGATGCCGAGCCCGAACAGGACCCGCAGCGTCACCATGATCACGACCAGCCAGAGGGTGTTGCGCAGGGCGGGCCAGAAGAACGGGTAGTGCTCGAAGACGTACGTCCAGTTCTTCGTCCCGCTCCAGGTCGGCGGCTTGAAGCCGTCGTAGTGCATGAACGAGAAGTAGACCGTCGAGATCATCGGGTAGGCGAAGAAGACCGCGAAACCGATCAACCAGGGCGAGAGGAAGGCGAGCGTGCGCAGGGCCTGCCTGCGCTGCTTCGCCGCCAGGCCGGGCGAGCGACCGGACGGCCGGCCGGACGGGCGGCCGGACGCCGGGTCGGACGGGCGGCGCCGGGACGTCGACGTGAGGGCGCTCATCGCTACTTCGCCTGCGCGATGTCCGTGTCGATCTGCGCGGCGGCCTTGCGCAGGCCGGTCTGCAGGTCGGTGACCTTGCCGCTCTCGTAGTCGTAGCCGAGCTGCTGGATGGTCGTGAGGTACACGCCGCCGTTGACCGAGGCCGGGGAGGTGGTCGAGTTCGGGTTGGCGGCGATGTCGAGGAACGTCTTGAAGCGCGGGTCGTACTTCAGGTCCGGGGACTTCAGCGCGGCCAGCGTGGAGGGGACGTTGTGGATGGCGTTGGAGAAGGCGACGACCGCGGCCGTGTCGGTGGTCATGTACTTCAGCAGTTCCCAGGCGGCGTTCTGCTTCTTGCTGGTGGCGGCGATCCCGGCGATCGTGCCGGTGATGTAGCCCTTGCCGTACTGGGCGGCCTGGTCGTCGGGGACGGGCAGCGGGGCGACGCCGATCTCGAAGTCCGGCTTGGCCTCCATCGCCATGCCCAGACGCCACTCGCCGTCCAGCTGCATGGCCACCTGGCCCGTCTGGAAGGGGTGCTTGGGGCCCCACTCGTCGCCGAGGCCGGACCGGAACTTCTCGAGCTTGCGGAAGCCGCCGAGGTCGTCGACGAGCTTCTTCTGAAGGGTGAAGGCGTCGGCGACGGCCGCGTCGGTGGCGATCGTGGACTTGCCGGACCGGTCGAAGTAGGTGGGCGAGAACTGGCCCATGTAGTGCTCGGTCGTGGTCTCCCAGCCGTGGTAGTTCGGCATGAACCCGAGCTGCTTGTACGTGTCGCCCTGAGTGATCGTCAGCTTCTTGGCGTCGGCCGCGAACTCGGACCAGGTCTTCGGCGGGGCCGTGATGCCCGCCTTCGCGAACGCCGTCTTGTTGTAGTAGAGCCCGTAGGCGTCGCCGAGCAGAGGGGCCGCGCAGCGGTCGAGGTCGTACTGGGTGTACTGGTTCATCGCCTTCGGGAAGGTCGCGCCGGGATCGATGTGCGCCTTCTTGAAGAAGGGGTTGAGGTCGACCAGGGCGCCGGAGGAGCAGAACTTGCCGACGTTGTTGGTGGTGAACGAGGAGATCACGTCGGGCGCCTTGCTGCCGCCCGCGCGCAGCGCCTGGTTGATCTTGTCGTCGGTCATGTTGCCGACGACGTTCACATGGATGTTGGGATGCGCCTTCTCGAAGCCGGCGACCAGGGACCGCACGGCCTTCACCTCGTTCGGCGCGCTCCAGGCGTGCCAGAAGGTGATGGTCTGCTCCTTGGAGGCGTCGTCGCTCGCCTCCGAGGCGGACTGGCCGGTACAGGCGGTGGTGCTCAGCAGGAGGGCCGTGGAGGCGGTGAGGGCGAAAGCCGCCTTTCGGACGACTTCGGGTATGCGTGTGGGCATGGCGGAGCCTTCCAGGGACAGGGCAGGGTGAGGTGAGGTGAAGCCTGTGGGGTGGAGCGGGGTGAGGTGAGAGGGGTGCGGGGGAGGCGGGGGGCCGGCCGCGGGTGGGGACTACCGCGAGGTGTCGAAGACCTCGTCGCGGGCGGCCGCGAGCGCGCTCTCCAGCGCGCCGCGCAGCACGGGCCGCTCGGTGACGTCGCCCATCACCAGCTTGGGCCGCGAGGCGGCCAGTTCCTCCAGCTCGGCCTGGACGAGAGCGCGCAGCACCTCGCCGCCGGCGGTCAGCGAGGCGCCGCTGAGGACGACGAGTTCGGGGTCGAGCACGGAGACGAGCGAGGCGAGACCGGTCGCGAGCCGGGTCGCGTACGTCTGGAGCAGCAGCCGGTTCAGGACGGTGTCCTCGGCGGCCGCCCGCGCCACGAGCGTCGCCGCCGCCTCGGCGTAGGGGCCGGACGGGACCGCGGTCATGCCGATCTCCCGGGCCAGCCGGGGGAGGGCCTGCGAGCCGGCCAGCTCCTGGTAGCCGCCGCTGTTGGCTTTGGTCACCTGCCGCACCAGGGGCGCGCCCGGAACAGGTAGGAAACCCACCTCTCCCGCGCCGCCGGTCCAGCCGCGGTGCAGCCGGCCGCCGAGGACGAGCGCGGCGCCGAGACCGCCCTCGTTCCACAGCAGGACGAAGTCCTCGTGGCCGCGGGCCGCGCCGAGCCGTTGTTCGGCGACGGCGGCGAGGTTGACGTCGTTCTCGTACTCGACCGGCATCGGCAGGGCTGCGGCGAGGTCGTCGAGCAGCGAAGGCGAGTGCCAGCCGGGCAGGTGGGAGGCGTAGCGCAGGCGGCCGGTGGTGGGGTCGAAGGCGCCGGGGGTGGCGACGACGAGCCGGCGCACGTCGGCCCGGGTGAGACCGGCCGCCTTCACCGCGCCGTCGAGGGCGTCGGTGACCTGCCGTACGACCGCCCCGGCGGTCTTCCTGCCGGGGGTGGGCACCTCGAACGTGCCCACGGTCCGGCCGGTGACGTCGGCGACGGCGGCGAGGACGCGTTCGGGGGTGACGTCGAGTCCGGCCGCGTACGCGGCGGCCGGGTTGACCTCGTACAGCTGGGCGTTGGGGCCGGGCCGCCCCGCGGTGGTGCCGGTCGCCAGCACCAGCCCGGCGGCCTCCAGGCGGGCCAGGAGCTGTGAGGCGGTGGGCTTGGACAGGCCGGTGAGCTTGCCGATGCGGGTGCGGGACAGGGGACCGTGCGCCAGCAGCAGGTCGAGGGCCGCGCGGTCGTTCATGGCGCGCAGGACGCGCGGGGTGCCCGGCGTGCCGGCGGTTCCTGCCATGGATCGACACCTGCCTTTCTGAACTGCACAGCTTCTCAGTGCCGCCGGACGCACGTCCACATCCGGTCACTGTTAGGAAAGTTTCCTATCGGTGGAAGGGAAGGTAAGCCCGGGGCGAAGGGGACGTCAAGGCGCGAAACGACGAACGCCCCCGAGGCAACGAAGTCGTTACCAGGGGAGCGTCCCGGAGCGGGGTGAGGGCGGCCGCGAGCGCCCCTACTTCGCCGGCGGCGTCGTCGCCCGGGGCTGCACGATCGGCGTCGTCGCCGCCACCTGCGGCGAGTCCGCGTTGGCGAAGACGGACGGCGCCGCGACCGCGGCCGTCGGGTCGGCCGGGTCCTCCGTCACCGGGGCCGTCGCGCCGCCCACGATGCGGATGTCGGCCTCGTCGAAGGCCCGCTTCACCCGCCAGCGCAGCTCGCGCTCCACCGCCAGCGACTTGCCCGGCATCGTCTTCGCCGAGATCCGCACGACCATGGAGTCGAGCAGGACGCTGTCCAGGCCGAGCACCTCGATCGGGCTCCACAGGAGCTCGTTCCAGGGCTCTTCCTTGCTCATCTTCTCGGCGACCTCGTCGAGCGTCGCCTTCACACGGTCGAGGTCCTCGGAGGCCTTGACGGTCACGTCGACGCCGGCCGTCGCCCAGCCCTGCGACAGGTTGCCGATCCGCTTGACCTCGCCGTTGCGGACGTACCAGATCTCCCCGTTGGCCCCGCGCAGCTTCGTCACGCGCAGTCCCACCTCGATGACCTCGCCCGTGGCCACGCCCGCGTCGATCTGGTCGCCGACGCCGTACTGGTCCTCCAGGATCATGAACACGCCGGAGAGGAAGTCCGTGACCAGGTTGCGGGCGCCGAAACCGATCGCCACGCCCGCGACGCCGGCCGAGGCCAGCAGCGGGGCCAGGTTGATCTCGAAGGTGCCCAGCACCATCAGCGCGGCCGTGCCCAGGATCAGGAAACTCGCCACCGAGCGCAGCACCGACCCGATCGCCTGCGAGCGCTGGCGCCGCCGCTCGTTGTTGACCAGCAGCCCGCCCAGCGCCGTGCCGTCGACCGAGGCGACGGTGCGGGTCATCCGGTCGATCAGCTTGGTGATCGACCGCTGCACCACCACTCTCAGCACCACCGCGATCACGAGGATCAGCAGCACGCGCAGACCGATCGCCAACCACGTCGACCAGTTCTGCTCGACCCAGCTGGCCGCGTTCGTCGCGCTCTCCTGGGCGTCCTGCAGGGACGGGACGGTCACCGCGCTCGGCGACTCCGAGGGGGTCGGCGTGGGTGAGGCGTCGGCGGCGGACAAGGACAAGGCAGGTACCTCCAGGCGCTGCACTGCTCCATCCGGCGCGGCGGTCGACGTCGACGCGCGCTGCGAAGTCACGGAAAGGTCACCGGACAGGCAGAACCACCACACTAACGGGGCATTGTGTGTGGTTCGGCGAGATCCGAGAAGGAGAGACGGTCCTCACCTGCGCTTGAACAGGCCATGATCCCGGGGAGAAACAGGGTGTGGTCGAAAACACTCCCAGCCCGTTACCGGGACATGGTGGCGCGTCCACCAGGCAAGAGGGGAGACTGACTGCAGATCGTCCCGGCGCGAGCCACGCGCCGCCGACGCCCAAGGAGGCATCCGTGCCGCATGTCCTGGTCCTCAACGCGTCGTACGAGCCCCTCGGCGTCGTACCGCTCCGCCGCGCGCTCATCCTCGTCCTGGAGAACAAGGCCGTCTCCCTGGAGGAATCCGGCGCCTTCCTGCACAGCGCGACCGTCACAGTCCCCGCACCCAGCGTGGTCCGGCTCAAGCGATTCGTTCGCGTTCCCTACCGTGGGCCTGTTCCCCTGACCCGTCGAGCGCTCTTCGCGCGGGACGGGGGCCGGTGCATGTACTGCGGTGGCGTCGCCACCAGCGTCGACCACGTCATCCCGCGCAGCCGCGGGGGCAAGCACGTGTGGGACAACGTCGTCGCGTCCTGCCGTCGCTGCAACCACGTCAAGGCCGACCGCCACCTCGTCGAGATCGGCTGGCGGCTGCGCCACAAACCCGCTCCCCCCTCGGGCCTGGCCTGGCGCATCATCGGCACGGGACACAGGGACCCCTGCTGGCTGCCCTACCTCCAACCGTACGGCGCGGACGACGCCCTGGCCCGGATCGACGGCATCTCCGCATAGCCGATCGACCCGGGCTTCTTCATGCCCCGTGGCCCCACCCGAGGCCGCCACGGGGCACTTCGGGACGGCGCGCCCCCTCGGCGTCGGAGCAGCGGCGGCCGAGGCGGGCGAGCAGCCATCCGGCGTGCCGGTCGTACAGCGTGGCCAGCGCCGACGGGTCCCCGTCCGCCACGGCCCGCAGCAGCGCCGCGTCCGTGTCGCCCTCCCAATGGCCCCCGGCGGGGCGGAACAGTCTCACACCCCTCTATCGACCGGACCGGGCCGAACGGTTCACGCCCCGGCCGCCTTCTCCCGGCCCGTGTCCCGAGCGGGCCGTGGAGGGTTGTGGCAGGTTGGGATGCGAGGGGGACGTCTGTCCTCGCCTCGGCTGGGTAGGGCTGCGGTATCCGATGTCGTATCCGATGAGGAGGCCCCAGTGATCGCGCCGCCCCGGTCCAAACGCCCGGCGGAGACGTCCGCCCCCACCGCCGTCGACCTCGCCGATCCCCAGCTGTGCGCCTTCAGCGCCGAGGGGAACTGCGCGCAACCCCCGCTGACCAGCGAACCGCCGCTGCCCGACACCGAGCCCCTGACCAGCGAACCGCCGCTCGCCGCGGACTCCGACTCCACGAGGCCGTAGATGACCGAACCCCCCGGAGAGGAGCTCGCCCGGCTCGCCGCGCTGCACGGCGTCGCGACCTCCTACCAGCCCTCCCCGGACCGCACGGTCACGGCCCCGGCCGTCGCCGTCGTCCGCGTCCTGGCCGCGCTCGGCGTCGACGCCGGCTCCCCGGTGGCCGTGCGCGCCGCGCTCGCCGCCCGGGAACGGGAACTGCGCGAGCGGCTGCTGCCGCCGACCGTGGTCTGCTGGAGCGGCGACCGGGTGGAGGCGCTCGCCGCCCTGCCCGGGGGCAGCCGACTGCGCGTGGACACGGAGCAGGGCGAGAGGCACGAGTTCGCCGACGCCCTCGCCCCCCTGGCCGGGCTTCCCCCCGGGGTGCACCGGCTGACGGCCGTCACGCCCGACGGCCGCTCCGCGGACGCGCACCTCGTCGTCGCGCCGCCCCGGCTGCCCGCGCCCGCGGGCCGGTCGCACGGGCTGCTCGTCCAGTTGTACTCGCTGCTGTCCCGCCGCTCCTGGGGCATGGGCGACCTCGGCGACCTCGGTGAGCTGGCAGCCTGGGCGGGACGGGTGCTGGGGGCCGGCTTCGTCCAGGTCAACCCGCTGCACGCGGCCGTCCCCGGCACCCCCACCGACCCCTCCC
>NZ_JAHHIT010000163.1 GCF_024539675.1 Streptomyces hilarionis | reverse complement strand
GCCGCGGGTCCGCGGCGGGGGCCGGCGGCGCCACCGGGGTCTGCACCGTCGCCTGCGGCGGGGCGGCCGGCATCGGCGGGGCGGCGGGCGCCGGCTCCTCCACCGTCACGCCGAAGTCGGTGGCGATGCCGGCGAGGCCGTCGGCGTATCCCTGACCGACCGCGCGGGCCTTCCAGGCGCCGTTGCGCAGGTAGATCTCCACGACCACCAGCGCCGTCTCCGCGCCGAGCCCCGGGGGCGTGAAGGTGGCCAGGACGCCGTTGTCGTCCGCGTTCCTGATCGTCGCCGTCGGCTCCACGCCCTGGAACGTCTGCCCCGCGCCGTCCGGGCTCGCGGTGACGACGATCTTCTCGATGCCCGGGGGGACCGCGGCGGTGTCGACCGTGATCGCGTCGGGGGACGTGCCGCCGCCGGAGCGGTACGTCACGCCGGGGCCGCTCGGCTGGTTGTAGAAGATGAAGTCGTCGTCGGAGCGCACCTTGCCGTCGGCGGTGAGCAGCAGGCCCGATACGTCGAGCCGCACCGGGGCGGCGACGTCCACCGTCACGCGGGCGACGGGGAGAGGGATGTTCGAGCCGGGGGTCATAGCTGTCATGCCGGGTGAACGAACGAGACCACTTTGCCGTTCCCTTACCCGGCGCCCCCTCACGCGAATGCCGTGCGGGGCCCCGCGGCGCCGCCGCCGGGCCCCTCCGACGCCCGCCGCCGGGAGCCGTCCGCCGGTCAGTACGGCCAGATCGGCGGGTCGCTGACGAAGTGGCCGCCGAGGTACGCCTGGGCGATGTTCTCCGGGTCCAGCTCGCCCTGCTCGGCGATCAGCTTCCCGGCGAACTCCTCGGAGTCGTCCTGCGGCGCGTAGCCGAGGGCGCGCGCGCTCGACAGGTCCCACCACAGCCGGGTGTTGGCGGAGGAGCCGTAGACGACGGTGTGGCCGACGTTCTCGGCCGTCAGGGCCGCGTGGAAGAGGCGGGCGCCGTCGGCCGGGCTCATCCACACCGACAGCATGCGCACGCTCGTCGGTCGGGGGAAGCAGGATCCGATGCGCACCGACACGGTCTCCAGGCCGTGTTTGTCCCAGTAGAGCTGGGCGAGGTCCTCGCCGAAGGACTTGGACAGGCCGTAGAACGTGTCGGGGCGGTGCGGGGTGTCGACCGGGATCAGGGCGTCCCCGTCCTTCGGGCGGGGGGTGAAGCCGACGGCGTGGTTGGAGGAGGCGAAGACCACGCGCCGCACGCCCTCCTCGCGGGCGGCCTCGTACAGGTTGTACGTGCCGACGATGTTGGCGTCGAGGATCTTCTCGAA
This sequence comes from Streptomyces hilarionis, assembly GCF_024539675.1. Classification (GTDB taxonomy): domain Bacteria; phylum Actinomycetota; class Actinomycetes; order Streptomycetales; family Streptomycetaceae; genus Streptomyces; species Streptomyces hilarionis. The sequence continues at coordinate 19,150 of NZ_JAHHIT010000163.1, read as the reverse complement.
GGGGGCTTCCAGGGAGATGCCGGCGAGGTGGATGATCGCGTCGACGCCCCGCACCGCCTCCCGCAGGGCCGCGCGGTCGGCCAGGTCCGCGACGATCGCGTCCGGCTCGCCCTCGATCGGGCGCATGTCGAGCAGGCGCAGGTCGTAGTCGAAGGCGGGGAGCAGGTTCTGCATCAGGGTGCCGAGGCCGCCGGCGGCGCCGGTGAGCAGGACGGTGCGCGGAGCGGGCATCCTCGGGTCTCCTCGGGTCGATTCGGTTCAGTGGGAAGGCGATCGGCCTGCCCGGATGCATGCGTGACCGCAGTTCACATGCGTGGACACGCTAGGGAGCGGCGACGGTGCCCGTCAAGTGTGCCGCAGATATGGCAAAACTGCTGGTGTCCCTGGGGTTGGTCGGCTTGACCGGGCTCGATCGGGCACCTTAGCGTGAGCCCGTTCAGGAATATGGACGCTGCTCAAGAATATGGACCCGGGAGAGCCCGTGACGTCAGCCCCGCTCGCCGCCCGCCTCCGCGTCCCCAGCGGACCGCTGTTCTTCCCCGTCACCGCCTACGGCCCCGACGGCTCCCTCGACCTCGACGTCTTCCGCGCACACGTGCGACGCGGCGTCGAGGCGGGCGCCGCCGCCGTCTTCGCCGCCTGCGGGACCGGGGAGTTCCACGCGCTCACGCCGGAGGAGTTCGAGGCCTGCGTCCGGGCGGCGGTGGAGGAGACCGCCGGGCGGGCCCCGGTCGTCGCGGGCGCCGGATACGGCACCGCCCTCGCCGTGCGCTACGCGCGCCTGGCCGAGGCGGCCGGTGCGGACGGGCTGCTCGCCCTGCCGCCCTACCTCGTCGTCGCCGCCCAGGAGGGACTGCTGCGCCACTACCGGTCGGTGGCGGCCGCGACCTCCCTGCCCGTCGTCGTCTACCAGCGCGACAACGCCGTCTTCACCCCGCGCACCGTGGTCGAACTCGCCCGGACCGAGGGGATCGTCGGCCTCAAGGACGGCCTCGGCGACCTCGACCTGATGCAGCGGATCATCAGCGCCGTGCGCACCGAGGTCCCCGGCGACTTCCTCTACTTCAACGGCCTGCCGACCGCCGAGCAGACCCAGCTCGCCTACCGCGCGCTCGGCGTCACCCTCTACTCGTCGGCCGTGTTCTGCTTCGCCCCCGAGATCGCCCTCGCCTTCCACCGGGCGCTGGCCACCGGCGACGACGACACCGTCCACCGCCTCCTCGACGGCTTCTACCGGCCGTTCGTCGAACTGCGCGCCCAGGGCCGCGGATACGCCGTCGCACTGGTCAAGGCCGCGGTCCGGCTGCGCGGGCTCGACGTCGGCGAGGTCCGCCCGCCGCTGCACGAACCGAGCGAGGACCATGTCAAACAGCTGGCCGCGGTGATCGAACGCGGCTACGCGCTGCTGGAGGAGGACGAGCGGTGAAAGCGTCGACGTTCGTGTACCCCTGGGACGTCACCGGCGACCCCGGGGCCCCGGCCCGGATCGCCGCGCTCGGCGTGGAGCAGGTCACCCTCGCCGCGGCCTACCACTCCACCCGCGCCCTGACCCCCCGCCACCCGCGGCGCCGCATCGTCACCGCCGAGCACGCGGCCGTGCTCTACCCTCCGGACGGCCGCTGGGCGGGGCGCGCCCTGCGCCCGTACCCGGCCGGCGACTGGGCCCCGGGCGACGCCTACGGGGAGGCCGCCGAGGCGCTCGCCGCCACCGGGCTCGAGGTGCACACCTGGGTGGTCCTCGCGCACAACTCCCGCCTGGGCGCGGAGCATCCGGACACCTCGGTGGTCAACGCCTACGGCGACCGCTACCCCTGGGCGCCCTGCGTCGCGCAGCCCGCGACCCGCGCCTACCTCGTCGACCTCGCCGCCGAGGCCGCCGTGCGCCCCGGCGCGGCCGGCGTGGAACTGGAGTCCCTCGGCTGGTACGGCCTCCAGCACCTGCACGCCCACGACAAGACCGGGGGAGTCGGCCTCGGGGACGCCGGCCTGTACCTGATGGCCCTCTGCTTCTGCCCCGCCTGCCGGGACGGATACGGCGCACAGGGGCTCGACGCCGACGTGCTGGCCGCCGTCGTCCGGGAGGCGCTGGAGCCGCTGTGGCGGGGGGCGCCGGACGACCGGGGCTGGAGCGGGGTCGTCGAGCTCCTCGGGGAGGAGACGGCCGCGGCCACGCGCGCGTGGCGCGACGAACGGGCCCGCACCCTCCAGGAGGCGGCCGTGGCCGCCGTCCGGGCGGCCGCGCCGACCGGCTTCCAGGTCCTGCTGCACGCCGACCCCGTGACCCACCACGTCGGCGCCAACCCGGGCGTCGACCCCGCGCACGTCCTGTCGGTCGCGGACGGCGTCGTCGTGCCCTGCTCGGGCGGGCCCGGCCTGCTCACGCCCTTCGCCGAGCAGGGCCGCGAGGGCGCGGTCCTCGCCGCCAACTTCGGCGTCGTCTCCGGCATGGGCGGCAGCCCCGGCACCCTGACCGCCGACATGGCCCGCGCCCGCGCCCTCGGCGCGACCGAAGTCCGCCTGTACCACGCGGGCCTGGCGTCGGACGCCGACCTCGAAGCGGTGCGCGAGGCGCTCGCCGGCCGCTGACCGACCGCCGACGCGCTGGCGCGGGGCCGGTGACGGGGAGGGCGCCGGAAGGCTCCGGGGGGGGGGCTCGTCGGCCGGGGAGGGACGGTCACGTGAACGGCGGGACGGGGACTCGGGGGGTCTCATGTCCGGTCGGCGTCGGGCGCCGGCGCGGTGGACGCCGGCGCCGTGCTCCGGCCGGGACGCGCCCGGGCTCGCAGCAGCGGGAGGAGCGCCGTCAGCCGCGCCAGGCCCAGGACCGGCAACAGGGCCTGGTACGGGAGGAGTTCGACCAGGCCCGCGCCCACCGCCAGGCCGATCGCGTTCGGCGCGTACAGCAGGGTGCCGGCGGTGGCGGCGACGCGGCCGAGCAGCGCGTCCGGCGTCTGCTGCTGCACGGCGGTCAGCGCCGCGATGAGGACGCACGGCAGCCCGGCCCCGATCGCCGCGCCGCACAGCAGGGCCACGGGCTCCGAGGGGACGGCCTGGGCCGCGACCGCCACGGCCGTCAGGGCGATCCCGCACCCCGCGAACCGGCGCGCCCCGAGCCGCCGCAGGCCCGGCCCCGACAGCAGCCCGACCACGACCGAACCGGCGCCCTGGGCGGCGTAGAGCGCGCCCGCGTACGCGGGGGAGCGGCCGAGCCCCTCGACGACGGCGTAGAGCAGCGGCGCGCCCAGGCCCGCGCACAGCATCGTCGTGCCGCCGGCCACCACCAGCGGGCGCAGCCCGGGATGCGCCCACAGGAAGCGGGCGCCCTCGGCGGTGTGCTCCCGCCAGTGGCCGACGGCCCCGCGCGGCGTGTCCTCGCGGATCCGCAGGCACCCGTACAGCCCGGCCGCGCACACGAACGTGGCCGCGTCCAGCAGGGCCACGCCGTGCCCGCCGTAGGCCGCGTACACGACCGCGCCGGTGGGCGGGGCCACCAGCTTCATGCCCTCGGTGAACGTCATGCGCAGCCCGTTGAAGTCGCCGAGCAGCTCGGGGGCGACGGCCGCGGCCACGAGCGCGGACTCGGCCGCGTCGACCACGACGCAGGCGGCGCCGTACAGGAACAGCACCGCGAACAGCAGCCACAGCCGGCCGGGCGAGTCCACGGCGAGCACGGTGAGCAGCAGGGCGGCCGGACCCAGGTTGAAGGCGATGAGCAGGGGGCGCCGGCGGGTGCGGTCGGCGAGGGAGCCGAGCAGCGGGGCGAGGAGGGTGGGCGCCCACAGCGCCAGCACGCACAGCGCGGCGAGGCCGTTCGAGCCGGTGAGGTCCTTGACCCACACGCCGGAGGCCAGCCAGAGCGCGGAGGTGCCGAAGCCGGACACCACCGACACCGCCAGGCAGAGCGCCGCGTCCCGGTCGCGCAGGACCCGTGCCACGGACCAGTTCTTCGTCATGCCTGGTCATCGTTGGTCTAAGGCGCACCGCGCCGCATCGGGCAGGTGCCCTATCCGGGCGTCGCGATGAGTTTGCGGCGCGCGGACGGTCCTCCTCTCATGACCGACACGACGACGACCTTCGACCTCGGGCCCCAGGCCCGGATCATCGCGCGCCTCGCCGACGGCGTGCGCGAGGAGCAGCTCGGGCACGAGACGCCCTGCCCGGGCTGCGCCGTGCGCAATCTGCTGGGACACCTGACCGGACTGTCCGTCGCCTTCCGGGACGCGGCCCGCAAGGACTTCGGCCCGACGACGGACACCCCGCCCGACGCGGCCGTGCCGGACCTCGGCCCCCGCTGGCGGGAGGACCTGGCCGCCTCGCTCGACGCCCTGGTCGACGCCTGGCGCGACCCGGCCGCCCGGACGGGCATGACCCGCGCGGGCGGTGTGGACCTGCCCGGCGAGGTCGCGGCCGCCGTCGTCGCCGACGAGCTGGTGATCCACGGCTGGGACCTGGCCCGGGCCACCGGCCGGCGCTACGAGCCGGACCCGGCGGCGCTGTCGGCGGCGTACGGGTTCCTGGCCGCCGCGGCCGACCCCACGTCCGGCGCGGGCCCCTTCGGACCCGTCGTCCCCGTGCCCGAGGACGCGCCCCTGCTCGACCGGGCGGTCGGCCTGAGCGGACGCGATCCGGGGTGGACGCCCCGTTCGTAGCCGCGGGCGTCGGCGGGCGCGGCCGCCCGCGGGCACACGTGCCCACGTGCGGTCGCGGACGGCCGACGCCCGCGGGCGCGCCGTGGACGCCGGACCGATGTCGCCGTAGACCGGTGCGATCGGGGCACGTCCGGCGGGAGCGAAACGTACGCTCCCCACCATGCCCCTCAGCCTCACCGTCCTCGGCACCGCCTCTCCGCACCCGGCGCCGGGCCGCCCCTGCTCCGGATACCTGCTGCGCGGCGCGGGGGCGGAGGTGTGGGTGGACGCCGGGACCGGCACCTTCGCGGAGTTGCAGCGGCACACGGATCCCGACCGGCTCACGGCGATCTGGATCTCCCATCTGCACGCCGACCACAGCGCGGACCTCCTCGCCGCCGCCTATGCGTTCGCCCACGGCGGGATGGCCCCGCCGGCCCCCGTCCCCGTGTACGCGCCGCTCGACTGCGCCCGGCGGCTGGCCGGCTTCCTGGGCCGGTCGGACGTACGCTTCCTCGCCGAGTACCTCGACTTCAGGCCGCTGTTCGACGGGCACACCGTGCGGCACTGGAACCTGCGGCTCACCTCGCGCGCGGTGGCCCACGACACCGAGGCCTACGCCCTGCGCGCCGAGTGCCAGGGCAGCGTCCTCGTGTACTCGGGCGACACCGGGCCGTGCGACGCGCTCACCGAACTCGCCTCGGGCGCCGACCTGTTCCTGTGCGAGGCGGATCTCGACCGGCATCGCGAAGGCGAACACGAGCAGCCGGTCCACCTCACGCCCGAGGAGGCGGGCGAGGCCGCCCGCAAGGCGGGGGTGCGCGAGCTCTACGTCACCCATGTCGGCCCGACACTGACCCGGCAGGCCGCGACCGCCCGCGCCGCGGCCGTCTTCGAAGGCCCCACCCGCACGGCGCGCGAGGGCGAGACCATCCCCCTCTGACTCCCTCGGGGCCCTCGCGTCCCGGCGGCCCCGACTTCCTTTGTCAGAAGCATTGACGAAACCCGGTGCCCCTCCTACCTTCAACGCGTCGTACTTCGTACGTCATATATGAGACGCGATACGCGAGATCCGCGATCGGACACGCGACATCCGAGAGGCGCGCATGACCTCTGTGCCCACGCCGATCCCGTCCCGCACGCAGTACGTGCTGGAGGAGATCAAACGCCGCATCCTCACCGGACGGCTGACGCCCGGTCAGGCGCTGGTCGAGACCGAGCTCGCCGCGCAGTTCGGGGTCTCCAAGACCCCGGTGCGCGAGGCCCTCAAGACCCTCGCCGGAACCGGCCTGGTCGTCATGAGCCAGTACAAGGGCGTCACGGTGCGCATGGTCGACGCGGACATGGCGCGCGAGGTCTACGACGTACGCCTGCTCCTCGAACCCGAGGCCCTCAGGCGGGCCGTGCGCCGGGGCGCCTCCCTGGACGCCGCACGCGAGGCCCTGACCATGGCCGACGACGCCACCGACACCGCCGAACGCTCCCTGGCCAACCGGGAGTTCCACCGCGCGCTGTACCTGCCGTGCGGCAACCCGCTGCTCGGCCGGATGCTCGACGAGGTGCGCGACCAGGCCGCCCTGGTCTCCGCCGTCGCCTGGGCGGCCTCGCCCTCCTGGGAGCGCGAGGCCGGCGAGCACCGCGAGATCCTGCGCCTCGCCCTGGCCGGCGACGCGGACGGCGCGGCCCGCGCCCTGCACGCCCACATCGCGTCCTTCGTGCACCGGGCGTTCCCCGACACGGCCCGGGCGGACGCCCCCGAAGAGGCTCCGGCCGAGGAAGGCCGGCGATGAGCGGCGCGGCGTTCGAGACCCAGCGTGCGGCCCTGGCCGACGTGGTGGCCATCCCGGTGACCCCGTTCGCCGAGGACGGCGGCGTCGACCACGGCGCCCACCGGACCCTGGTGCGCCGGCTGCTCGACGGCGGGATCACCACGCTCACCCCGAACGGCAACACCGGCGAGTTCTACGCCCTCACCCCCGAGGAGCGCCGTCTGGTCACCGAGCTGACCGTCGAGGAGGCGGACGGGCGGGCCGTGGTCCTGGCCGGCGTCGGACACGACGTGCCGACCGCCGTCGCCTCCGCCCGGCACGCCCGGGAGCTGGGCGCGCAGATGGTGATGGTCCACCAGCCCGTCCACCCCTACGTCTCGCAGAGCGGCTGGGTCGACTACCACCGGGCCGTCGCCGCATCCGTGCCCGAACTCGGCGTCGTCCCCTACATCCGCAACGCGCAGTTGCACGGCGAGCGGCTGGCCGAGCTCGCCGACGCCTGCCCGAACGTCGTCGGCGTCAAGTACGCCGTCCCCGACGCCTCCCGCTTCGCCGCGTTCGCCCGGGACGCCGGCCTGGAGCGCTTCGTCTGGGTCGCCGGCCTCGCCGAGCCGTACGCGCCCTCCTACTTCTCCGCGGGCGCCACCGGCTTCACCTCGGGGCTGGTGAACGTCGCCCCGGCCGTCTCGCTGAACATGATCGAAGCGCTTCGATCGGGTGACTACCCGGCGGCGATGAAGGTGTGGGAACAGATCAGACGGTTCGAGGAACTGCGGGCCGCCAACGGCTCCGCCGACAACGTCACCGTCGTCAAGGAGGCCCTCGCCTCACTCGGCCTGTGCCGCCGTGAGGTCCGCCCGCCGAGCAGGGCCCTGCCCGAGGGCGAGCGGGCCGAGGTCGCCGCCATAGCCGCCGGGTGGTCCCTGTGAAGCGCTTCGACGATCATGCCCCGGCCGCTGCCGACGCCGCTCCCCGCAAGGCTCCCGAGGAGCTCAGGAGCCACCAGTGGTACGGCGCCGAGGGCCTGCGTTCCTTCAGCCACCGCGCCCGCACCCGCCAGCTCGGCTACCTCCCCGAGGAGCACCTCGGCAAGCCGGTCGTCGCGATCCTCAACACCTGGTCCGACATCAACCCCTGCCACGTCCACCTGCGCGACCGCGCGCAGGCCGTGAAGCGGGGCGTGTGGCAGGCGGGCGGCTTCCCGCTGGAGTTCCCGGTCTCCACGCTGAGCGAGACCTTCCAGAAGCCGACCCCGATGCTCTACCGCAACCTGCTCGCCATGGAGACCGAGGAGCTGCTGCGCTCCTACCCGGTCGACGGCGCCGTGCTGATGGGCGGCTGCGACAAGACGACGCCCGCGCTGCTCATGGGGGCGGCCAGCGTCGACCTGCCCACCGTCTTCGTGCCCGCCGGCCCCATGCTGCCGGGCCACTGGCGCAACGAGGTCCTCGGCTCGGGCACCGACATGTGGAAGTACTGGGACGACCGCCGGGCCGGTCTCATCGGCGACTGCGAGCTGGCCGAGCTGGAGAGCGGCCTCGCGCGCTCGCCGGGCCACTGCATGACGATGGGCACCGCCTCCACACTGACCGCCGCCGCGGAGGCCCTGGGCGTGACGGTCCCGGGGGCGTCGAGCATCCCGGCCGTGGACTCCGGCCACGACCGGATGGCGGCCGCCGCCGGACTGCGCGTCGTGGAACTCGTCCACCGCGACCGCAGGCTGAGCGACATCCTCACCGCGGACGCCTTCGAGGACGCGGTGACGACCGTCCTGGGTCTCGGCGGCTCCACCAACGCCGTGATCCATCTGATCGCCATGGCCGGCCGTGCGGGCGTCCGTCTCACCCTCGACGACTTCGACCGCATCGCGCGCACGGTCCCCGTCCTCGCCAACGTCCGCCCCGGCGGCGAGAAGTACCTCATGGAGGACTTCCACTTCGCGGGCGGTCTGCCCGGCTTCCTCTCGCGGATCACGGACCTGCTCCACCTGGACCGCCCGACCGTCTCGCACGACACGCTGCGCGAGCAGCTCGCCGGGGCGCGGGTGCACGACGACGACGTCATCCGGCCCCGGGACAACCCGGTCGCGGACGAGGGCGGGGTCGCCGTGCTGCGGGGCAACCTGTGCCCGGACGGCGCGGTCGTCAAGCACATCGCCGCCGAGCCGCACCTGCTCAAGCACACGGGGCCCGCGGTCGTCTTCGACGACTACCGGACCATGCAGCGCACCATCAACGACCCCGGTCTGGGCATCACCGCCGACACCGTCCTGGTGCTGCGCGGCTCCGGCCCCAAGGGCGGTCCGGGCATGCCGGAGTACGGCATGCTGCCCATCCCCGACCACCTCCTCAAGCAGGGGGTGCGGGACATGGTGCGCATCTCCGACGCCCGGATGAGCGGGACGAGTTACGGCGCGTGCGTGTTGCACGTGGCGCCCGAGTCGTACGTCGGCGGGCCGCTGGCCCTGGTCCGCACGGGCGACTCGATCACCCTCGACGTCGAGGCCCGCTCCCTGCGGCTCCACGTGGACGACGAGGAGCTGGAGCGGCGCAGGGCGCGGTGGACGCCGCCGCCCGACCGGTACGAGCGCGGATACGGCGCGCTCTACAACGAACAGATCACCCAGGCCGACACCGGCTGCGACTTCGCGTTCCTGGCCCGCCCGGGCAAGGTCGCGGACCCCTACGCGGGCTGACGGCAGCCGCTCGGACGCGCCGACGCCTGCCCGTGCAGAAAGCGCTTCACCCCGCACGAGCACGACCCGCGCCACAGCACGACGCACCTGAGAGCACGACGCGCACGAGAGCACCCGACGCACGACGGCACGACGGCACGAGACGCACGACGGCCCGACGCCCGCGCACGCACCACGCCCGCGAACGCCCGTCGCGAGACGGGCGCACCGAGAGACGCGCCACGAGACGCACCGAGAACGGAGAACAGTCATGGCCCAAGCCGCAGCCGTGGCGAAGCCGCCCGCGCCACCCCGGCGGCGCCGTGCCTCCGCCACGCCCCGCAGGCTTCCGTACCTGCTGATCGCGCCGGCGGCCCTGCTGATGCTGGGCTTCATCGCCTACCCGGTCGTCAGCGTCTTCTACTACAGCCTCCAGAACTTCAACCCCACCAAGCCGTGGCGCAACGGTTTCGCGGGCTTCGACAACTTCGTGCGGATCTTCACCGAGGACCCGCAGTTCTGGGACACGCTGACCTTCAGCGCGAAGTGGGTCTTCGTCGAGGTGGGACTCCAGCTGCTGTTCGGCCTGGCGCTGGCGCTGATCGTCAACCAGACCTTCGTCGGACGGGCGCTGGGACGCGCGCTGGTGTTCTCGCCCTGGGCCGTCTCGGGCGTGCTGACCTCGGCGATCTGGGTGCTGCTCTACAACTCCCAGACGGGCGTGACCCGTTACCTCGCCGACCTGGGGATCGGCGAGTACGGCGCCAGCTGGCTGTCGGACACCGCCACCGTCTTCCCGGCGGTGGTCGTCGCCGACCTGTGGCGCGGCGTCCCCTTCTTCGCGATCCTCATCCTCGCCGACCTCCAGTCCGTCTCCAAGGACCTGTACGAGGCCGCCGAGGTCGACGGAGCGAGCCGCGTCAAGCAGTTCTGGCACATCACCCTGCCCCACCTGAAGGACGCCATCGTCCTGTCCACGCTGCTGCGCGCGGTGTGGGAGTTCAACAACGTCGACCTGCTCTACACGCTCACCGGCGGCGGCCCCGCGGGGGAGACCACCACCCTCCCGCTGTACATCGCCAACACCAGCGTCGACGCCCACAACTTCGGCTACGCGTCCGCCCTCACCACGGTCGCGTTCGTGATCCTGCTCTTCTGCTCGATGGTCTATCTGCGGCTGAGCAAGTTCGGAGGAGGCGACAAGTGATCACCAAGGAGGCCACCGAGGTCGCACCCGTCCCCGTGCGCGTGCCCGCGGCGGCGGACCGGCAGCCGCCCGGCAGGAAGCGCGCCTGGGACGAGGCCCCGCGCTGGCAGATCTACCTTCCGCTGGGCATCTACCTGGTGTTCACCCTCGTCCCGTTCTACTGGATCCTGCTCTTCGCGTTCCGCCCGGCCGGCTCGACCTCGCTCGTGCCCTGGCCGATCACCTTCGACCACTTCGAGAAGGTCTGGAACGAGCGGGACTTCGGGATCTACTTCCAGAACAGCGTGATCACCGGCGTGGCCACCCTGCTGCTCACCACCGGGGTCGCCCTGGCGGGCGGCTACGCCCTGGCGCGCTTCGACTTCAGGATCAAGCGCGGGTTCATGCTCGCGCTGCTGTGCACCCAGTTCGTGCCGGGCGCGCTGCTCCTCGTGCCGCTCTTCCAGATCTTCGCCCAGCTCCGGATGATCAACTCGCTGGGCAGCGTCATCGTCGCGGAGACGGTCTTCCAGCTGCCGCTGTCGATGATCCTCATCAGCGGCTTCATCCGGAACGTGCCCTACTCCCTGGAGGAGGCCGCCTGGGTCGACGGCTGCGGCCGGCTCGCCGCCTTCCGGATCGTCGTCCTGCCGCTGCTGCGGCCCGGCCTGATCGCCGTCGGCTCCTTCGCCTTCGTGCACGCCTGGAACCACTTCCTCTTCGCCCTGATGTTCCTGTCCGACCAGAGCAAGCAGACGATCCCGGTCGGGCTGAACACCCTGATGAGCGCCGACAGCGTCGACCTGGGCGCACTGGCCGCGGGCGGCATCGTCGCCGCCGTCCCCGTGGTGATCGTCTTCGCGTTCATCCAGAAGTGGCTGATCACCGGCTTCAGCGCGGGGGCGGTGAAGGGATGACGGCCTCCCGCACCGCCACCGCCGCGGCTCCCGTCACCGCCGACCCCACTGCTCCCGTCACCGTCCCCGCCGCGGCCCCTTCCCCCGCGGCGGACGCCGGACGGCCGCCTACCCTGCATCAAAAGATCGACGGCGCCGCGACGGCCCACCGCGAGGTGGCACGCGGCGCGGGCGCAGGGAGGAAGCCATGAACACCTCGGACACCGCCGTCCCCGTCGTCCTCGCGGGCGCACGAGGCCACGGCCGCTGGCACCTGGACAACATCCGCAGGCTCCAGGACAAGGGCATCGTCCGGCTGGCCGGCGTCTGCGAGCTGACGCCGCTCACCCCGGCCGAGATCCCCGAGGGCCTCGGCACGCCCGAGCAGTCCGCCGACTTCGACGCCCTGCTGGAGTCGACCGGCGCCCGCGTCGCCGTCGTCTGCACCCCGATCCCCACCCACACCGACCTCGCGCTGACCGCGGCCGCCAGGGGCGTGCACCTGCTGCTGGAGAAGCCGCCCGCGCCGTCCTACGCCGAGTTCCGCCGGATGGCCGACGGGGTCGCGCGCGCCGGCGTGGCCTGCCAGATCGGCTTCCAGTCGCTGGGCTCGCACGCCGTGCCCGCGATCCGCACCCTCATCGAGGACGGCGCGGTCGGCGAGGTGAGCGGGGTCGGCGGCGCGGGGGCCTGGGCGCGCGCCCAGGCGTACTACCGGCGCGCGCCGTGGGCGGGCCGGCGGCGGCTGAACGGCGTCGACGTGATCGACGGGGCGCTCACCAACCCGCTGGCGCACGCCGTCGCCACCGCCCTCGCGCTGGCCGGCGCCACCCGCGCCGAGGACGTCGCCCGCATCGAGACCGAGCTGGCGCACGCCAACGCCATCGAGTCCGACGACACCTCGTGCGTGCGGGTGAGCACGACCGACGGCCGGCACGTCGTCGTCGCGGCCACGCTGTGCGCCGAGGACCCCGACGACCCGTACGTCGTCGTCCACGGCAGCCGGGGCCGGATCACCTACTGGTACAAGCAGGACCGCGTGCTGCTCCAGCGGGCCGGCCACGGCCCCGAGGAGTTCGAGTACGGCAGCACCGACCTGCTGGAGAACCTCGTCGAGCACCTCACGGACGGGACGCCGCTGCTCGTGCCGCCCGCCGCGACGGAGTCGTTCATGCGGGTCGTCGAGGCGATCCGGACGGCCCCCGACCCGGTGCAGCTGCCCGAGCGGGCCTGGCGCCTGCTGCCCGACGAGGACCGGCGCGTCGTCCCCGGCGTCGACGGCCTGGTCGCGGCCGCCGCCGACACCCTCTGCCTCTACTCCGAACTGGGCGCCTCCTGGGCGTTCCCGACCGCGCACCCGAAAGAGGTGAGCCCCTGATGACCGCACCGGCACCCGACTCACCGGTCGTGCTGCGCGTCGCCGGCCGCCCGGTCGCCCGCTACGTCATCCGGCCCGAGCTGCCCGCCCGGCTCTCCCCGCGCCCCTATCTGCACCCCGTCACCACCCTGGCCGGCACGGCGGTCACCGAGCTCAGCCCCGCCGACCACACCCACCACCTCGGCGTCGGTGCAGCCGTACCCGACGTCGAGGGGCACAACTTCTGGGGCGGCCGCACCTACGTCCGCGGCCGGGGGCCGACCGAGCTGGACGACCACGGCGCGCAGTGGCACGGCTCGTTCCAGCTGCGCGACCCCGACGGCTTCGTGGAGGAGCTGCACTGGGTCGCCTCGGGAACCGAACTGCTGCGGGAGCGCCGTACCGTGGCCGCCACCGAACTCACCTCCACAGCCTGGGCGTTGGACTTCACGTTCTCCCTGACCAACGTCACGCCGCGGCCGCTGTCCCTCGGCAGCCCCGCGACGAACGGGCGGCCCGGAGCGGCCTACGGCGGCTTCTTCTGGCGGGCGGCGAAGCAGGACACGGCCCCCGAGGTCTTCACCGCGCACACCCGGGGCGAGGCGGCCGGCCACGGCGCCCGCGCCGACTGGCTCGCCCTGACGGGGCAGGGGGCACCGCGTGCGGCCGGAGCGGCCCGCGGCGGAGCGTGGACCCTCGTCTTCGCGGGCGCCACCGACGCCACCCGCCGCGACCCCTGGTTCGTGCGCGCCGCCGAGTACCCGGGCGTCGGGTCCTCGCTGGCCTCGGCCGAGCGGCTGCCTGTCCCACCCGGCGAGACGGTCGTGCGCCGAGTCGTCACCGTGGTCGCCGACGGCCGGCTGAACCGGGACGAGGCGGCCGCCCTGGTGCGCAAGGCGGTCAGCCAATGAGACCGGGGCGGCACGAGACGGGCGGGGCGGGCGAGACCCGCGAGACGGGTGAAACCCATGAGGCGCCTGAGACCCACGAGACGGGCGAGACCCGCGAGGCGGGCGGGACCCACGGCGCGGACCGGGCCCACGGCACAGACTGCACCCCCACGTACTCGAACCCGATCCTGGACGCCGACTGGTCCGATCCCGACGTCCTGCGCGTCGGCGACGACTTCTACCTCACGGCCTCCAGTTTCGGCCGCGCCCCCGGCCTGCCGCTGCTGCACTCGCGCGACCTCGTCAACTGGACGCTGGTCGGCCATGCCCTGGAACGCCTCGAACCGGCGGACGCCTTCAGGACCCCGCGCCACGACTGCGGGGTCTGGGCTCCCTCGCTGCGCCACCACGACGACCGCTTCTGGATCTTCTGGGGCGATCCGGACCAGGGCGTCTTCCAGGTCAACGCCCCGCGTGTCAGGGGCCCCTGGACCCGTCCGCACCTGGTGAAGCCGGGCCGTGGGCTCATCGACCCCTGCCCGTTGTGGGACGAGGAGAGCGGCGAGGCCTATCTGGTGCACGCCTGGGCGAAGTCCCGGGCGGGGGTGAAGAACCGGCTCACCGGCCACCGGATGCACCCCGAGGGGACGGCCGTTCTCGACGAGGGCAAGGTGATCGTCGACGCGGACCGGATCCCCGGCTGGTTCACCCTCGAGGGCCCCAAGCTCTACCGGCACGACGGCTGGTTCTTCCTCCTCGCCCCCGCCGGCGGGGTGGCGACCGGCTGGCAGGGCGCCTTGCGCGCCCGCGACTTCTTCGGTCCCTACGAGGAGCGCGTCGTCCTGGAGCAGGGGGACACCGACGTCAACGGCCCGCACCAGGGCGGCTGGGTGCGCACCCGTTCCGGCGAGGACTGGTTCGTGCACTTCCAGCAGCGCGGCGCCTACGGCAGGGTCGTCCATCTCCAGCCGATGCGGTGGGACCCGGACGGCTGGCCGGTCATCGGCGACGCGGGGGTCCCCGTCCTGCGGCACCGGCGTCCGGCCCTGCCCGCGCAGCCGCCGGCCGCGCCCGCCGTCGACGACGACTTCCCCGGCGGGCGCTTCGGCCGCCAGTGGTCGTGGACGGCCAACCCCCAGGACGGCTGGGCGATCCGGCACTCCGCCGACGGGCTGCGGCTGGCCTGCGCGCGCACGGCCGACGCGCACGACCTGCGCACCCTGGCGAACATCCTGACCCAGCGGCTGCCCGGCCGCCCCTCGGCCGTCGAGGTGGGACTGCGGCTGCACAGCGAGGAGCCGGGGGCCCGCGCCGGACTCGCCGTCCTCGGGGACGCGTTCTCCTGGATCGGCCTTCAGCGCGCCGCCGACGGCGCCGTCCACCTGGTGCACCGGTTCGCCGAGCAGGCGGCCGACCGGGAGCGGGACGCCGCCCGGCCGCTGCCCGTCCCCGACGGCCGCGTACGGCTGCGGATCGAGATCGGCGCCGGAGCGCGCTGCCGGTTCGCCTGGGACGCCGGCGACGGCCCGGTCCACTCCGGTCCGGTCTTCGCCGCCACCCCCTGGCGCTGGGTCGGGGCCCTGCTCGGCCTGTTCGCCCTCGCGCCCGTCGGCACGGGACACGCGGGGGCCGCCACGTTCGACGAGTTCCGGATCAGACCGCTCTGACCTTCCGTTCCGTACGCCTTTGGGAGCCGCAATGACGCACTTCCACAGCAAGCGCTTGCCGCACCCGGCGCCGCCTCCGGACCCGACCGGGCCCCCGGACCCGACCGCGGCCCCGGCCTCGACTGCGGCCCCGGCCCAGACCACCGCCCCGGCCCCGGCGGCCGTCCCCGCGGCCGGTGCGGCTTCGGCCGGGCCGACCGCCGGGCGCCACGGCAGGGCGTACGGCAGGACGCCGGAGCGCCGACGCACCCCCCCTCGACCCCCCACGACTTCACATGCCCGTTGGGATCCAGAAGAAGAGAGAGCCGACCACATGAAGAGCAGCATCCGCAGAAGCAGGCGAGTCGCCCTGGCCGCCGCCCTGGGCTCCGTGCTCGCGCTGACCGCCACGGCCTGCGGCGACGACGGCAGCGGAGCGGCCGGGGACAAGGGAGGCGACGGCTCCGGCAAGGGGCAGATCACCTTCTGGGACAACAACGGCGGCGTCCGCACCGACGTCTGGAAGGAGATCATCGCCGACTTCGAGAAGGCGAACCCCGGCATCAAGGTCAAGTACGTCGGTGTGCCGTCCGACAGCGTCCAGTCCAAGTACGACACCGCCATCCAGGGTGGCGGGCTGCCCGACGTCGGCGGTGTGGGCACCGCGATGCTCGCCGAGATCGCCGCGCAGGGCGCCCTCGAACCGCTGGACGACCGGCTGGAGAAGAGCGGGCTGAGCGCCAAGCTGAACGCGAAGTTCCTGGACGGCGTCAAGGCCGCCGGGATCGACGGCAAGATGTACAGCGTGCCGACCTCGGCCAACAACGGCACCCTCTGGTACCGCACGGACCTCTTCCGGAAGGCGGGCCTGGAGGCGCCGACCACCTGGACCAAGTTCTACGCGGCCGCCGACAAGCTGACCGACAAGGACGAGAACGCCTTCGGCTACACCATCCGCGGCGGCTCCGGTTCGATCGCCCCGGCGCTGGACGCGACCTACGGGCAGAGCGGCATCACCTCGTTCTGGAACGGCGACAGGACCACGGTCGACGACCCGAGGAACGTGGCCGCGCTGGAGAAGTACGTCGGCCTGTACAAGAAGGACACCCCGTCCGCCGACGTCAACAACGACTTCACCAAGATGGTCTCCCAGTGGGACTCCGGCACCATCGGCATGCTGAGCCACAACCTGGGCTCCTTCGGCGACCACCAGAAGGCGCTGGCCGGCAAGTTCAAGGGCATCCCCGCGCCGACGCAGGACAACGGCACCCGGGTGCAGGTGTCCAACCCGGTCGACGGACTGGGCCTGTTCAAGTCGAGCAAGAACAAGACCGCCGCCTGGAAGTTCATCGAGTTCGCCGCCTCGCACGAGTCGAACAGCAAGTGGAACAAGACGGCGGGACAGGTGCCGGCCAACCTGGAGGCCGCGCAGGACGACTGGGTGCAGTCCTCCGAGCCGACCAGGCTGGCCGCAGAGGCGCTGACGGGCGCCACCACGAAGATCGTGCAGCTGCCCTACTACCTGCCCGACTGGAACACGATCTCCAAGGCCGACAACGAGCCCAACTTCCAGAAGGTCCTGCTGGGCAAGCAGAGCGCGAAGGACTTCCTGGGCACGCTGGCCTCCCAGCTGAACGCCGCGCAGGCCGACTGGAAGAAGAACCACAAGTAACCGGGCGGACGCGGTCGCGGGGTGACCGCGCGCCGGCCGTCACCGGCCGCACGGTCACCCCGCTCCCATCCGGAACACCCACCGACCCCTCGAAAGGTGCATGTCGTGTCCCTGACCCGCAGACAGGTCACCTCGGCGGCGCTCGCCGCCCTCCCGCTCGGGGCGGCGGCCGCCGCGCCCGCGCACGCCGGCGCCCGCCGGCCGAGGACCGTCTACCTCGCCGGCGACTCCACCGCCGCGCAGAAGTACTCCGACGCCGCGCCGGAGACGGGGTGGGGCATGGCGCTGCCCTTCTTCCTGCGATCCGGTCTGCCCGTCGCCAACCACGCGGTGAACGGGCGCAGTTCCAAGAGCTTCATCGACGAGGGCCGCCTCGACGCCGTGCTCGCCGCGATCCGGCCGGGGGACCTCCTCCTCGTCCAGTTCGCCCACAACGACGAGAAGAGCACCGACCCCACCCGCTACACCGAGCCCTGGACGACGTACCAGGACTGTCTGCGCAGGTACCTCGACGGCGCCCGGGCCAAGGGCGCGCGGCCCGTGCTGGCCACGCCGGTCGAGCGGCGCAGGTTCGACGCGGCGGGCGCCGCCCTGCCCACGCACGGCGAGTATCCCGCCGCCATGCGCGCGCTGGCCGCCGAGGAGGGGGTGGCGCTGCTCGACGTCCAGGCGCTGTCGCTGGCCCTTTGGCAGCAGCTGGGCGTGGAGGCGACGAAGACGTACTTCAACTGGACCGCGACCGAGCAGGACAACACCCACTTCAACCCGCCGGGCGCGATCGCGGTGGCGCGGCTCGTCGCCCGGGAGCTCCTGCGCACGCGCGTCCTCGCCCCGCGGGACGTGATCCGGCTGCACGACGCGGTCCCCACGTCCTGGATCACCTGGCCCGCGCCCCTCGCGTGAGCGTCCCCGCGACGTCCGCACCGCTTGCGCGCCTCGCATTCCCGCACCGCTCTTCCGCACGGCCTTTCCGTACGACCTTCCCGCATCGCCCTTCGCACCGTCCTTCCGCAGAGGAGACCCGCACCGTGCGTACACAGTCATGTCATGCTCGCGTCATTGGAGCCCTGGTGGGGTGCACCGCGCTGGTGCTGTCCGTCACCGCGACGGCCTCCGCCCAGCCGCAGTCCCGCCCCGCCGCCTCCCGCGACCTCGGCCGGCAGGTCCTGGGCGCGAACGACGGCTGGGCCGCCGACGGGACCGGCACCACGGGCGGGTCGGCCGCCGACGCCGCCCACGTGTACACCGTCACCACCTGGGCCGAGTTCAAGGCCGCCCTCGCCGCCGGGGGCTCCGCGCCGAAGATCGTGAAGGTGAAGGGCGTCATCGACGCCGTCGCCGAGGGATGCGACGCCTTCGCCGCGCCCGGCTACGACTTCGACGCCTACCTCGCGAAGTACTCGCCCAAGGCCTGGGGCCTCGACACCGATCTGAGCGCCGAGCCCGACGACAGCCCGGAGGGGCTGCGGCGCGCCTCCGCCGCCGCCCAGGACCAGGCGATCAAGGCGAACGTCCCCGCCAACACCACGATCGTCGGCGTCGGGAGGAACGCCGGCTTCAAGGGCGTCAGCCTCCAGATCAAGGCCGTCGACAACGTGATCGTGCGCAACCTGGCCTTCGAGTCGCCCATCGACTGCTTCCCGCAGTGGGACCCGACCGACGGAACCAAGGGCAACTGGAACTCCGAGTACGACACCGCCGTCGTCTACGGCTCCACGCACGTGTGGCTGGACCACAACACGTTCTCCGACGGCTCGCACCCGGACTCCGCCGCGCCGACCTACTTCGGCATGCTCTACCAGCAGCACGACGGCGAACTGGACATCGTGCGCGGCGCCGACCTCGTCACCGCCTCCTGGAACGTCTTCAGCGACCACGACAAGACGATCCTCATCGGCAACAGCGACAGCGAGTCGACGGCGGCCGGGGACCGCGGGCACCTGAGGGCGACCTTCCACCACAACCTGTTCTCCGGCCTCGTCGAGCGCGCGCCCCGCGTGCGCTTCGGGCAGGTCGACTCCTACAACAACCACTTCGTCGCGAACGGCGACTACTCCTACAGCTTCGGCATCGGCAAGGAGTCCCGGCTCGTCGCCGAGCACAACGCGTTCACGCTCCCGCAGGGGATCAGCGCGGCCAAGGTGCTCAAGCGCTGGAACGTCTCGCCGCTGACCGCCGCCGACAACTACGTCAACGGCGTGAAGACCGACCTGATCGCCGTGCACAACGCCGAGATCCCGGCCGAGACCCTTCAGTCCGGCGCCGGGTGGACGCCGACCCTGCGCACCCGGGTCGACCCGACGACGGCGGTCCCGCGGATCGTCGACTGCGGCGCCGGCGCCGGCCGCCTCGGCTGACCCGGCGGACGGCCGGGGCGGCGCCCACCGCCCCGGCCGCTCGTCCGCCCACCGGGAGCCCCCGGCCCGCATCCC
>NZ_JAHHIT010000162.1:15114-20469 GCF_024539675.1 Streptomyces hilarionis | reverse complement strand
CCCCTACCGCCCGCCCCGCCCCGACCGGTGCGCGCGACGGCAGGCCGCCGTCCGAGGTGCTTCTACAATGGTGTAGAGATGACGTCCCGGCGGAAGGGGTCGGCGGACGGTCGGCGTCCTTAGGATGGCCGACCGGACAACGGACGGCGGCGAAGAGGAGACTGGACGTGACGGATCACCGGCGGCGCCCCCCGCGGCGGGCGCAGGGCGAGCTGGAGGCGTCGGTGCTGTCGGCGCTGCGGGCGGCCGACGGGCCGGCGACGGCCGGTTGGGTCCAGGAACGCCTCGGCGGCGGCCTCGCCTACACCACGGTGATCACGATCCTGACGCGGCTGCTCGCCAAGGGCGCGGTCACCCGCGAGCGCGACGGCCGCTCCTTCGCCTGGCTGGCGGCCTCGGACGAGGCGGGCCTGGCCGCCCACCGGATGCGCAGGGTCCTGGACGCCGAACACGACCGCGAGGCGGTCCTCGCCAGCTTCGTCACCGGTCTCGGCCCCGACGACGAACGGCTGTTGCGCGACCTCCTCGGACAGCATCCCGACGACGACGCCACCGGCGACGACGGGGAAGACTGACGCCGCATGGGGCTCTTCGTCTTCCTGCCGCTCGTGCTCCCGCTCACGGCCTGGCCCCTCACCCGGCTCGCCGAACACCATCTGCACCCCCGCACCGCCACCAGACTGCTCACCGGGGTCGCCGCCGTCATGGCCGTGTGCAGCACCGTGTGCCTGGGCCTGCTGATGGTGGTCGGCACGGCGCAACTGCCCGCCAACCCCCTGCCCGACGGCTGGTCGGACCCGGAGGTGCGCAAGGCCGTCCCCTACGACGAGTTCGCCGGCAAGGCGGCCGTCCCCGCACTGCTGGCCGTGGCCCTGAACTGCGGACGCACGCTGTGGCGGCACCACCGGGTGCGCCGCCTCGCCCACCGCGCCCTGGCCGGACTGCCCCTCACCGAGGCGGCGGTCCTGCCCGACGGGACGCCCTACGCGTACGCCCTGCCCGGCGGCCGCCGGGACCGGATCGTCGTGACCACCGCCCTGCTGGAGCGTCTGCGGCCGGCCGAACGCCGGGCGCTGTTCGCGCACGAGCGCGCCCACCTGACCGCCGGCCACCACCGCCACCTGCTCGCCGTGCGACTGGCCGCCCAGGCCAACCCGTTCCTGCGGCCGCTGCGGACGACCGTCGCCTACACGGCCGAGCGCTGGGCCGACGAGGACGCCGCCCGCGCCGTCGGCAGCCGACGCACCGTGGCGCGGGCGATCGGCAGGGCCGCACTGGTCTCCCACGGCGCGCCCCACGTCACGCTCGCCGGCCTGGCCGCGCCGGGACCCGTGCCGCGCCGGGTCACGGCCCTGCTGGGGCCCGCACCCGCGGCGCGGCGACGGCCGTCGTTCTTCACGGCCGCGGGCCTGGCCGTCTGGGGGGCGGCCGCCGGGACGGCCGTCTCGGCGATGTCGTCGGCGAACGCGGCCGTCACCCTGCTCGTCATCCTGCACGCCGCGACGCCCCTGTGACCGCGCCGGGAACACGGACCCGCTCGCACTCGTTGCCAAGGTGAACGTTCCAGTGAAGGAGTCACCCATTGTCCGCCAGATCGACGGACTCCCCGGGGCACAGTCCCCGACCATCCCGCCGCATCCCCTCTGAGGACGGCACACACGGCACACGGCGGGGTGGTGTGCGATGACGAGTGCCGTCCTCGGCCTTCTGGCCGTCCTGCTGCTCACCCTGGGCACGGGCTACTTCGTGGCCCAGGAGTTCGCATACGTGTCCGCCGACCGTCTCGCCCTGGCCCGTCAGGCCGAGGCCGGGGACCGCGGGGCGGCCCGGGCCCTGAAGGTGCTGGAGCGGCTGTCGTTCATGCTGTCCGGCGCGCAGCTCGGCATCACCGTCACCGGACTGGTCGTCGGCTTCGTCGCCGAGCCGTCGGTGTCCGCCCTGCTCGAACCCGCCCTGTCGGGCGCCGGCCTGCCCGAGGGAGCCGTCTCCGCGGTCTCCGTCGTGCTCGCGTTCGTGCTCGCCACGGTCGTGCAGATGGTGATCGGCGAGCTGGCCCCCAAGAACCTCGCCCTCGCCGTCCCCGAGCGGCTGGCGAAGTCCCTGGCCGGCTCCACCCTGGCGTATCTGCGCGTCGTGGGGCCCGTCGTGCGCGTCTTCGACGGGGCGGCCGACCGGCTGCTGCGCCGCGCCGGCATCGAACCGGTCGAGGAACTGCACCACGGCGCGACCCTGGAGGAACTCGGCCACCTGATCGGCGAGTCCCACGAGCAGGGCCGGATCCCGGCGCGCACGGCGGAACTCCTCGACCACGCCCTGGAGTTCTCCGAGCGCACCCTCGACGAGGTCATGGTGCCGCGCGCGGACTGCGTCTTCGTCCGCGAGGGCACGAGCCTCGCCGAGGCCGTCGAACTGATCGCGGCGCACGGCCACTCCACCTATCCGGTGCTCGGCGACCATCCGGACGACGTCATGGGGGTGCTCGGGGTGCGCGAACTGACGGCGCTGCCGGCGGACCGCTTCCCCGGCACCACGGCCGCCGAGGCCGCCCGCCGCCCCCTGCTGCTGCCGGACACGCTCCCGCTGCCGGACGCGGTGGAGCACATGCGCACCCACGGCGACGAGTTCGCGGTCGTCCTGGACGAACACGGCGGGGTCGCCGGCATCGTCACCTACGAGGACATCGCCGAGGAGCTCGTCGGCGACATCGCCGACGAGTCCGACCGGGTCACCGACGTGGCGGTCGCCGACGGCGACGGCTGGCTGGTGGACGCGGGCCGGCGGCTCGACGAGGTGGCCGAGGCCACCGGCGTCGTCCTGCCCGAGGAGGACGACTACGACACCGTGGCGGGCCTGGTCGTCGACCGGCTGGGCCGCTTCCCGACGGTCGGGGACCGTCTTTCCGTCGACCTGCCGGGCGGCGGCCGGGCGCTGATCGACGTCCGCGCCCTGGATCGTCACGTGCCCGACCGGGTGCGCATCGCGGTGCGGGAAGGCGGGCGGTCATGAGTCTGCCCGCAGCGCTCTTCGTCACCATCCTGCTGCTGATCGGCAGCGGGTTCTTCGTCGCCGCCGAGTTCGCCCTCGTCGCGGCCAGACGGCACCGGGTGGAGAAGGCGGCCGCCGAGGGGCGGCGCGGCGCGGGCGCGGCTCTCGCCGGCATGCGCGAGCTGTCGCTGATGCTGGCCGGAGCCCAACTGGGCATCACGGTCTGCACCCTGGGCCTCGGCTCGGTGTCCAAGCCCGCGATCTCCCACGCGCTCGACCCGCTGCTGCACGGCCTGGGGCTGCCCAGCGCGCTCAGTTACGGCGTCGCCTTCGCCGTCGCCATGACCGTGGTGGTGTTCCTGCACATGGTCGTCGGCGAGATGGCCCCGAAGTCCTGGGCCATCGCGCACCCCGAACGCTCGGCGATGCTGCTCTCGCCGCTGTTCCGCGCGCTGGTCAACGCCGTCCGGCCGCTGATCCGGGTGCTCAACGCGCTGAGCAACGCCCTGGTGCGGCTGTGCCGGGTCACCCCGCGCGGCGAGCTGACGTCCGTCCACGACCGTGAGCAACTCGCCCATCTCGTCGCGGAGTCCGAGCGGCTCGGACTGATCGGCAAGGACGACTCCGAGCTGATCGCCAACTCGCTGACCGAGCCGCAGACCCCGGTCGCCCGCCTGCGGATCCCCGCCGAGCTGATCACCTCGGTGCGGGCGGAGGCGGACGTGGCGGAGATCCTCGCCGTCGCGGCCGCACACGACCACAGCCGTCTGCTGGTCCGTGACGGACAGGGCGTCGTCGGCTCCGTCCACGCCCGTGACGCCCTGGTCGCCCGCGCCCGCGGCCGTGCGGTCACCGCCCGCGACCTCGCCCGGCCCGTGCCCGAACTGGCGGCCCGGGACACCGTGGGCGACGCCATCGAGGCGCTGCGCCGCCGCCGGGCGAGCCTCGCCGTCGTCCGCGACGAGGACGGCCGGCTCGCCGGTCTCGTCACCCTGGACGACCTGCTCGCGCGGCTGCTGCATCCGCGCACGCCGTGAGCGGGCCGACGTCAGCCCGTGGTGCAGGAGACGGTGGGCCAGGTCCAGTTGCCGTTGGGTTGGACGGTGACGCCGAAGGTGTTGCCGCTGCCGTTGGGTTTGGCGGTCATGACCTGGGCGCTGGGGAAGCTCGCGCTGGTGTTCCAGGTGGAGAGGACCTTGGCGGGGGAGGGGAGGTTCATGGTGACGGTCCAGTTGCTGGAGCCGCTGACCGCGACGTTGAGGTTGTAGCGGTCGCCCCACTGCTGCCCGGCCGACAGCGTCGCCGAACAGCCGCCGCCGCCGCCACCTCCTCCCCCTCCGCCGCCGGAGCCGCCGTCGGGCGCCACGGCGCGGCCCGTCTGCGGGGAGATCATCCCGGCGCACAGGCCGCGGGCGGCCAGCCCCTGTGCGATCCGCGGGACCGCCGCGATCGTGTTGGCCGGCCAGTCGTGCATCAGGATGACCTGGCCGTTGGTGAGCCGCCCCGCGGCCTGCACGATCGCGTCGGTGCTCGCGCCGTTCCAGTCCTGCGAGTCCACGTCCCAGATGACCTCCGTCAGGCCGTACCTGGCCTCGACGGAGCGCACCGTGGAGTTGGTCTCGCCGTACGGCGGCCGGAACAGTTTCGGGGTGCCGCCGCCCGCGCCCGCGATCGCCTGCTGGGTGCGGGAGATCTCCGAGTCGATCTGCGACTGGCTCTGCTGGGTCAGATGCGGGTGGGTGTAGCTGTGGTTGCCGACCCACATGCCGGCGTCGACCTGGGCCCGCACCTGGGCGGGACGGGCCGCGGCGTACTGCCCCTCGTTGAACATCGTGGCCCGCAGCCCGTTCTGCCTGAGGGCGTTGAGCAGGGTGGACGTGGTGCCGGACGGGCCGTCGTCGAAGGTGAGCCCGACGTAGCCGTTGCAGGCGGCCGCCCGCGCCGGAGCGGCCTGCGCCGGAGCGGCGGTCTGGACGGTGAGGGTGCAGGCGGCGGCCGTCGCGAGGACGGCCAGCCTCGCGACCAGGGCGCGAGGGGAGAGTCGTGGTCCGGTGCTCATGACGGAGTGCTCCTCCAGCCGGGGCGAGGGGGTGGGGGTCAGCTCGCGGTGCAGGAGACGGTGGGCCAGGTCCAGTTGCCGTTGGGTTGGACGGTGACGCCGAAGGTGTTGCCGCTGCCGTTGGGTTTGGCGGTCATGACCTGGGCGCTGGGGAAGCTCGCGCTGGTGTTCCAGGTGGAGAGGATCTTGGCGGGGGAGGGGAGGTTCATGGTGACGGTCCAGTTGCTGGAGCCGCTGACCGCGACGTTGAGGTTGTAGCGGTCGCCCCACTGCTGCCCGGCCGACAGCGTCGCCGAACAGCCGCCGCCGCC
>NZ_JAHHIT010000162.1:0-15014 GCF_024539675.1 Streptomyces hilarionis | reverse complement strand
CTGACCGCGACGTTGAGGTTGTAGCGGTCGCCCCACTGCTGCCCGGCCGACAGCGTCGCCGAACAGCCGCCGCCGCCCCCGCCACCGCCGCCACCGCCCGAACCGGTGCCGCCCACGGTGATGTTGGAGTTGCCGCTGCTCTGGTAGCCCTCGGTGGCGAGGATCATGTAGTAGTTGAAGCTGCCGAGCGGCATGCCGGCCCGGGCCCAGGCGTCGAAGTGGTTGCCGGTGGTGATGGTGCCGCCCGTGCGCCTCGTCTGCCGCACGCTCCAGTACTGGTCGAAGGTCTTGTTGCCCTCGACGGAGGGGGCGTTGTAGCGGGTCGTCTTGTAGATGTCGTACGTGCCGCCGTCGCTGGTGACGGTGCCCTTGTACGTTCCCGTGGGCCGGTAGGTGCCCCAGTTGTCGACGATGTAGTACTCGACGAGCGGGTTCGCCGTCCAGCCGTACAGGGCCAGGTAGGCGTTGCCGGACGGGTTGAAGGAGCCCGAGTACGTCACGCTCCTGCGGCCGCCGTTGCTCCAGCCCTTGCCGGCGACGAAGTTGCCGGTGTTGCGCCAGGACGTGCTGTAGGAACCGCCGGACGACAGGTTCATGGACACGGAGCCGGGCGAGTCGGTCCAGAACGAGTAGTAGTAGCCGTTGTCGGTGCCCGTCTGGTTCGAGGTGACGACGGTGTCGGCGTACGCGGTGCCGGGTGACGTCAGCGCGGCGAGGGCGACCAGGACCGTGGTGCAGACGCCGCTGAGGAACAGCCTGAAGCGTGCGGGTGCGTTCATGTACGTGTTTCCTCCTCGTCCTCGTGAGGCCGCGCCGCGCGACAGCGGAGACGGGCGGAGACGGCCCTCGGATTGACCGTCAGTTTTGGTATGGCCCTGCCAACTGTCAATACTTTCGGCTCGAACTGCGAAACATTCGCAAAGGGACGGCCTTTAGCTGAGGGGTATTTCCGCTGCTCAAGCAGGTTCGAGAGAGTGAGAAATCGACAAGGGCGAAGAGTGTCCAGAACGCGTGAGATCCTTTCTCTGGATCAAGAATCCCGAATGTTTCGAAGCATTTCCGTTCCGTTCCGTGCCGCTGTGGATGTCGCCCGGACTGCTGCGGATACCGGCCGGACCGCTCGCGGCAAGCGCCGTGCGGCGGCGCCCTCCGCCACTTCCCCCAACGGTTGAACGAACCGTTCTTCGAACTGTTGTCGTTCGTCCCGTTGACACCGTGCGCAACCCCTCTTACTGTCACGCCAACATGCCGACCATGTGACGGTATTTCGAACGGTTGAAGGGCAAGTGCCTTGCGCGCCAACGGAATCAGCACACGCGTGGTCGGAGCGCGGCGGCGCACTCCGGCGTGCTTACAGACGCACGCCGACCACGCGATCACCCCAGCCGGCGCGAGCCGGCCGCACAGCCAGGACACCGACGCACCGACCGCCGCTCCGCGCGGTCATGACGCGTCCGACCGCCGGTTCGCGCTCGGAGCCGGCCGACGCCACCTCCGGTCGTGCCGACGGGACCCACCGCCCGTCCCCCGCCCGTGAGGCGTCGGCGCACCAGGACTGCCGACGAACTCGGCAGCCCCGTACGCCTCTTCGAGGCCGCCGGGCGGATCCGCCGCGGCGCGCCCCTCTCCCCGCCTGAAGTCGGGCCCGTCCGGGGCGTCCGGCACCCGTCGGTGCGCCCCGTCCCCCGAGGGACCGGCCCCGCATCCGTCCGGGAACGGCGACACGGCACGTCCGACCGCGTGCCGTCCGCCACCGTGATCCGCCGCCCCCGGCCCGGACGTCCCCGCCGTCCCCCGCCGGATCCCCGGCACGCCGTCCTCCTCTCAACGACGAGAAGAACAAGGAACGATGACCATGCGCAACCGAAGAGCCGCCCTCGCCGCCCTGGCCGGGGCCACCTCCCTGGCTCTCACCCTGTCCGCCTGCGGAGAGACGACGACGAGCGGCGGCAGGACCCGCTCGGGTGAGGGCACCATCGGCATCGCCATGCCGACCCAGGCCTCCCAGCGCTGGCTCACCGACGGAAAGAGCGTCGTCGACGACCTGAAGGCCAAGGGGTACGACGCCCAGCTCGTCTACGGCCAGGACAACCCGAAGACCCAGGTCGCGCAGATCGAGAAGCTGATCAAGGACGGCGTCGACGCGCTGATCATCGCCGCCATCGACAACAAGTCGCTGGACGGCGTCCTCCAGCAGGCCGCCGCCGCGAAGATCCCGGTGATCTCCTACGACCGGCTCATCCTCGGCACCCGGAACGTCGACTACTACGTCTCCTTCGACAACGAGCAGGTCGGCCGGCTCCAGGCCCTCTACATCGTCGACAAGCTCGGTCTGGAGAAGGGCAAGGGCCCGTTCAACATCGAGCTGTTCGCCGGGTCTCCCGACGACAACAACACCAAGTACTTCTTCGACGGCTCGATGCACCTGCTCCAGCCGTTCATCGACAGCGGGCAACTCGTCGTCCGCTCCGGCCAGACCGCGCTCGACAAGGTCACCACCCTGCGCTGGGACGGCCCCACCGCGCAGCGCCGCATGGACACCCTGCTGTCGCAGTCCTACCGCAGCCGGAAGGTGGACGCCGTCCTGTCGCCGTACGACGGCATCTCCATCGGCGTCCTCAACGCGCTGAAGGCCGACGGCTACGGCACCGGCAGCAAGCCGCTGCCCGTCATCACCGGCCAGGACGCGGAGCTGCCCTCCGTGAAGTCGATCATCGCCGGCCAGCAGTCGCAGACCATCTACAAGGACGTCCGCGAACTCGCCTCGGTGGCCGCGGACATGGCCGACGACCTGCTCAACGACAGGACGCCGAAGGTGAACAACCGGCGCTCCTACAACAACGGCGTCAAGGACGTCCCGGCCCAGCTGCTCCAGCCGACGAGCGTCGACAAGACCAACTACGAGTACGTCCTGGTCGCGGGCGGCTTCTACAAGGACGCGCAGCTCAAGTAGCGCCCCGGCGCCGTTGTTGACGCCGGCGCCGGGGACGACTCAGTGATTCCCCCGATGTGTCCGCGCCCGCGGAGTGCCACGGTGGTCAGTCTTCGGCCGCAGGCGGGCCGACACCGAGGGGAGAGCGGATGGGATCGTCTCAGGGGCGACGTGCGGCCCTGCAAGAGCGGGCGAACGAGCTGGGCCACACCCGGGGCCGCCGGACGTACGCGATCACGGGAGTGGCGGGCGGGCTCAGCCAACTCGCCTGGCGGACCGCCGTGGTGGTGCTGACGCTCGCCCTCGGCATGATCGTCTTCGCCCGGCCCGAGTCGGCGCTCCTCAAGGGCGCCGTCGTGGGCGGCCTGCTGCTCGCCCTGGTCGTCCTGAGGCTGGTGTGGCGCCGGTTCTCTGCCGACCGCGGGATGAACCGGTGCCACCTCTACGGCGGCGGCCTCGCCGTCACCGACCAGTCCGGCAGGCTGCGGGACGTGGCGGCGTGGAGCGAGGCGACCGAGCTCAAGTGGTCCGTGGGAGCGGTGCTCTTCACCCCCCTCTACCGCGTCGAACTCGCACGCCGCGCGGCCGAGCCGCTGGCCTTCGTCGTCCCGGCCCACCAGACCGACCTGATCACCGCGCTCCAGGAACAGGCGACCCGGCACGGCATCCCGCAGAAGCAGGTCCGCTACATCGTCTCGTGACGGACCCCGCGCCCCGTCAGCGCCGCACAGGCGCGCCCGCCCCCGCCGAGGCACGGCTCCAGACGGAATCGAACCTCCTCAGGTCCGGATGTCAGGCCGGCCGGGGCACGATGCTCACCGCGCGGTAGTCGTAGCCGTCCTGCCGGAAGCCGGGGGCTTCCCACTCGAGGTCGACCAGCTGGCCGGGCCGCAGGGTGCGGAAGCCGGGCATCCGGATCTCCGCGAAGTGGCCGAAGCAGCCACCGGGGGTCTCGGGGGAGTCGAGCACGCCCCACCCCTCCTCGTCACTCCACTCACGGACAGTCGCAGTCACCATGCGCAAAACCTACTGCCGTGAAGGGAAGCCACGACCGGCACGGCGATGGGACCCCTTCCGACGGGGAGCAGGTGGGCATGCGATCGCGCCCCGACCGACGACCGGCCGGCGGAGCCGGGGAAACGCCCTGTCGCACGCCTGTGACATGGGGCCGACGATTCCGGAACGCATGCCCACATAGCGTTGTTCTCGCTGGTCGGAGAGGCCGGCGCGTCAGAAGCCACATCGCCAGGAGCCGCCATGCGCACCGCACTCCGTACCGCTCTCGCCCTCGTCGCCCTCGTGGGGACGACCACCGCTTCTGTCGCGACGGCCACTGCCGCCGGCGCCGCCACCGCGGCCGCGTCTCCCACGAGCAGCTCCTGCGTCGCCACCAAGACCGTCCCCTCGGTCTTCGGCGGCTGGAAGGTCAAACTGGTCAACAGCGCCGACCGGGGCGCGTCGGCCAAGCTCCTCGACGCCAGGGGCCGTGTCGTATCGGTCGTGGACCAGAGCCGTCCCCTCGACTCGGCCAATGGTCTGCGCATCACCGGAGTGCTGAGCGCCAAGCCCGTCTTCGGGCAGCGCAGCGAGGGCGGCCCCACCCCCTGGAAGTCCACCGCCTTCCCGCTGCTGTCCGCCGACTGCACGCAGAGCGGCAGGCTCGTGCGCACCCTGCGTCTCGACTCCCGTACGGTCGCGCAGATCTTCAAGGTCTCCGCCGGCCACTACCAGGCCCGCGTGTACCAGGGCGGCTTGCTGGTGCGGTTCGTCGACGCCCACGGCCGTGCCGGAGTCGCCCTGTTCGGCAGCCGCACGCTCGTGCTGAACCCCGACGGCACGACCGTCACCTGGACCGGCGCGAAGACCGCCGCCGCCCCGCGCCTCGGCCGCTACAAGCTCGCGAACGGCGCCGTCGTGAAGCTCGTCAAGCGCTCGGGCGTCTACGGTGCGCAGCTGACCACCGGCCACGGCACGTTCCCCGTCACCTACGCCAAGGGACGCCCGTCCGTGCAGCAGGACGACGTCACCCTGGTCGTCCTGGGCGCCGACGGCACCCTCAGCGGCTACGTCTACGGCCGGCCCCTGAGGGCCCCGCTCTACCTGGGCGCCTGAGGCAGGGGCGTCCGCCGACGGACGCGTGGTCGACGAGCAGGGTCGACCGCCTCCCACGTCGACGCCGGAAGCAGATGTCGAAGGCCCCGGACCATGATCGGTCCGGGGCCTTCGCGCGGGAGCCCCCGGCAGGCATCCGACCAGCAGACCCACGACGAGGGGGAAACCGGCGCGGTGGACTCCTCGCCGGATGATCGACCCGGCCGGCGGCGCCACCGGCCCCACCACCCCACCGGTGAGCGCTGAACCACCCCGCGACGTGACCGTCGCGAAACCCTCGGCGGCAGAGCGGCACGGGGTCGGCCATGCCGCTTCCGGAGGAAGCGGGTCAGGACGTCGAACCGCCGAGGTCGAGGCGGATCACGACGAGCGCCTCGGCGATCTCGACGGGCATCTCTCCCTCCGGGCCGCACACCATGCACCCGTCCTGGTGGGAGGCCGGGCGGGAGCCATCGGATCGGGCGCCCTGCCCTCGGGCCGCAGCCTGAGCGGTGCGCGGCTGAGCGGCTGAGCGGCTGCCGAGTCCACCGAGTCCTCGTGCGGGCACCGTTCCGGTGCCCTGTACGACGGCTGTGACGTGTCTCACCGGAACTCGCGCGCACCGTACGTCAGTTCAAGACGTGACCACAGATATGCGAACCCGGGTGCGAGACGGAGATCCGGACGCCTTCGCGGAACTCTTCGACGCGTGCGCCCGCGCGGTGTACAACCACGCCTTCCGGCTGACCGCCGACTGGTCGCTGGCCGAGGACGTCATGTCGACGACCTTCATGGAGGCCTGGCGGCGCCGGGCCTCGGTCGAGGCCGAGGGCGGCTCGCTGCGGCCGTGGCTGCTGGGCATCGCCACCAACGTCGCCCGCTCCCACCACCGCAGCAACCGCCGCTACCGCAACGCGGCGAGCGCCGCGGCCGCCGCGCACGCCGCCGAGGAACGGGTCGAGGACCACGCCGAGGAGACCGCCGGACGCCTGGACGACCGGCGCCGTATCAACGCCACGCTCGCCGCCCTCAGCCTGCTCAAGCGCCCCGAGCGTGAGGTCCTGACGCTGTGCCTGTGGGAGGGGATGGAGTACGCCGAGGCGGCCCGCGCCCTCGGCATCCCGGTCGGCACCGTCCGCTCCCGCCTCTCCCGCGCCCGCGCCAAGCTGCGCACGCTCGCCGATGCGCAACTGCTCGGAGAAAAACGGGAACCCACCCGCACGAACCGGCAGATAACAGGTGATCGCGGATACGCGGTCCGGTCCGCACAGGAAGGAAACCGATGAACGCCAGCCCCTCCCACCGGCCCCACCCGGCCGAGTGGACGGAGACGCAGAGTCTGCTGCCCTCCGCCGAGCGGGATCTGCCGGCGGGCCGCCACCAGTTCCACAAGGAGCAGATGATGGCCCGGATCCACGAAGACCTCCGCACCTCCTCCCGTACGCCCGCCACCTCTCCGGTCGCGCCCGTGAAGCGCTCCCACCCGTTCCTGCGCCGTACGATCCTCCTGCCCGCCGCGGCCTTCGCCCTGGCCGGTGCGGTCGTGGGCGGCCTCGCCCTCGCCGGCGGCGGATCCCAGGACGGCAGGACCGCTCTGGCCACCGGCCCCGCGCTGACCACCAGGGTCGGCGTCGCCGACGCCAAGGGCGCTCCCCAGCTCCTTGAACGCATTTCCCTGGCCGCGGCCGACACCTCCGCGCCCGCCCCGCACAAGGGCCAGTACGTCTACATCGCCTCGAAGGTGGCCGACAGCTACGTCAAGACCGACGGCGACCAGCGCGAGGCGGTCAGCGACGAGCTGCACTCCCGCCAGGTCTGGAACTCCCTCGACGGCAGGGACGGCTGGCTGATCGAGGCCGGCGCGACCGGCGACGAGGGCATCACCCTGAAGAGCGACGTCCCCTTCAGCGGCGCCTACAACGCCCTGGCCGGGCTGCCGACCGACCCCGACGCGCTGCTTCAGCGGATCTACCGCGCGTCGGACGCCGTCCGGGACCCCGAAGTCCCGCGCGACCAGGCCGCCTTCGTCGCGATCGGTGACCTGCTGTTCGAGAGCTACCCGCCCGCCGAGGTCGGCGCCGCCCTCTACAAGGCCGCGGCCAAGATCCCCGGAGTCGTCTCGGTGGACGACGCGGTCGACGCCACGGGCCGGCACGGGGTCGCGATCGCGCGGCAGAACGACACCGACGGCGAGCGAACCGAGTGGATCTTCGACAAGAAGACCCTGCGGTTCCTCGGCGAGCGCATCGTGGTGGTCAAGGCCACGGCGGACAGTCCCCTCAAGGTCGGTACCGTCACGCACACCAGCGCGATCACCGAGCGCGCGGTCGTCGACGCCGCCAAGCAGGTCCCCGGGCAGGCGAGCTGAATGCGCGACAGAACCACAGGCGCCTCGCTGGCCGCCCTGTTGGTGGCGGGGCTGATGGCGGGCGCCTCGGTGGCGGCCACGGGCTCCGGCCTCGGCCTGCGGACGCAGGACACCGCCACGGTCGCGGCGCCCGGCAGCCCCGCCCTCGGCGCGCGGACCGCCGGCTCCGCCTCCGCGGCCGGCCGGTACGTCACCCTCCTCACCGGCGACCGGGTCCTGCTGGACGCCCGGGGCCGGGTGACGGGCGTACGGCGGGCACCGGGCCGTGAGCACGTCCCGGTGTCCGTGCGCGGCGTCGGGGGCGATCAGTACGTCGTATCCGCCGACGCAGCCGCCCTGATCGGCCAAGGCGTCCTGGACATGCGGCTGTTCGACGTCAGCGGTCTGATACGGGCCGGCTACGACGACACCCGGCGCGGCACGCTCCCGCTGATCGTGTCGTACGAGGGCAAGTCCGCCCAGCGCAGGAGCACCCAGAAGTCGCTGGTCGCGGACGCGGACGCCACCGTGCGCCGGGAGCTGCCCAGCGTGGCGGGCGCCGCGATCACCGTGCCCAAGGCCGGGGCCGACGACATGTGGCAGGCCCTCACCGAGGAGCGGGGAGTCGCGCGGGTCTGGCTGGACGGCCGCTGCAAGGCCCCGATGGACCAGGACGGCGCGAAGTCCGGGGAGGCGGACGGGAAGGAGGACGGGAAGGCCGACGGGGCGGCGCACGAGGCGGCGGGCGGGGAGGCGCACGAGGCGGCGGGCGGCGGCGTCGCGCAGATCGGCGCCCCGGCCGCCTGGGCGGCCGGATACGACGGCAAGGGCGTCGAGGTCGCCGTCCTGGACACCGGCGTCGACACCACCCACCCGGACCTCGCCTCGGCGGTGAAGGCCTCGAAGGACTTCACCGGCACCGGCAGCACCGACGACATGGCCGGCCACGGCACCCACGTGGCCGCGACGCTGGCGGGCTCCGGCGAACGGTCCGGTGGCCGGTACAGGGGCGTCGCGCCCGGCGCGGGGATCCTCAACGCCAAGGTGCTCGACGACAGCGGCGAGGGCAGCGACTCCGGCGTCATCGCCGGCCTGGAGTGGGCCGCCGGGCAGGGCGCCAAGGTGGCCAACCTCAGCCTGGGCCAGGAGGACACCCCGGGGGAGGACCCGGTCGAGGCGGCGGTGAACGCCCTCGCGAAGAGCACCGGCATGCTCACCGTCGCCGCGGCCGGCAACGAGGGCCCCGACGCGGGAACCGTCGGCTCCCCGGGGGCCGCGGAGGCGGCGCTCACCGTGGGCGCCGTCGACGGCGAGGACCGGCTCGCCGACTTCTCCAGCACCGGCCCGACCGCCGACGGCGCCCTGAAACCGGACCTCACGGCTCCGGGCGTGGCCATCGTCTCGGCGAGGGCGGCGCACGGCCACATGGGCGACCCGGCCGCCGACGGCTACGTCTCCATGTCCGGTACGTCGATGGCGACGCCGCATGCCGCGGGGGCGGCCGCGATCCTCGCCCAGCGGCACCCGGACTGGAGCGGCGCACGGATCAAGCAGGCGCTCACCGCGTCCACCACCCCGACCACCGGAGCGACCGGCTACCAGCAGGGGACGGGCCGGCTCGACGTGTCCCGGGCACTGGAGGCGGCGGTGGCGAGCGAACAGACCTCCGTGTCCTTCGGCGAGCAGCTGTGGCCCCACACCGACGACCGGCCGCTCACCCGGCACATCACCTACCGCAACGACGGCGACCACCCGGTCACCCTGGCCCTGACGGCCGGCGCGACCGGCCCTGGAGGCAGCACGGCCCCGGAAGGCATGTTCACGCTGAGCACCACACGGCTCACCGTCCCGGCGAACGGCGCCGCCGGCGTCGACCTCACCACGGACACCCGCGTCCAGGCGGCGGACGGCGCCTACTCGGGCACGCTCGTCGCCACCGCGCAGGACGGCGCCGACCCCGCGGCCGCCGCCCCCTCTGCCGTACGGACCGCCTTCGGCGTCGTACGCGAGGCAGAGGCATACGACCTCACCCTGAAGTTCCTCGACCGCGGCGGCAAGCCCGTGAGCGCGCCGCTGACCGAGATCCTCGGGTACGCGGGCACGTACTGGACCACCAACCTCGCGGACTCCGAGCAGATCTCCAAGGGCGTGTACCGGGTGCGGGTCCCGCGCGGCGACTACGTCGTGGACACCGTGATGGAAGACGCCGAGGGCACCTCCGCGCTGGTCCGGCCCCGACTCTCCCTCACCCGGGACACCACGGTCGTCCTCGACGCACGCAAGGCGAAGCCGGTCGGGATCACCGCGCCGCAGGGCGCGAAGATGTCCGACGGCCAGCTCAACCTCGCCGTGGGCACCGGGGGGACCGGGGGCACAGGTAGCGGACCGCACAACAGCACCCTGTTCTGGGGAACGTTCAAGAACCTGCGCACCGCGACCCTGGGACCGACCGCCCCTCCCGGGAGGCTCAGCACGCAGCTCGGCGGCCTGTGGCAGAAGGGCAGCACCACCTACCACCTGCTCCACAACCTGCCCGACCGCTTCCCCACCGGCTATCGGCACACCACGCGCATGAACGAACTTGCCCTGCTGAAGCGGAACTTCGGCTCGTCCGCCGCACACCGCAAGGGCGTCGTCAACGTCCTGTGGAGCGGCCCCACCCTGTCGCTGGGCACGGTGAGCGACCCCGTCCCGCTGCCGACGACCGCGAAGATCTACGTCACCACGCCCAAGGGCTTCCAGTGGACGGCCAACCTGGGCCAGCGGAACGCCTCCGGAGACGACGACGTCTTCTACGGCACGGAGCCCGCGAGGTCGTACCAGGCGGGCCGGACCTACGCGGCCACGTACAACGTCGGTGTCTTCAGCCCGATCACCGGCGGCCCGTACGGCGCGCAGCGCGACGGCGACACCCTGGACCTGTGCGTCCCCGACCTAGCCGACGGGGCCGGTCATCCCGCCTCCTCCGTCGCGAGACGGCACACGACGGTCACCGCGGACGGCAGCACCCTGCTCGACAACGAAGGCGACCTCTGCCAGACCGTGCAGAAGATCCCGTCCGTCCCGGCCCGCTACACGATCCGAACGCACCTGACCCGCCCGCCGGGCGTGGCCACGACCACGAGCCGCCTGACAGCGGCCTGGACCTTCACGTCCGGCCCG
Source organism: Streptomyces hilarionis (assembly GCF_024539675.1). Lineage (GTDB taxonomy): Bacteria > Actinomycetota > Actinomycetes > Streptomycetales > Streptomycetaceae > Streptomyces > Streptomyces hilarionis. Next base: position 4,482 of record NZ_JAHHIT010000162.1, on the reverse strand, counting down.
TCCGACTCCGGCCACCTGCCCCTCTCCACGGTCCGCTTCCACCCGAAGCTGACCCCGACCGGCACGGCCCCCGCGGGCCGCCGCACGACGATCCCCCTCTCCCTGCAGGGCCCGGCGGCCACCCACCTGAAATCCCTGACGGTGAAGGTCTCCTACGACGCCGGCAAGACCTGGTCCCCCGCCCCGGTGACCACCACCCACGGCACGAGGACCCTCACCCTGACCCACCCGGAACACGCCCGCTCGGTCTCCCTCACCTCCACTCTGACCGACACCACCGGCAACACCTACGCGATGACGATCCTGAAGGCATACCTCCTGACCTGACGTGGTCCGGACCCTCCTCGACGCGGTCACACATCATCAGGAGCACTGCGCCGCTGCCGGCCGAATGGCACGTACGTGGCACGGCGCCTGAAAAGGCCAAGGGCCAGCCTGGAAGGAAACCCCTCCCGAGCTGGCCCTTTCGCTGTGCCCCGGCAGGATCCGAACCTGCGACACCTGCTTCAGGAGTTCGATCGCTCCTCGGCACTGCCGGGGAACCACCCGTACACGCTGGTCGTGTCGGCTCGCCCAGGACTGCTGGCGTCCGGGGTCGTTGACGTCACGCATAGATGTCAGAGCAGAGCAACCCGCGCGCGTTCGCTGGCACGATGATTGCGTGGCTGACCTGGAACGCATCAAAGCAGAGACCGTGGCGTACTTCCGGGCACTCGATGAGAGTGCCACGCTGCGGCACCACTTCCGAGCCAGTGACGAGGACGGCGGCTTGTGGTACTTCGAGGCCGCACCCGACCGCGGTGAGTTGATCGCCATCAAGCAGGCCGAGCTGACTCCGGCCGGCCAACTTCACCGATACAGCTGGGAGCACCTGGAGGACGAGCACGGCTTCCTGACGGACCAGGCGCTCGACCCCGAGGAGGACCCGCTGGAAGCCATCCCGGCCGAAGAGTTCCAACGCGTGTGGACCCGGTGAGCGGTCTGGACAACCAGTTTATCCCCGTTCGTTCTGGCACGAGAGTGGCACGGCCAGGAGACCGTGCCACGAGTCCTCGATGCCGTATTTCGCTGTACCGCTCAGCGCCTACGGTTCGAACCCTCCCCCGGTTCGGCGCCGGTACTTCCACGCGCGAAGCTCAAGCAAGGCGACCCAACCTACGGACAAGGTGACCGCAGTTACGATCGCCTGCCTCCACGTCTCCGGGACCCACTTGTGTGCCGCGACCGCCATGAGGCCGAACCATGCGCTCAGTAGGAGGTACTCCCGAAGGCGGGTCCGCAGGCGGGCGTCTGGCCGTGCCAGGTGCACCATGGAGATCCCCCTCTCTGAAACCGGAGGGTACAACGCGGCCGGAGACGCGGTTGGCCGATCACGTAGCCAGTTTGGAAGTCGTGTCGTCGTGTCAGCGGATCGGGGCTGCCGGTGTCAGGCGTTGGTGTCAGCCGCCGTGGGCGGGCTTGACGGATTCGCCGGGGTGCGGCCGTGGACGGCTACCGCATCGTAGGTCGTGTGGGCCTTGGAAGGCCGCTGAGCAGCTGGCATCAGAGGTGGATCAGGATCCAGAGGCTGAGGAGCAGGCCGCCGGCACCTATGGCTGCGTGGAGTACCACCCAGAGAATCCAGATCTTGAGCTTGAGTATCCGAGGGAACTTGGTTCGATGCTCTGCGTGGTTGTCCGCGATGAGATCGTGCAGCCGCAGTCCCGGGTGTCGTGTTCCCAGCTCACGACGCAGCCTTTTGGCGAGGCTGGAGTGGACTGCCCAGCGTTCGCCGTACTTGGCGCTCGCCAGCGCGCCGAATGTGCCCAACGCGCAGAGGGGCAGTGTCAGGCCCAGCGAGGAGGCCCTGAGGCCTCCCTGTTGGGTGAGGAAGCCCAAGGTGGCGGCTGTCACGACGATGACGATGTTGGTCAGTGCTGCCCGCTGGTTCTCCATCTGCCGAGCTTCCTCGCGCTGGCCCTTCAAGAGTTCGAGCAGAACGTCAGACTCGTCTGCCATCGGTCACCCCTCCCCTGCGACCAGGAAAGCTCGGTGGACTCTCTTAGCCAAGAGGGCGATTTCGCTGGCCGACGCTCCTACATGGTGAGCTTGCTTCCCCGGCGGCGGTGATGGGTTTGAAACCCGATGCGCACGACGGGAGTTCGGCGTTCTGACGGTGTGCCAAGGGCGGGAAGAGTGCTGGTCGGACTGTCCATGTGATGCGCGTGCTGGCGTGCGTGATGGATACCGTCCACGGCTCGCGGCGCGACAGGGCTCGTCTCGTGTCGATGCGGTCGTCGTGGAGTCGTGTCCACGCCTGCTGGGATGCGGCCGTGTCCAGGGCCGGTGAGAGGGTGCCTCGCGGAGGCAGGCGGGCTGGGCGACGCGGTCCGGCTGCACGACGCCCGGCACGGGTGCGCCACGCTGCTCACCGCTGCCGGGGTTGCTCCCCGCATCGTGATGGAGATCTTCGGACACAGCCAGATCCGCATCACCATGGACGTGCACACCCACGTCGTGCGGGACACCCAGCGGGAGGCCGTCAGCCACATGGATCGGCTGCTCGAGATGCGGCCCGGTCGTGAGTGATCGCCCTCGTTGATGTCAATGGTGGATGTCAAAGGCCCCGGACCATGATCGGTCCGGGGCCTTTGCGCTGGTGCCCCCGGCAGGATTCGAACCTGCGACACCCGCTTTAGGAGAGCGGTGCTCTATCCCCTGAGCTACGAAGGCGGGGTGGTGGCCCTGGTGGGTCACTGGCGTCAGCGTACCGGATCCGGGGTGGCGGGGTGTGGGGTCAGGTCAGGGGGACGTGGGTGAAGCGGGACGCTGTGTGGAGGTCTGTCTCGATGTGGGAGGCGGTCGCTCTCAGGGCGGGGAGTATGTCGTCGACGCAGTGTGCGGTCGTGCGGCGGGCCACGTGGGCGGCCACGTTCAGGGCGGCGATCGCGCGGCCCGTCCGGTCGCGGATCGGGACGGCGATCGAGCGCACGCCCTGCTCCAGTTCCTCGTCCGTCACCGTGTAGGCGGCGGGGGTGGGGGTGGTCGGGGATCCCTGGCCCAGGAGGCGGCCTGCTGCCGTCGCGGCGGCCGGGAGGCGGGTGCCCGGCCGGATGTCCACGCTCATGACGTGGCTCGCGGGCACCCGGGCCGTGTACTGGATCTCGTCGCCCGACTCGGTCAGGACGGCGAGGGCCGTCGTCTCCTGGATGGCGTCCGTCAGGGCCCGCAGGTGCGGGGTCGCGATCCTGGGCAGGGACGTGCGGGAGAGCGGCGGGAAGCCGAGGGAGAGGACGCGGGGGGTGAGGGCGAAGGCCCGGTGGGCGGGGCCGGCGTCCGGGGCGGCGTCGGTCGGGGCGTCGGCCGGGGTCAGCAGGCCCAGGTGCTCGTAGGTGATCAGGGCGCGACGGGCCGTCGCCCGCGCCAGGCCCGTGGCCTTCGCGACGTCCGTCAGGGTCAGCTCCGCCCTGCCCTCGCCGAACGCGGTGAGGACGGTCAGGCCGCGGGCCAGGGACTCGACGAACTCGCGGCCCAGCTCCTGCTTCGACGCGCCGGTCCAGAGCGCCGTACCGGAGCGCGGCGCCCCCGGCGCGGGGGGCGGCGCCTGGCGCAGGTCCTCCTCCATCGTCGCGACGGCCGTCCGCAGCCGCGGCAGCAGCGTGTCGCGCAGGCCGGCCGCCGTGTGCCGGCTGGTGTGGCTGACGACGCTCGCCACGCACGCGATCCGTGCGGTACGGGGATCCCGCACCGGGACCGAGACGGCCACCAGGCCCGGTTCGATCAGCTGGTCGTCCAGGGCGTAGTGCGCGGCGGCGGCGTCCTTCGTCCGCCGTTCGAAGTCCTCGTACGCCGTCAGGCCGGCCGGCGGACGCAGGACGGGCGGGACCGCGGGGAAGCGCCGGTCGTGCGGGTCCTGCTGTCGGCGGGTGCGCCAGGTCCGCCATGCGTCGGCCGTCCACTCCGTCGCGAACAGCGGTCCCGGCGCGGTGCGTTCGGCCGGGAGCAGGTCGCCCATGCGGAAGCTCAGGGACATCGCGCGGCGGCGGGTCGCCTGGTGGACGAAGCGGATGCCGTCGCGGTCGGGGACCGCCAGGGAAACGGACTCGTCGAGGGCGTCGGCCAGCGCGTCCGCGCGTGCGGACAGCAGGTCGGGCAGGCGCAGGGCGGCCAGGTAGGCGTTGCCGAGCTCCATCACGCGGGGCGTCAGGGTGGCGTCCCGGCCGTCCAGGCGGACGTATCCCATGCGCACGAGGGTGGCGACGATCCGGTCCACCGTGGAGCGGGCCAGGCCCGTGGCGCGTTCGAGTGCGCTCGGACTCAGCACGCCGTTCGCCTCGGTGAGCCGTTGCAGCACGGCGACGCCGCGGATCAGCGGGGCTACGGCCTCGGCGGGGGGCGCCGGGGCGGGGTCGGGCGGTGGCATGGGCGGCTTGTGCTCCCCGTCGTGCGTGACCTGGTGGCCCTCGTGGATCTCATGGACACCGTAACGGGGCGCCGCAAGGG
>NZ_JAHHIT010000161.1 GCF_024539675.1 Streptomyces hilarionis | reverse complement strand
GGAGGGGCGTGGGCTGTGGTGGGGCGGGGCCGGCGGCCGCGGTGGTCGGGCTGCCCGTGGGGCGCGGGGCGACCGCGTCGCGTCCGCCCGGCCGCGTGGTGGGCGGGCCGGTCGGGCCGAGCAGGGCTCGGGGTGTTTCAGCGGACGTGCGGGGGCGTGTCCGGTCGGGTCGTGAACAGGCGTGCCTGCTCCTCGCCGGGCAGGTTGCCCAGGGCGATGAGGTGCGGCGCCTGCGCGTACGCCGAGGCGAGGGCCGCCTCCTTCGCCGCCCACAGGGCCCGCACCGTGCCCTGGACGCCGGCGGGGGGATACCCGGCGACGACGGCGGCGCAGGCGACGGCCGCCGCCGACGCGCCGCCCGGGTCGGTGACCTCGCAGACCAGGCCGATCTCATGGGCGCGCCGCGCCGAGACGCGTTCCGCCGTGCCCATGAGCATCATCCGCGCGACCTCCCCGTGGGGCATGCGCTGCGCGAGGAGCGCCGACTCGTACGCGCTGACCATCCCGTAGGTGGTGTGGGGGTCGAAGAAGACGGCGTCGGCGCCCGCGACGACGAACTCGCACTCGCCCAGCAGGTAGAAGGCGCCCCCGCAGGCCATGCCCTCCACGGCGGCGATCACCGGCTTCCACAGGTCGTTCGCCTTGGGGCCGACCGTGAGCAGCGGATCGTCCAGCATGTACGGGGAGCCGGGCTGCGGCACGACGGCGTCCCGGTCGATGCCGGTGGAGAACGCCCGGCCTCCGGCGCCGGTCAGGACGACGGCGCGCACGCGGTCGTCGAAGCGCAACCCGCGCCAGACGTCACGCAGTTCGGCGGCCGTGTCGAGGTCGACGGCGTTGAGCCGGTGCGGCCGGTCGAGGGTCACGACCGCCACGCCGGTGTCCTCGTCGACGTCGAGGCGCACGCTCACGGCCGCTCCAGGACCCAGCTGGGCAGTCCGTCGCCGTCGAAGACGACCTGGACCCGGGCGCCGATCCGGATCCGGTCGGGGGGAAAGGAGCCGAGCGGCGCTCCGGGGCCGCTCACCAGGTTCCCGACCATCCGTATCCGGGGCGTCTCGGCCAGTTCGACGACGATCACGTTGTAGGGGGCCAGTGCCGCGTACTCCGGCAGCAGGGGCGGGTGCGGGACGACGTAGGACCAGATCCGTCCGCGTCCCGACACGGGCCGCCACTCGCTCGCGAAGGACTGGCAGTGCGGGCAGCAGGGGCGGGGCGGGAACCGGGGCTCGCCGCAGTCGGCGCACGTCTGGACGCGGAGCTCGCCGCGGGCGGCGTACCGCCAGAAGGGGGCGCCGTCGGGGTCGGTGACGGGGGTGAGCATGGTGGGTCAACTCCTCGGGCTGTCAGTTCCTGAGCAGCAGGGCGGACGTCGGCACGCCCTCGCCGGCGGTGACGAGACAGGCGGCGGCGTCCGGCACCTGGGCGGTGCTGGTCCCGCGCAGCTGTTTGACGCCTTCGTTGATCAGGTTGAAGCCGTGGACGTAGGCCTCGCTCAGTCCGCCCCCGCCGGTGTTGATGGGCAGCCGTCCGCCGGTCTCCAGGGCGCCGCCCTCGGTGAAGGCGCCGCCCTCGCCGCGCCCGCAGAAGCCGTACCCCTCCAGGGAGAGCGGCACGAGGGGGGTGAACGCGTCGTAGATCTGGGCGACGTCGACGTCGGCGGGGGTGAGGTCGGCGTGCTTCCACAGGTGTCCGGCCGCGGTCCAGGCGGGGCCGGTCAGCGGGTCGTCGTTCCAGTAGTTGACCATGCCGTGGTGCTGGGCGGGCAGGCCCTGCGCCGCGGAGTGCACGTAGACGGGCCGCTGCCGGCAGTCGCGGGCCCGTTCCCTGCCGACGATCACGCAGGCCAGCGCCCCGTCCGTCTCCAGGCAGTTGTCGTAGAGGCACAGGGGTTCGCTGATCCAGCGGGCGTTCATGTACATCTCGCGGGTGAGCGGCCGCTCGTACATGATCGCCGCCGGGTTCTGGTTGGCGCGGTTGCGGCAGGCGAGGGCGACGTTGAAGAGGTGGTCGCGGGTCGTGCCGTACTCGTGCATGTAGCGGCGGGCCAGCATGGCTATCTCGTCGGCGGGCCGCAGCAGCCCGAAGGGCCGGGTCCACTGGGCCGGCGTGGGCAGCTGGACGGCCGTGTTCGTCCAGGGGCGCGGCCCGCTGCCCCGCTTGCGCGAGCGCCAGGCCACCCCGACCGTCGCCTGCCCGGCGGCGATCGCGGCGGCGAGGTGGGCGACGGTGGCGCACGAACCGCCGCCGCCGAAGCCGACCTTGCTGAAGAAGGTGAGGTCGCCGAAGCCGACGGCCTTGGCGAGCTCGACCTCGTCGGTCTCCTCCATGGTGTAGGAGGCGAGCGCGTCGACCTCGCCCGGCGCGATGCCCGCGTCGTCCAGGGCGGCGAGGACGGCCCGGCAGGCGAGCGTCTTCTCGGACTCGGGGAGGTGCTTGGCGAAGGGGGTCTGACCGATGCCGACGATGGCGGTGGCGTCCTTGAGGGTCACGCTGCGCGCACCTCCGCTGTGCGATAGGACCGCTGACAGTCCGTCAGGTTACAGCTAATCTGACGGGTAGTCAGCTAGCGGGTGGGAGGCGCGTGATGCGCGGTGACGTGGAGTGGGGCAGCATCCCGGGCCTGGTGCGCGCGGCGGCCGAACGGTACGCCGACACCGAGGCGGTGGTGGAGGGCCGCACCCGGATCTCGTACGCCGAACTCGGCGCCCGTGTGGAGCGTGCGGCGGCGGCCTGCCTGGCGAACGGGGTCCGCGCGGGCGACCGGGTCGGCATCTGGGCCCCGAACTGCCTGGAGTGGATGGTCGCGGCCCTGGGCGCGGTGTCGGCCGGGGCGGTGCTCGTGCCGGTCAACACCCGCTTCAAGGGCGCGGAGGCGGCCGACGTGCTGCGCAGGAGCGGGGCCGGGCTGCTGTTCGTGACCGGCACGTTCCTCGGCGCCTCGTACGTGGCGTCGCTGCGGCGGGCGGCCGGGGAGGGGCCCGGGGCGGGACCGCTCGCGGGCCTGCCCGCGCTGGAACAGGTGGTCGTGCTGTCGGACGACGCCCCGGAGGACTTCCGCACCTGGAAGGACTTCCTCGCGAGCGGGGAGGGCGTGGGGCGGGCCGAGGTCCGCCGGCGCGCGGACGCGGTGCGCGGGGACCAGCCCTCGGACATCGTCTTCACCTCGGGGACGACGGGCCGTCCCAAGGGCGCGGTGATCACGCACGCGCAGACCCTGCGGGCCTACGGCATCTGGACCGACCTGGCGGGGCTGCGGCGCGGCGACCGCTACCTGATCGTGAACCCCTTCTTCCACACCTTCGGCTACAAGGCGGGGGTGATCGCCTGCCTGATGCGGGGCGCGACGATGATCCCGCAGCCCGTGTTCGACGTGGACGCGGTGCTGGCGCACGTGGCGTCGGAACGGGTCTCGGTGCTGCCCGGGCCCCCGACGCTGCACCAGTCCCTGCTGGACCACCCCACCCGCGACCAGCACGACCTCTCGGCGCTGCGGCTGGTGGTGACCGGCGCGGCGGTGGTCCCGCTGCGTCTGGTGGAGCGGCTGCGGGGCGAACTCGGCGTGGAGACGGTGCTGACGGCGTACGGGCTGTCGGAGGCGAGCGGCATCGTCACGATGTGCCGCCGCGGCGACGAGCCGGACGTCGTCGCCGCCACCTCGGGCCGGGCCATCGCGGGCACGGAGGTGAAGGTCGTCGACGAGCGCGGCGCCGAGCAGGCCCCGGGCGCGCCGGGCGAGGTGCTCGTGCGGGGCTTCAACGTCATGGGCGGCTACTACGAGGACCCGGCGGCCACGGCCCTCGCGCTGACCCCGGACGGCTGGCTGCGCACCGGGGACGTCGGCGTCCTGGACGCCGCCGGCAACCTCCGCATCACCGACCGCATCAAGGACATGTTCATCGTCGGTGGGTTCAACGCCTACCCGGCGGAGATAGAGCAACTCCTCGGGCTGCACCCGGACGTGGCCGACGTCGCCGTCGTCGGCGTCCCCGACCCCCGCCTGGGCGAGGTGGGCCGGGCCTACGTCGTGCGGCGGCCCGGCGCGGTGACGACGGCCGACGACCTGATCGCCTGGGCCCGCCGCGAGATGGCGAACTACAAGGTGCCCCGGTCCGTGGAGTTCGTCCCCCGTCTGCCCCGCAACGCGAGCGGCAAGGTCGTGAAGGGGGAGCTGCGGGCGCTCGGGGGGCGTCACCCGGGAGAGTGAGGGGACGCTGATCCCGTCCGATGGGTTAACACTTGCGTTAATTTTCCGGGCACGGCTCAAGGGGAAGTGATTCTGGTCGCCGAAGTGGTGACCTGGTTCGAGGCGCCGGCGCAGTCGGATCCAGCCAGTGCGAGGCAGGTCGAAGTCGCCGTGGACACACTGGCGGACCACGGTCCTGCCCTCGGCCGACCTCTGGTCGATCGCATCAAAGGCTCGGAGTGGCACCACATGAAGGAGCTGAGGCCTGGGTCATCGGGCCGGACCGGGATTCGCGTCCTCTTCGCCTTCGACACCGTGCGTCGCGCCGTTCTCCTGGTCGCCGGAGACAAGGCCGGAGACTGGAGTGGCTGGTACGACGCCAACGTCCCGATCGCCGAGAAGCGGTACCAGGATCACATCACCGAGCTGGAAACGAGGGAGTACGAATGAGCAGCGTCGGCTGGGAGGAAGTCAAGAAGAGGGTTCACGAGCAGCAGCGGGCCGCCGGGATCCCGCTGATGACACCGGCGGAGAAGCAGGAGGCGAAAGACCGCCTGTTCGCCGAGATCCGGGCCCACAAGCTCGCCGAGCTCCGTCGTGAGCAGGACCTCACCCAGCGGGATGTCGCCGACTCCATGGGGGTGTCCACGCCCCGGATCTCGGCGATCGAGCACGGGGAGATCGATCGCACGGAGGTCGCCACCCTGCGCTCCTACGTGCGGGCCCTGGGCGGCGAACTCCGGGTCGTCGCGGACTTCGGGGACACGCAGTACACGGTCGCGTGACCGCACGCCGTCCGGCTCCGGGCACGCCTCGGCCGCGGCGGCGCCCCCTCCGCGCCGCCGCGGCCGATCCCCGTCGGGTGTGGCTCGTGTCAGGCCTTCTCGTCGGTCGCGTGGAAGTCGGCCGGCTTGGCGAGCGGCTCGGTGGTGGCGTGGAAGTCCTTGGCGGCGATCTCCTCGCCCGCCGCGTCCGCGGCCGGCCGGGTCTCGGCGATGACCGCCGGGGTCTGCGCCTTCTCGCTGGTCGCGTGGAAGTCCGCGGGCTTGACGGCGCCGGTGTTGTCGGCCATGAGGTGACTCCTAGGAAGTGAGGCGTGACGAACGGATGGGAGCGGGACCGCCCGGCAGTACCCCCGTGGATTGCCGGGCGGCTCCCGCACGGCCGTTCACCTTAGGCGGCGTCCTGTGGCCTGATCCACGAGACCCCTCCCGGCTGCGCGGCCGTCGGCCGAGCCGTCTGCCCCCCGACGCGACGGTCCGGCCCCACTGACAGTGCCGCACGGCGATAAACGAACGATGAACGCCCGCGCGGTCCCTCACCCCACCGGCGCCGAGGCCAGCAGCGCGCGCACGTCCGCCGCCTCGGGCGACTTCAGCGCCTCGAGCGCCGTCAGCGCCTCCTGCCAGCACACCCGCGCCCGGTCGAGCTGGCCGATGCCGTGCAGGCCCCGGCCGAGGGCCGTCAGGACGTTGGCGCGCCGCCACTCCCCGCCGATGCCGTGCAGGACGGCGAGGGCCTGTTCCGCACTGGCGGCGGCGCGGGCCGGGGCGTCGTCGGCGAGATGGAGCTCGGCGAGCCGGAAGAGGGTCATGCCGTGCCACAGCTGCTGACGGGCGTCCTGGAACATGCCGAGGGCGTCGGTCAGCGCCTCCAGCGCCAGCGTGATCTCCCCGGCGCTGGTCAGCGCCAGCCCCAGGGCGTACTTGCCGTTGGCCAGGCGCAGGGCCATGCCGGTGTCGTCGCGCTCGTAGAGGGTGACGCCCTGCCGGGCCAGGAGGACGGCGCTGTCGATGCGGCCGGTCGCGAGATGGACCCGGGACAGGTTGCACAGCGCGCTGGCCTCGCCCGGCGCGTTGCGGTCGGCGCGGAACGCGGCCAGCGCCCCGGTGAGGTGCTGCTCCGCCTCGTCGTGCCGGCCCGTGTAGAGGGCGAGGATGCCCTGCTGGTTGGGCGCCTGGGCGCACACGACCGGGTCCCCGGCGGCCAGGCCCAGCTTCAGCGCCGCGGCCGCCTCCCGGTCCGACTCGTCGAACTGGCCCGAGACGCCCAGAATGTGACTGTGCATCAGGCGGGCGCGGCCCTCCGCGTAGGGGTCCCCGGTCCGCTGTGCGGCGGTGACCACCGCGGTGGCCGCCCGCACGTACTGGCGCGAGCTGATCCCCGACTCCCCGAGGTCGACGGCCGCGAGGAGCAGGTCGGCCGCGCGCCGCAGCACGCCCGCCGTGCCCGCCTGCTGCACGGCCGCCAGCAGGCCGCTGGCCTCGGCGAAGAGCCAGTCCAGCGCCCGGCCCCGGTCGGGGAACTCCAGGCCGGGGTAGCTGCCGCGGCTCAGGTGGTCCAGCACCCGCTCCCCGGGCCGCTCGATCGCGTAGACGCCCGTGGCGGTCGCCAGGTAGAAGTCCAGCAGCCGCGACATCGCGGCCTCCGTCCCCCGCTGCCCCGAGGGCGCGGGGTCCGCCCCCGCGGCGGCCGGCTCCTCGTCGCGTTCCGCGCAGGACCGCGCGTACAGCCGCACCAGGTCGTGGTACCGGTAGCGGCCGGGGGCCGCGGACTCCAGCAGGGAGGTGTCCACCAGGGACTCCAGCAGGTCCTCGGCGTCCTCCACCGGCAGGTCCAGGACGGCGGCGGCCGCGGCGAGGGAGACGTCCGGGCCGTCCGCCAGGCCCAGCAGGCGGAACGCGCGGGCCTGGGCGGGCTCCAGCGCGCCGTAGCCGAGCTCGAAGGTCGCCTTCACGGCGAGGTCGCCGGCCTGTAGCTCGTCCAGTCTGCGCCGCTCGTCGGCGAGCTTCGCCGCCAGCACCGACACCGTCCAGGTGCGGCGGGCCGCGAGCCGGGAGGCGGCGATGCGGATGGCCAGCGGAAGGAAGCCGCAGGCCGCCACCACGTCCAGGGCGGCCTCCCGCTCGGCGGCCACCCGCTCCTCGCCGACGATGCGGGTGAACAGGGCCAGCGCCTCGTCGGGGGACATCACGTCCAGGTCGACCAGGTGCGCGCCCGCGAGGTCGACCATCCGCACCCGGCTGGTGATCAGCGCCGCGCAGCCCTCCGTGCCCGGCAGCAGCGGCCGCACCTGCGCCGCGTCCCTGGCGTTGTCGAGCAGCACCAGCACCCGGCGTCCGTCCAGCACGGAGCGGTACAGCGCCGCGCGTTCGGCCGGTGAGTCCGGCACCGCCGAGTCGGGTGTGCCGAGCGCCCGCAGGAACGAGCCCAGCACGGTCTCCGGGTCGGCGGCCCGCGCCCCCGCGCCCTGGAGATCGACGTACAACTGCCCGTCGGGGAAGGCGGAGCGCGCCTGGTGGGCGATGTGCACGGCGAGGGTCGTCTTGCCGACGCCGCCGATGCCGGCCAGCGCGGACACGGCCATCACCCGGCCCGTCCCGTCGGCCCCGGCGGGCCCGGACGCCGCCGCCAGCACCTCGCTCAGCTCCCGCACGAACGCCGAGCGCCCGGTGAAGTCGGGCACGGTCGCCGGGAGCTGGGCGGGCCGCACCCGCACCACCGCGGGCTGCTCGGCCGGCGCGGACGGCTCGGCCAGCTCCGGGTCGGCCTGAAGGATGCGGCGCTGTAGCTCGCGCAGTCCCGCGCGCGGGTCCACGCCCAGCTCCTCCGCCAGCAGCCGCCGGGTGTCCGCGTACACCGCGAGCGCCTCCGCCTGCCGGCCGCTGCGGTACAGCGCCAGCATCAGCAGCTCGCGCAGCCGCTCGCGCAGCGGGTACGCGGCCGTCAGCGCCGTCAGCTCCGAGACCGCCTCCGCGTGGCAGCCCTGCTCCAGGTCCATGTCCAGGCGGGCTTCCAGCAGCCCGAGCCGCCACTCCTCCAGCCGGACGCGCTGGGCCTCCGCGTACGGCCCCGGGACCCCGGCCAGCGCCTCGCCGTCCCACAGGCCCAGGGCGCGGTTCAGCACCTCGCGGGCGCGGCCCAGCTCGCCGGCCGCCCTGGCCTTCTCCGCGTCGGCCGCCAGCTCCTGCGCGACCGCCAGGTCCAGGGCGCCCTCGCCCAGTCCGCGCACCGCGTACCCGCCCGACTCGCTCACCAGGACGCGCGGGTCCAGTGCCTTGCGCAGCCGGGAGGCGTACGTCCGCACCGCGGCCAGCGCCTGCGAGGGCGGCTCCTCGCCCCACAGGGCGTCGATCAGCTCGGCCGCCGTGGCGGTGCGGCCCTCGCGCAGCAACAGGGCCGCGAGCAGGGCGCGTTGCTGGGGTGAGCCGGTGGCCAGCTGTTCGTCGCCGCGCCGGGCGCGGACCGGGCCGAGCACGTCGAAGCGCAGCGCGGCCGGCTCCCCGGGAGCACCGGGGCGCCTCTGCTGCGGCACGCGTGGGCCGCCGTGCTCTGCGCGGTCGTCCATCAGGGCTCCCCTTAGGCATCCGAAGTACCAGCCCAGTTTGCCCTGTCCGCGCCAAGACCGTCAGCTGCGCGAGACGCCGATCACAGCGCGCCTCACGGGAGTTCACCGACCTCTCACAGGCTCGGCGCACACATCCGGACACAGTCGATCACCGATGGCCCCCGCAGGTTTGCTGACGGGTCGTCAGATCGGCGCTACCGTGCCTCCATGGACACCTCAGCGACCGCCTCGCCCGCCGCAACGCCGGCCACCGCACCGCTCCCGCTGATCATCTCCGTCGACGACCACACCGTGGAGCCGAGCACCGTCTGGCAGGACCGGCTGCCCAGGAAGTACCTCGACGCGGGCCCCAGGGTCGTCCGCGCCCCGCTGAAGGAGATGACCTTCCTCGGCGGCCGCTTCAAACCCGTCATGGGCGAGCCCGGCGACGACGGACCCGTCGGCGACTGGTGGGTCTACGAGGACCTGCGACGGCCCCTGACCCGCCTGGACACCGCCGTCGGTTTCAGCCGCGACGAGATCAGGCTCGAGGTCATCACCTACGAGCAGATGCGCCCCGGCTCCTACGACGTCCCCTCCCGGCTCGCCGACATGGACCTCAACCACGTCCAGTCCGCCGTCTGCTTCCCCACCTTCCCGCGCTTTTGCGGCCAGACCTTCACCGAGGCCGCCGACCACGAGCTGGGCCTGCTCTGCGTGCGCGCCTACAACGACTGGACGGTGGAGGAGTGGTGCGGGCCGGCCGCCCGGGGGCGGCTCGTCCCCCTCACCCTCGTCCCGCTCTGGGACGCCGAACTCGCGGCGGCCGAGGTGCGGCGCAACGCGGCCCGCGGGGTCAGGGCGGTCGCCTTCTCCGAGATACCCCCGCACCTGGGCCTGCCCTCCGTGCACACCGACTACTGGGACCCGTTCCTCGCCGCCTGCGACGAGACCGGCACGGTCGTGGCCATGCACATCGGCTCCAGCAGCCGCATGCCCTCCACGTCGGCGGACGCCCCGCCCGCCGTCGGCTCCACGATCACCTTCGCCAACTGCTGCTTCTCCATGGTCGACTGGCTGATGAGCGGCAAGTTCGAGCGCTTTTCGAACCTGAAGGTGATGTACGCCGAGGGCCAGATCGGCTGGATCCCCTACATCCTGGAGCGGGCCGACGTGGTGTGGGAGGAGAACCGCGGCTGGGGCGGCGTCGCGGACAAGGTGCACCGGCCGCCGTCCGAGCTGTTCGCCGACCACGTCTACGGCTGCTTCTTCGACGACGCCTTCGGGCTGCGCAACCTCGACTCCGTGGGCGTCGGGAACGTCCTGTACGAGACCGACTACCCGCACTCCGACTCCACCTGGCCGAAGTCGCGGGAGGTCGGCGAGGCGCAGATGGGCCATCTGGCCCCGGACGTGGTCGAGCGGATCGTGCGGGGCAACGCCATCGAGCTGCTGGGACTGACCGAGGACGGCCTGTGGAGCCCCCGGTGAGTCCCGCGTACGGCATCCAGCTCCCCGTCCAGTCCCGGTCGACGATCTACGCCGAGCCCTGGGAGGCCGACGCGGGCCCGGCCGACCTGGTCGAGATCGCCCGGGCCGCCGACCGGGCGGGCTTCGCCTACGTCGCCGCCTGCGACCACGTGGCGATCCCGCGCAGACTGGCCGAGGCCATGAGCACCGTCTGGTACGACCCGGTGGCCACCCTCGCGCACGTCGCGGCCGTGACGACCCGCGTGCGCCTGCTCAGCCACGTCGCCGTCGTCGGCCTGCGCCACCCCCTCCTGACGGCGAAGCAGTACGCCACGCTGGACCACCTCAGCGGGGGCCGGCTGATCCTCGGGGTGGGGGCCGGGCACGTGCGCGAGGAGTTCGAGGCGCTGGGCGCGGACTTCGAGCGGCGCGGCGCGGTCCTGGACGAGACGATCGACGCCCTGCGCGCCGCCCTCGGGCCCCAGGAGTTCCCCTCCCACCACGGGAAGTTCTACGACTTCGAGGAGCTCGGCCAGCGGCCCCGTCCGGTCCAGTCCCGCGTCCCCCTCTGGGTCGGCGGGTCGTCCCCGGCCGCCGTGCGCCGGGCCGCGCTCAGAGGCGACGGCTGGCTGCCCCAGGGCGACCCGAGGGACCGGCTCCCCGCACAGATCGAGCGCATCCGCCGCCTGCGCGCCGAGGCCGGCGTCGAGCAGCCGTGCACGCTGGGGGCCATCACCGAGCCCCTCTACGTCGGCACACCCGCCTGGGACGTCGGCCACCGCACCCTCACCGGCCCCCCGCGGGCGCTCGCCGACTCCCTGCGCGCCTACGGGGGGATGGGCGTCGACCAGATCCAGGTCAGGTTCCGCTGCCGCAGCCGCACCGAACTCGTCGACCAGATCAGTGCGTTCGGGGCGGAGGTCGGGCCGCTGCTGTAGAGAGGAAGGAGAGCGCCCGTCTCCCGTCAGGCGCTCCCGTCACGCCCGGGAGGGCTTCTTCCTGCCGAAGAGCCACACGTCGAAGAGCTCACTCAGGTCCTTCCCGGACTCGCTCTCGCACAACGCGATGAACTGCCGGGTGTCGGCGTTGCCGTACCGGTGCAGGCGGGTCCAGGCGCGGAGGATGCCGAAGAACGTCTTCTCGCCCACGGCCTCGCGCACCTTGTGCACGACCATGGCGCCGCGTCCGTAGACGGGCGGGTCGGAGACCCGTGCCGCGCCGGGCGGGTCCGCCGGCGGGAAGGCCCAGATGCCTTCGCTGTCGGAGTCCGTGCCGTCGTAGAAGTCCGCGAAGATCTCGTCGGCGCTTCGGCCGCCCCGATCCTCCTCCCAGAGCCACTCCGCGTAGGTGGCCAGGCCCTCGCTGAGCCACATGTCCTTCCACCTGCGCGGAGTGACGGAATTGCCGAACCACTGGTGCGCCAGCTCATGCACGAGCAGTGCCTCGTCCGGGGCCTCGCCGAAGTAGGGCCTGGTCTGGGTCTCCAGGGCGTAGCCGAGCTCGGGCAGGTGGTCGACCACGGCGCCGGCGGAGGAGAAGGGGTAGGGGCCGAAACGGTCGCCGCCCCAGCCGACGATCTCGGGCACCAGGGCCTTCACGTCCGCGGCCTCCTCCGACTCGGCGGGGTCGACGGCGACGTAGACGGGCAGTCCGTCGTCGGTCGCGGCCTCGTCGATCTCGAAGCGGCCGACGGACAGGTGGGCGAGGTAGCCGGCCATGGGTTCCGCGGTGCGCCAGTGCCAGGTCACCGCCTCGCCCTCGTCCACCTTCGCGGTCAGCGTGCCGTTGCCGACCACGTCGTAGGGGTCGCCGTCGGCGTCCTTGGGCACGGTGACCGTGATGTCGTACGTGGCCTTGTCCGAAGGGTGGTGGTTGCCCGGGAACCAGGTCATGGAGCCGGTCGGCTGGCCCAGGGCCGTCGAGCCGTCGTCGGTCTCGATCCAGCCCTCCAGGCCGCCGTCGTCGCCCTTCAGCACGCGTGGGACGCCGTCGTAGGCGACCACCGTCCTGAAGGTCTCGCCGCGCGCGACCGCCTTCGCCGGGATCACCGTCAACTCGTCGGCGGTCCGACGGAAATCGGCCGCCTCGCCCTGCACGGTGGCGGTGCGCACCACCAGCCCCGACAGGTCGAGGTCGAAGCGGCTCAGGTCCTGGGTGGCCCGCGCCGTGATGACCGCCGTGCCCTTCAGGCGGTTGGTCTCGGGCACGTAGTGCAGGGTCAGCCCGTAATGCGCCACGTCGTAGCCGCCGTTGCCGAGCGTGGGGAACAGCCGGTCGCCCACCCCTGCCGCGCCGGGCTTCGGCCCCCGGGCGGCGCCGTCTCCCGGTGCGGAGCCGGTGCAGGACGTGGTCAGCACCAGGAGCAGCGCTGTTGCCGAGGTCCAGCCGGACGGCCTGCCCGAAGCCGTCCGCCCGGGCCGGCAGCGCTTCACCGCACGCGTCTTCATCCCGTGTCCCCCATTCGTCGCCGGGTTGCGATACGTCAGAAACCGCGAGGGGCGTTCGGGTTGCCTCGAGCGCGGTACCGGTTCTCTCCGCCGCCCGTCCCGCTTGCCGGTCACGCGAGGGGTGCCCGTGCGGTCCGGGATGCCGCCGGATCGGTCCGGACCGCTATCTGACGCATCGTCAGGTACAGCGGTACGATGCCGAGCTCCAGTGATGCGAAGCGAAGGGGTTCGGCATGGGCAAGCTCGACGGACGCGTCGTCCTCGTGACCGGCGCCGCGCGCGGCCAGGGGGAGCAGGAGGCCCGGCTGTTCCGGGCGGAGGGCGCCGAGGTGGTGGTCGCCGACGTCCTGGAGGAACAGGGCGCGGCCCTCGCCGAGGAGATAGGCGCCCTGTACGTCCCGCTCGACGTCGGCAGCGAGGACGCCTGGCGGTCGGCCGTGCGCGCCGCGCAGGAGGCGTACGGCCGGATCGACGGGCTCGTCAACAACGCCGGCATCCTGCGCTTCAACGCCCTGACCGACACGCCCCTCGACGAGTTCATGCAGGTCGTGCGGGTCAACCAGGTGGGCTGCTTCCTGGGCGTCAAGACGGTCGCCCCGGTGATGGCGGACGGCGGGACGATCGTCAACACGGCCTCGTACACCGCGGTGACCGGGATGGCGGCGGTGGGCGCGTACGCGGCGACCAAGCACGCGATCCTCGGCCTGACCCGGGTCGCGGCCCTGGAGCTCGCGCCTCGCGGCATCCGGGTCAACGCCGTGTGCCCGGGTGCGGTCGACACCGCCATGTCCAACCCCTCCCTGCTCGACCCGGACGCGGACCGGGAGGAGACCGCCAAGGCCATCGACGGGCTGTACCGCAAGCTGGTGCCGCTCGGCCGCATCGGCCGCCCCGAGGAAGTGGCCCGGCTGGCGCTGTTCCTCACCTGCGAGGACTCCTCCTACATCACCGGCCAGCCGTTCGTGATCGACGGGGGCTGGCTGGCCGGGGTCAGCATCATCTGAGGGGTCGTCAGGTATTGACCCTCCGTGCGGCGGGTGCGACAGTCGGCCCATCGATCTGACGAGCCGTCAGAAATCGCGGACTTCAGAACCGGGGACGGTGAACCTCCTTGGAATTCGGGCTCTTTGTACAGGGATACGTGGGCAAGCGCGGCGAGACCGACCCGCTCGCCGAGCACAAGGCGCTGATGGAGGAGACCGAGTACGTCATCCAGGCGGACAGGTCCGGATTCAAGTACGCCTGGGCCTCCGAGCACCACTTCCTGGAGGAGTACTCGCACCTCTCCGCCAACGACGTCTACCTCGGCTACCTCGCCCACGCCACCGACCGCATCCACCTCGGCTCGGGCATCTTCAACCCGCTCGCGCAGGTCAACCACCCGGTCAAGGTGGCCGAGAAGGTCGCCATGCTCGACCACCTCACCGGCAACCGTTTCGAGTTCGGATCCGGCCGCGGCGCCGGATCCCACGAGATCCTCGGCTTCCTCCCCGGCATCACCGACATGAACCACACGAAGGAGATCTGGGAGGAGACCGTCGCCGAGTTCCCCAAGATGTGGCTCCAGGACGAGTACGCCGGCTTCCAGGGCAAGCACTGGCAGCTGCCGCCGCGCAAGATCCTGCCGAAGCCGTACGGGAAGTCGCATCCGGCGATGTGGTACGCGGCCGGGTCGCCCCCGTCGTACGCCATGGCGGCGAAGAAGGGCCTCGGGGTGCTGGGCTTCAGCATCCAGAAGGTGTCCGACATGGAGTGGGTGCTGGAGCAGTACAAGACCGCCGTCGTGAACGCCGAGCCCATCGGCGACTTCGTCAACGACAACGTGATGGTGACGACGACCGCGATCTGCGCGCCCACCCACGACGAGGCGATCCGCATCGCCGTCGAGGGCGAACTGCACTACCTGCCGTCCCTGGTGTTCCGCTACCACGACACCTTCCCGCGCCCCGAGGGCTTCCCCGTCTGGCCGGAGACGCTGCCCGAGTACAACGCCGAGTTCGTCGAGCTCCTCATCGAGGAGGAGCTGCTGATCTGCGGCGACCCGGACGAGGTGACCCGCCAGTGCAAGCGGTGGGAGCAGGCCGGGGCCGACCAGCTGTCCTTCGGGCTGCCGGTGGGCGTGCCCAAGGAGGAGACGTTGCAGACGATCCGGCTGATCGGGGAGCACGTCATCCCGAAGATCGACACCGATCCCGTGCACCGGACCACGCGGTTCCGGCAGGGCGCGTAGCCGTAGCCGTAGCCGTAGTCGCTGTCGCTGCCCGCGGCGCGCTGTCGCCGTCGGGGTGCGGGCCGATCCGCGGCCGCGCGCCCGTCGTGGCCGGTCGCGCAGCTCCCCGCGCCCCCGAGCGGCGCTGCCCGCAACGGAGTTGAGGAGGAGCTCTCATGCTCGATCACGTCATCAAGGGGGCGACCGTCGTCGACGGGACCGGCGCCCCCGCCTTCACCGCCGACGTCGGGATCCGCGACGGCCGGATCGCCGTCGTCGGCGACGTCACCGAGGAGGCCCGCGGCCGCGAGGACGCCGCCGGTCTCGTCCTCGCGCCCGGGTTCGTCGACCCGCACACCCACTACGACGCCCAGCTCTTCTGGGACCCGTACGCCACCCCCTCGCTCAACCACGGCGTGACCACCGTCGCGGCCGGGAACTGCGGCTTCACCCTCGCGCCGCTGAACCCCGACCGGCCCGAGGACGCCGACTACACGCGCCGCATGATGTCCAAGGTGGAGGGCATGTCCCTGGTCGCCCTGGAGGAGGGGGCGCCCTGGAACTGGCACGGTTTCGGGGAGTACCTCGACGCCCTCGAAGGGCGCATCGCCGTCAACGCCGGGTTCATGGTGGGGCACTGCGCCCTGCGCCGGTACGTGATGGGGCCGGACGCGGTGGGCGGACAGCCCACCGAGGAGCAACTGGCCGAGATCGTCCGGCTGCTGCACGAGGCGATGGACGCGGGCGCGTGGGGCTTCTCCACCACCCAGTCGTCCACCCACTCCGATGGCGACGGCCGGCCGGTCGCCTCCCGGCACGCGCTTCCCGACGAGCTCCTGGCGTTGTCGCGGGCCGTGGGCGAGCACGAGGGCACCCAGATCGAGGCCATCGTCGCCGGGTGCCTGGACCAGTTCAGCGACGCCGAGATCGACCTGTTCGTGGAGATGAGCGCGGCGGCCGGACGGCCCCTGAACTGGAACGTCCTCACCGTCGACGCGGCCGTCCCGGAGCGGGTGCCCCGCCAGCTCACCGCGAGCGAGCGGGCCCGCAAGGCCGGCGGCAGGGTCGTGGCGCTCACCATGCCGATCCTCACACCGATGAACATGTCCCTGGGCACGTTCTGCGCCCTGAACCTGATCCCCGGCTGGGGGCCGGTCCTGAGCCTGCCCGTCCCGGAGCGCATCGCGAAGCTGCGGGACCCGGCCGTGCGCGCCGAGATGCTGCGGCGGGCCGACTCCAGGGAGGCCGGCGTCTTCCGGCGCCTCGCCGACTTCGGGCGGTACGTCGTCGGCGACACCTACAGCGCGGCGAACGAGGGCCTCACCGGCCGCGTCGTCCGGGACGTCGCCGCCGAGCGCGGCCTCGACCCGTTCGCCTGCCTCGTCGAGATCTGCGCCGCCGACGAGCTGCGCACCGTCCTGTGGCCGATGCCCACCGACAACGACCCCGACTCGTGGGCGCTGCGCGCGCGGACCTGGAGCCACGAGGACGTCCTGCTCGGCGGCTCCGACGCCGGCGCGCACCTGGACCGCATGTGCGGGGCGCCGTACACCACCCGCTTCCTGGGCGACTGCCTGCGCGGCCGGAAGCTGGCCGGGCTGGAGGAGGCGGTGAAGATGCTCACCGACGATCCGGCGCGCCTGTTCGGCCTGCGGGAGCGGGGCCGCGTCCAGGAGGGGTACCACGCGGACCTGGTCCTGTTCGACCCGGAGCGGATCGACGCGGGCAAGGCCACGCTGGTGCACGACCTGCCGGGCGACAGCCCGCGGCTGGACTCCCGGGCGATCGGCGTGCGGGCCGTCTGGGTCAACGGCGTGGCGGTCATCCGGGACGACGTCGTGACGGGCGCCGTGCCGGGGCGGGTGCTGCGCTCGGGCCGGGACACCCGCACGGTGAGCACCGGATGAGCCGGGAACCGGCCGACGGGCAGCGATTGTTCGTGGACGGGGCCTGGGTGGAGCCGGACGGTGGTCACTACGAGGTCGTCGACCCGGCGACCGAGGGGACGGTCGGCTGGGCGCCGGAGGCCTCGCCGGACCAGGTGCGGTCGGCGTGCGCCGCGGCCCGCGAGGCGTTCGGCCCGTGGTCGCGCACCCCGCCGTCGGAGCGGGCGGCGGTGCTGGCCCGGGCGGCCGACCTGATCCGGGCCCGGCTGCTGCCGTACGCCGACCTCGCGCGGGCGGAGACGGGCGCGACGACCGCGACGGCGCGCGGCATGCAGGTCGGGGTGGGCGCGGCCCGCTTCCGCCGCTACGCGTGCGTGGAGAGCGCCGAGTGGCCGGTCCCGCCGCAGATCAACGAGGCCGGTCCGATGGGGAGGGCCGCGGTGATGGGCGCGCTGGCCGTCCGCCAGCCCGTCGGTGTCGTCACCTGTGTCACCTCCTACAACAACCCGTGGGCGAACCCGGCCGGGAAGATCGCCCCCGCTCTGGCCATGGGCAACACGGTCGTGGTCAAACCCGCCCCGCAGGATCCCCTGTCCGTCTACCGGATGGCGGCGGCGCTGGAGGAGGCGGGCGTGCCGCGCGGGGTGGTGAACGTCGTCTCGGGGCGCGCCGTGGAGATCGGTGAGACGGCCGTGTCGTCGCCGGACGTCGACATGGTGAGCTTCACCGGGTCGACGGCCGTCGGGCAGCGCATCGCCGAGGTGTGCGGGCGGCAGATGAAACGCCAGCTGATGGAGCTGGGCGGCAAGGGCGCGGCGGTCGTCCTCGACGACGCCGACCTCGCCTCGGCGGTGGCCGGCATCGGCACCACGTTCTCCTTCTACAGCGGGCAGATCTGCACGGCGCCGACGCGGGTGCTGGCGCAGCGGGGGGTGTACGACCGGCTCGTCGAGCAACTGGCCTCCTACGCACGTCGGTTGACGGTGGGCGATCCGGCCGGGGCGGACACGGTGGTCGGGCCGGTGATCTCGGCCGCGCACCGGGACCGGGTGGAGTCCTACGTCGAACTGGGCCGCAAGGAAGGCGCGGTGGTGGTGACGGGAGGCGAACGCCCGCCGTCGGAGCGGGGCTTCTACGTCGCGCCGACCGTGCTCGCGGACTGCACCAACGACATGCGCGTGGCCCGTGAGGAGATCTTCGGTCCCGTGGTCGTCGTCGTCCCCTTCGACGACGAGGAGGAGGGGGTCGCCCTCGCCAACGACAGCGACTACGGCCTGATCGACTACGTGTGGTCCGCGGACGTGGCGAGGGCGTTCCGGGTGGCACGGCGGCTGCGGGCCGGCGGCGTCGGGATCAACACCGTGGGCCGCAACATGGAGGCGCCGTTCGGCGGCTTCAAGAAGAGCGGGGTCGGCCGCGACGTCGGCTCGTACGCGCTGCACGCGTACAGCGAGGTGCAGGCGATCGTCTGGCCGGGGTGAACCGCCCCGGCCGGCGGGCCCCACCGGTCGTCCCGTCCCCTCTCCCGGGTCGGACACGGCCCGGGAGCCGACTTCGACGGCCGCCGTGCCCCCCGTCCACGGGCCCATGCGGCGGGCACGACGGCTGTCAGACGTCCAGCTCCACCCGCACCGTGAGCAGCCCTGTCCCGAGTGCCCGTACCGCCGTGCTGTTGGCGCGGGGCAGGGTGAGCAGCCGGGCGACCGGGTCGTCCTCGGGCATCAGGTGGGCCGTCCCGGAGTGCCACCGCCCGCCGATGCGCACCCGCACGCGGGGGTCGGCCCGGATGTTGCGGACGTACTGCGATCGTTCCCCGAACTCCGAGACCAGCCAGAACGTGTCGCCGACCCGGCGGCCGCCCAGCGGGGTGCGCCGAGGGAGGCCGGAGGTGCGGCCGGTGGTCTCCAGGAGCGTGTGGAAGGGCAGCCGGCGGGTCAGGGGATTGGCGAGGTACCGCTGGAAGGCGGTCGTCGCACGGAAACGGAGGTCGCTGGAACGGGCCATGGTTCGAGGGCTCCTTCACGAACGGGTCTGCCGGCGTCCATGCTCGCCGACGCCGCCGTCCGAGGCGGCGGCGGGGGGACCTGCCGGACCGGACACGGGGGCGTCGTCCGCGGGGCGGTCACCGGCGGGCGGCGCTCGTGGTGACGATCTCGACGGCGACCTGGAGGGGGGTCCGCGCGTGTCCGAGCAGGGCCCGGGTGACGGCGATCGCAGGGAGGACGCCCACCCCGCGTTCGGCCAGCGACGCCTGGACGGCCTCCATCCCCTCCGCCTCGAGGAGCGGCCGGCAGTGCTCGACCAGCGCGGTCCAGCGGGCGGCCTCCTCGGGGCGCAGTCCGCCGATGTGGTCGAACATGGGGTCCTCCTCCCGTGGGGGTCATCGTACGGGCGGCGGGCGAGGCCGGGCCCCTGTCGATGCCGACCAGTCGGTATGGACACGTGTCCCGTCTCCCGGTACAGATGAGGGCGTCGCCCGCGACGACGCCGTCGACGAAGCCGTACGCAGTGAAAGGGCCGCCCATGCGCATCGCCGTCACGATCTTCCTCACCGACGAGACGATCACCCCCACCCGCCTCGCCCGCGAGCTGGAGGAACGCGGGTTCGCCGGGCTCTATCTGCCCGAGCACACGCACATCCCCGTCGAACGGACCACTCCCTACCCGGCCGGCGGCGACCTGCCCCGCGAGTACGGCCGCACCCTGGATCCCTTCGTCGCCCTCGGGCAGGCGGCGGCCGTGACGCGGACGCTCGGGCTGGGCACCGGCATCACGCTCGTCGCGCAGCACGACCCGATCGACCTGGCCAAGCAGATCGCGACCGTGGACCACCTCTCCGGCGGGCGGCTCACCCTCGGGCTCGGCTACGGGTGGAACGTCGAGGAGGCCGCCGACCACGGCGTGCACTGGCGCACCCGGCGCGAACTGGTCCGCGACCGCATGCGGCTGATGCAGGCGCTGTGGGCGGACGAACCCACCGCGTACGAGGGCGAGTTCGGCGGCGTCCGCGCCAGCACGGCGTACCCCAAGCCCGTGCAGAAGCCGCGCGGCCCGGTCACCGGCCCGCGCACCCTGATCGGCGGGGCCGCCGGACCCAAGCTGTTCGCGCACATCTGCGAGTACGCCGACGGCTGGCTGCCGATCGGCGGCCGCGGCCTGTCCGAGTCACTGCCCGTGCTGCGCTCCGCGTGGGCGGACGCGGGCCGCGATCCGTCCGCCCTTCAGATCGTGCCGTACGCCGTCCAGCCGTCCCCCGGGAAGCTCGCGCACTACGCGGAGCTCGGCGTCGAGGAGGTCGTGGTGCAGCTGCCGCCGGCCGGCGAGGCGGAGGTGCTGGGGCTGCTCGACGGGTTCGCCCCCTTCCTGTAGGCCCGGGCCCCCACCCGGCTCGGGGGCTCAGGCCGCCGACGGACGCAGCGCGGGCGGTGTCAGGTCCTCGCCGGGCCTGTCGTCGCCCTCGCGCCAGCCGGGGTCCACGGCGCAGGCCGCGGACGCGAAGCCGGTGAAGGAGCCGCGGTCGGCGGACCACGCGAACGAGATCCGCTCCTCCCCGTCCGAGCGGGCCGCTTCCAGCTCCCAGGCGTCGCGGGAGGCGTCCCGCCCGTACGAGGTGATGTCCCAGCCGGCGTCGTCGAGGTGGTCGCGCAGCCGGCGCAGGCCGGCCCGCGCCTGCCCGGCGGGGACGTCGGCGAGGGCCCAGCGGTGGTACATCCGGTAGGCGCCGCCGACCTCCTCGTCCGTCAGGCCGCCCCGGTAACAGGCGTCCGAGCCGAGGACGTTCTCGTCGCCGACGACCGGCTGCCCGGGTGCGACCGCGCGCGTGAACCCGAGGACGTCGTACGCCTCCTGGGAATGCTCGGCCAGGCGGTCCGCCGCCGTCCGCGCGGCGGCGCGCGGGAAGTCCGACGCGTCCTTGGTCACGACGGCGATCCAGACCGCGAAGGCGAGCGCCAGGAGCAGCGGCACGGCGAGGAGCACCGCGCATCCGACGCCGGCGGCCCGCGCGGCCGACGCGGCCGTGGCGCCGGTGGTGGTTCCGGCGGTGGTGGTGGTGCGGGCGGGTGCCGGCGCCCGCCCGCGAGTCGGCGGCCAGGCCGGTCA
>NZ_JAHHIT010000160.1 GCF_024539675.1 Streptomyces hilarionis | reverse complement strand
GTGCCGCCCCTGGGGGCGGCACCGGAACGCTGTGGGCGGGCTGGGGCGACGGGCCGTCAGACGGCCGAACCCGCCTTCCACTGGGCCCAGTCCATGTTCCAGCCGTTGAGGCCGTTGTCCGGGGCGACGGTCTTGTCACCGGTGTTCTTGACCACCACGACGTCGCCGACGATCGAGTTGGTGAAGAACCAGTAGCCCGCCGTGCCCTTGTCGTCGGCGCCCTTGGTGTCGGACAGGCCCACGCAGCCGTGGCTGGTGTTCACCGAGCCGAAGATGGACTTCGCGCCCCAGTAGTTGCCGTGCACGAAGGTGCCGGAGTTGGTGAGGCGGATGGCGTGCGGCACGTCCTTGATGTCGTACTCGCCCTTGCCGTCGTCGTCGGTGAAGCCCACGGTCGCGCCGTTCATGCGCGTCTCCTTGAACTTCTCCGACATCACCATCTGGCCCTCGTACGTCTTGTTGTCGGGCGAGCCGGCGGAGATCGGGATGGTCTTGACGACCGCGCCGTTGTGCGTGACCTTCATCTGCTTGGTCTTCGCGTCGACGTAGGAGACCTGGTTGCGGCCGATCTTGAAGGTGACCGTCTTCTGCTGGACGCCGAACATGCCCTTGGCGCCCTCCACCCCGTCGAGCGCGAGCTTCAGCGTGACGGTGGAGTTCTCCTTCCAGTAGTCCTGCGGACGGCAGTCCATGCGCTGGGTGGAGAACCAGTGGCAGACGACCTCCTGACCACTGGTGGAGGTGACGGTGACGCCCTTCTGGACGGCCGCCTTGTTGGTGATCGCCTTGTTGAAGTTGATCGACACGGGCATGCCCACGCCGACGGTCGAGCCGTCCTCCGGCGTGAAGTTGCCTATGAAGCTGTTGTTCGGGGAGACCGTCGTGAAGGAGGCGTTCTCGTGGGCCACCAGGCCGCCGGAGTCCTTCGCCTCGGCCGCCACCTTGTAGGTGGTGGAGCGCTCCAGCTGCTGGTTCGGCTTCCAGCTGGTCCTGTCCGCGGAGAGCGCGCCCGCGACCGCCTTGCCGTCGGCGGTGGTCATCGTCACGGAGGAGAGCGTGCCCTTGCTCACCGTGACGGCCGCCGAGTTGTTGATGGAGGCGTTGTCCGAGCCGTCCGCGGGCGTGATCTTGATCTGGGCCTCGGAGGACTTCTGTGCCGCCGCCTCGTCGGCCTTGGCCTGCGAGGAGCTGTCCTTGCCGTCCGAACCGCCGCTGTCGCCGCCGGAACACGCAGAGAGCACCAGAACACCGCCGAGCAGGGCGGACGCGGCCGTCAGACCCCGACGCCGCCTACTGTCCGTCATCACACGCTTCTCCATCGTCGCCACTTGCCTGAACCCCGAGAGTCCCCGTTTCAAGACCTTCAACGCTACGGCCGGTTCGCCCCGTTCCACTTTCTCCGAAGGTGTGGGGCACGCCACGTTCGTGGCGCGCGTGGTGCGGGTGTCGGCTCGTGCGCCCCCTGAGACGACGAAACCCCGGGCGGCGGTTGCCGTCCGGGGTCACGGGTTCCCCCGGGACGCTCAGCCGGTGCCGCCCGCCGCGCCGTCGGACTCGTCGTCCGGGTCCCCATCCTCGTCGACATCATCCTCGTCGAGGTCCCACTCCGGCGAATCCGGGTCGTACTCGACCCGCTCGCTGGACCAGGAGGCCTGCTGGAGCTCCACTCCGTCGACCTCGCCGACCAGGTCGAACGGGTCGACGAGGTAGGCCAGCGCCTCGGCGGTGTCCTCCGTCACGGCGCTCTCGGCATGCGCGCGTTCGGCGTCCGGGATCTCCTCGTCCTCGGCGAGCCTGCGCAGCGCCGCCGCCGTCACGGCGTCCTCGTCATGAACCTCAAGGAGAATTTCCACTCGAATACGTACAAAACGTGATGACTCTTCAGTGCTCATGGCCGGAGCGTACGGCTCATGGCTCCCGCAACTTTCCCGCGACCCGCGCCTTTCATTAGCATCGGACCACACGGCCAATTCGCCAGCGTCACAAGGGGATCGATATTCCGTGTCATCCGCTCGCCGTCCGTTGCTGACCGCCACCGCCGCGGGGACCCTGTTGGGCGCCCTGTGGTTCGTCCCGTCCGCCAACGCGTCCCAGGACGCCCCGGTCAGAACGGAGACGACGACGCAGGTCACGACCCAGGCACGGGCCGCGTCGACGACCACGGCCGGCGCGCTGCACGCGACGGATGCGAGCACCGGGGACGAGCGGGCCCTCACGACCGTGCGGACCGCGGCCGACACCACGGCCGACGACGGCGCCCGGCTCGCCGACACCGGAAGCTTCGACACGACCCCCTACGTCGTGGGCGGGACCGCGCTGCTCGCCCTGGGCGCGGGCTTCGTCTTCTATTCGATTCGCCGGGAACGCCTCGGTTTTTGAATGGACTTGACTGATCTTTGACGGCTTCTTCATAGTTCGCTCATGAAGAGATCACCGGGGGCACGGCTGTGCGCCGTCACCGCCATCGGCGCACTGTCGCTCTCGCTCCTGACCGCCTGTTCCGACGAGGGGTCGAAGGACGCGTCCGACGCCAAGGGCACCGCCTCGGCCACGGCCTCCGCGGCCGCGTCCGACGCCAAGGCGCTGCCGAAGGCCGAGGTGGAGAAGCTGCTGCTCGCCCAGGGCGAGGTCAAGGGATACAAGGTCGGCTCGGGTGACGACACCCTGCCGGCCTCCAAGAGCGCGGTGAAGACCGACAAGGAGGCGTGCGCTCCGCTCGCCTACGCCATGTCCGGTCTCGCGCCGGGCGAGACGGAGTCCGGCGCGAGCAACACGCTCACCGAGGACAACGCCTCGGCGGCCGCCACCAAGGCCCCCGGGGACATCAGCGAGTCCGACCTGGAGAACGCCTTCAAGGTCAACCTGACCTTCGTGGGCCTGTCGTCGTACGAGGGCGACGGGGCGCAGAAGGCGTTCAAGGCGGTCTCCGACGGCGTCGCGGCCTGCTCCGGCGGCTTCGGGGTCACCGCCCAGGGCCAGAAGCAGAAGATCACGAAGGTCGCCCCGGACGAGGCCGCGAAGAGCGGTGACGAGTCCGTGGCGTTCAGCGTCGACTCCGACGTCGACGGCGAGGGCTCGGCCACCTTCCACACCCGGGTGGTGCGCAAGGGCAACACCGTGGCGTCGTTCTACACCGTGGACTTCGCGTCGCTCACCTCCACCGGCAAGTCGTCCGCCGTGCCGGCCGCCGTCGTCGACGCGCAGCTCGCGAAGATCAAGTAACTCCCGCCGCACGTCCGGGCCCCGCCCCCGCCGCCGTACCGGCGCGGGGGGCGGGGCCCGTGCGACGCAGGCCCTACCTCAGCGGGCCGGTGACCGTCTCCACGGCCGCGACCACGCCGCCCTCGCGCACGAAGGCGTCCGCCGCCGCGAGGTCGGGCGCGAGGAACCGGTCCGGGCCCGGGCCCTGGACGCCCGCCTTGCGCACGGCCTCGATGACCGCGCGCGTGGCCGGCGCCGGGGTCAGCCCCTCGCGCAGCTCGACGCCGCGGGTGGCGGCGTAGAGCTCGACGGCGATCACGCGGGTGAGGTTGTCGACGGCGGTGCGCAGCTTGCGGGCGGCGGACCAGCCCATCGACACGTGGTCCTCCTGCATCGCGGACGACGGGATCGAGTCGGCGGACGCCGGCACGGCCAGCCGCTTCAGCTCGCTGACCAGCGCCGCCTGCGTGTATTGGGCGATCATCAGGCCGGAGTCGACGCCCGCGTCGTCCGCGAGGAACGGCGGCAGGCCGTGGCTGCGGTTCTTGTCCAGCAGCCGGTCGGTGCGCCGCTCGGCGATGGAGGCGAGGTCGGCGACGGCGATGGCGAGGAAGTCCAGCACGTAGGCGACCGGCGCCCCGTGGAAGTTGCCGTTGGACTCCACCCGCCCGTCGGGCAGCACCACCGGGTTGTCGACGGCCGAGGCCAGCTCGCGCTCGGCGACGAGACGGGCGTGCGCCATGGTGTCGCGGCCGGCGCCGGCGACCTGGGGGGCGCAGCGCACCGAGTAGGCGTCCTGGACGCGCGGGGCGTCGTCCTGGTGGTGGCCGGTGAGCTCCGAACCCGCCAGCACGGCCAGCATGTTGGCGGCCGAGGCGCCCTGGCCCGGGTGCGGGCGGATGGCGTGCAGCTCGGGGGCGAGGACCTTGTCCGTGCCGAGCAGGGCCTCCAGCGACAGCGCGGCCGTGACGTCGGCCGACTTGTAGAGCATGTCCAGGTCGGCGAGGGCCATGACCAGCATGCCGAGCATGCCGTCGGTGCCGTTGAGGAGCGCCAGGCCCTCCTTCTCGCGCAGTTCGACCGGGGCGATGCCGTGTTCGGCGAGCAGGTCGCCGGCGGGCCGTACGACGCCGTCCGGGCCCTCCGCGTCGCCCTCGCCCATGAGCGTGAGGGCGCAGTGCGAGAGCGGGGCCAGGTCGCCGGAGCAGCCGAGGGAGCCGTACTCGTGGACGACCGGGGTGATGCCGGCGTTCAGGATGTCGGCCATGGTCCGCGCGACCTCGGGCCGCACGCCGGTGCGCCCGGAGCAGACGGTCTTCAGCCGCAGGAACATCAGCGCCCGGACGACCTCGCGCTCCACCCGCGGCCCCATGCCGGCCGCGTGCGAGCGGACGATGTTGCGCTGCAACTGGGCGCGCAGCTCCGGGCTGATGTGCCGGGTGGCGAGGGCGCCGAACCCGGTGGAGACGCCGTAGACGGGCTCGGGCTTGGCCGCCAGCGCGTCCACGATCCCGCGGGCCGCGGCGAGGGCCGCCACCGCCTCCTCGGAGAGCTCGACGCGGGCGCCGCCGCGCGCCACGGCGAGCACGTCGGACGCGGTCACGCCGTGCGTCCCCACCACCACAGTGTGCATATCCATATTCAGGAGCGTAGTGACTGAAGACGAAGATGTCACCAGTGGGGACGGGGTCCACCCCTTACCGAATACGTCACACCGTCAGGGCCGCCCCCGGAACCTGCGCCGTTCGGCACCCGTCTCCCCTCGCGAGGGGGGCTCGTCGGCCAGCCGGACCACGGGATCGTCCGGCCCCTCCCGCCCCGCGACCACCGGCCGGTCGGCCCGCACCGCCTTGGCCCGGTACTGCGCGGCGTCGGCCAGCCGGAACAGCCGCCGCGCCGAGCCCACCGGCCCGATGGGGTCCTGGGTGGAGGCGACCCCGCAGGCCACTCCCTCGCCGAGCTCCAGCTCGCCGGCCCGGCGGCACAGCTCGCCGGCGACCTTGACCACGTCGTCCGCGGGCGGGCCCACGGCCAGCAGACAGAACTCGTCCCCGCCCAGCCGGGCGGCCAGCGCGCCCGGCAGCATCGCGCCGCACAGCGAGAGCACCGACCCGAACCGCTCCAGCAGCCGGTCCCCGACGGCGTGCCCCCGGGTGTCGTTGACCCGCTTCAGTCCGTTGAGGTCGCACACGACCAGGCTGACCACCACCCCCTCCGCGCGGTGCCGCTCGACCGCCTCCTCCAGCCGCACGTCGACGGCCCTGCGGTTGGCCAGCCCCGTCAGGGCGTCGGTGAAGGCGAGCCGGCGGGCCTCCTCCAGCCGCTCGGTCTGCGCGAGCCCGGCGGCGACGACGGCGGCCAGGACGGTGGCGAAGTCGGCGTCGGCACGGTCGAAGACGACGGCGCCGGCCGAGCGGGCCACGTACAGCTCGCCCCAGGCCCGGCCGTGCAGCACGATCGGCGCCACCACGCAGGAGCCGCGGCCCCGGCGGCGCAGGGCGGCGACCCGCTGGTGGCAGTAGCCCGGCCGCCCGGCGGCCGGGCCCTCGGCCGTCTCCACCCAGGCGTTGGGCTCGCCGCCGGCCGCCCAGCGCTCGTGCAGGAACTCGGTGATCTCGGGGAACCGGTGCACCGGGTAGGCCTCGGCCTCGGGGAACTCGTCCTCGTCGACGGCCCGGTCGCCCACGTTCGCCAGGACGCGCAGCCGCCCGAGGTCGCGTTCCCACACCGACAGCGCGGCGAAGCCTCCGCAGAGCGCGCGGCACGCGCCGAGCGCCGCCGCCCGCCACGACTCGCGGGGGGTGCGCGCGGCCGCCATGCCCTGCGCGAGCGCCACCACGGCCACGAGGCGCGTGTCCTCACCCATCGCCCTCACCCCTGCCCTCGCCCATCACCCCAGGCTAGGGATATTTGGGTGAAAAAGAGACACGAAGGGGCACTTAGAGTGACGTCGGCCGGCGGCGCGGACTCACCGCCGCCCCACCGCGGCCCGGCCGGGCACCGACCGCGGACTCACTCGCCCGGCCACTGCGGCTTCCGCTTCTCGTTGAACGCGGCCACCCCCTCCGCCCGGTCCCCCGAGAACGCCACCGATCGCCACGCCGCGTCCTCGACCTCCAGCCCGGCCCGCAGGTCCAGCCCCTGCCCGAGCCGCAGCGCGCGCTTCGCCGCCCGCAGGCCCACCGGAGAGTTGGCGCCGATCCGCGCGGCGAGCGCGAGCGCCTCCTCCCGGTCCCGCCCGTCCTCCACGAGGACGTCCACGAGTCCCAGCTCGCGGGCCTCGGCCGCCGCCACCCGGCGGGCGCTGAAGATCAGCTCGGCCGCCCGGGCCGCCCCCACCCGGCGCGGCAGCAACTGCGTCCCGCCGCCGCCGGGGATCACGCCCACCGACACCTCGGGCAGCCCCACCACGGCGGTGCCGTCGGCCACGATCACGTCGCAGGACAGGGCCAGCTCGAAGCCGCCGCCCAGCGCGAAGCCGTGCACCGCCGCGACCGTGGGGACCGGCAGCTCCAGGACGCCGGTGTAGGCCCCGCGCGCGTGCGGGCGCTGCCGCACGAGGTCCGCGTCGCTGAAGGAGTTGCGCTCCTTGAGGTCCGCGCCGACGCAGAAGGCCCGCTCGTGCGTCGAGGTCAGCACGACCACCCGGACGTCCCGGTCGCCGGCCAGCGCCGCGCAGGCCCCGGCGATCGACCGGGCCATGTCGGTGGAGACCGCGTTCATGGCCTTCGGCCGGTCCAGGGCCAGCTCCGCGACATGCCCGCCGTCCCCGTGCCGGCGCACCGCCACGAACTCCCCGAACCGCTCCTCGTCCCCGACGCCCACGACACCGCTCACGACACCCTCCGGGTTAACGATGGTTAACAACTGTGGTCCGATCATCCCAGCCGCGTCCCGGCGGCGGAAGAGCGGACCCGTCCTCACCGACACCCCCGTCCACCCGTTCGAGTGACATCTCGCCCAACTCGCCCCGCACTGCCCACAGGAGCGCATAACGTGCGTCCGCCCCGGCGCAGCGGGGGCGCGAGCGCATCCGGGAGGAAACGCGATGACGAGCACGCGGACCGGGCCGGACCCGACGGCACAGGACGTGACGGCCCCGACGCGGGCCGAGGCCGACCGGCCGTGGGCGCCGCGCCCCCGTGGCCGGCACCGCCGTCCCCGCCCCCGCAAGGTGCTGTTCGCCGCCGGCGGTCTCGCCCTGGCGGCGGGGGTGCTGAGCCTGGTGCGCCTGACCTCCGACCCGGGCGGTCCCGCCGGGGTGGGAGCGGCCGGGGCCGATCCGCAGCCCGATCCCGTCGCGAGCACCGGGGACGACACCGGGGCGGACACCGGAGCCGGCGTCGGTCCCGGCCGCTCGGTCGACACCGCGGCCACCGTGGCGCCGTCCCCGAGCGCGCCCAGCGCGATGGGCGGCGCGAGCGCCGGCCCGGCCGGTGAGGCGGGCCTCCTGCCGGGCGCCCCCGGCTCGCCGACGTCCGTCGCCCTCACCCCGGGCGCCACCTACGCCCCGGCCGGGCCCGGCCCGGCGGCCACGCGGCACGCCGACGAACCGCCGCACGCGCCCGACGCGCCCCGGCCCACGCCGACCTCCGGCACGGCCGCCCCGCGGCCCTCGGCGCCGGCCCCCGCCCCGGCCACGACGCCGCCCGCGCCCCAGCCGTCGTCCACCGGGACCCCGCGCCGGCCGGGCGTCTGCGTCCCGGTCGTCGGCCTGTGCGTGGACCCCCTGGCGGCCCCGCTGCCGAAGCTGTAGGAAGGCCCCGGGCCAGGCCCGGGCCAGGCCTGCCGCGCCCGTCAGGACGACCCGCAGGCACTGCTCCGGTCGTCCCGGTCCGGTCGTACGGGTCCGGTCGTCCGGGTCTAGTCGTCCGGGTCGCCGCGGCGGGTGAGCAGCCAGGGCTCGACCACGCCCAGACCGCGCACCGGGCGCTGCCACATGGGCTGGAGCGCGAAGCGGTACTTCGGGGGCTCCTCGCCCTCCTTCTCCGCGGCGGCCGCCTCCTCCGCGGCCTCCGCCTCGGAGGCCGGGGCGTCGCCGGTGCGGATGAGCTCCTCGGCGAACGCGCTGTCGACCAGGACGGCGTCGCGGGGGGCTATCGACGTCAGCCGGGAGGCCAGGTTCACCGTGGTGCCGAAGACGTCGCCCATCCGGGTGGTCACCGTGCCGAAGGCCATGCCGACGCGCAGTTCGGGCATCGTCTCGTCGTGGCTCATCGTCTCGACCAGCAGCAGCGCGATGTCGGCGGCGGTGCCCGCGTCGTCGGCCGCGTACAGCACCTCGTCGCCGAGCGTCTTGATCAGCCGTCCGCCGCGGGCGGCCACCAGGTCGGCCGAGGTGGTCTCGAAGGCCTCGACCAGTTCGCCGAGCTCCTCCTCCTCCATGCGGCGGGTCAGCCGCGTGAAGCCGACCAGGTCGGCGAAGCAGACGGCGAGCCGGCGGTCGACCATCTCCTCGTCGTCCGCGGCCTGCACCACCCGGCCGGCCGAGGCGGCGAGCTGCCGCCGCCAGACGTAGACGAGGAACTCCTCCAGCTCGGGCAGCAGCAGCTCGACGATGGGATAGGTGACCTCGGTGCGGGTCATGCCCGGCTCGGGCGGCTCGGTCAGGCCCTCCAGGAAGGAGTCGATCTGCCACTCCGCCAGCCGGGCGGTGGTCTGCCCGGTGGACCGCGCCACCTGCACGGCCATCGCCTCGCTCAGCAGCCCCGCCTCGACCAGACCCGCCAGCCGGCGCAGGGCCAGGACGTCGGCCTCGGTGAGCGCCCTGGCCTGTCCGATGTCCGCGAAGCCCATGGCCCGCCAGAAGCGCGACGCCAGTTCCATGGACACGCCGGCGCTGCGGGCGGCCTGGAAGGGGGTGTAGCGCCGCTCGGCGCCGAGGATGAGCTGTTCGAGGCGCAGCGCGAGCGGATGCGGGTCCTCACCGGGGTCGCCCGGCTCGCCGGGGTCGGCGGCCGGCAGGTTGCCCCGGCCGTCCTCGCCCGCGCCGGAGCCCGTGTCGTCGACGGTCACGCCTGCTGCCCTTCCGATCTTCCGCGGTCAGGTATCGACCGGCCTCAACTCTACGGCAGGTGTGCGCCAGCTCACTCCGTTCGGTTCGGCGGGGGGCGCGGGGCGGTCGGGGGCCCTACGGCCGTGGCGGCCGCGGCCGCCGCCCGCAGGTCACGCGGGCCTCAGATGGACGATGTCGCCCGCTCCCACCGGCTCCTGTACCCCTTCTCCCGTGGCGATCACCAGCCGTCCGTCGCCGTCGACCGCGACCGCCTCGCCGACGATCGACCGGTCACCCGGCAACTCGGCCCGTACCGTTCGTCCCAGAGTGGCGCACCCGGCCGCGTACGTCTCCTGCAGACCGCACCGCGCGGGGTCTCCGCCGGCCTCCCGCCAGCGCCCGTACCACTCCTCCAGCGACCGCAGGACGCTCCGCAGCAGGGTGTCCCGGTCGGTGCTCACCGCCCCCGCCAGCGCGAGCGAGCCCGCCTGCGGCACCGGGAGTTCCTCCGCGCGCAGGGTCACGTTGACGCCGACGCCGACCACCACCGCGCTCTCGCCGGCCCGCTCCGCGAGGATGCCGCCGGCCTTGCGTTCCTCTCCCCCGACGGTCACCAGGAGGTCGTTGGGCCACTTGAGTGCCGTGTCCACCCCGGCGGCCTTCGACAGCCCCGTCGCCACCGCGACGCCGGTGAGCAGCGGCAGCCAGCCCCAGTGGCTCACCGGCGCCTCGCGCGGGGTGAGCAGCACGGAGAAGAACAGGCCCGAGCGGGGCGGCGCCGTCCACCGGCGGTCCAGGCGGCCCCGGCCGGTCGTCTGCTCCTCGGCGACGAGGACCGCGCCCTCGACCGCGCGGCCCGCGGACGCCGCCGCGACCAGGTCCGAGTTGGTGGAGCCGGTGCGCTGCACCACGTCCACGCCCGTCCACAGGCCGCCCTCCCGGACCAGCCCCCGGCGCAGGGCCGTCACGTTGAGAGGCGGACGGTCCAAGTCGGACCACCGGCCGCCGCCTGCGTCTGCTGCATCTCGCGGTGTCATGCAAGCCACCCTAGGTGTGTTGAACGCCGCACTGCCGATCCGTAGGGGCAGCACTACTCTACGGATGAGTAACCGTCCCCCCTTTTGAGCAGGCAGGGAGCCGCGATCCCGATGTCCGAGCCGGAAGAGCGCCACGAGATCCACGAGACCCCAGGGATCGACATCCACACCACCGCGGGCAAACTCGCGGATCTCCAGCGCCGCATCCAGGAAGCGACGCACGCCGGTTCGGAACGCGCCGTCGAGAAGCAGCACGCCAAGGGCAAGTTGACGGCCCGTGAGCGCATCGAGCTCCTCCTCGACGAGGACTCCTTCGTGGAGTTGGACGAGTTCGCCCGGCACCGCTCCACCAACTTCGGCCTGGAGCACAACCGTCCGTACGGCGACGGCGTCGTCACCGGCTACGGCACGGTGGACGGACGTCCGGTCGCGGTGTTCTCCCAGGACTTCACGGTCTTCGGCGGCGCGCTGGGCGAGGTCTACGGGCAGAAGATCGTCAAGGTGATGGACTTCGCCCTGAAGACCGGCTGCCCCGTCATCGGCATCAACGACTCCGGCGGCGCCCGCATCCAGGAGGGTGTGGCCTCGCTGGGCGCGTACGGCGAGATCTTCCGCCGCAACACGCACGCGTCCGGCGTGATCCCGCAGATCAGCCTGGTCGTGGGCCCGTGCGCGGGCGGCGCCGTCTACTCCCCCGCGATCACCGACTTCACGGTGATGGTCGACCAGACGTCGCACATGTTCATCACCGGCCCGGACGTCATCAAGACGGTCACCGGCGAGGACGTCGGCTTCGAGGAGCTGGGCGGCGCCCGCACCCACAACGCGGTGTCGGGCGTGGCCCACCACATGGCCGGTGACGAGAAGGACGCCGTCGAGTACGTCAAGCAGCTGCTGTCGTACCTGCCGTCCAACAACCTGTCCGAGGCGCCGGTGTTCCCCGAGGAGGCGGACCTGTCCGTCACCGAGGAGGACCTGGAGCTGGACTCCGTCGTCCCGGACAGCGCCAACCAGCCGTACGACATGCACACGGTGATCGAACACGTCCTGGACGACGCCGAGTTCTTCGAGACGCAGGCGCTGTTCGCGCCGAACATCCTCACGGGCTACGGCCGGGTCGAGGGCCACCCGGTGGGGATCGTCGCCAACCAGCCGATGCAGTTCGCGGGCTGTCTGGACATCACGGCCTCCGAGAAGGCGGCCCGGTTCGTGCGCACCTGCGACGCCTTCAACATCCCGGTCATCACGTTCGTGGACGTGCCCGGCTTCCTGCCCGGCGTCGACCAGGAGCACGACGGCATCATCCGCCGCGGCGCCAAGCTGATCTACGCCTACGCCGAGGCCACCGTCCCGCTGATCACCGTCATCACCCGCAAGGCGTTCGGCGGCGCGTACGACGTCATGGGCTCCAAGCACCTGGGCGCCGACCTCAACCTGGCCTGGCCGACCGCCCAGATCGCCGTCATGGGCGCCCAGGGCGCGGTCAACATCCTGCACCGGCGCACGATCGCCGAGGCGGAGGCGGCCGGCGAGGACCTGGAGGCGGTGCGCGCCCGGCTGATCCAGGAGTACGAGGACACCCTGCTCAACCCGTACGTCGCGGCCGAGCGCGGCTACGTCGACTCGGTGATCATGCCGTCGGACACCCGCCGGCACATCGTGCGCGGCCTGCGTCAACTGCGCACCAAGCGGGAATCCCTGCCCCCGAAGAAGCACGGCAACATCCCCCTCTAAGGAGCCGCTGTGACCATCAAGGTCGTACGGGGCAACCCGACCCCCGAGGAGCTCGCCGCCGCCCTGGCGGTGGTCCGGGCCCGCGCCGCGGCGGCAGCCACCGAGCCGTCCGGCGCGCAGGCCCCCAGGGACGCCTGGTCCGACCCGGCGAGGATCGCGGGCCGCCGGCTCCCCCAGCCCGGCGGGGCCTCCTGGACCCGCACCTACTGGCCCGCCTGACACGGCACCGCGGCCCGCGGCCGACGCACCGCCGAACGGCAGGTGAACGGCCGCGGGCCGGCAATCTGAGTACGCCTACTCAGGCACAGGCCCCCCACCAGGCCGCACGCTGGTGGAATGCTGTGGTCCGACCCCGAGAACGAGCCCCCCGAGGAACTCCGCGAGATGCAGGCGACCCTGCGGAGACTCGGCCTCTTCCTCGCGTTGGCCATGGTGGTGGCGATGATCGTGCTGGGGATCAGATAGCCCGCGCCGCGCCCGGGACCTGCCCTAGGCTGACCGCATGCGCCGACTCGTCCTCGCCTCCCAGTCCCCCGCCCGGCTGAACCTGCTGCGCCAGGCCGGTCTCGCTCCCGAGGTGATCGTGAGCGGGGTCGACGAGGACGCGGTGAGCGCGCCGACCCCGGCCGAACTGGCGCTCGCCCTCGCCGAGGCGAAGGCGTCCGTCGTGGCCGCCCGGCCCGACGTCAAGGGCGCCCTGGTGATCGGCTGCGACTCGGTGCTGGACCTGGACGGCGAGGCGCTGG
Organism: Streptomyces hilarionis; assembly: GCF_024539675.1. Classification (GTDB taxonomy): domain Bacteria; phylum Actinomycetota; class Actinomycetes; order Streptomycetales; family Streptomycetaceae; genus Streptomyces; species Streptomyces hilarionis. Next base: position 8,140 of record NZ_JAHHIT010000160.1, on the reverse strand, counting down.
GCAAGCCCGCGGACGCGGCGGAGGCCATCGCGCGCTGGAAGGCGATGCGCGGCCGCGCCGGGACGCTCCAGACCGGCCACTGCGTCTACGACACCGCCTCGGGGCGCTACACCTCCGCGACCGCCTCCACCGTCGTGCGCTTCGGCGAGCCGACCGACGCGGAGGTCGCCGCGTACGTCGCCTCGGGCGAACCCCTGTACGTGGCCGGGGCGTTCACCCTCGACGGCCGCTCCGCGCCGTTCATCGACGGCATCGAGGGCGACCACGGCAACGTCATCGGCATCAGCCTGCCCCTGGTGCGCCGCCTGCTGGCGCACTTGGGCGTCGGCATCACGGAGTTGTGGGCGCCGGAGGCGTGACCGGCCGGGGCGCGGCGGGCTCTGGGGCCGCGGGCGGCGGCTCGGCGGGCGGGGGCGTCGCGGGCGAGCCCCCGCCGTCGCCCTTGCCGGCCGGGGGCGGGTCGGCGACGGGCCGCTGCCGGGCGTCGTACGTCATCAGCAGCAGCACGATCAGGGCGAGCACGACCACCATGAACACGAACTGCGGCACGCCCAGCAGCCCCCACGCGAAGGCGCCCAGGAGGCCGTGCACGACGGCCGCGCTGATCAGCAGGACGCGGCCGAAGCCGGCCGGCGCGCGGTCGCGCAGCGCCACCAGCAGGGCGACCACGCCGCACAGGACGAAGTAGAGACCGAAGACGATCCCGCCGACCTTCGAGGACGTCGCCATGACGTCCGGGTCGAGGCCGGCCAGGGACATGTCCTGCCGGTCCACCACCATGCCCATGAACCAGTTGAGCGCGGCGATGCCGAGCGCCTCGGCGAACAGCACGATCGCCACGACCCACGCCACCGGTCTGCGGACCACGGGTCCCCACCCACTTTCGAGCCGGACCTCAGCGAGGCCGGGCAAGCTAGCTGTTACCTCTAGTACGTTCGAGACACCCGGAACGCTACTAACGGGTAAACGGCGGGACAAGGGTTCTGCGTGCGGCAAAGAATCATTAGGCCATTCGTAGGGACTCCACAAAGAAACGGAGTGGGCCGCAGCACGCTCTCACAGAGACCTTGACCACACAGGAGGGCTAGGGTTTCCGGGAGGAGTGCTGCGTACGGCGGTACTACAAGGGATTTCGTGGTCGAGTGAGCCTGACATCACGCTCCGTGTGGGCAAGCTCACCTTTGGGGACGGGTCGTAGAGCCGTGTCGGCAGTCCCTAAACTCGGCTTGTTTCAAGGAGGGAGCCTCAATCGTGCGCAAGGTGCTCATCGCCAACCGTGGCGAAATCGCAGTCCGCGTGGCCCGGGCGTGCCGGGATGCCGGTATCGCGAGCGTGGCCGTCTACGCCGACCCGGACCGGGACGCTCTGCATGTCCGCGCGGCGGATGAGGCGTTCGCCCTGGGCGGTGACACTCCGGCGACCAGCTATCTCGACATCGGCAAGGTGCTGAACGCGGCGCGGGAGTCCGGCGCCGACGCCGTCCATCCGGGCTACGGCTTTCTCTCGGAGAACGCCGAGTTCGCCCAGGCGGTCCTGGACGCGGACCTGATCTGGATCGGCCCGCCCCCGCAGGCCATCCGCGACCTGGGCGACAAGGTCGCCGCCCGGCACATCGCCCAGCGTGCCGGCGCGCCGCTGGTCGCCGGCACGCCCGACCCGGTCTCCGGCGCCGACGAGGTCGTCGCCTTCGCCGAGGAGCACGGCCTGCCGATCGCGATCAAGGCCGCCTTCGGCGGCGGCGGCCGCGGCCTGAAGGTCGCCCGCACCCTCGAGGAGGTGCCCGAGCTGTACGACTCGGCCGTCCGCGAGGCGGTCGCCGCGTTCGGCCGGGGCGAGTGCTTCGTCGAGCGCTACCTGGACAAGCCGCGGCACGTGGAGACGCAGTGCCTGGCCGACCGCCACGGCAACGTGGTCGTCGTGTCCACGCGTGACTGCTCCCTCCAGCGCCGTCACCAGAAGCTGGTGGAGGAGGCCCCGGCGCCGTTCCTGTCCGAGGCGCAGAGGGCCGAGCTGTACGCGTCCTCCAAGGCGATCCTGAAGGAGGCCGGCTACGTCGGCGCGGGCACCGTCGAGTTCCTCGTCGGCCTCGACGGGACGATCTCCTTCCTCGAGGTCAACACCCGTCTCCAGGTCGAGCACCCGGTGACCGAGGAGGTCGCCGGCATCGACCTGGTGCGCGAGATGTTCCGCATCGCCGACGGCGAGGAGCTCGGCTACGGCGACCCGGAGCTGCGCGGGCACTCCTTCGAGTTCCGCATCAACGGCGAGGACCCGGGACGGGGCTTCCTGCCCGCCCCGGGCACGGTGACACGCTTCGAGGCGCCCTCCGGCCCCGGCGTGCGTCTGGACGCCGGCGTCGAGTCCGGCTCGGTCATCGGCCCGGCGTGGGACTCGCTCCTCGCCAAGCTGATCGTCACCGGCGCCACCCGCGAGCAGGCGCTCCAGCGGGCGGCCCGCGCCCTGGAGGAGTTCCAGGTCGAGGGCATGGCCACGGCGATCCCGTTCCACCGCGCGGTGGTCAGGGACCCGGCGTTCGCTCCCGAACTCACCGGCAGCCAGGACCCGTTCACCGTCCACACCCGGTGGATCGAGACCGAGTTCGTCAACGAGATCCCCCCGTTCTCCGCTGCGGCCGACACCGAGGCCGAGGACGAGACGGACCGCGAGACGATCGTCGTCGAGGTCGGCGGCAAGCGCCTGGAGGTCTCCCTCCCGTCCTCGCTGGGCATGTCGCTGGCCCGCACCGGTCTCGCGGCGGGCGCCAAGCCCAAGCGTCGCGCGGCCAAGAAGTCCGGCCCCGTGGCCTCCGGCGACACCCTCGCCTCCCCGATGCAGGGCACCATCGTCAAGGTGGCGGTCGAGGAGGGCCAGGAGGTCAAGGAGGGCGACCTGGTCGTCGTCCTCGAAGCGATGAAGATGGAGCAGCCGCTCAACGCGCACCGCTCGGGCACCGTGAAGGGCCTGACGGCGGAGGTCGGCGCGTCCGTCACCTCGGGCGCCGCGATCTGCGAGATCAAGGACTGACCCCACCGCTCGTTCGTGTCGAGGCGCCCGGCCCCCGGGCGCCTCGCCGCGTTTGCGGCCCGGATTCCGGGGAGGGTCGCCCCGGCCCCGCCCGGATTCCGGGGAGGGTCGTCACGACCGAGGCCCGCCCGGCACCGGCCCGGACAGGAGCCGCACGACGACGACACCCGGGCATCCGGGCATCCGGGCATCCGGGCATCCGGGCATCGTCGCCCCGGGACCGGTGACCGTCGCTCCGGGACCGGTGACCGCCCATCAGCCACCGGCGACCGACCATCGGCCATCGGTGACCGGCGACCGGCCATCGGTGACCGGCAGGGACGGCCGGCTGCGGTCCACGGGCGTCGCAAGGGCCGTGTGGGTCCGCCCGTTCGGACCCGTTCGGAACGGTCGGCGCCGGCGCGCGCCGCCCCGGTCCGCCGCCGGGGTCGGGCGATGCGTGCCGGCCGGTCGGCGTCAGCCCGCCGCCGTCAACCGGCGGCCCGGGCGGCCCGCGTCGGCGACCCGCCGGCGCCGCCCGCTCCCGTGGTCCGGCGCGGTCAGCGGCGGCGCAGGTCCGCGACGCGGGCCCGCTCGCCGCCGGGGGCCTGCTCGCCGCCCAGCATCGAGGCGGCGCGCAGCCCCGCCTGGGCGCCCGGGATCTGGCCCCGGCGAGGGGCGGGCAGCGGTACGTCCCGGCGCTGCTGCTGGTGCCGCGCCGGGACCGCGTCACCCCCCTGGCTTCCGGACGCCCCGGCCACGGCGATCTGCACCCCCTGGTCCGCCAGGGCCTGGAGTTCGGTGGCGGCGCGGTCGTCGTGCGCGGGCGGCTCGTCGGTCACCAGACGGGTGATGAGGTCCGTGGGCACCGTCTGGAACATGGTGTCGGAGCCGAGCTTGGTGTGGTCGGCGAGGACCACGACCTCGGCGGCGGCCTGCACCAGGGCCCGGTCCACGGACGCCGACAGCATGTTGGACGTGGACAGCCCGCGCTCGGCGGTCAGTCCGCTCCCGGAGAGGAAGGCCCGCGACACCCGCAGCCCCTGAAGGGACTGCTCGGCTCCGCTCCCGACGAGGGCGTAGTTGGACCCGCGCAGGGTTCCGCCGGTCATCACGACCTCGACCCGGTTGGCATGGGCCAGCGCCTGGGCCACCAGGAGGGAGTTGGTGACGACGGTCAGCCCGGGCACCCGGGCGAGCCGGCGGGCCAGCTCCTGTGTCGTGGTGCCCGCCCCGACCACGATGGCCTCGCCCTCTTCGACGAAGCTCGCGGCGAGATCCGCGATGGCGGTCTTTTCGGCGGTCGCGAGATGGGATTTCTGCGGAAAGCCGGATTCTCGCGTGAACCCGCCCGGCAATACCGCACCGCCGTGCCGGCGGTCGAGGAGTCCTTCTGCCTCCAGCGCGCGCACGTCCCGCCGTACGGTCACTTCGGAGGTCTGGACGACGCGGGCGAGTTCACGGAGCGACACGGCCCCGTTCGCTCGCACCATTTCGAGGATCAATTGACGACGTTCTGCAGCGAACACGAAACTGACAGTAACGCGGACGACCGTCTGCTTTCAGCTCTTTGCGCCGAATAGTAGAAGTTGTTCGCACAGAGGGACGGCGAGTGGTATAAGGCCCGGTTCCGGCGACTATGCCCCGCGCACAGTCCGGCGACGCGACGACGGCCCGCCGTCAACTCCCCATGACCAGGGGAGAGTCGGCGGGCCGTCGGGCCGGACCGTCAGACCTCGCCCGCGGACTTGCGGGTGTGCAGCTGCCGCGCCACCTCCGCGATCGACCCCGAAAGGGACGGGTACACGGTGAAGGCGTTCGCGATCTGTTCGACCGTCAGATTGTTGTCGACGGCGATCGAGATGGGGTGGATGAGTTCCGAGGCGCGCGGCGCGACGACCACGCCGCCGACCACGATCCCGGTGCCGGGCCGGCAGAAGATCTTGACGAAGCCGTCGCGGATGCCCTGCATCTTGGCGCGCGGGTTGCGCAGCAGCGGCAGCTTGACGACGCGGGCGTCGATCTTCCCGCCGTCCACGTCGGCCTGGCTGTAGCCGACGGTGGCGATCTCGGGGTCGGTGAAGACGTTCGAGGACACGGTCTTCAGGTTGAGCGGGGCCACCGCGTCGCCGAGGAAGTGGTACATGGCGATGCGGCCCTGCATGGCGGCGACGGAGGCCAGGGCGAAGATCCCGGTCACGTCTCCGGCGGCGTACACGCCCGGGGCGGTGGTCCGGCTGACCTTGTCGGTCCAGATGTGCCCGGACTCGCGGACCCGGACGCCCGCCTCCTCCAGCCCGAGCCCCTCGCTGTTGGGGATGGCGCCGACGGCCATGAGGCAGTGCGAGCCGGTGATGACCCGGCCGTCGGACAGGGTGACCTCGACCCGGTCGCCGACCCGCTTGGCGGACTCGGCGCGGGAGCGGGCCATGACGTTCATGCCGCGGCGGCGGAAGACGTCCTCCAGGACGGCGGCGGCGTCCGGGTCCTCGCCGGGCAGCACGCGGTCGCGGGAGGAGACGAGCGTGACCTTGGAGCCGAGGGCCTGGTAGGCGCCGGCGAACTCCGCGCCGGTGACGCCCGAGCCGACCACGATGAGCTCCTCGGGCAGCTCGGCGAGGTCGTAGACCTGGGTCCAGTTCAGGATGCGCTCGCCGTCGGGCTGCGCGTCCGGCAGCTCGCGCGGGTGGGCGCCGGTGGCGAGCAGGACGGCGTCGGCGGTGAGGGTCTCCTCGCTTCCGTCGGCGGCGCTGACGACGACCTTGCGGGAGCCGTCGAGGGCCTGCATGCCCTCCAGCCGGCCCCGGCCGCGCAGCACGCGGGCGCCGGCGCGGGTGACGGAGGCGGTGATGTCGTGCGACTGGGCGAGCGCGAGGCGCTTCACCCGGCGGTTGACCTTGCCGAGGTCCACCCCGACGACCCGGGCCGCCTGCTCCAGCGGCGGGGTGTCGTCGGCCACGATGATGCCGAGCTCCTCGTACGAGGAGTCGAAGGTGGTCATCACCTCGGCCGTGGCGATCAGGGTCTTCGACGGCACGCAGTCGGTCAGCACCGACGCCCCGCCCAGACCGTCGCAGTCGACGACGGTCACCTCCGCGCCGAGCTGCGCGGCCACCAGGGCCGCCTCATAGCCGCCGGGTCCGCCACCGATGATCACGATCCGAGTCACGTGTCCCATTCTCCCGTACCTGTCGCCGTGGTACCGCCCCGGGGGCCGCGCACGCCGGGACTGTGACCAGAGTGACGCCCGCGCCCGCTGCCGTACTCTCCTTGCATGTCGCTCTACGCCGCGTACGCCGGCAACCTCGACGCGCGGCTGATGACCCGCCGCGCTCCCCACTCGCCGCTGCGCGCCACCGGCTGGCTGAACGGCTGGCGGCTGACGTTCGGCGGCGAGCAGCTGGGCTGGGAGGGGGCGCTGGCCACGGTAGTGGAGGACCCCCTCGCGCAGGTCTTCGTCGCGCTGTACGACGTCGCCCCGATGGACGAGGAGTCCCTGGACCGCTGGGAGGGCGTCGGGCTCGGCATCTACCGGCGGGCCCGGGTGCGGGTGCACACGCTGGAGGGCGAGGAGTCCGCCTGGATGTACGTGCTGGACGGCTACGAGGGCGGACTGCCCTCGGCCCGGTACCTGGGGGAGATCGCCGACGCAGCGGAATCGGCCGGGGCGCCACACGATTACGTGATGGAGCTGCGCAAGAGGCCCTGCTGAGAGGCCCGACTCCTACACTCGGGGAATCGACGCGGCGACGGGAGACGGCATGACCCCCACAACGTACGACGTCTACTACACGGTGCAGGCCGCCGAGGCCCGCGACCGGCTCGACGACCGGCAGCGCATGGCGTTCGACAAGGGCATCGCCCTGTTGGCCCGGGACCCGTTCCTGTCCGTGTCCCGGCCCATAAGCTCCACCGGTGACGACCGGACGATCCGCCTCACCCAGAACGTCCTCGTGGAGTACACGATCAGCCGCGGACGCCTGTTGATCTTCATCGTCGAAGTCTTCAACGACAAGGACGTCCTGATCACGGACGAGTGAGCGCCGCCCGGGCCGGGCCGCCCCTCGTTGGAAACGACAAGACAACGATCGCCATCCCGTCGGCTTCGGCATCTACGCGCGTAGGCCCAGAGCGGCTACCCTCAGTCGCGTGAACGCATCTCTTCTCCCGGACGACATCCAGGGCGACCCGCACGCCGCCGCCGACGCCGCCGCCGCCCGCCTGCGCGAACTGACCGGCGCCGAGACCCACGACGTCGCCCTCGTGATGGGCTCCGGCTGGGCTCCGGCCGTCGACGCCCTGGGCGCTCCCGACGCAGAGTTCCTGGTCACCGAGCTGCCCGGCTTCCCGCCGCCCGCGGTCGAGGGCCACGGCGGCAAGGTCCGCTCGTACCGGATCGGCGAGAAGCGGGCGCTGGTGTTCCTCGGCCGCACCCACTACTACGAGGGCCGCGGCGTCGCCGCCGTCGCCCACGGTGTGCGCACCGCGGTGGCGGCCGGCTGCAAGACGATCGTGCTGACCAACGGCTGCGGCGGCCTGCGCGAGGGCATGCGCCCCGGTCAGCCGGTGCTGATCAGCGACCACCTCAACCTGACGGCGACCTCGCCGATCGTCGGCGCGAACTTCGTCGACCTGACGGACCTGTACTCGCCGCGACTGCGCGCCCTGTGCAAGGAGATCGACGCCACGCTGGAGGAGGGCGTCTACGCCCAGTTCCCCGGCCCGCACTACGAGACGCCGGCCGAGATCCGCATGGCGCGGACGATCGGCGCGGACCTCGTGGGCATGTCGACGGTCCTGGAGGCCATCGCCGCACGCGAGGCGGGGGCCGAGGTGCTCGGCATCTCCCTCGTGACCAACCTCGCCGCCGGCATGACGGGCGAGCCGCTGAACCACGAAGAGGTCCTTCAGGCGGGTCGCGACAGCGCGACGCGCATGGGCGCGCTGCTCGCCCAGGTGCTCGGCCGCATCTGAGCGCGTGCCGCCCGGGGCCGGCGCAGGACGCCCACGGCGGTCGGCTCCGGATCCGCACGGCGGCCCGGGCGGCGCACGAGCGAGGCTCTCCCGTGTGCCGCCGCCGGGCCCGGAGGCTGCCGGGCGGTGTCCGGCCCGTCGCGCGCCGTCCCGCGCGACGGGC
>NZ_JAHHIT010000159.1 GCF_024539675.1 Streptomyces hilarionis | reverse complement strand
CCCACCGCACCCCCGACGGCGCCACCCACGACGACGCCGACGACCGGCCTCGGCCGGACCTCGCCGAACCCCCCGAGCACGCGAGGTTCGCCGCGTACCTGGACGCCCTCGACCGCGTCCCGGCCGCCGAGGAGGCGTCCCTCGTCCGTCGCGTCCTCACGGACGAGGACGTGACGATGGCCCGCTCGGCGGTCGTCCGCCACCTGGACCGGACGGCCGCCGCGTTCCCCCGCGCCACCGCCGACGACGAGAGCTGGCACGCCTGGACGGAGGCGATGGGAACGGCGGTCGGGAAAGACGCCTTCCTGACGACCCGCCTCGGCGAATGGACCCTGCTCCGCGCCCTCACCACCCCCTCCGACGCGAGGGCCCGGATCGCCCCGCCCGCCACCCCTGGGACGGCCGGGGCGATCCAGGCCCTCGGCACCGCCTCCGACTGGCTACAGCGCAGACTCGTCGAAGCCCCGGACGCCTCCCCGCAGGCCCTCGGGTTCCTGGCCGAGCACGGCCGCACGAAGAAGGTCCGTGCGGCCGCCGCGAACCGCGTGCGCTAGCTCCGTCCGGCGCGACGGCGCTCACCGGGCGCCAGCCCCTGCCTGTCGACGACGGCCCGTTCCAGCACGGCCGTGGTCGCGAAGACCGTCCCCGCCCTGCCCCGCTCGGTGTCCCGGCCGGCGACCGTGCGCTCGCCCAGGTAGTCCAGCGTGCGGGCGTCGAAGATCCACTCGTTGCGGGTGCCCTGCCGCACGTCCTCCCGGGCGATGGCGATGCCGTGGCGTCCGACGGCGTCCACCGCGTCGTCCACCTCGGTGACGCCGGGGATGCGGGCGGTGGCCCTGAAAAAGGCGGCGGCCGTGGCGGACGGCATGGTCTGCTCCCTGATCAGGTCCCCGATCCGGTCGAAGACCGCCTGGTCGCGGTCCTCGCCCTTCTCCACCGGGGTCTCGCGGTAGAGCCGCTTCAGCAGGTGTCCCGGCTCGGTGGGCAGCGAGGCGAGCCAGGCGTAGGTCGGCCGCTGGACGCCGGCCGGCACGGCGGAGTCCCTCGGGTTCGTGCCGTCCGGCACCCCGACCTCGATCGGCCAGTCCTGTCCGTCCTCACGGATGAGCCCGACGTCGACCACGGGCCCCTGCTGCTGCGAGAACCACACCTGCCGCTCGTGCAGCGGCCCGAGCTTCACGGGCTTCCCGAACGCGCCCACGTTCTCGGCCACCCGGCTGCGCACGTAGACGAACTGGTCCTCCCGCACCGGCTGCACCGCGGTGTCCATGGCGACGGCGGCCATCCGGCCGAGGGTGACGACGGCGCTGCGACCGGCGGCCGGGGGCGTGCCGGGAGCGCCCGCCCGGGCGCCCGCGTCCGCGCCGTGCCGGTCCACGCCGAAGCCGACGGTGAGCCCGGCCGCCAGCGCGGCGGCGACGGCCCCGGCGACGAGAGCGGACCGGGCCGGCCGGGAGAGCCGACGGGGCGTCGGCAGCGGGCGGGCGCCCTCCGCCTCGTCGCGGCGATCACGATCGATGAGCTGCATCAGAACGTCCTTGTGATGGGAACGACGCCCGGGAGGCAGCACCTGCTCGACGGGGGCGGTCGGCAACAGCCGTGCCAGCTCCCCCAGTTCGTCGAGTTCCGCGCGCTCACCCTGCTCGGGTCCGGCCGGAGTGGCGTTCATCGGGCTTCCTCCTGAAGGGGCAGGACCGCGAACGCGGTCTCACTCTCTACCTCTCCGCGACGGGAACGCGGTTCCAGCCAACCCGTATGCGAGGAATGTGCCGTACGTCTCCCGCGCTCCTCCTCGTCGACGAACTCCCGCAGCCGAGCCCGCGCCCGCGACAGCCGTGACCGCACGGTGCCGACCGGAACGCCGAGCGCCTCGGCGGCCTGCGCGTAGTCGAGCCCGCCCCACACGCACAGCGCGATGACCTCCCGCTCCTGCCGCCGCAGCCGTCCCAGCACCCGGCGCACGTCGGCGAGCCGCCGCGCGTCGTCCACCCGGCCCGCGACGGCCTCGGCGAAGTCCTCGACGTCCCGCGCCCCCGGCGCCCGCCGGGCCAGGAACGCGAGCCGCCGCCGCAGACTCCGGTCGGCGTTGCGCGCCTTGTTCGTGGCGATCCCGAACAGCCACGGCCGCAACGACCCACCCTCGACGGCCACGTCCTCCCGCCCCCGCCAGGCGGCGAGAAACGTCTCCGACATGACCTCCTCGGCCACCGACCAGTCACCCGTGAGCCGCAGGGCATGGTTGTAGACGGCGGTCGCGTACAACTCGTAGAGCTCCCCGAAAGCAGCCCGCTCCCCTCGCCGAACCCGCCCCCGCAACCGGGCCCCGTCATCACCGACGGCCCCCGCCACTTCACTCTCTCCGTTGGACCTCACACCCTTACCTCTCCGCAGCCGGGGGGCGGTTCCGGTGGTGTGGATCACAGTGGCCGTCGGCTGGCGGGTGCAGTCCGGTAACGCGTCGCCGTCCTCATCACCCGGCTTTGATGGTCGAGTAGGTCCAGACGTCCGCCGGGATTTTGTGTTGGAGACGCCATGTGATCGCCATCGGTTTGCTACCGGTGTGGGTTTCGTACTCAGCAGGTCCGAGAAGCATCCATGGCTGTGCAGTGCCAATGTCGGTGCTCTTGTACCGCCTTACGAAGAGCAGGACATGGCTGCCGTTCGCTGCGTGGTGCTGGTAGCGCAGGCCGGTTGGGGAGGAAGCTGAGGTCTGGTTTTGGGACTCCCAGTGAAAGCGGGTTTCGCTCTGTGCGTAGTCGTGATAGCGAGTCTGCGGAGAGAAATCCCTCTCGTCCTTCTCTAGGGTGATCAGTAGCGCGTCAGCCTTGATCGACTCACACCATTTCACACCCTCGCGAAAATCAGCTGGCATGAAGCCTCCTACGACGGACTGACCGAGTGCCGGGAGGATCTCTTCGCGGGTGTAGGAGGCATGAACTGTTAGGGGGATTGCCGTCCCATCGCCCACGCCGAGGAGGGGGACCGGAACGTGTTCTGTGTGGGCCAGGTTGTAGGCCAGCACCTGACGCAACTCGTCGCGTAGGGCATGATAATTGCGCAGCGCCTCGAAGCCGGAATCGTAGTCGGTGAACTCCTTGCGCGTAAAACCGCCAAGCGGCCATAGCTGAAAGAAGAGCATGCGCGCATACGCCTGCCCTTGCTCGTCGAGCTCACTGTAGGCCGGCGCGTCATCGTGGAGCATCCGCACGTAGGCCGCTACTCGAAGGGGATCATCGACATGCAGGAAGGAGGGGATGCGTCGGATGAGGGCTGGCTCCCTCTCCGGGACTTCTCCGTTCAGGAGCCCCGACCGACGCAGCAGTCCCGTCCATGAGTTGCCGTTGCCTCGATAGATCTCTTTCAGCTCGCGGCCACTCTCTTCGAGGTATCGGCTGAGCTTTGGCTCGGCGTAATCTGCGACCTCGCGCGCCAGGGCCGTGACATTCACGCCGATCTGCTCCTTGATGTTGGCGATGACGACCCGCTTCGCCTTCTCCTCAAGGATGATCTCGCAGCCCGACGGTAGCTGAGGAAAGTCGCGCTCGAGGTGATCCAGTAGGCGCTTGCGTGTCAGGTTGGTCAGCGCACGAAACTGGTTTTCGAAACGGAACTCCTTGCGGTGCTGTCCGATGAAGTCGAGCACAGTAAGCACCGCCTTGTCCTCTGTGCGACGCAACCCGCGGCCGAGCTGCTGCAAGAACACAGTGGCGCTGGAGGTGGGGCGGAGCAGAAGCAGAGTGTCTACATCAGGGATGTCGAGCCCCTCGTTGAAGAGGTCCACTGAAAAGATCACCTGAAGTGTGCCGGATTTCAGGTTTCCTAGTGCCTGCTTGCGTTGTTCGGACGGCGTCTCACCGGAGAGTGCGATGGCGTCGAAGCCCGCCGTGCGGAACGTCTCTGCCATGAAGTGGGCGTGAGCAACTGATACGCAGAATCCCAACGCACGCATCCTCGCTGGTTCAGCGATCTTTTCCCTGACTGCCTTGACAACCAATCGTGCGCGGGTGGCATTGGCCGAGATGGCACTACTCAAGGATTGTGTGTCGTAAGCGCCGCGCTTCCATTCCACCGTGCTGAGGTCAGTGTTGTCGCTGATGCCGAAATAGTGGAAGGGGCTGAGGAGTTCATTCTCGAGGGCCTCCCACAGGCGCATCTCAGCGGCGATCCGTCCGTCGAAGAACTCGTCGTGGATGTTCCTACCGTCCATGCGCTCAGGCGTCGCCGTGAGGCCCAAAAACTCCACTGGGCGAAAGTGATCGACTATTTTACGGTACGTGGGTGACGTCCCGTGATGGAACTCATCGATCACGATGACATCGAAGTGATCCTGAGGGAGGCGATCTAGTGCTGATCCGTTGAGTGTTTGCACGCTGGCGAAGACATGCGCCCAGCGTTCCGGGACGTCGCCGCTGTGGAAGGACTCGCCAAAATTCGGATCTACCAGGACGTCCTGGTAGGTGCGCATGGACTGTTGCAGAATTTCCTTGCGATGGGCGACGAACAGTAGTCGGAGATCTCGGCCGTGTGTCTTCCTTAGTTGTTTGTAATCGAGTGCCGCCATCACGGTCTTACCGGTTCCGGTAGCTGCTACGAGGAGGTTCCGGTGGCGATCGTGTACCTTGCGTTCCACCTCCAGCCGCTCCAGCATGTCCCGCTGATGGGGGTAGGGGCGTACTTCTAGGCCAGACAGTGTGATTCTGCGAGTAGCCATGTGAGTTGATGACGTGCCACCCGCGACCGCTAGGGCTTCCTGAAGCCGCGCCCCGTCAGTTTCGGGATCGTAAGACTCGAATGACGGATCATTCCAGTACGCCTCGAAGGTGGCATCGAACTTGCGCAAAACGTCAGGAGTGGCGACGGACGACATGCGCACGTTCCACTCTAGACCGTCGAGAAGCGCCGCCTTGGATAGATTGGAACTGCCGACATAGGCTGTGTCGTAGCCACTGTTGCGACGAAACAGCCAAGCTTTGGCGTGAAGCCGTGTTGAGCGAGTCTCATAGTTGACTCGGACCTGAGCGTTGAACTCCTGCACCAATCGGTCTAGTGCGCGGCGTTCGGTGGCCCCGATGTAGGTCGTGGTGATGACGCGTATCGGCACCTTGCGTTCGTAGGCCGCCTTGAGAGACTGCTCAATGATGCGCAACCCATGCCACTTCACGAAGGCGCAGAGCAGGTCGACGCGGTCGGCGGTGGCGAGCTCGGCACGCAATTCGAACCCGAGGCTCGGATCTTCCGGTGAGTTGGTGATGAGGGCAGCGTCCGAGAGGGGGATGCCTGGGCGCACGGCAAATACGCCTGGGGCTTCCTGCCTGCTGAGTGCAAGTAGCTGTCGGGGGCCTTCGGCTACGAGGTCCACCCACTCCTGAGCTCCATCCAACGTGCCAATGGACTCCAGGATGTGGTTTGCGGCGTGCACGCGCTCCTCCGCTGGGAGGTTCTGGAGAACCCGCCGGACCACGCCTGCCACATGCCTGGCCAGAACATGGGGCGCCGATGCTGTCCCTACTGCCTCACTCACGGGATGCCAACCTAGGTTGGCAAGCTGCTTCACCTGCTGTTCAAAGCGCAGCGTGAGAAGTTCCTCGTAGAGGCCGGCTGAGAGCCCTGAAGGTTCTGCTGTGGTCACGATGCCTTCCCCCGCTCCTTGGACAACTCGGGGTATGTGTAACAGAGGGCACCGACATGGGCAGAAGAGGGCGTAGAACGTGCCGAGGTACACCCGTCAACTCGACATAGAAAAGTATGGAGTTGACTTAATCGATCTAGGTCGGTCCAGGATGAGCGCGTGGACATCAAACGGACGATCGGAAACATCGAGGGTGTCGTGGTGGGGGACCACTTCAGTGGTCGGCTCGACGTGATGCGCGCCAAACTTCACCAAACTAACCAAAAGGGAATTTCCTGGCTTGCGGATGTGGGCGATGGCTTACCTGTTGCTGACGCCATCGTCCTCAACGGCGGGTATGTGGACGACGATGATCGCTGGACGACCATGCAGTACACGGGCGCGTCGGAAGGCAAGGATCGCGATGCCGAGACCGGCAGACTTCGACGCAGCCAGTCCTGGTCGTACGTCGACAACGCGGCCCTCAAGCGCAGCTATGAGCGTAAGTATCCGATTCGCGTCATCCGTGGCTATGAGGGAGACAAGCGTTACTCGCCCCCCAAAGGCTATCGCTATGACGGTCTGTTCGAGATTAAGGCGATACGTACGGGCATCTCTAAGTGGCCTGCTCCCGATGGCTCCGAGATCAAGATCTGCCAGTTTGATCTGGAACGGATACCTGACGTGCAGCAGAGCCTGACGCCTCTGGAACTGCGCGTCGCCGAGATGATCCAAGAAGTCGAGGAGCAGGCGGAGGCGGGAGAGGAGAGGTACCCGCAAGTGCGGACGATGGCGATCAGACGCCTCATACGCAGCGTGGCAACGTCGCAGCGAGTCAAAAACCTCTACGGCGGCGAATGCCAGCTCTGCGGACTTCGCATCCTTGGTCCGGACGGTAAGCCTCATAGCCAGGGCGCCCACATCAAGCCCCTGGGCGATCCTCACGGTGGGCCTGACGTTGAGCCGAACATCCTGTGTGTCTGCCCCAACTGTCATGTGCGACTGGATGTTGGCGCGGTGATCGTGGACGAAGATTGGTCCATCGTCGTGCGTGCTGACCTGTTTGGTGCGCCGATGCTGCCCATGCTCAGAACTAAGGGCTGGCATCGTGTACATCCGGACTACCTGCGCTATCACCGCGAGTGGTGGGCGAGCCGAGGCGATCACCACACGGCTTCCTGACACCTCGCGGCCCAGCGGCCGCCGACAGGGTGGATGTCCTGGCGGCCGCGTAGGGCCATGTTCGATCTAGGGAGATCGAGGGGAAAGGGGGTGCGCCTGTGGGGAGATGAAGCGTCAGCCGATTACGCCCCCGCCCCATGACACCCCGCATAAGCAACCCCCGACCCGCACCAGCACCCCGCCCCCCGCTCCGGCGGCCAGCTCATGGCCCTTCCCCTTGCTGCCAAGGTCGTCGCGTACTGGGGGAGGAGGTCGGTGTCGGACGGGGACGAGGCCTCCGAGGCTGCGAAGGCCTCGTAGGAGGGGACCGTGCCGGTGACGATGCCGAGGTTGGGGGTGCCCGAGGCGGACAGTTCGCGCAGGGAGGCCTCTATGCCCGCGAGGTGCTCCTCGTGCGAGGGGTACTCGTCCGACAGGGCCGGGTACGCCGCGACCAGCTCCGCCAGCTCACCGGCGGGCCAGTGCAGGACCGCGACCGGGAACGGGCGGGAGAGTTCCTCGCGGTAGGCGCCGAGCTCGGCGCGCAGGCGGGAGATCTCCGCCTGGAGTTCGGCCGGGTTGTCCGAGCCCAGGGACCAGACGCGCTTGGGGTCGTGCAGCTCGTCCAGGGGGACGGGCGAGGTGTGGAGGGTGTCGGCCAGCACATCCCAGTCGTCGTGGGCCGCGCCCAGCATGCGGCGTACGCGGTGGCGGCCGAAGAGCAGGGGGTGGCAGGCGTGCGGCGGGGGTTCCGGCACGTCCGCCAGGAGCAGGGTGACGCCCTCGGTGAACGTCTTGTGCGCGGCCTCCAGCTCGTCGTGGGCCTCCAGGGACTCGGCGACGATCACCCAGGGGGCCGGGTCGCGGGGGGCCGTGGCGCGGATGCCGTCGATGATGGCCCGGGCCTCGGCCTCGTGGCCGTACTCCCACAGGTTCGCGGCCTTCAGGGCGCGGATCAGGTGCGGGTCGTCCAGGCTGTCCGAGGACGACAGCAGGCGGTCGTACAGGGTCGTGGCGGCGGGGCGGTCGCCGGCCAGTTCCAGGTGGGCCGCGGACTGCAGCAGCAGGGCTTCCGCGTCCTCGGGGTACAGGCCGGCGGTCCGCTCCAGGCGTGCCGCTTCGGCGGTGTGGTCGACGTTCTCGGCAGGCGTGTCGGGGCGCATGGATGACACCGTAGCGCCGCGCGGTGACAAAGGAGAGATACCCGCAGGCCAGCGCCCGCCCCGACGTCCCGCCCGCGGGCGGGGCGGGACGTCGGGGCGGCCGCGCTAGATCGTCACCCCGTCCACCTGAAGGGTCTGCACCGCCCCCGCCGCGAACGGCACGCTGATCGTCTTTCCGTTCAATCGTGTGTCCGAGTGGGAGGCGTAGAGGTCGCCGGAGCCGTTCGTCACCGTGTTCCAGCGGGGGACCAGGCCCGAGGCGCCGCCCGTCACCGTCGTGAAGCGGGACAGGTCGAAGGTCAGGGCCTGGGCCGAGGACGACGTGTTCGCGGCGACGATGACCAGGCGCTTCGCGGCCCTGTCGAGCGCCGCCGCCGCATAGCTGACGCCCGTGTCGAGGATCGTCATGCCGGGGCGGATGTGGCGGCTGAACTGGGCCATGACGTAGTACTTCGTGGTGACCGCGCCGGCGGCCAGCGTGTTCGCGTCGTAGGCGATCATCGCCCAGCCCGACGACGGGTCCATGACCTGCCAGTAGACCCACGCCGTCGGGTGCAGCCAGCGGAAGTCGTACAGCAGGTTGCTCGCCATGGTGAGACCGGTGCCGTCCTTGTCGCCGGTCTCGGAGTTCCACAGCGCCTTGCGGGCCGTCGTCACGACGTCGGTGTAGAGCAGGTCGCGGCGGCCGCCCGAGCCCTGGTAGCCGTGGACGTTGACCCGGTCGACGTAGCCCTTGGTCGTCGACGAGAAGGAGTTCCAGGTGGTGCGGGCCAGGTCGTAGCTCGTCTCGTCCGAGGCCGAGATCCTCGTCGCCGTCAGGCCGCGCTTGTCCAACTCGCTGCGCAGGTAGGGGAGTACGGCGGCCTGGACGGTCGCGTCCATGTGGCAGCCCTCCTGCGTCCCGGTCGCCGTCCACCAGGACGACGACGGCTCGTTGAAGGCGTCCACCGTGGCGAAGTCCACGCCCCAGTGCGTCTTCGCGTACGACGCGACCGCCGCCAGGTGGGAGGCGTGCTGGCGGTAGTTCCAGGACTGGAGGTTGTTGCCGCCGTCCGAGGCGCCGGACGGGTTGTGGTTCAGGCACATCCACCACATGGGCGAGTTGGCGAACAGTTCCGTCGTCGCGCCGCGCGCCGCCGCCTTCTGGAGCATCGCGCGCTGGGTCGCGTCCGCGGTCCAGTCCCAGGCCGAGGACGTCGGGTCCTCGTTGTTCCAGTCCTGCCAGTAGCCCTCGATCTGCTTGAAGCCGGGGATGTTGGGGGAGACCGCCATCGACGTGCCGCCCACCGTGTTCCAGCTGGACGCGCCCAGGTTGTAGCGGGCGATGTTGAGGCCGAGACCGGGGAGCGTCCTGCCGTTGTAGGACACCGACTTGGTCGTGAAGAAGATGTCGGCGAAGTCGTCCCGGGCGCCGAAGACGTTCGCCCACCAGGCCAGGGAGGTGCCCCAGCCCTCCCATGTGCCGTATGTCGTCGACGGGTTGACGGCGACGGTGGCGTCGGCCCGGGCGGTGCCCGTCGCGAGGGCGCTTCCGAGGAGCGCGCCTCCGGTGGCCGTCAGCAGTGTCCTGCGTCGGATCATGACTTCTCCGCTTCATGACTGCGATCGACAGCCGGCCGTCCCGACCGGCGTCGTCAGGTGCGTCAGTGCGTCCAGTGCGTCAGTGCGTCACTGGGTCCATGCGTTGGTGCGGCCGTGCCTCCGCAAGGCGGTGCGTCCGCGAGGCGCTGCGTCCGTGCGTCCGTGCGTCCGTGCGTCCGTGCGTCCGTGCGTCACGAAGCATCGGGGGCGTTCCGTGGTGTTGTCGAGAGTTCTGACAGCCCTTTCTCCAACCTGTGGAGGAAGGGTCGCCCCGGGTTCGGGCGGGCGAACACTCTGGAGACCTCGGCCCGCGCCGCCTATCGTGCCCGCGTGCGGATCCCCCTCGTGCAGCACAGCACCCGGCGACGGCGTGCCCGCTACCGGCGTGCGCTCTGGAGCGGCGCCGAACTGCTCGTCACCGCCGGGGTGTTGGTGCTCCTCCTCGTCGTGCACCAGCTGTGGTGGACCAACCGGGAGGCCAGGCAGGGCGCCGAGCGGCGGGTCGAGGCGCTGGAGCGGGAGTGGGGGAACGGGAGCGGGTCCGGCGACGGCGGGTCCGGAACCGGGACGGGCGCGGGCGCGGGGGCCGGATCGGACGTCGGCTCCGGTTCCGGGGCGGGCGCGGACGGCGGGGCGGGGCCGTCGGGCGACGGCGGCGCGGCGGCCTCGTCCTCGGGCGCGCCCCGCTCCTCGCAGACCTACGCCGTCCTGCGCATCCCCCGCCTGGATCTGCGGGTCCCCGTCGCCGAGGGCACCAGCAGGCGGGACGTCCTCAACAAGGGGTATGCCGGTCACTACGCCGGCACCCAGCAGCCGGGCCAGGAGGGCAACTTCGCGGTGGCCGGGCACCGCAACACCCACGGCGAGCCCTTCCGGCGGCTGGACCGGCTGCGGAAGGGCGACAGGGTGGAGGTGGCGACCAGGAACGCGACCTACACCTACGTCGTCGACCAGGTCCTGCCGCAGACCTCACCCCGTGACGCGGGCGTCATCCGGCCCGTGCCCCGGTCCCTCGCCCGGCCCGCCTACGGCTACGACGCCCCCGGCCGCTACCTCACCCTCACCACCTGCACGCCCGAGTACACCTCCCGCTACCGCATGGTCGTGTGGGCCGAGCTGGCCGCGACGCTCCCCCGCCGGTAGGCCGCCGCCGCCCGGGGACCGCGCGCCGTCGGCAGGAGACGTCCCGTCGTGCCGCCGCGCCCCGCAGATGACGAACGTGACGCTGATCAGCAGGGCCCAGGAGGCCCACTTGGACACCGGGACGGGCTCCCAGCCGTGGAGCTGGGACGGGTAGGTCCAGGCGCCCAGGTAGGTGGCGATGTTCTCGGCCAGCCAGAGGAAGAAGCCGATCAGCGCGAAGGCGAGCGCCAGGGGCATGCGATGGCGCAGCTCGCCGACCGTGAAGTGCACGCGGGCGCCCGCCGTCGCGACGAGCAGCGCGGCGCCCAGGGGCAGCCGCAGGTCGGGCAGCCAGTGGTGGGTGAGGAAGTTGACGTACAGGCCGACGGCCGTCACGGCGGTGGCGCGGGCGCGGTAGCCGGTCAGGGAGAGGTCGAGCAGCCGCCAGGAGCGGCAGACGTAGCTGCCCACGGCCGCGTACATGAAGCCGCCGTACAGCGGGACCCCGGCGATCTTGGTCAGTCCGGACTCGGGGTAACTCCAGGATCCCACCAGCACCTTGACCAGTTCGAAGGCGAGCCCGAGGACGTGGCAGGCGGCCACGACGGCCACCTCGCGCCGGGTCTCCCAGCCGAGCGCGTAGCCCACGGCGGTGAGCAGCACGCCGTAGGCGAGGAGGAGGTCGTAACGGGCCACCGGGAAGGACAGGTGCGACGACAGCAGCTTGGAGACCGCCATGCCGCCGAACAGCGCGACGGCGAACGCGCAGCAGCGCGCCTGCACCCGGGCGAAGCGCACCAGCTGCCGGGCCACGTGCGAGGGGCTGGCGGCGAGGCGCGACGGGCGCCGGGCGAGGCGCGACACGTGTCGGGCGAGGGCCGTGGCGCGACGCGTGAGCCGGTGGTGGAGGAGCGTGTGCATGGTCATGGAGAGTCGTCGTGGGCGGTCGGCGGTTGCGGCCCGCCGCCCCGGCCCGCCTGCGCCGTCCGCCCCGGCCCGCCTGGGACGCTCGCCCCGCCCTGCCTGGACGTCCGGGCCCCGGTACGCCCCGGGCGTCCGCCCCGGTCGCCCGTGTGCCTACGGCCCTTCCTCCAGGGCTTCCCTGACGGCGGTCAGGACGGCCTCGGTGTCCGCGCCCAGGGCGCGGGCGGAGGCCGTGAAGTCGCGTGCCAGTGTGGCGAGTTGGACGGGGTCGGGGTGGGAGGGTCCGGCCGGGGGCGCCGCCACCCGGGTGCCCGCGCCGCGGCGGGTGCGGATGAGCCGGGCGGCCTCCAGCTCACGGTAGGCGCGGGCCACGGTGCCCGGGGCGAGGCCCAGGTCGGCGGCGAGCTGGCGCACGGTCGGCAGCCGTTCGCCCTCGGTCAGCCGGCCGGTGACGATCAGCGCGGCGAGCTGGGCGCGGATCTGCTCGAACGGCGGCACCTGGCTGGTGGTGTCGACGCGGACGGCGGGCTCACTCATCGCCGACGGCCCTGGGCACGACGATGGTGAACAGGCACCATCCCAGACTGAACAGGGCGACCAGGCTCAGCGGGTAGATCACCAGCGCGGTGAGGTTGCCGAGCATGCCGGCGCAGGTCGTGCGGGACAGCACTCTGCCGATCATCCCGAGGACGATCAGCAACTGGCTGGAGACCAGCAGTCCCCAGGCCGCGGTGATCGCCCACGAGCGGTCGTGGCGCTGCTGGTTGTCGCCGGGGCGGTGGGCGATGCGGCGCAGCGCCCAGACGCAGGCGGCGGTGCCCACGGCGAGGGAGGCGAGGAGGGGCGTGGCGTAGTAGAGGCCGGGCCAGGGGCCCAGGGGTCTGGTCACGCCGTCGCAGGTGACCGTGATGGCCCGGCCCGTGCGGCCGGCCGTGTCGGGGGAGGCGGCGAACGTCCCGAGGGTGAGGAGGACGAGAAGGCACGCCGTCTGGAGGAGCAGCAGCGGCGCCATCCGGGGCGGGACGTGGTCGCGGACCCGGCGGGGGGTGAGGGCGGCGGTGCGGACGGCCTCCTGGGGTGCGAGCGTGAGGGAGTCGCCGAGCAGGACGCCGCCGACCGCGCTCAGGCCGAACGCCGTGATGGCGGTGACGAAGCGCATGGCGAGGGCGGTCTCGCCGCCCAGGGCCCCCAGCCGTTGTGCGACCACGGCGCCCAGGGTCAGCCCCGCCCAGCGGGCGCAGAGGTCGGCGCGGGCCAACAGGCGTTCTGGCGAGACGGTGTCGAGCATGGCGGCCCCCCGGCGCGTGCGTGTGTCAGGCGGTGCACTTGTATCAAGTGATGAGTACAAGAGGTGGGTACAAGATGCCGTGAGCGGGATCTTGTGTCAAACCCCTGATACAAGCGGGAGTTGGGGCGGGGCCGCCGGGGGGCCGACCTGACCGCGGACGCCGGAGTGGGGTATAAACCGGTTACGGATCCAGGGCGGTCATGGGTCCGGACAGTCATGGGTCCGGACAGTCATGGATCCGGACAGTCATGGATCCGGGCAGTCGCGGATCGGGCTGTCGTGGATCCCGCGACCCGGGGAGGAGGCGGACGTGTCGAGTGACCGGTTGTCCGCGCGTTCCCCCGTCCCGCTGCTGTTCCTCCTCGTCATGGACGTCCTCCTCCTGGACGCCGGCGGCCTCTCCGCCGTCTCGGCCGCCGTCGCGCTCGCCGCGACCGCCGCGGCCGGATCCGCCCTCGCCGTCTGCGCGTTGGTGGCCGCGCGCAGCGCGCCCGCCGTCCCGCCCACCCGGGTGCGCACGGCCATCAGGGACCGGGCCCGCCGCACGGCCTTCCTGCCGCAGCGCGATCCCGACGCCTCCGGCCGGCCCCGTCCCAGGGCTCCCGGCCTCGCCCTCCCGACGACCGTCGCGTAGGGCGCGGACCGCCTCGTCCGTGTGACCCCGCGCGGGTCGTCATGCCGCGTTCCCCCACCGCACCGTCGGCACGACGAGACCCCCGGAGGGCTCCTCACCCATGTCTGCTTTTCCGTCCGTACTGCTGTCCGCGCCCGTGTCCGTCCTGGCCGGGCTGGTCGAGCACCTCGCCGAGCTGCTCCAGCCCCTGTGCGGCGCCGCGTCCGCGGCCGCCGCGATCGTCCTGTTCACCGCGCTGGTACGACTCCTCGTGCATCCCCTGTCCCGTGCGGCCGCCCGCGGGCAGAAGGCCCGGACGGCGTTGCAGCCCAGGATCGCGGCACTGCGCGAGAAGCACGGCGCGAACCCCGAGAAGCTCCAGCGCGCGGTGCTGGAGCTGCATGCGGCGGAGAAGGTGTCGCCGCTCTCCGGCTGCCTGCCCAGCCTGCTCCAGCTTCCCGCGTTCTTCGTGCTCTACCGCCTCTTCTCCGGCTCCTCGGCCGACGGCGCGGGCCATGCCCTGCTCGACCACCATCTCTTCACCGCGCCCCTCGGCGACCGCTGGGCGGACGCCCTCGTCGCCGGCGGTCCGGTCGGCGAGGCCGGGCTGGTCTACCTCGTGCTCTTCGCCGTCGTCGCGGCCGTCGCGACCTTCAACTACCGGCGCGCCAGGCGGACGCCGCTGCCCGTGACCGGCGGCCAGGACGTGCCCGGCGTCGGCGCCCTCGCCAAGGCCATGCCGTTCATGTCCTTCTTCACGCTGGTCACCGTGGCCGTCGTGCCGCTGGCCGCGGCGCTGTACGTGATCACGAGCACGACCTGGAGCGCGGTCGAACGGGCCGTCCTTTACCGGTGACGGTCCACTACGTGAGCCGGGTATTGCGGAGCGGACGCCCAGTCTGGAGGATCGACCAGTCATCCGATGGCTGCACCCGTCGGCGGGCGACCCGCGATCCGAGGGAGATTCTCACCATGAAGCTGCTGCGCGTCGGTACGGCCGGAACCGAGCGTCCCGCGGTGCTCGACTCCGAGGGGGTCCTGCGCGACCTCTCCGGGATCGTCCCGGACGTCGACGGGGCGCTGCTCGCCGACGACGTGGCGCTCGGCCGGGTCCGGGCCGCCGCCGAGTCGGGGGAGCTGCCGGCGCTGGACGCGACCGGCCTGCGGATCGGGCCGCCGCTGGCACGGATCGGCAAGATCGTGTGCATCGGGCTGAACTACCACGACCACGCCCGGGAGACGGGTGCCGAGCCGCCCGCCGAGCCCGTCGTCTTCTTCAAGGCGGCGGACACCGTCGTCGGGCCGTACGACACCGTCCTGGTGCCGCGCCGGTCCGTCAAGACCGACTGGGAGGTCGAGCTGGCGGTCGTCGTCGGGCGCACGGCCCGCTATCTCGAGTCGGCTGAGGAGGGGCTCGCGCACGTCGCGGGGTACGCCGTCGCCCACGACGTGTCCGAGCGGGAGTTCCAGATCGAGCGCGGCGGAACCTGGGACAAGGGCAAGAACTGCGAGACGTTCAACCCGCTGGGGCCCTGGCTGGTGACGGCGGACGAGGTCGCCGACCCGCAGAACCTGTCCCTGAGGCTCTGGGTGAACGGCGAGCTGAAGCAGGACGGGACCACGGCCGAGCAGATCTTCCCCGTAGGGGAGGTCGTGCGCTACGTCAGCCAGTTCATGATCCTGTACCCCGGCGACGTCATCAACACCGGGACGCCCGCGGGGGTGGCGATGGGCGCGCCGGAGCCGAAGCCGTTCCTGCGCGCCGGGGACGTGGTGGAGCTGGAGATCGAGGGCCTGGGCCGGCAGCGGCAGGCCTTCAAGGACGCGTAGCGCTCCGCATATCGCTCCGCCGGTGGCGTGCGGGGAGTGCGGGGGAGTGCCGGCCGGTGGGTTCAGCCCGGCCCCGGGTGGGGCCGGGCTGCGGGCTGTGGACGGCGGTCGGCCGCGAGGCCGTCGTGACCGGTCGCGCGGTTCCCCACGCCCCTCGGGGCCGCCCCTGCGTTGCAGCCCCGAGCCGTCGTGTGGGTGGGGGCTACAGCTGGTCTCGGAGGAACTGTTCCAGCGCCTCCACCACGAAGCGGTGGTCCTCCAGCTGGGGCAGGCCGGAGACCGTCACGGCGCCGACGACGCCCACGCCGTCCACGGTGACCGGGAAGGATCCGCCGTGGGCCGCGTAGGTGTCGGGGTCCAGGCGGGAGGAGTCCTCGAACGTCGTCCCCTTGGCGCGGAATCGGGTCCCGACCAGGTAGGACGAGGCGCCGTAACGCTCGACCACCCGGCGCTTGCGCGCGATCCAGGCGTCGTTGTCGGGCGCCGAGCCGGGCAGGGCGGCGTGGAACAGCTGCTGGCCCGCGCGGTGGATGTCGACGGCGACCGGCGCCTGTCGCTCGCGGGCCATCTCCACCAGGAGCGAGCCGAGCGCCCACGCGTCGTCATGGGTGAACCGGCGGAAGACCAGCCGCCGTTCCTGCGCCTGGAGCTCCTCCAGGCTCGGGGTGATCTCCGGGGTGAACTTGGGGGTGAGTTCGTGAGCGCCCATTACAGCGTCACCGCCATCCTGTCTCGTGCCGAACGGCGGGCCGCCTCCAGGACGTCGAGGGCGGCGGCCGCCTCGAGGGCGGTCACCGGGTTGGGGCCGCCCTCGGTCAGTGCCCTGGTCACCGCAGCGTAGTAGGCCGGGTAGTCGCCGGGGAGGGTCCGCTCGGGTCGCCCGCCGCCGGTCGCCGGGGACTCCCCGGCGCCCACCCTGCCCCACAGCTCCTCGGGCTCCGTGCCCCAGTGCGCGGTCGCGCCGGGCCGTCCGCCCTCCCGCAGCGCCGCCTCCTGCGGGTCGAGGCCGTACTTCACATAGCCCGCCCTCGAGCCCAGGACCCGGAACCGCGGGCCGAGCTGGGCCGTCGTCGCCGAGACGTACAGGTGGGAGCGCACCCCGCTCGCGTGGGTCAGCGCGATGAACGTGTCGTCGTCGGTCTCGGCGCCGGGGCGTCGGACGTCGCTCTCCGCGTACACGCAGCGCGCCGGGCCGAAGAGGACCAGCGCCTGGTCGACGACGTGACTGCCGAGATCGTAGAGCAGACCTCCGATCTCTGCGGGGTCGCCGGACTCCCGCCAGCCGCCCTTCGGCTGCGGCCGCCACCGCTCGAACCGGGACTCGAACCGCCACACCTCGCCCAGCTCGCCCTCGGCCAGCAGCTTGCGAAGGGTCAGGAAGTCGTTGTCCCAGCGGCGGTTCTGGAAGACGGACAGGAGCAGCCCGCGCTCCTCGGCGAGCGCGGCCAGTTCGCGGGCCTCGGCCGCCGTGCCCGCGACCGGCTTGTCGACGACGACCGGCAGGCCGGCCTTGAGCGCGGCGGTCGCGAGCGGGACGTGCGTCTTGTTGGGGGAGGCGATGACGACCAGATCCAGCTCGCCGGCGCGCGCGAGGAGGTCGTCCGCGGAGGCCGCGATCCGCACGTCCGGGAACGCGGCACGGGCCTGCTCCTGCCGCTCGGGGTTCGAGGTGACCACCGTGTCGAGGACGAGGCCCCCGGTGGCCGCGATCAGCGGGGCGTGGAAGACGGAGCCGGCGAGGCCGTAGCCGATCAGACCTGCGCGGAGGGGAGTACCTGTCATGGTCCCCACTTTCGCAACGCTGTTGCCAAAGTGCAAGCAGGGGGGAGAATGGGGCCGTGAACAGGACCGCCGGAGGCCGGCAGTGAACAGGACGGACGCAGGGGTCAACCTCCTGGGCCTGCGCAGCCACAACACCGCGCTCGTGCTCGACCTGCTGCGCACGGCGGGAGCGGACGGCATCAGCCGGCTGGAACTCGCCGAGCGCACCGGGCTCACCCCGCAGGCGGTCAGCAAGATCACCGCACGGCTGCGGCAGGAGGGGCTGGCCGCGGAGGCGGGGCGCCGCGCGTCCACCGGCGGCAAGCCGCGCACGGTGCTGCGGCTGGCGCCGGAGGCAGGCCACGCGGTCGGGGTCCACCTCGACCGCGACGAACTGAGGGTGGTGCTGGCCCGGCTCGACGGACGCGCGGTGCGGGAGCGGTGCGTGCCGCTGTCCTTGGGCGCGGGGGCGGACCCGGTGCTGGACGCGGTGGCGCGGGAGGTGACGGAGCTCCTCGCCGGCCCGCCCTACGGGGCGCTCCCAGACCCGGAAGGAGCGCCCTCCGGGGCCGTTTCTGCCCAGGGAACCACCCCGTCGGGCCCGCCCCCGGGAGCCGGCTCCGCCCCGGAAGCGGACCGTGCCGGCGTCGCGCCGGTCCTCCTCGGGGTCGGGGTGGCCCTTCCCGGGCCGCTCGACCACGCCCACGGGGTGCTGCACCGGGTCACCGGTTTCCCCGAGTGGGACGGGTTCCCGTTGCGCGACGCGCTGGCCGGGCGGCTGGGGGCGCCGGTGGTCGTCGACAAGGACACCAACGCGGCAGCGCTCGGTCTCGCGGTCGGCGGCGAACGCGGCTCCTTCGCCTGCGTCCATCTGGGCACCGGCCTCGGCGCCGGACTGGTCATCGGCGGGACCCTGCACCGCGGGGCGCGCACCGGCGCGGGCGAGTTCGGCCACCAGGTCATCCAGCTGGACGGACCGCCCTGCTCCTGCGGCAACCGGGGCTGCGTCGAGGCGCTGTGCCTGGCCGCCCTCGACCGGGGGGACGTCGCCGCGGCGGCGCGCGTCCTCGGCGAGGGCGCGGCGAACCTGGCGGGTCTGCTCGACATCGACGCCGTGCTGCTGGGCGGCCGTGCGATCGAGGCCGCTGCGGAGCCCTTCCTCGACGGCGTGACGGCCGTCCTGCGGGCCCGGGCCCGCAGGGAGGGCTCACCGCAGGACGCCGTCCGGGTCCGCCTCGCCCCCCACGGGGCCCGCGCCGTGGCCCAGGGCGCGGCCCAGCTCCTCCTGGCCCCCCTCTTCGGCCGCGCGAACGGGTGACGGGGGCCGGGGCGGCACGAGCGCGGCGACGCGACGGGCGCGGGCGGGGGTCCCCACCCGGCCCGCGCCCGAACGAGGGGATTCGCACGGTCGTGCGGTGTGCCGTCGGGGAACGGCGCGGGAGGCCGGGCAGGCTCACGTGTTCATGCGACTGTGCCCGCCTGTCTCCCTCTGCCTCGCCGCGGCCGCCGCCCTCCACCCCGCGCCCGCCGCCGCGGCCGCCGCCCTCCTCCCCGCGCCCGCCGCCGCGGAAGCCGGCCCGGGCTGTGCCGGTGCCGCCGCCGGTGACTTCCCCCTCAGCACCCGGATTCGCGGCGGCCCCGCCTCCTACCGGGCGGGCGGCGGATACGGCGTCTGGTACCTCGACCTCACGAACACCACCCGCGGCGCCTGCGCCGAGGTCCACCCGGTGGTCGTCCTGGTCGACTCCGGCCGGAGCCTGAAGCCGTCCCAGCCGCGACTGGAGTTCTACGCCGGCGGCCGGCCGCACCCGGTCCGCTTCGAGCCCACGGACGACGACGAGCTCGTCGGCGCGTTCACCGGCGACGGCGCGTCCGGCGGCTTCCCCGGGTTCAGCGTGGGCCCCGGCCGGACCCTCACCGTCAAGCTGCGGCTCGCCCTCGCTCCGGACGCGGCGGCCAACGTGGTCACCGCCAACGCGGCCGTCGTCCAGCGGCACGGCGACGACGGCGACTGGATCGGGCAGTCGAACGACTACCGCTTCTCCGTCGAGTCCGCCTCCGCCCCGGCCACCGGCCCCGCCACGACCGACCCCACAGCCGACCCCAGTACCGACCCCACGGCCGGTGCGACAGCCGGGGCGACGGCCCGGACGCCCGCCGACCCCACGAGCGCCGCCACCGGCGAGGCCGCGACCGGCGCCGCGACGCCGCCCACCCCCAGTCCCGACGCCTCCGCCGCCGACTCGGGCCGTCTCTCCCTGGCCGACGAGGCCGAGGAGCTCGCCCGCACCGGCCTCGCGTCGCCCGGCGTGCTCGTCGCGGCCGCCTGTTGTCTCCTCGCCGCCGGTGCGGCCCTGCTGGCCCGCCGCCGCCGTTGACCCGCGTCGGCGCCGCGGTCGGCAGGGGAGGCCGAAGACGAGTTCCGACGCGCAGTCCGACGCGCAGTCCGACGCGCGGTCGGCGCCGCGGTCGCCTCCCGTCGGCGTCCCAGCCGGTGGACGGTCCGGAACCGGCCATTCCCTCAAGATCGGGCCTGTGACTAGGCTGAGGCGCACGCAGTGACCGCATGCACGCGCAGCAACCGCGTACTCGCGTACGGCAGGGAGACCCCGCACATGGCAGACCGCAGGCCCATCGAGTCGTGGCTCACCGACATGGACGGTGTGCTCATCCACGAGGGCGTACCGATCCCCGGAGCCGACGCCTTCCTGAAGCGCCTGCGCGAGTCCGGGAAGCCGTTCCTGGTCCTCACCAACAACTCGATCTACACCCCGCGCGACCTGCACGCCCGTCTGCGGCGCATGGGCCTGGACGTGCCGATCGAGAACATCTGGACCTCCGCGCTGGCCACCGCGCAGTTCCTGGACGACCAGCGGCCCGAGGGCACGGCGTACGTCATCGGCGAGGCGGGCCTGACCACCGCGCTGCACGACATCGGCTACATCCTCACCGACCACGAGCCCGACTACGTCGTCCTCGGCGAGACCCGCACCTACTCGTTCGAGGCCATGACCAAGGCCGTCCGGCTCATCAACGACGGCGCCCGCTTCATCTGCACCAACCCCGACGAGACCGGCCCCTCCGCCGAGGGGGCGCTGCCGGCCACCGGCGCGGTCGCCGCGCTGATCACCAAGGCCACCGGCAAGAGCCCGTACTTCGCGGGCAAGCCCAACCCGCTCATGATGCGCACCGGGCTGAACACCATCGGCGCCCACTCCGAGACCAGCGCGATGATCGGCGACCGGATGGACACCGACGTGCTGGCGGGCATGGAGGCCGGGATGCAGACCTTCCTGGTGCTCACCGGCCTGACCCGTCCCGAGCAGGTCGAGGACTTCCCCTACCGCCCGTCGAAGGTCGTGGACTCGATCGCGGATCTCGTCGACCGGATCTGAAACCCGCGGGGGCGCACCGCCCACTCGTACGGAGCAGCGACCCCGCGTCGCAGGATGCGTCCGCTGTCCCGGCGGGGGAGTCTCCAGAGAGCTGGAGGTCCACGATGGGTTCCTTGAAGATCACTGTCTGTGCGGGCGCCGCGGTCGTCGCCGCGGTGCTGGTCCCCACGGCGTACGCCGCGGGCGACGGCGGCCGTGACGCGGGAGGCCGGGGTGGAGGCGCCCGGGGCGGAGGCGTCGGTGTGTCCGTCTCGCCGGCCCTGCCGTCGCCGGGATCCGAGGTCACGGTGAAGGCCACCGGCTGCGGCGGCAGAACGGCCACCGCGGTGTCGGCGGCCTTCGTGGCGGACGCCCGGCTCGTCGTCGCGGACGGCCCCGACGGAGCGCTCGTCGGCGACACCCGGGTCCGCTCCTCGCTCCCGGCGGGGGGCTACGACGTGCGGATCACCTGCGCGGGCGGTCGGGTGAAGGGCCGGATCGACGTGCGGCGACTGGCTTCCGCGCCGCCGGACGCGCCCCCGGACGAACCGTCCGCCCTCTCTCCCGCAGCCGCCCCCATCGCCCCTTCCCC
>NZ_JAHHIT010000158.1 GCF_024539675.1 Streptomyces hilarionis | reverse complement strand
CCCCCTCCCCCTGCCCCCCGGCAGGTGGTCTTTCGGTCAGGCCGTCTCGACCTCCGGCAGCGTCCCCGTCCTCGCCGCGCGGCCGTACCAGAGCGCGCTCGACTTCGGAGTGCGGGTCAGCGTCGCGTAGTCGACGTACACCGCTCCGAAGCGCTTCTCGTAGCCGTACGCCCACTCGAAGTTGTCGAGCAGGGACCACAGGTAGTAGCCGCGCACGTCCGCGCCGTCCGCGATCGCGCGCCGCACCGCCGAGAGGTGGCCGTGCAGGTAGGCGACGCGCTCCGGGTCGTGGACGCGGCCGTCCGGGTCGGGCTTGTCGTCGTAGGCCGCGCCGTTCTCGGTGATGTAGAGGGGCAGGCCCGGGGCCTCCTCGGTGTAGCGCATGATCAGCTCGTGGAGCCCGCTCGGGTCGATCGTCCAGCCCATCTCCGTGCGCTCGCCCGGAGTCTGGTGGAAGGCGACGTCGTCCGCGCCCGGCCACGGGGAGTGGTCGCTCGCGCCGTGACCGTCCGAACGCGGCCCCTTGGGCTCCGCGTCCGCCGCCGAGACCAGGGTGGGCGTGTAGTAGTTCAGGCCCAGGGCGTCCAGCGGCTGGTTGATGCTGCGCAGGTCGCCGTCGAGGACGAACGACCAGTCCGTCAGCGACGAGGTCGCGGTCAGCAGCGTCTCCGGGTAGGCGCCCTTCAGGATCGGGCCGTGGAAGACGCCGTTGGCGAGGTCGTCGATCTTGCGGACGGCCGCCAGGTCCTCCGCGTTGCCCGGCGAGAGCGGGCGCACCACCGACGAGTTGAGGCTGAGCGCCACCGCGTTGCGGGCCGGCATGACCGAGCGCAGCGCCGAGGCGCCCAGCCCGTGCGCCAGGTTCAGGTGGTGGGCCGCCTTCAGCGACGCCACCGGGTCGGTGCGGCCCGGCGCGTGCACCCCGGAGGCGTACCCGAGGAACGCGCTGCACCAGGGCTCGTTCAGCGTGATCCAGTTCTCGACGCGGTCGCCGAGCGCCTCGCCGACGATCTGCGCGTACTCGGCGAAGCGGTGGGCGGTGTCGCGCTCCGGCCAGCCGCCCGCGTCCTCCAGCTCCTGCGGGAGGTCCCAGTGGTAGAGGGTGACGGCCGGCTTGATGCCCTTCGCCAGCAGCTCGTCGACCAGGCGGCGGTAGAAGTCCAGGCCCACCTGCACCGCCGGCCCGCGGCCGGTCGGCTGCACCCGGGACCAGGAGATGGAGAAGCGGTACGCCGTCAGGCCGAGGTCCGCCATCAGCGCCACGTCGTCGCGGTAGCGGTGGTAGTGGTCGACAGCGATGTCACCGGTCTCGCCGCCGGACGTCTTGCCCGGCGTGTGGCTGAAGGTGTCCCAGATCGACGGCGTGCGGCCGTCTTCCCGCACCGCCCCCTCGATCTGGTAGGCGGACGTCGCGGCGCCCCAGAGGAAGGAGGGCGGAAAGGTCACCGGATTGACGGGCTCGGGCATGGAAGCGCTCCCAAGGAAGGTCGTCGCGGGTCGTCGAGGTCGTCGAGACCGACGGAGGTCAGGGAAAGGGGTGGGGAGGGGGCCGGGGCTGCGATGACCCGGCCCCCGGGAAGTCATGGGCGGGAGGGCGTCGGACGAAGCCGTGCGGTGGACCGGGGCGTCGTCAGCCCTTCACCGCGCCCTGCATGATGCCGCCCACGATCTGCTTGCCGAAGATCGCGAAGACCAGCAGCAGCGGCAGCGTGCCCAGCAGCGCGCCCGCCATGATCAGCGACTGGTCCGGGGTGTAGCCGCGGCCGAGGCCCGCGACCGCCACCTGCACGGTCGGGTTGCCGGTCTGGCTCAGCACCAGGAACGGCCACAGGAAGTCGTTCCAGGTCTGGACGAACATCAGCATGCCGAGCACCGCCATCGCGGGACGCGCGGCCGGGAACACCACGTGCCACACCACGCGCCAGCTGCTCGCGCCGTCCACCCGGGCCGCCTCGATGATCTCGTCGGGCAGCGCCTGGATGAGGTACTGCCGCATGAAGAACACGCCGAACGCGCTCACCAGGGAGGGCAGGATCACCGCCTGCAACTGGTCCGTCCACTCCAGCTTGGCGACCAGCATGTACAGCGGGATCACGCTCAGCTGCGGCGGCACCATCATCGTGCCGATCACGATCAGCATCAGCGCGCCCCGGCCCCGGAACCGGAGCTTGGCGAAGGCGAACCCGGCGATCGTCGACAGGAAGACGATCGTCGCCGCCGAAGTCCCGGCCACGATCGTCGTGTTGACGAAGGCCTTGCCCAGGTTCGCGTCGTTCCAGGCCACGTCCAGGTTGTGGAAGAGGTTGGAGCCGAACACGAACGGCGGCGGGTTCTGCGCCAGCCGGTTGTTGTCGCGGGACGCGGCGATCGCCGTCCACACCAGCGGGAACAGCGAGACGAGGGTGAACACGCCCAGGATGACGTAGGCGATCGGGCCGCCGTGCATCTGCCCGCCGGCCCGCGCGGACTTGGGCCGGCGCACCTTCCGGGCCGTCGGCACGGCGCCCTGGGGTTCCACGGGCTTCGCGGTCGTTGTCGTCGTCGTCACGGCCGGTACTCCTAACTACTGGCGCGCAGCCGGCGCGAGATGACGTAGTTGACGATGCCGACCACGATCAGGATCAGGAACATCGTCCAGGCGATCGCGGAGGCCCGGCCCAGGTGCTGGTTCACCCAGCCCTGCTCGTACAGGTACAGGCCCAGCGTCTGGAACTGGTGCTCGGCGCCGCCCGACGCGCCCTTGTTGGCGTCGAACAGCAGCGGCTCGCCGAAGACCTGGCTCGCGCCGATCGTCGAGACGACGACCGTGAAGAGGATCGTCGGCCGCAGCGACGGCAGGGTCACGTGCAGGAACTGCTTCCAGCGGCTCGCGCCGTCCAGCGCCGCCGACTCGTACAGGTCCTGCGGGATCGCCTGCATCGCCGCCAGGTAGATCAGCGCGTTGTAGCCCGTCCACCGCCAGACGACGATCGACGAGACGGCGATCTGCGAGGGCCACTTGTCGTTCTGCCAGTCGATCGCGTCGATCCCGACGAAGTGCAGCGCCCAGTTGATCATGCCGTAGTCGCGCCCGAAGAGCAGCACGAAGACCAGCGAGGCGGCCGCGATCGACGTCGCGTACGGCGCGAGCATCGCGACGCGGTAGAACGTCGAGGCGCGCAGCTTGTAGTTGAGCAGATGGGCCAGGCCCATCGCCATCAGCAGCTGCGGCACCGTCGAGATGACGCCGATCGTCAGGGTGTTGCGCGCCGCGTTCCAGAAGAAGTCGTCGTCGAAGATGCGCGTGTAGTTGCGCAGCCCCACCCACGTCATGTCGGTGGGCGCGGTGAGCTCCACCTGGTGCAGTGAAGCCCAGCCGGTGTAGACCAGCGGGAACAGGCCGAACGCGAGGAACAGCAGGAAGAACGGCGAGACGAACGCGTACGGGCTCCAGCGCAGGTCCCGCTGCCAGCGGCGGGACAGGCGGGCCCGGTGTCGCTTCTCCGCCTCCGTGAGTGCGGCGGGCGGGCGGCCCGGGGCCGCGCCCCCCTCCTTGACGGGGGGCGCGGCGGTGTCGTGGCGGGTGGACATCCGGGTCACTTGTCCAGGTTGTTGTCGATGGTCTTGGTGGCCGTCTTCCAGGCCTCCTCCGCCGACTTGCCCTTCGTCACCAGGATGACGCCGTTGTCGGTCAGACCCTGCTGGATGATCTGGTCCTTCGGGCCGATCACCTGCACCGGAGCCGTCTTGGCGGCCTGGGAGAAGACCGTGCCGATCGGCGAGTCACCGGTCATGTCGTTCTTCGCGCCGGTCACCTCGGGCATCGTGTACGCGCTCGGCGTGCTCGGGAAGGAGCCCTGCACCTTGAACAGCTTCGCCTGCTGCTCGGGCGCGGTCAGCCAGGTGATGAACGCCTCGGCCTCCTTCACGTGCTTGCCGCTCTTCGGCACGCCCAGGAAGGAGCCGCCCCAGTTGCCGGACTTGGGAGCGACGGCAACGTCCCACTTGCCGGCGTCCTCGGCCTTGGCCTTGCCCTTGATGGTGCCGAGCATCCACGGCGGGCAGGCGATGGTGGCGAACTTGCTGTTGGCGATCGTGGTGTCCCAGGCCGGCTGGAACTGCGTCTGGGCCTGGACCAGACCCTCCGTGGCCGCCTTGGCGGTGAGGTCGAAGGCGTCCTTCACGGCCGGGTTCGTCTTGTAGATGATCTCGCCGGAGGAGTTGTAGAACTTCTCCTTCTCACTGCTGAGGATGGCGTTGATCAGGCCACCGGGGGAGTCCATGAAGAAGGTGCCCGCCTTGGCCTTCTTCTTGTACTGCTCGCCGGTCGCGATGAACTTGTTCCAGTCGCCGGCCCACAGCTTGCCGACCGCCTCGCGGTCGGTGGGCAGACCGGCCGCCTGGAAGAGGTCCTTGCGGTAGCAGAGGGCCATCGGACCGACGTCGGTGCCGAGGGCGATCGTCTGGCCGTCCTTGGTGGTGCCCTGCGACCACTTCCAGTCCAGCCACTTGCTCTTGTCCACGCCCGAGACCTTGGACATGTCCTCGAACTTGGCCGCCTGGGTGGCGACGACCTCGGCTATGTTGCCGACCTCGATGGCCTGGACGTCCATCAGGCCGCTGTTGGTCGTGAGGTGGTTCAGGAGCGCCGGGTAGTAGTTCTCGTTCCGCTCCGTGACGTTCTCGGCGATCTTGATGTCCGGGTGGAGCTTCTCGTACTCGGTGTAGAGCCCGGCCTCCTTGAAGCCCATCGTGCCGAAGAGCCCCAGCGTGATCGTGGTCTTGCCCTTGCCACCGCCCGACGAACCGTCGGAAGCGTTGTCGTCGCCGCTGTCGTCGGCACAGCCGGCCAGCAGCCCGGCGCCCAGCGACGCCACGGCCGCCAGGACCACCACCCGGCGGGTGGTTCGGGTACGAGCTCGCATTACATCCTCCTGTTGCCCTGACGTGCCGACCCCCCGGCCAACTGCATTGTTGGGCCCGTTAGTTACTCGCTGCGGCTCGGGCGGGGAACGTGCGGGATGTGTATGTGTCAGGTACCGTGGGAGCGCTCCCACAGGTGATGTGTTGAAGAGTCGTCGGTTCCGGCGGGGGTGTCAAGGGCGG
The DNA here is from genome assembly GCF_024539675.1 of Streptomyces hilarionis. Lineage (GTDB taxonomy): Bacteria > Actinomycetota > Actinomycetes > Streptomycetales > Streptomycetaceae > Streptomyces > Streptomyces hilarionis. Next base: position 16,003 of record NZ_JAHHIT010000158.1, on the reverse strand, counting down.
GAGCGCGGAGAGATGCGTTCAGTTATCTGCCTGTTAGCTAACTCGCGCGGACAGCGCTTTCCCGCCGACCCGGCCGGATCGGATCCGGGGACGCGCGGGCCGCCGGGTCCGCACGCGACCCCGGGGGCGACCCGGGAACGGCCCGGGAAGGCCGGGCACCGGCGACGGTATACCGAACGGACGGGACTGTTAGATTCCAGACCAGCGCGAACAACGGCGGGAAGGCGGAGCCCATGGCAAGCCACGGAGCGCGGGGGCGCAGCGGGGGGCGGCCGACCCTCGAAGAGGTGGCCGCACGCGCCGGCGTCGGCCGCGGCACGGTCTCCCGGGTGATCAACGGTTCGCCGCGGGTCAGCGACGCGACGCGCGCGGCGGTGGAGGCGGCGGTCGCCGAGCTCGGCTATGTCCCGAACACGGCGGCCCGTGCTCTCGCGGCCAACCGCACGGACGCGATCGCGCTGGTCGTCCCCGAGCCGGAGACGCGGTTCTTCGCGGAACCGTACTTCTCGGACATCCTGCGGGGCGTGGGCGCGGAGCTGTCCGACACCGAGATGCAGTTGCTGCTGATCTTCGCGGGCAGCGACCGCGAGCGGCGCCGGCTGGCGCAGTACCTGGCGGCGCACCGGGTGGACGGGGTGCTGCTGGTCTCGGTCCACGCCGACGACCCGCTGCCGGACCTGCTGTCCCAGCTGGAGATCCCCGCGGTGATCAGCGGTCCGCGCTCGGAGGCGGAGACGCTCCCGTCCGTGGACTCCGACAACTACGGCGGCGCGCGCTCCGCGGTCGAGCACCTGCTCTCCCGGGGCCGCTCCCATATCGCCCACATCACCGGCCGCCTCGACGTCTACGGCGCCCAGCGACGCGTGGACGGCTACCGCGACGCGCTGCGCGACGCGGGCCACGAGGTGGACGAGGGCCTGATCGCCCTGGGCGACTTCACCGAGGAGGGCGGCCACCGCGCGATGCGCGAGCTCCTCGCCCGTACGCCCGAGCTCGACGCGGTGTTCGCCGGCTCCGACGTCATGGCCGCCGGCGCCCGCCGGGCCCTGCGCGAGGAGGGCCGGCGCATCCCGGAGGACGTGGCGCTGGTCGGCTACGACGACTCCGCGATCGCCCGCCACATGGACCCGCCGCTGACGAGCGTGCGCCAGCCCATCGAGGAGATGGGGCGCAGGATGCTGGACCTGCTGCTGACGGAGATCGCGGACCGCCGCCCGGCGGTGTCCCGCGGACTGGAGCGCCGACGGGTGGTGCTGGCCACCGAGTTGGTGGGGCGGACGTCCTCCTGAGGGAGCCGGGCCGCCCGGCCGCCCGGTGGCGGGTTCCGCCGCCGGGCTCCCTTCCCGTGCCGGCACGGTCCGGGGTCTCCCGCGCGTGCCCGGCGTGCGGGAGGCGGGGAAGCCGGAAGCGGGGCCGAGCCGGAAAACGCATCAGCCGGTGACCTCCCTTTCGGGAAGTCACCGGCTGATGACTCAGGGTGAGTGACGGGACTCGAACCCGCGGCATCCTGGACCACAACCAGGTGCTCTACCAGCTGAGCTACACCCACCACGCCCGGCAGTTGGACTTTGCGGTCTCCCTACCGGCCGAGAAAAAGTGTACAGGGTCCGAAGGGGTGCTCGCGCACGGCTTTTCCCGGGGCCGCCGGAGCGTCGTCGTGAGGGTCCTACGGGGCGGGCAGGACGTGCTTGGCCGCGATCGACTTCGCCGTGTCGGAGTCGGGGCCGGGCTGCGGCACGAAGACGGCCTCGCGGTAGTAGCGCAGTTCCGCGATGGACTCGCGGATGTCCGCGAGGGCGCGGTGGTTGCCGTTCTTCTCGGGGCTGTTGAAGTACGCCCGCGGGTACCAGCGCCGGGCGAGCTCCTTGATCGAGGAGACGTCGACGATCCGGTAGTGGAGGTAGTCCTCCAGGGCCGCCATGTCACGGGCGAGGAAACCGCGGTCGGTGCCGACGGAGTTCCCGCACAGGGGCGCCTTGCCCGGCTCCTTCACGTGCTCGCGTACGTAGGCGAGGACCTGCGCCTCGGCCTCGGCGAGCGTCGTCCCGCCCGCCAGCTCCTCGAGCAGTCCGGACGCGGTGTGCATCTGACGCACCACCTCCGGCATCGTCTCCAGCGCCCGGTCCGGCGGGCGGATGACGATGTCCACACCGTCGCCGAGGATGTTCAGCTCGGAGTCGGTGACGAGGGCGGCTACCTCGATGAGAGCGTCGTCGGACAGCGAGAGGCCGGTCATCTCGCAGTCGATCCACACCATGCGATCGTTCATGCGACCACCCTAAAGCTGACGTCGCCCTTTGAGGCGTCCCGAGGTCCGGCGCTCTCCCGACGCGCGGACGCCGGGAGAGCCCGGTCGTGCGGGCCCGCCCGGCGTACGCGCGGTCGATCACATGCCGCTGCGCTGCCCCGGCACGCTCGCCCGTGAGGCCGCGTACGCCTCACGCGCGTGCTCGGACGGCAGGGACGCCGACGAGCCCAGCGCCCCGGCCGTCGCGGCGGCCGTGCGCCGGATCTGCGGAGGCACCGGTCCGGGCGACTCCGGGTGCAGCGACGGCGGCGGTGGCGGCGGGGACGACGGTTCGCTGTCCGTCGGCCTCTCGCTCTGCGGCCTGCGCGCCCGGTACGCCGCCCGGTACGCCGCCGGCGACGAGCCGAGCTGGCGGCGGAAGTGGCCGCGCAGGGCCACCGGCGAGCGGAAGCCGCAGCGGCCCGCGACCTCGTCCACCGAGTAGTCCGACGTCTCCAGCAGGCGCTGCGCCTGGAGCACCCGCTGGGTGATCAGCCACTGCAACGGCGCGCTCCCGGTCAGCGACCGGAAGCGGCGGTCGAAGGTGCGCCGGCTCATGTAGGCGCGCGCGGCCAGCGTCTCCACGTCGAACTGCTCGTGGAGGTGCTCCAGCGCCCAGGCGACGACCTCGGCCAGCGGGTCGGCGCCGATCTCCTCGGGTAAAGACCGGTCGAGGTAGCGCTCCTGGCCGCCCGACCGGCGCGGTGGCACCACGAGGCGCCGCGCCAGCGCGCCCGCCGCCTCGTTACCGTGATCCGTCCGCACGATGTGCAGACACAGATCGATTCCGGCCGCGGTGCCGGCCGACGTGAGCACGTCGCCGTCGTCCACGAACAGCTCACGCGGATCCACGTGGACCGACGGATAGCGCTTGGCCAGCGTCGGCGCGTACATCCAGTGGGTCGTGGCCGGACGGCCGTCCAGCAGGCCCGCGGCGGCCAGCACGAACGCGCCGGTGCACAGGCCCACTATGCGGGCGCCCTCCTCGTGCGCCCGGCGCAGTGCGTCGAGCGCTTCCTCCGGCGGTGGCGACGTGATCGAACGCCAGGCGGGCACGACGACCGTGCCCGCCCGCGAGATCGCCTCCAGGCCGTGTGGTGCGGTGAGTTCCAGGCCCCCTGTGGTCCGCAGCGGGCCTTCTTCCCCGCCGCACACCAACAAGCGGTAGCGCGGCACGCCGGCGTCCTGGCGGTCAATCCCGAACACCGACAGCGGAATGGAACTCTCGAATATGGGGCCGCCGCTGAACAGCAGCACCGCGACGATCTCCTTGCGGCGTCGCCCGGACAGCTTCCGGGCCACGGCTTCCGGCGCGGCAGTGGAGTCGTGGCTCATCCTGCTAAGCCCCCCTCGGTGGTCGCGGCTCCTCGGTTGTGTCGCTCCTGCACGTTTCCCCTTGGTCCTGCACGAGTCCCCCGCCGTAGACAGTCAAGATCGAATCTACTGTGTCGCCTGATGCCGGCGTGGCCAGTTCACCACCCGGCAGATTGTCGACATGGCAACTTGGCGTGAAGCATTCGATCACGAAGCGTTGCACTCACGGGCCGTGCAGGGAAGTGCGCCTCGGTGCGGTGGCCAATCCCCATAGGGTGCACGGGCCCCCCGAAGGGCTTTTCGTGCAGGTGGAACGGGGCGTGGGGGGTGGTTACGGCAAGAGATGCACACTTACCGGAAGTTGGCTGAAAACAAGCGGGTCCGTGCGTGAAAACCGGTCAACCGACCGGTGAGTTTCCTCCGGAGTGGCGACGGCCGCGGTGAGCCCCCGTTCCGGTGCGCTGGTGGCGCCCCCGGTGGTGCGCCTCGGGCGCGGGCTCCTCGGCGAGCAGCCGGGCCGCGTACCGCTCGGACCGGCGCAGGAGCACCCGGCAGGCGGCCGTGACGGCGGCGAGGCCGAGGGCGGTGCCGGCGGCCCCGGCGAGGGAGGCGCCGTATCCGAGGAGGACCACCGGGACCAAGACGCAGGTGAAGGCCGCCCAGCGGATCAGGTCGGTCGCCCGGTCGTCGCCGGGGCGGGGCTCGGGAGCGGTGCGGGACGAACGCACGGGGCGGACTCCTTCCTGGGCGGCGGCGCCCGTCGGCGGGGCGGCGGTGCGCGGGGGCTGTTCACGGGGCGGCGTTGCACGGGGTTCAACGCCTGTTCGAGCGGTCGGTCACTGCCGGGAGGGGGCCGGTCTCGGGGAACCCCGTGCAAACCGCCTGTACGGGGCAGCAACCATTGCGTTACGGGCGTCCGCTCGTGCATGCTCCCTGGAACCCCCACCGGGGGCGTGCGGGCACTGGGCCCAGGAGGCGTGCCGCCGTACCCTTGGGGGTATGGGGTCGGGAAGAGGATTCCCGGACAGCTCCGCCGCTCACCGCCGTCCCACCCGTATAAGGATCGATACGCCGAGACAGCCATGGCCGGTCACGAATACTTCGAACCCGCGGACCGCAAGCGGCCCGTCGCCGACCCCACGGCGGCCGAGCCCCTGGCGGCCGAAGAGGCACGCCATTCCTGCGACCCCGCCTTCCAGCACGGGGTGGTCGTCGGCTTCGACGGTTCCACGTCCAGCGAACGCGCCCTCGCGTACGCCATCGGCATGGCCCACCGCTCCGGGGCGGGCCTGATCATCGTCCACGTCGCCAACCGGCTGCCCACCACGGTGTGGGCGGGCTGCGAGCCGCCCGTCTTCGTCGACGTGCCCGACCACCGCACCGAGGTGCTCGGTCTGGAGCTCGCGTGCGCCGACTACCTCGCCGAGGTCCCCTGGATCCTCGTCGAGCGCGGCGGCGACATCTGCCACGAGCTCGAAGAGGTCGGGCGGGAGTACGAGGCCGACGCGATCGTCGTCGGCTCCACGCACGGCCTCGTCGGCCGGATCTTCGGCTCGGTCGCCGGGCGGCTCGCCAAACGCGCCAAGCGGCCCGTGGTCGTCATCCCGTAACTCCCGTTCCCCCCGGGGTGGGATGAGATCCCGGTGCTCCGGGTCCCCCGCGCGCGCAGCAGGAAACTACCGACGCGTAGGGGTGTTTGTGCCTTTGTGAAGGGCATATAAGGCTCACATAACTGCACATGCATGAAGGGAGCTTGCCGTGGACAACGACGTCTCTGCGGGAAGCAGCACCACCGCGATCGCCGGCCGACTCGCCCTCGGCGTCACCCTGTTGGCCTTCGGGCTCGGGTACACCGACCTCATCGACGGCGTGACGGCCGCGGACGCCGTATCCATCGCCCACTACGTCGGCGGCGTCGCGCTCTTCCTCGCCGGCCTGCTCGCCCTGCGCGACCGGGACGTGGCCGCCGGCACCGCCTGCACCGTCCTCGGCGCCTTCTGGTTCACCTGGGCGGTCTCCGCCGGGGCCTCCGTCTCCGACAACGCGGCAGGGCTCTTCCTGCTCCTGTTCGCCCTCGTGGCGCTCTCCCTGACCCTCGCCGGCGGCGACCAACTCGGCCAGGCGGCCTACGGGTTGTTCTGCGTCGGCCTGGTCCTGATGGCCGTCGCCCGGTTCGCCGGCAGCGACGGACTCACCAAGGCGGGCGGCTGGTTCGCCGTCGCGGCGGGCGCGGTCGCCTGGTACGCGGCGACGGCGGCCCTGGCGCACTGGCCCACGACGATCTCCCGGCGTGCTGCCCGTCCCGGTGTGACGGCCGCGGGCTGAACCGGCAGCCGGCGCCGGGGAGACGGACGTCCCCGGCGAATGGGGCGGGCCCCCGTGCGCGGTGGCGGCACGGGGGCCCGTTCGTCGGCCGCTGCGGGCCGGCGGGACGTGGCGCACGCTTGCGCGCGCCGCGTCGGGCGGCTACTCGACGGTGACCGACTTCGCCAGGTTGCGCGGCTTGTCGATGTCGCGGCCCAGCGCCTTCGCCGTGTAGTAGGCGAGGAGCTGGAGCGGGATGCCCATGAGGATCGGGTCGAGCTCGTCCTCGTTCTTGGGGACGACGATCGTGCGGTCGGCCTTCTCCTGCTCGCGGTGGGCGACCGCGACGATCCTGCCGCTGCGGGCCTTGATCTCCTCGAGCGCGGCGCGGTTCTTCTCCAGCAGGTCGTCGTCGGGGACGATCGCGACCGTCGGGAGCGCGGGCTCGATGAGGGCCAGCGGGCCGTGCTTGAGCTCGGAGGCGGGGTAGGCCTCGGCGTGGATGTACGAGACCTCCTTGAGCTTCAGCGAGGCCTCGCGGGCGACCGGGTAGCCCCGGACACGGCCGATGAAGAGCATCGAGCGGGCCTCGGCGAGCTCCTCGGCCAGCTTCTCGATCTCCGCCTCCTGCTCCATGATCTCGGCGATCTGGGCGGGCAGCTTGCGCAGACCCTCGATGATCCGCTTGCCGTCGCGCACCGAGAGGTCGCGGGTGCGGCCCAGGTGCAGGGCGAGCAGCGCGAAGGCCACCGTCGTGTTGGTGAAGCACTTGGTGGACACGACGCAGACCTCGGGGCCGGCGTGCACGTAGACGCCGCCGTCCGCCTCGCGGGCGATGGCCGAGCCGACCACGTTGACCACGCCCAGCACCCGCGCGCCCTTGCGCTTGAGCTCCTGGACGGCCGCCAGCACGTCGTACGTCTCACCGGACTGCGAGACGGCGATGTACAGGGTGTCGGGGTCCACGACCGCGTTGCGGTAGCGGAACTCGGACGCGGGCTCGGCGTCCGCGGGGATGCGGGCGAGCTCCTCGATCATCTGGGCGCCGATCATGCCCGCGTGGTACGAGGTGCCGCAGCCGAGGATCTTGACGCGGCGGATCTGGCGCGCCTCGCGGGCGTCCAGGTTGAGGCCGCCGAGGTGCACGGTGGAGAAGCGGTCGTCGATGCGGCCGCGCAGCACGCGGTCCACGGCGTCGGCCTGCTCGTGGATCTCCTTGTGCATGTAGGTGTCGTGGCCGCCCATGTCGTAGGAGGCGGCCTCCCACTCCACGGTCGTCGGCTCGGCCGTGGTGCGGGTGCCCTCGGTGGTGTACGTGCGGAAGTCGTCCGCCTTGAGGGTGGCCATCTCGCCGTCGTCGAGGGTGACTATCTGGCGGGTGTGGGCGACCAGCGCGGCGATGTCCGAGGCGACGAACATCTCCTTCTCGCCGATGCCGAGGACGACCGGGGAGCCGTTGCGGGCGACGACGATGCGGTCGGAGAAGTCGGCGTGCATCACGGCGATGCCGTAGGTGCCCTCGACCACGCGCAGCGCCTCGCGGACCTTGTCCTCGAGCTTGTCGGCCTGGGCGCGGGCGACGAGGTGGACGAGCACCTCGGTGTCCGTCTCGGAGAGGAACTCGACGCCGTCGGCTTCGAGCTTCTTGCGCAGGTCGGAGGCGTTGTCGATGATGCCGTTGTGGACGACGGCGACCTTGAGGTCGGCCGACATGTGCGGGTGGGCGTTCACGTCGGAGGGGGCGCCGTGGGTGGCCCAGCGGGTGTGGGCGATGCCGGTCGTGCCCTTGAAGCGCGCCGGGACCTTGGCCTCCAGGTCGCGCACCCGGCCCTTGGCCTTGACCATCTTCAGGCCGGCCGTCCTGGGCGAGGTGACCACGATGCCGGCCGAGTCGTACCCGCGGTACTCCAGGCGCTGGAGGCCCTCCAGGAGCAGGGGAGCGACGTCACGCTTCCCGATGTATCCGACGATTCCGCACATATATACGTATCCCCAAGCTTCGGTTCAGCCGTAGACGATGCGTCGCAGTTGCCTGAGCGTGAGCTCGGGCGGCGCCACCGCACGGTATTTCAGGTCCGCCTCGATCCGTTCGAAGATCTCCGCGTTCACCAGGCCCTGGGCCTGGAGCTCGCGGTGGCGGCGACGGACGTAGTCCTCGGTCGTCTCGTCGAAGTAGGCGAGCACGTCCTGGATCACCCGCAGCGCCTCGCCCCGCTGGAGGGGCGTGGAGCGCGTCAGGTGATCAACAAGTTCGTCGTGCACCCGGTAGATCCTGGGGTACGCGAGCCGGTTTCGCAAGAAACGTGCCCGATTTCGGGCAGGCCTCTGTGGGCGAGCCTTGGCGGAACATTGAATGTGTTATGGGGCGCTGTTCGCGAACCGTCCATTCGGCGTCTTGCGGGCCGTCGCCGGAAGCGACGAGTTTCAGACGTCATGGACACTCCTCGCATGGGCGTACCCGAGCAGCTCGCCGACCGCATGAGCATGGCCGAGCAGCACGAGTACCTGCGCACCAGGTTCTCCCGGCGCACGATGATCAGAGGCGGCGCGGTCACGCTGGGCGCGGTCACCGGTGGCGCGTTCGTCACCGGCGCCACGGCCCGGGCCGCCGTTCCCACCCAGCCCCTCTCCCACACCGAGCACGTCGACGGCGCTCTCGTCGCCCCCTTCGGCCGTCACCTCGCCTACGGCAACGACCCGCGCACCGAGATGACCGTCTCCTGGCAGGTGCCGGTCGCGGTGAAGAAGCCGTTCATCCGCATCGGCGCCCACCCCTGGGACCTCTCCCGCAAGATCGAGGCCGAGGTGCGCACCCTGTACACCCCGGCCGGCGTCGGCGCCAGCGGCGACCACACCCAGTACTACGTGCACGCCGAGCTCGCCCACCTCAAGCCGGGAAGGACGTACTACTACGGCGTCGGCCACGCGGGCTTCGACCCGGCCGCCCCGCACCTGCTGGGCACCCTGGGCACCTTCACCACGGCCCCCGCCCACAAGGCCCCCTTTACCTTCACGGCCTTCGGCGACCAGGGCGTCAGCTACCACGCGCTGGCCAACGACAGCCTGATCCTCGGCCAGAACCCGGCCTTCCACCTGCACGCCGGCGACATCGCCTACGGCGACCCCGCCGGGCAGGGCAAGACCTCCGACACCGTCTTCGACTCGCGCACCTGGGACCAGTTCCTCGCCCAGACCGAGTCCGTCGCCAAGTCGGTGCCGTGGATGGTGTCGTACGGCAACCACGACATGGAGGCCTGGTACTCGCCCAACGGCTACGGCGGCGAGGAGGCCCGCTGGAACCTCCCCGACAACGGACCCGACAAGAAGAACCTCCCGGGCGTCTACTCCTTCGTCCACGGCAACACCGCGATCATCTCGCTGGACCCCAACGACGTGTCCTTCGAGATCCCGGCCAACCTCGGCATCTCCGGCGGCACCCAGACCAAGTGGTTCGAGGCGCAGCTGAAGAAGTTCCGCGCCTCGAAGGACATCGACTTCGTCGTGGTGTTCTTCCACCACTGCGCGTACTGCACCTCCACCGCGCACGCCTCGGAGGGGGGCGTGCGACAGGAGTGGGTGCCGCTCTTCGACAAGTACCAGGTGGACCTGGTCATCAACGGCCACAACCACCAGTACGAGCGCACCGACGTCATCAAGGGCGACAAGGTCGTCAAGAAGCTCCCCATCGGGGGCACGGCCTACCCCGAGACCGAGGGCGTCGTCTACGTGACGGCGGGCGCCGCCGGCCGCAGCCTGTACGCGTTCACCGCACCGGACTCGTACGAGGGCCACGAGCACGAGGTCGACTCGGTGGCCTCGTTCGTCAACCTCAAGGACGGCAAGAAGAACGAGACCGTCACCTGGTCGCGGGTGCGCTACCTGAACTACTCGTTCCTGCGGGTGGACGTCACCCCCGCGCCCAAGGGCCACTACACGACGCTGAAGGTCCAGGGCATCGCGGAGACCGGTGACCGCATCGACCACTTCACGGTGGCCCGCAGGGCGAAGTAGCGGGGCACGCGCGCCCGGAGGGCGGGGCGCACGACCTCCTCGGCGCGGGCGCGGGCGCCCGTGCCCGCGCAGGCGGTCCTTCCGCGCGCTACAGGCGCTTGAGGACCGCCTGCTTGGCCAGGGCGAACTCGTCGTCCGTCAGCACGCCGTCGCGGTGCAGCTCGCCCAGCTCGCGCAGCCGGCGCAGCAGCGCGTCGTGGTCGCCCTCGGCCGCCGGGCCCGGCAGCTGCGGCCGTACGGCGTCCGCGACGGCCGTGGTCGCCGCGGACGGATGCGGGAGCCGGGCCTGCACGGCCGCCGCGACCAGGGCCATCAGCGGATCCTTCCGGAAGCCCCACAGCTCCACGGCGTTCGGGTCGTACTTCGGCGGGGTCGTGGCGGGCGCGTGCCGCGGGCGCAGCCGCAGCGCGCCGTTCTCCAGGCCCACCGCGGGCTGCCACTCCACGCCCGCGATGTCCGCGAGCGAGAGCGTGCGCGGCCCGCCGGCGGCCTTGGCCTCCTCCGTCTTCCAGTTCCACTCCAACCGGACGCTCTCGCCGTCGAAGCTCGCGGTGCCGTCCCCGGCGGAGACGGACAGGGGCACGGAAGGGCCCGGGAGCAGATAGGCGTCCACCGGGTCGGAGGGCACCTCGTCCAGCAGCAGCGCGCGGCGCACCTCGTCCACGAGGTACTCGGCGACGCCGTACCGGTCGGACTCGACGAGCAGCTGGTACGGGTCGTGCGGCTCGGCGAGCCGGCCGCCGGTCGCCTGGAGCAGCGGATCCGCCCCGTCCCGCAGCCGCAGCCTCAGCCGCCCGGACTTCTTGCCCTGTTCGAACGACACCCCGGCCAACGCCCGGAGCGGGACGACGATTTCACCCAGTTCCCGGCGCAGCAGTCCGACGTTGCGGTCCCGTCCGGGGGTCAGCCGCAGGGCGTCGCCGTCGAAGATCCACGTGCCGTCCTTCTGGAGGATTTCCGCCATGCGGGGATTGTTCCACCGCCCCGGGCCGCGCACGAGGCGGCCCGGCCGGGCACGGTCAGAACCCCGCGACGGGATTTCTCAGGGTGCCGATCAGCTGGAGGGCGCCCGAGGGGTCCGCCAGATCCACCATCTGCCGGTTGTTGCGCAGTTGCAGGCGGTTGAGGCAGGACAGCGCGAACTCGGGGGCGAACATGTCGTACTGGCGGAACCGGTCGGCCAGTTCGGGGTTCGCCTCCTGGTAGGCGCGGGTGACCTCGGCGACCGTGTGCCAGAAGTCGTCCTCCTCGAGGATCCCCTCGGCGGCGAGAGCGGCCGCGAGGAAGCGGAAGAAGCAGTCGAAGACGTCCGTGAAGATCGACAGGAGCTTGGTGTCGTCGGGCACCTCGACGCGGATGCGCCGGACCTCGGGCGGCAGCACCGCGTCCGGGTCCATGACGGCGATCTCCTCGGCGATGTCCTTGTAGACCGCCCGCTGCACGACGCCGTCCTTCAGCACCAGGATCGTGTTCTCGCCGTGCGGCATGAACACCAGGTCGTAGGCGTAGAAGCTGTGCAGCAGGGGTGTGTAGTAGGCCTGGAGGTAGGCGCGCAGCCACTCGGCGGGGGCCAGGCCGGAGGCCTCGACGAGCACGCCGGCGACCGACCGGCCCTCGTGGTCCACGTGGATCAGCGAGGCCATCGTCGCGAGCGACTCGCCCTCCCGCAGCGTCGGGACCGGACTCTCGCGCCACAGCGCCGCCAGCATCTTGCGGTAGGGCGAGTAGCGGTCCGTCGCGGCCTCGTACTCCAGGTGCCGGTAGCCGACGGCCGCCCGCTCGCGGATGATCGACAGGCCCGTCGACTTCAGCACCGGATCGTTGTCGATGAGCTGGGCCAGCCAGTCGTTGATGGCCGGCGTGGCCTCCATGTAGGCGGCCGACAGCCCGCGCATGAAGCCCATGTTCAGCACGGACAGGGCCGTCTTGACGTAGTGCTTCTCGGGATGGGTGCGGTTGAAGAAGGTGCGGATCGACTGCTGCGCCAGGTACTCGTCGTCGCCCTCGCCCAGGCACACCAGGTGCTCACGGGCGATCTCGGCCGCGAAGGTGACGGTGAGCTTGTTCCACCACTGCCAGGGGTGGACGGGGAGGAGGAGGTAGTCGGCCGGGTCCAGGCCGCGCTCGCGCAGGACGGCGTCGAAGCGGTCGACGGTCGCGGCCCCCAGCTCCTCGCGCACGAACGACTCGTAGGCGATGCCGGCGCCGGCCGTGAACGCGGCCCGCGACCGGTGCGCGGCCAGCCACACCAGCCGTACCGGGGCGGCCGTCTCCGGCGCGTACGCCAGGTACTCGTGCATGCCGAAGCCGAGCCGCCCGTTGTTGGCGACGAAGCAGGGGTGGCCCTCGGTCATCCCGGTCTCGATGGCCTGGAAGCCGTCGCGGACCAGTTGTGCCGAGGTGGTCGCGGGCTTGGCGAACTTGTAGCAGGCGCCGGAGAGGGTGGAGGAGATCTCCTCCAGGTAGACCGGCAGGATCTCGTCGCTCAGGCCCAGGGTCGACTTCAGTTCGACGAAGAAGTCCAGTGCCTCGACGGGGAGTTCGGCGTCGCCGCGGGTGCGGGTGATCGAGTCGGCGTCGACCTGCCAGTGGTCGAGGGCCCGGCGCACGGCGCTGAAGCGGTAGGACGTCAGCCCGTCGTCGCTGCGGACGGCGTAGCGACCCGGCGTCCCCTCGGGCGTCGGGAGCTCCTCGGGCGTGAGCAGCCGCTCGTGGGCGAACTCCGCGAGCGCCTTGCGCACCAGCAGACGGTTGGCCTTGGCCCAGTGCTCGGGGGAGAGGTGGGCGACGGCGTCGGCGAGGCTCATGCCGTCACCCCCGTCGCGGCGGTGAACTGCTCGCGGGTGCAGAAACTCAGCAGCGCCGTCTTCTCCGGCTTGCGGATCTCCCGCTCGGGCACAAAGCCGACGGCCTCGTTGAGCACGTGCACGGCCTTGTTGGCGACGTCCGGCTCGACGACGACGCGCCGCACCGCCGGGTCCGCGAACAGGTGCGCCATGACGGCGGTGATCACCGCGCGGGTGAAGCCGTGCACCGGCCGGTCCGTGGGGGCGACCAGGAAGTGCATGCCGATGTCGCCCGGGAGCGGCTCGTACAGGCCGACCAGCTCGCGGTGGGCGGGGTCGTAGTGCTCCGTCAGGAAGGCGGGCTCGCCGTCGTGCAGCCCGAGGAGGGCGTGGTGGTGCTCGTCGGCGGCGATGTCCGTGTAGGCCCGCTCGACGTCGACGAGCGTCGCGTCCCGCATCATCCAGTAGGCGGCCTTGGGGTGCGTCACCCAGCGGTGCAGCAGCTCGGCGTCGCGCGGCGGGTCGAGGGGACGCAGGGAGAGGCGGCCGACGGCCGCGGGGATGGTCATACGCCGAACTCCTGGAATGCGATGGTCTTCTCGACCGGGTAGTACTCGGTGCCGAGCAGCTCGCGGATGATGTAGCTGTTGCGGTAGGCGCCCATGCCGAGGTCGGGCGAGGTGACGCTGTGCGCGTGCACGCCCGCGTTCTGAAGGAACACGCCCCGGCCGGTGGTGTCGATGGCGTAGTTGCGGCCGACGTCGAAGTTGCCGTGGGCGTCGCGGCGCAGTCTGTGCCGGACCGGCGCGAGGAACTCGGGCTCGGCGTAGTGGTATCCGGTGGCCAGCACCAGCCCCTGGCTGCTCAGCTCGAAGTCCTTGCCCTGCTCCTCCTGGCGGAAGGACAGCGTGTACGTGCCGTCGGCGTGGCTCGCGCCGGTGAGCGCGGAGTTGGTCAGCAGCCGGGTGGGTACGGGCCCGGCGAGGCTCTTCTGGTAGAGCAGGTCGAAGATCTCGTTGACGAGGTCGCCGTCGATGCCCTTGAACAGGCCCTTCTGCTCGGCGGCGAGGCGGTAGCGGGTCTGCTCCGGCAGCGCCCGGAAGTAGTCGACGTACTCCGGGGAGGTCATCTCCAGGGTGAGCTTGGTGTACTCCAGCGGGAAGAAGCGCGGGGAGCGGGTGACCCAGTTCAGCCGGTAGCCGTGCACGTCGATCTCGGAGAGCAGGTCGAGGTAGATCTCGGCGGCCGACTGCCCGGAGCCGACCAGGGTGATCGACTCCTTGCGCTGGAGTTCCGCCTTGTGCTGCACGTAGCGGGAGTTGTGCAGGAGGTCGCCGCCGAGGCCGGCGCAGGCCTCGGGGACGTACGGGGAGGTGCCGGTGCCGAGGACCAGGCGCCGGGCGCGGTGGACGTGCCCCTCGGCGGTGCGCACCGCGTACAGCTCCTCGTCCTCGTCCCAGGTCACCTCGGCGACCGTCGTCGAGAAGCGCACGCAGGTCAGCTTGTTCGCGGCCCACCGGCAGTAGTCGTCGTACTCGACGCGCAGCGGGTAGAAGTTCTCGCGGATGTAGAACGAGTACAGCCGGCCCTTCTCCTTCAGGTAGTTGAGGAAGGAGTAGGGGGACGTCGGGTCGGCGAGGGTGACCAGGTCCGACATGAACGGGGTCTGGAGATGGGCGCCGTCGAGGAACATCCCGGCGTGCCACTCGAAGTCGGGCTTCGACTCCAGGAAGAGGCCGTCGAGTTCGGCGATGGGCTCGGTCAGACAGGCCAGTCCGAGGTTGAAGGGGCCGAGCCCGATCCCCACGAAGTCGTGGACGGTGTCCGGGGATTCAGCAAGCGCGGTCAAGGGACTCTCCCAGGTACTGCTCGGCATGGCCGGCGATCAGGTCGAGGACGGCGGCGATGTCGTCGGTCGTGGTCTCGGGGTTGAGCAGGGTGAACTTCAGGTAGTGGCGGGCGCCGACCTTGGTGCCGGCGACCACCGCGTCGCCGGAGGCGAACAGCGCCTTGCGGGCGTACAGGTTGGCGCGGTCGATCTCCGCCGGGTCGGTGACGGCGGCGGGGATGTAGCGGAAGACGAGGGTGGACAGCGACGGCTGGACGACGACGTCGAAGCGCGGGTCGGCGGCCAGCAGGCGCCAGCCGTCGACGGCCAGGTCACAGACCTCGTCGAAGAGCGCGCCGATGCCGTCGGCGCCCATCGTGCGCAGGGTCATCCACAGCTTGAGGGCGTCGAACCGGCGGGTGGTCTGGAGGGACTTGTCCACCTGGTTGGGGATGCGCTCCTGCACCGTGCGGCGCGGGTTGAGGTACTCGGCGTGGTAGGTGGCGTGGCGCAGCGTGCTCGCGTCGCGCACCAGCACGGCGGAGGAGCTCACCGGCTGGAAGAAGGACTTGTGGTAGTCGACGGTGACGGAGTCGGCGCGCTCGATGCCGTCGATGCGGTCCCGGTACTTCACCGAGGCGAGGAGCCCGCAGCCGTAGGCGGCGTCGACGTGCATCCAGGCGCCGAACTGGGCGCACAGTTCGGCGATCTCGGGGAGGGGGTCGATGGAGCCGAAGTCGGTGGTGCCGGCGGTGGCGACGACGGCCATGGGGACGAGGCCGTCCCTGCGGCAGCGCTCCAGCTCGTGGGCGAGCGCCACGGTCTGCATGCGCTTGTCGTGGTCGACGGGGACGGTGACCACGGCCTCCGGGCCCAGGCCGAGCAGTTTCGCCGACTTCTGCACGCTGAAGTGGCCGGCTTCGGAGGCGAAGACGCGCACGTTCGCGAGCGAGTCGGACTTCGCCTCCTCGCGGGCCAGCAGCAGGGCCTGGAGGTTGGACTGGCTGCCGCCGGAGGTGAACACGCCGTCCGCGGCGGGGCCGAGGCCGACGCGGGCGCACGTCCAGTCGATCAGCCGGCGCTCGATGAGGGTGCCGCCGGCCGACTGGTCCCAGGTGTCCAGGGAGGAGTTGACGGCGGACAGGACCGCCTCGCCCAGCACGGCGGGGATGACCACGGGGCAGTTGAGGTGGGCGAGGTAGCGGGGGTGGTGGAAGTAGATCGCGTCCCGGAGGTAGACCTCCTCCAGCTCGTCGAGCACGGCGGTGGTGTCGCCCAGGGGCCGGTCGAGGTCGATCCGGTCGATGCGGGGCGCGAGATCGTCGACCGCGACACCGGTGAACGGACGGTCGGTGGCGGCGAGTTTGGCGGCCACCCGCTCTACTCCTTCGGTCACGGAGCGGCGGTAGTGCTCCGCGGTCGTGTCATTGAGCAGGTGCGAGCGCATGGTGGGGGTCCTCCGGGGGTGGGGAC
>NZ_JAHHIT010000157.1 GCF_024539675.1 Streptomyces hilarionis | reverse complement strand
CTCCCCGACGGGCGCCGCTCCCCTCTCCGCCCCCGGCCGGGGGCATCTGAGGGGCAGTCGGGCAGGCGGACGGGCCGGCAGGGGGTGGACGGGCACGGGAAGCTCATCCGATGTCCGGCGGGTCGATCCGCACCCGCACCGGCTCCTCGCCGCCGCGGGCCATCCGAGCCGCCTGGGCCGCCTTCAACGCGGCGGCCAGCGCCGCGCCCCGGCCCGGCGGCACCCGGATCAGCGCCCGCTCCCAGTGCTCCCCCGGCGGCGGCGACCCGGGCCGGCGCGGGCGGCCGGCGGGGACGGCCGGTACCGGGACCGGCCCCAACAGCTCGGCCTCCGCGGGCAGTTCGACCGCCCCCAGGAACGCGGACACCGCCTGCGCACTCCCCGAGACCGACGCCATCCGCGACACCGGCGGAAAGCCCAGCTCGGCCCGCTCGGCCAGCTCGCGCACCGCGTGCCCCACGGGATCCCAGCGCACCAACGCCTGCACGGGCCGCAGAGTCGGCTCGGCGACGACGACCACGGTCCCCCCGGCCTCCTGCGGGCGCACGAGCGCGGCGGCGGCGATCCAACGGCGCAGGGCGTCCTCCCCGGCCCGCAGGTCGGGACGTCCGAGCATGGCCCAGCCGTCCAGCAGGAGGGCGGCCGCGTAGCCGCCCTCGGCGACCGGCTCGGCGCCGGGCGTGGACACGACGAGAGCGGGCGACGCCGACACCGTGCCCAGCACCTGCTCGCGCCCGGAGGTGCGCACCGGCACGGCGGGGAACGCCCGCCCCAGTTCCTCGGCGGTCCGTCGCGCGCCCACGATCTGGGCCCGCAGCCGGAACGAGCCGCACTCGGGGCAGTGCCAGGCGCCCTCCTCGCGCCCGCACCAGCCGCACCACAACGCGCCCCCCGCGTCCCCGTCCCGCGCCTCCAGCGGTCCTGAGCAGTGCCGGCAGCGGGCCGCGGCCCGGCACTGGGCGCACGCCATCCGGGGCACGTACCCCCGCCGGGGCACCTGCACGAGCACCGGCCCCTGCCGCAGCCCCTCGCGGACCGCCTGCCAGGCGAGGGTCGGCAGCCTGGCGGCCCGGGCCGCCTCGTCCCGCGCGAGGTCCTGGTCCCCCACCGTCCGCACCAGCGGGGCGGCCCGCCGCACCCGCTCCCGGTCGGCGAGCAGCGGCCGCGCCCACCCGCTCTCGACGAGCTGGGCGCCCTCCACGGTGCAGCTCCAACCCCCCAGCAGGAATCCGCACCTGTCCTGGGCCGCCCGCAGCAGCAGCACCTCCCGCGCATGGGGCTGCGGGGCGTGGAGCTCGCTGTGACTGTCGTCGCCGTCGTCCCAGAGCGCGACCAGTCCGAGGTCCTGGACCGGCGCGAACATCGCGGCACGCGTCCCGACGACGGCGCGCACGGACCCGCGCCGCACCGCCAGCCATTCCCGGTAGCGCTTCTCGGGCCCCGCGTCCGCGGTGAGCAGCGCGTGCCGCCCCTCCCCCAGCGACGCCGTCAGCGCCGCGTCGACCCGCGCGGCGGCCCGCCCGTCCGGCACGACGACGAGTGCGCCGCGCCCCGAGGCGAGCGTGGCGGCGACGGCCCGCGCCAGCTCCTCGCTCCACTCGGGCCCGGGCAGCGCGTTCCACACGGCTCGTGGCGCCCCGCCGGACGCCAGGGACTCCAGGAACGCCCCACCGTGCTCGTAGCGGGTCCAGGTGCCCGCGGACGGCGGTTCCGGGGGCGGCAGCGGCGCAGGCGAGGGCCGCTGCTCGGCCCGCGCGTTGCGCGGCGGCACCGCCAGCTGGAGCACGTCGGCAAGACTCCCCGCGTAACGGTCGGCGACGGCCCGCGCCAGGCCCAGGAGCCGCGGACCGAGCACCGGCTCCGGGGACACCACCTGGGCGAGCGCGGCGAGCGGCCCCGCGTAGTCCGACGCGGCGAGCCGTTCGACGAGGAACCCGTCGATCAGCCCGCCTCCCTCGCGCCGCCCGTCGCGCACCCGGCCCCGCCCCGCCCCGAAGCGCACCCGGACCCGGACGCCGGGCTGTGCGTCCGCGTCCAGCTCGGCCGGGACGGCGTAGTCGAAGTAGCGGTCCAGATGCAGGACGCCCTTGTCGACGAGCACCCGCGCGACCGGCAGCTCCTCGGCCAGCGCGGCCCCCCGCCAGGTGCGGGGCTTGGCCCGGGGCGTCTTGGCCCGCCGCACGCTCTCGCGGATGAGCGCGAGCTGCTCCGGCGGGGCGCCCTCCCCGGCCGCCCCACCGCCCCCCTGCCCGTTGTCGCTGCTCACGCCTGCATTCTTACCAAACGCCACCGACAACGACCGACAACGCCCAACCCGCCGACCACGACCACGACCTCGACCGCGACCACGACACGGACTGACCGTGTGGCTCTCTGGACCCCAGGTAGAGGACACAGTGCACCGGAGGGCGGGGAACCGCCTCGCCGGTCGGCCGCCCGCCGGACAGGCCGTCCGGCCGTCCGGTCGCCGGGCCGGGGAACCCAACCGCCTCGCCACCTGGCCCTATGCCGGGGGCGACACGTCGGCCGTCCGCACGGCCGGGGGCTGCCGAACCGGCGCAAGGTCATCGGTGCACCGGGCCGAAGGCCGTCGGGCCGAAGGCCGTCGGGCCGGGAAGCGGGGCCGCCCCGCGAGCCCGCCGGATGCCGCCTCGCCCTCGGGCTCCCGGACCGGGCCGACCACCGAACCGCCGGAGCGCGACGACCCCGAATGCCCCCGGGCCGGCGTCGCGCCCGCGCCGGCCCGGGGGCCGAGAGACCGCACGGCGGGACGACCTCGGCTCCCTAGACCGTCATCGGGTCTCGGGAGCCGAGGTCATGCACAGCGGGAGCCGAGCCACGGCCCGCCCTGCTCGGGAGGGCGCCGACTCGGGTGGACCGGCGCGGCCCGGGCGCGTCCCGCGCGGGCCGGCCGGTCGGCGCGGACCTACAGGCCCGCGGCCTTGCGCAGCGCGTCCACGCGGTCCGTGCGCTCCCAGGTGAAGTCGGGGAGCTCACGGCCGAAGTGGCCGTAGGCGGCGGTCTGGGCGTAGATCGGACGCAGCAGGTCGAGGTCGCGGATGATCGCGGCCGGACGGAGGTCGAAGACCTCGTCGATGGCCTTCTCGATCTTCTCGGCGTCGATCTTGGCGGTGCCGAAGGTCTCGATGAACAGACCCACCGGCTCGGCCTTGCCGATCGCGTAGGCGACCTGGACCTCGCAGCGGGCCGCCAGACCCGCCGCGACCACGTTCTTCGCCACCCAGCGCATCGCGTAGGCGGCCGAGCGGTCCACCTTGGACGGGTCCTTGCCCGAGAAGGCGCCGCCGCCGTGGCGGGCGAAGCCGCCGTAGGTGTCGATGATGATCTTGCGGCCGGTGAGGCCGGCGTCGCCCATCGGGCCGCCGATCTCGAAGCGTCCGGTCGGGTTGACCAGCAGACGGTAGTTCTCGGTGTCGAGCTTGATGCCGTCGTCCAGCAGCGCCTTGAGCTCCGGCTCCACGACGAACTCACGGATGTCGGGGGTCAGAAGCGAGTCCAGGTCGATGTCGGACGCGTGCTGCGAGGAGACGACGACGGTGTCCAGACGGACCGCCTTGTCACCGTCGTACTCGATGGTGACCTGGGTCTTGCCGTCGGGGCGCAGGTAGGGGATGGTCCCGTTCTTGCGGACGTCCGAGAGGCGCTTGGACAGGCGGTGCGCCAGGAAGATCGGCAGCGGCATCAGCGTCGGGGTCTCGTCGGACGCGTAGCCGAACATCAGGCCCTGGTCGCCCGCGCCCTGCCGGTCCAGCTCGTCCTCGTCGCCCTCGACGCGGTTCTCGTACGCGGTGTCGACGCCCTGGGCGATGTCCGGGGACTGCGCGCCGATGGACACCGAGACGCCGCAGGAGGCGCCGTCGAAGCCCTTCTTGGAGGAGTCGTAGCCGATTTCGAGGATCTTGTCGCGCACCAGCTGCGGAATCGGCGCGTAGGCCTTGGTGGTGACCTCGCCGGCGACGTGCACCAGGCCGGTCGTGATCAAGGTCTCGACGGCGACCCGGGAGGTCGGGTCCTCGCGCAGCAGGGCATCGAGAATGGTGTCGCTGATCTGGTCAGCGATCTTGTCGGGGTGACCCTCGGTCACGGACTCCGAAGTGAAAAGGCGACGGGACACAACGCTCCCTGGGGTTGCAGCGGCTGCTGGCTGATCATTGGCGGACGCGACGGGAGCTGCGCCCGGCGTCGTCCGAGAACAGTTTATCGGTGATACCCCGCCACCGGCCCACCCGTCTCGCCTCTCGGGAGCGCTGTGACCTGCGGCACGGGCATTCTGCCGAAAGCCGAGCACGCTTGGCCAGGGGCGCCGCGCCTGAATCGAGCCGGGTGGGGGTCGACGACGAAGCGCATCAAACAGTCAGCCCAGTCGCTGCGTCACCAGGTCCCACACGATTTCGGCCAGGGCCTCCTTGGGCCCGTGGGGCACGGGTGTCTCGCTGCCGTCGGCGCCCAGCACGACGGCCTCGTTCTCCTCCGAGCCGAACGTCCTGCGCTCCCCCACCTCGTTCACCACCAGCAGATCGCACCCCTTGCGCCGCAGCTTCGTCCGGCCGTTGGCCAGCACGTCGTCGGTCTCGGCGGCGAAGCCCACGACCACCTGATCGGCGCGCGCCCGGTCGGCGGACAGCTCCGCGAGGATGTCCGGATTCCGCACGAGAACGATGGGGTCCGGTTCCTTGCCGTCCTTCTTCTTGATCTTTCCGGCCGCGTAGGTCTCCGGCCGGAAATCCGCCACGGCGGCGGCCATGACGACGGCGTGCGCGTCGGCGGCCGCCTTCAGGACGGCCTCGCGCAGCTGGACGGCCGTACCGACCTGCACGACGTCGACGCCGGCCGGGTCGGGCAGGCCCGTGTTCGCCGCGACCAGGGTGACGCGCGCGCCGCGGGCCGCGGCGGTACGGGCCAGGGCGTAGCCCTGCTTGCCGGAGGAGCGGTTGCCGAGGAAGCGGACCGGGTCGAGGGGTTCGCGGGTGCCGCCGGCGCTGACCACGACGTGCCGGCCGGTCAGGTCGGGCTCGCGCACGCCGCGGGCCAGGACGCGGCGGCAGACCTCGAAGATCTCGCCGGGGTCGGGCAGGCGGCCCTTGCCGGTGTCGACGCCGGTGAGCCGGCCGACGGCCGGTTCGATCACGACCGCGCCCCGGCGGCGCAGCGTCGCCACGTTCTCCTGGGTGGCGGGGTGCTCCCACATCTCGGTGTGCATCGCGGGGGCGAAGACGACCGGACAGCGTGCCGTGAGGAGGGTGTTGGTGAGGAGGTCGTCGGCCAGGCCGTGAGCGGCCTTGGCGAGCATGTCGGCGGTGGCCGGGGCGACCACGACCAGGTCGGCGTGCTGGCCGATGCGGACGTGCGGGACCTCGTGGACGTCGTCCCAGACCTCGGTGGAGACCGGGTGGCCGGAGAGGGCCGACCAGGTGGCGGCGCCGACGAAGTGCAGCGCGGAGGCGGTGGGGACGACGCGCACGTCGTGCCCGGACTCCGTCAGGCGGCGCAGCAGCTCGCAGGCCTTGTAGGCGGCGATGCCGCCGCTGACCCCCAGAACGACCTTCGGTTTGTCCACCGTCTCTCCCCGGACCTCGACGCTTGCGTCCGCCGTGGCGTGCGGCGTACGCGTCCATCACACACCACAGGCCCGGCAGTCGTGCTGCCGGGCCTGTGGAAAAACCAACTGCGAGCCGAAAAAACTACTGGACGGGGCCTTCGACGGCCTCGGACGTCAGCAGTCCGGCGTTGATCTCGCGGAGGGCGATCGAGAGCGGCTTCTCGTGGACGTGGGTGTCCACGAGCGGACCGACGTACTCGAGGAGGCCCTCGCCGAGCTGCGAGTAGTACGCGTTGATCTGGCGGGCCCGCTTGGCCGCGTAGATCACGAGGCTGTACTTCGAGTCGGTGGCCTCGAGGAGCTCGTCGATCGGCGGGTTGATGATGCCCTCGGGCGCGGAGATGGAAGAGGACACGCTCTACCTTCCGATGGATGGGAAAAGACCGGTCGTGATCACGAAGGCCGCGAAGAGAGCGAACTCGCGATCACACAACATCCATCAAGGCTAGCAGCTCACGCGCCACGTCCTCGACGGAGGTGTTCACCAGGGTCACGTCGAACTCCGGCTCGGCCGCGAGTTCGGTCTTCGCCGCCTCCAGGCGACGCTCGATGACCTCGGGCGGTTCGGTGCCCCGCCCGGTGAGCCGGCGCACCAGCTCCTCCCAGGACGGGGGGGCCAGGAACACCAGCCGGGCCTCGGGCATCGAGTCGCGGACCTGCCGGGCGCCCTGGAGGTCGATCTCCAGCAGGACCGGCTCGCCCGACTCCAGACGCTCCAGGACGGCGGCGCGAGGAGTGCCGTAGCGGTTGCCGGCGAACTCGGCCCACTCGAGCAGCTCGCCGTTGGCGATCAGCTTGTCCATCTCCTCGTCGGTGACGAAGAAGTAGTGGACGCCGTGCTGCTCGCCGGGGCGGGGCTTGCGGGTCGTCGCCGACACCGAGAGCCAGACCTCGGGATGTTGCTTGCGCATATGAGCGACGACCGTGCTCTTGCCGACCCCAGAGGGGCCGGAGAGCACGGTCAGCCGCGGACGTACGTCCGGGGGCTCGGGGGTCGTCCCCCGGAATGTTGCAGCCATGCAGCGATTATTCCAGCAATCCCGGAGTGCCCGGGACTCCCCGCCGGCAAGACCCGGCCATCAGGAGCCGGTGCTGCCGAACTCACGCTCCAGGGAGGCGATCTGGTTGGAACCGAGGCCGCGAACCCGGCGGCTCTCGGAGATGCCGAGTCGCTCCATGATCTGCTTGGCGCGGACCTTGCCCACGCCCGGGAGCGACTCCAGGAGGGCGGAGACCTTCATCTTGCCGATGACGTCGTTTTCCTGACCCTGCTTGATGACCTCGTGGAGAGAGGCGCCGGAGTGCTTCAGTCGATTCTTGACCTCGGCCCGCTCCCGGCGAGCCGCGGCGGCCTTTTCGAGCGCGGCTGCGCGCTGTTCGGGGGTAAGGGGCGGAAGAGCCACGCCTACGTCACCTCGGATGTCGAACTGTCGGATACGGACCGGCGAGGGACCCATCGCCCCTCACCAGGGAGTCACGAGCAACGTGCACGCCCGTTCTCCCCCACTGCTTCACAAGCGTGGGGGTGCCCCCACTCGTCGGAGACTAGCGGCCAACTCCGCCGGAGTCAGCGAGAACAGAGGAAAAGTCCTGGTCAGCCTCTCCAGGGCCGGATATTTAGGACATACTGCCCTGGATTTGAGGATGTATCCAGGCTCACGTCACACTCCGGCCGCCCGACCGAGCCCCCGGTCGGGCGGCCGACGCCCCTCAGACGGAGGTGACGGCGGTGCGCACTTCTCGCGCGATCCGCTCCACGGCGTCACGCAGAGCGACGACACCGGGACCGTGACGCAACACACCCCGGCTCACGTTCGGCACCACGTTGCGCACCGCGGACCCGAAGACCCGGGGCAGGTCCGCCGGGGTCGCCCCCTGGGCGCCGACGCCGGGCGCGAGGAGCGGGCCGTTGACGTCGAGGTCGTAGGCCGACAGATCCCCCAGCGTGGCGCCGACGACCGCCCCGAAGGAGCCCAGGGGCTCCTCCCCCGCGTTCTCCGCCGCCAGGTGGGCCAGCATGGTCGCGCCCACGGTGCGCCCGTCGGCGCGCACGGCGTGCTGGACCTCGCCGCCCTCCGGGTTGGACGTGAGCGCCAGCACGAACAGGCCCGCGCCGTTCTCCCGGGCCAGCGCCACCGCCGGGGCCAGCGATCCGTAGCCCAGGTAGGGCGAGACGGTGAGGGCGTCGGAGAACAGCGGCGCGTCCTTGTGCAGGAAGGACTCGGCGTACGCCGCCATGGTCGAGCCGATGTCGCCGCGCTTGGCGTCCATGACGACGAGGGCGCCGGCCGCCCGCGCCTCCTGGACCGTCCTCTCCAGGACGGCGACCCCGCGCGAGCCGAACCGCTCGAAGAAGGCGCTCTGCGGCTTCAGCAGGGCGACCCGGTCGGCCGTCGCCTCGACGACCGTGCGGCTGAACCGCTCCAGGCCCGCGACGTCGTCGTTCAGGCCCCACTCGGCGAGCAGGGAGGCGTGCGGGTCGATGCCGACGCACAGCGGACCGCGCTCGTCCATGGCGTGGCGCAGCCGCGCGCCGAAGGGCTCCAGGGTCATGCCGTCTTCCTCACGTCGGCGCCGACGGCGTCGGCGAGGGTGGCGTGGGGGCTCGTCCGCAGGCGGGCGGCGAGCCCCTTGTGGACGGCGCGCCCCCAGAAGGGCCCTTCGTAGACGAAGGCGCTGTAGCCCTGGACCAGCGTGGCGCCGGCCAGGATGCGCTGCCAGGCGTCCTCGGCGTTCTCGATGCCGCCGACGCCCACCAGGGTGATGCGGTCGCCCACGCGCGCGTAGAGCCGGCGCAGCACTTCCAGGGAACGCGCCTTGAGGGGCGCTCCGGACAGCCCGCCGGTCTCCTGCACCAGCGCCGGGTCGGACGTCAGTCCGAGGCCCTCGCGCGCGATGGTGGTGTTGGTGGCGATGATCCCGTCCAGGCCCAGTTCGACGGCCAGGTCGGCGACCGCGTCGACGTCCTCGTCGGCCAGGTCCGGGGCGATCTTCACCAGCAGCGGCACCCGGCGCGTGCCCACCGCGCGGTCGGCGGCCTCGCGCACGGCGCTCAGCAGCGGGCGCAGGGCCTCGGTGGCCTGGAGGTTGCGCAGCCCGGGCGTGTTCGGCGAGGAGACGTTCACGACCAGGTAGTCGGCGTAGGGGGCGAGCCGCTCGGCCGACTTCACGTAGTCGGCGACGGCCTCCTCCTCGGGGACGACCTTGGTCTTGCCGATGTTGACGCCGACCACGGGCTTGAAGACGGGCGTGCGCGAGGCCAGGCGCGCGGCGACGGCCAGCGACCCGTCGTTGTTGAAGCCCATCCGGTTGATCAGCGCCCGGTCCTTGACGAGGCGGAACAGCCGCCGCTTGGGGTTGCCGGGCTGCGGCTCCCCGGTGACGGTGCCGATCTCGACGTGGTCGAAGCCGAGCATCGCCATGGCGTCGATCGCGACGGCGTTCTTGTCGAAGCCGGCGGCGAGGCCGAAGGGGCCGTGCATGCGCAGCCCGAGGGCCTCCGTGCGCAGCTCCTTGTAGCGGGGCGCGAGAGCGGCGGCCACGAAGGTGCGCAGGACGGGGACGCGCACGGCGAGGCGGATCCAGCGGAAGGCCAGGTGGTGGGCCCGCTCGGGGTCCATCCGGGTGAAGACGAGCTTGAAGAAGATCTTGTACATGGTTCCCTCATGAAGAGGGGGACACCGTTTCCGGTGTCCCCCTCAGGGCTGCTAGTCGCGGGCCGCGGTCAGTTGTTCGGCGTGTTCCTGGAGCGAGCGCACGCCCACGTCGCCGTGGTTGAGCGCGTCGATGCCCTGGACGGCGGCGGCGAGCGCCTGGACCGTCGTCAGGCAGGGCACGGACCGGGCCACGGCCGCCGTGCGGATCTCGTAGCCGTCGAGGCGGCCGCCGGTGCCGTACGGGGTGTTGACGATGAGGTCGACCTCCCCGTCGTGGATGCACTGGACGATGGTCTTCTCGCCGTTGGGGCCGGTGCCCTCGGACTGCTTGCGCACCACCGTGGCGTTGATGCCGTTGCGGCGCAGGACCTCGGCGGTGCCGGAGGTGGCGAGCAGCTCGAAGCCGTGGGCGACCAGCTCGCGCGCGGGGAAGATCATCGAGCGCTTGTCGCGGTTGGCGACCGAGATGAACGCGCGGCCCTTGGTGGGCAGCGGGCCGTACGCGCCCGCCTGCGACTTGGCGTACGCCGTGCCGAAGACGGAGTCGATGCCCATGACCTCGCCGGTCGAGCGCATCTCCGGGCCGAGGACGGTGTCGACGCCGCGGCCGGAGGTGTCCCGGAAGCGGGTCCACGGCATCACGGCCTCCTTGACGGAGATCGGCGCGTCCAGCGGCAGCTCGCCGCCGTCGCCGGTCGCCGGGAGCAGCCCTTCGGCGCGCAGCTCGGCGACGGTCGCGCCCAGCGAGATCCGGGCGGCGGCCTTGGCCAGCGGCACCGCGGTCGCCTTCGAGGTGAAGGGCACGGTGCGCGACGCGCGCGGGTTGGCCTCCAGCACGTAGAGGATGTCGCCGGCCATCGCGAACTGGATGTTGATCAGGCCGCGCACGCCGACGCCCTTGGCGATCGCCTCGGTGGAGGCCCGCAGACGCTTGATGTCGAAGCCGCCCAGGGTGATCGGGGGCAGGGCGCACGCCGAGTCGCCGGAGTGGATGCCGGCCTCCTCGATGTGCTCCATGACGCCGCCGAGGTACAGCTCCTCGCCGTCGTAGAGCGCGTCGACGTCGATCTCGATGGCGTCGTCGAGGAAGCGGTCGACCAGGACCGGCCGGGTGGGGCTGATCTCGGTGGACTCGGCGATGTAGGACGACAGCCGGGTCTCGTCGTAGACGATCTCCATGCCGCGGCCGCCGAGCACGTAGGACGGCCGGACGAGGACCGGGTAGCCGATCTCGTCCGCGATGGTCTTGGCCTCGGCGAAGGTGGTCGCGGTGCCGTGCTTGGGGGCCGGCAGGCCGGCCTCGGCGAGCACGCGCCCGAAGGCGCCCCGGTCCTCGGCCGCGTGGATGGCCTCGGGCGGGGTGCCGACGATCGGCACGCCGTTGTCCTTCAGGGCCTGCGCCAGGCCCAGCGGGGTCTGGCCGCCGAGCTGGACGACGACGCCCGCGATCGGGCCGGCCTGCGCCTCCGCGTGGACGACCTCCAGCACGTCCTCGAGCGTCAGCGGCTCGAAGTACAGGCGGTCGGAGGTGTCGTAGTCGGTGGAGACGGTCTCGGGGTTGCAGTTGACCATCACGGTCTCGTAGCCCGCGTCGCTCAGCGCGAAGGAGGCGTGGACGCACGAGTAGTCGAACTCGATGCCCTGGCCGATGCGGTTCGGGCCGGAGCCCAGGATGATCACCGCGGGCTTCTCGCGCGGCGCGACCTCGTTCTCCTCGTCGTAGGAGGAGTAGAAGTACGGCGTCTTCGCGGCGAACTCGGCGGCGCAGGTGTCGACCGTCTTGTAGACGGGGCGCACGCCCAGCGCGTGCCGGACCTCGCGCACGACGTCCTCGCGCAGTCCGCGGATCTCGGCGATCTGCTGGTCGGAGAACCCGTGCCGCTTGGCCTCGGCGAGGAGCTCGCCGTCGAGGCGGTCGGCGGCGGCCAGCGCGTCGGCGGTCTCCTTGATCAGGAAGAGCTGGTCGACGAACCAGGGGTCGATCTTCGTGAACTCGAAGACCTCCTCGGGCGTGGCGCCCGCGCGGATGGCCTGCATGACGGTGTTGATGCGGCCGTCGGTGGGGCGCACGGCCTCGCGCAGCAGCTCGTCCTTGTCGCCGGTCTCGCCGACGAAGGTGAACTGGCTGCCCTTCTTCTCCAGCGAGCGCAGCGCCTTCTGGAAGGCCTCGGTGAAGTTGCGGCCGATGGCCATGGCCTCGCCGACCGACTTCATGGTCGTGGTCAGCGTGGAGTCGGCGCTCGGGAACTTCTCGAAGGCGAACCGCGGGGCCTTGACGACGACGTAGTCGAGCGTGGGCTCGAAGGAGGCCGGGGTCTCCCGCGTGATGTCGTTGGGGATCTCGTCGAGGGTGTAGCCGACGGCGAGCTTGGCCGCGATCTTCGCGATCGGGAAGCCGGTCGCCTTGGAGGCGAGCGCCGAGGACCGCGACACGCGCGGGTTCATCTCGATGACGATGACCCGGCCGTCCTCGGGGTTCACCGCGAACTGGATGTTGCAGCCGCCGGTGTCGACGCCGACCTCGCGGATGATCGCGATGCCGACGTCGCGCAGCACCTGGTACTCGCGGTCGGTCAGCGTCATCGCGGGGGCGACGGTGATCGAGTCGCCGGTGTGCACGCCCATGGGGTCGAAGTTCTCGATGGAGCAGACGACCACGACGTTGTCGTGCTTGTCGCGCATCAGCTCCAGCTCGTACTCCTTCCAGCCGAGGATGGACTCCTCCAGGAGCACCTCGGTGGTCGGCGAGAGCGTGAGGCCCTGGCCGGCGATGCGGCGCAGCTCGTCCTCGTCGTGGGCGAAGCCGGAGCCGGCGCCGCCCATGGTGAAGGAGGGGCGCACGACGACCGGGTAGCCGCCGAGCTCGTCGACGCCCGCGATGACCTCGTCCATGGTGTGGCAGATGACCGAGCGGGCCGACTCGCCGTGCCCGATCTTGGCGCGGACGGCTTCCACGACGCCCTTGAACAGGTCGCGGTCCTCGCCCTTGTTGATGGCCTCGACGTTGGCGCCGATCAGTTCGACGCCGTACTTGTCGAGGACGCCGTTCTCGGCGAGCGAGATCGCCGTGTTGAGGGCCGTCTGGCCGCCCAGGGTGGGCAGCAGGGCGTCGGGCCGCTCCTTGGCGATGATCTTCTCGACGAACTCGGGGGTGATCGGCTCGACGTAGGTGGCGTCGGCGATCTCCGGGTCGGTCATGATCGTCGCCGGGTTGGAGTTGACCAAAATCACCCTGAGGCCCTCGGCGCGCAGGATGCGGCACGCCTGGGTGCCGGAGTAGTCGAACTCGGCGGCCTGACCGATGACGATCGGGCCGGAGCCGATGACCAGGACGGACTGGATATCGGTGCGCTTAGGCACGCTGGCCCTCCATCAGGGATACGAAGCGGTCGAACAGGTAGGCGGCGTCGTGCGGGCCCGCTGCCGCTTCGGGGTGGTACTGGACGGAGAAGGCCGGCTGGTCGAGCAGCTGCAACCCCTCCACGACGTCGTCGTTCAGGCAGACGTGCGAGACCTCGGCGCGGCCGAACGTCGTCTCGCTGACCTTGTCGAGCGGCGCGTCCACGGCGAAGCCGTGGTTGTGCGCGGTGACCTCGACCTTGCCGGTCGTGCGGTCCTGGACGGGCTGGTTGATGCCGCGGTGGCCGTACTTCAGCTTGTAGGTGCCGAAGCCGAGCGCGCGGCCGAGGATCTGGTTGCCGAAGCAGATGCCGAACAGGGGCGTCCTGCGCTCCAGCACCTCGGTCATCAGCGCCACGGGACCGTCGGCGGTGGCCGGGTCGCCCGGCCCGTTGGAGAAGAACACGCCGTCGGGGTTCAGGGCGTAGACCTCGTCGGCCGAGGCCGTCGCGGGCAGCACGTGCACCTCGATGCCGCGCTCGGCCATGCGGTGCGGGGTCATGCCCTTGATGCCGAGGTCGATGGCGGCGACGGTGAACCGCTTCTCGCCGACCGCGGGCACGACGTAGGCCTCCTTGGTGGCGACCTCCTCGTACAGGCTCGCGCCCTTCATCTGCGGCTGGGCCTGCACGCGGGCGAGGAGCTCGCCGTCGGAGGCGATCGCCTCGCCGGAGAAGACCCCGGCGCGCATCGAGCCGCGCTCGCGCAGGTGGCGGGTGAGGGCGCGGGTGTCGACGCCGGAGATCCCGACGACGCCCTGGGCGACCAGCTCGTCGTCCAGGGAGCGCTTGGCGCGCCAGTTGGACGGCACGCGCGCGGGGTCGCGCACGACGTAGCCGGAGACCCAGATGCGGCCCGACTCGTCGTCCTCGTCGTTCCAGCCGGTGTTGCCGATCTGCGGGGCGGTCGCCACGACGATCTGGCGGTCGTACGACGGGTCGGTGAGGGTCTCCTGGTAGCCGGTCATGCCGGTGGAGAACACCGCTTCGCCGAAGGTCTCCCCCACGGCCCCGTAGGCACGGCCGCGGAAGATCCGGCCGTCCTCCAGGACGAGTACGGCGGGAAGCACCTTTTTCTCAGTGGCGGTTCCCCTTGTGGAGGTCGTCATCGTGCGCCTTCCGTTTCCGTCGGAGTTTCCGTCTTGTCGGTCATTGAGTTGATGGCGGCGACCCAGGCGCCGTGCTCGGCCGCGTGGTCCGCGCGGAACCCGGAGTCGAGCAGCCGGTCGCCGTGCGCCCAGGTCACCACCAGCAGTCCGCCCTCGGTGAGGACCTTGCCGGCGATGCCCTTGTCCAGCCGGGCCTCGCGCAGCGCGGCGGCCGGGATGAAGAAGTCGCTCGCGCCGGGACGCACGACGTCCAGTCCCGCGTCCGTGAGGGTGAGCTCGACGCGGCTGCGGGTGCCCAGGCCGTGCGCCACGATGCGGTCGAGCCACTGCCCCGCGGTGGTGGAGCCGTGGTAGCGGCCGGTCGTCGACAACACCGTCAGTCTCGCCTCGCCCGGCCCGGACGGCGCGGTGGGAAGCGCGGGCAGGTCGCCCTGGAGCGTCCCCCGCCACTTCCAGCCCTCGCGCATCAGCCAGTAGACGAGCGCCACGAACAGGCCGAGGCCGACCACCCAGCCGATCCTGGCGGCCCAGTCGGTCACTTGCGCCGATTCCTTCTCGGCCGCGAGCAGTAGTGCTGCAGATGTCACGTGAGCTTCCCGTCGACGAGCGTGGCCTTGCCCCGGAGCCACGTGTGCGTGACACGGCCCGGCAGCTCACGCCCCGCGTACGGGGTGTTCCGGCTGCGCGAGGCGAAGCCCGCGGGGTCCACGGACCCACGGTATTCCGTGTCGACGAGCGTGAGGTTGGCGGGCTCACCAGCCGAGACGGGACGCCCGTGACCGGTGGCCCGGCCGATCGCGGCGGGCTTGAGGGACATGCGGTCGGCGACCCCGGCCCAGTCCAGCAGGCCCGTCTCCACCATGGTCTCCTGGACCACCGACAGCGCGGTCTCCAGGCCGACCATGCCCATGGCGGCCGCGGCCCACTCGCAGTCCTTGTCCTCGTGCGGGTGCGGCGCGTGGTCGGTGGCCACGATGTCGATGGTGCCGTCGGCGAGCGCCTCGCGCAGGGCGAGCACGTCCCTCTCGGTGCGCAGCGGCGGGTTCACCTTGTAGACCGGGTCGTAGGAGCGGACCAGCTCGTCCGTGAGGAGGAGGTGGTGCGGGGTGACCTCGGCGGTGACGTCGATGCCGCGGGACTTGGCCCAGCGGACGATCTCGACCGAGCCGGCGGTGGAGAGGTGGCAGATGTGGACGCGCGAGCCGACGTGCTCGGCGAGCAGGACGTCGCGGGCGATGATCGACTCCTCGGCGACCGCGGGCCACCCGCCCAGCCCGAGCTCGGCGGAGACGACGCCCTCGTTCATCTCGGCGCCCTCGGTCAGCCGGGGCTCCTGCGCGTGCTGGGCCACGACCCCGCCGAAGGCCTTCACGTACTCCAGGGCCCGGCGCATGATCACGGCGTCGTCGACGCACTTGCCGTCGTCGGAGAACACGGTGACTCCGGCGGCCGACTCGTGCATGGCGCCGAGTTCGGCGAGCTTCCTGCCCTCCAGGCCGACGGTGACCGCGCCGATGGGCTGCACGTCGCAGTAGCCGTGCTCCTGCCCGAGCCGGTAGACCTGCTCGACCACGCCGGCGGTGTCGGCGACGGGGAAGGTGTTGGCCATGGCGAAGACGGCCGTGTAGCCGCCCGAGGCGGCGGCGCGGGTGCCGGTCAGCACGGTCTCGGAGTCCTCGCGGCCCGGCTCGCGCAGATGGGTGTGCAGGTCGACCAGGCCCGGCAGCAGCACCTTTCCGGCGGCCTCGACGACCTCGGCGCCCTCGGCGCTCAGGCCGGCGCCGACCTCGGCGATCGTGCCCCCGTCGATCAGGACGTCCTGCGGGTCGCCGCCGAGCACCTTCGCACCACGGATCAGGATCTTGCTCATGTTCTTACTTCTCCTCGGTGGTGCGGGCGTGGCTGACGGCGGGTTCGTTGCCGCCCAGGAGCAGGTAGAGGACGGCCATCCGGATGGACACGCCGTTGGCGACCTGTTCGACGACGGTGCAGCGCTCGGAGTCGGCGACCTCGGCGGTGATCTCCATGCCGCGGACCATCGGGCCGGGGTGCATCACGATCGCGTGCTCGGGCATCCGGGCCATCCGGTCGCCGTCGAGGCCGTAGCGGCGCGAGTACTCGCGCTCGGTCGGGAAGAACGCGGCGTTCATGCGCTCGCGCTGCACGCGCAGCATCATCACCGCGTCGGACTTGGGCAGCGTGCTGTCCAGGTCGTAGGAGACCGCGCAGGGCCAGGTCTCGATGCCGACCGGCACCAGCGTGGGCGGGGCGACGAGGGTGACCTCGGCGCCGAGCGTGTGCAGCAGGTCGACGTTGGAGCGGGCGACCCGGCTGTGCAGGACGTCGCCGACGATCGTGATGCGCTTGCCGGAGAGGTCCTGGCCGAGCCCCGCGTCCCGGCCGACCAGCCGGCGGCGCATGGTGAAGGCGTCCAGGAGGGCCTGGGTGGGGTGCTGGTGGGTGCCGTCGCCGGCGTTGACGACGGCGGCGTCGATCCAGCCGGAGGTGGCCAGCCGGTAGGGGGCTCCGGAGGCGCCGTGCCGGATGACGACCGCGTCGACGCCCATGGCCTCCAGCGTCTGCGCGGTGTCCTTCAGGGACTCGCCCTTGGACACCGACGACCCCTTGGCGGAGAAGTTGATGACGTCCGCGGACAGCCGCTTCTCGGCGGCCTCGAAGGAGATGCGGGTGCGGGTGGAGTCCTCGAAGAAGAGGTTGACGATCGTGCGGCCGCGCAGGGTCGGCAGTTTCTTGATCGGCCGGTCGGCCACCCGGGCCATCTCCTCGGCGGTGTCGAGGATCAGGACGGCGTCGTCGCGGGTGAGGTCGGCGGCCGAGATGAGATGACGCTGCATCTGTCAGGCTCCGTAAGGCAGTTCAGGATGCGGGGAGATTCCGGGCAGGCGGAGGCGTGCCGAAGGGGCGTACGGCCTCGGCGTACGCGATCCGTCTGCTACTGGGTCTGCGTCACGCCGAGCAGCACGGTGTCGCGACCGTCCTCCTCGGCGAGCTGGACCTTGACCGTCTCCCGCAGCGACGTGGGGAGGTTCTTGCCGACGTAGTCGGCGCGGATGGGCAGTTCACGGTGGCCGCGGTCGACCAGGACCGCGAGCTGCACCGCGCGCGGGCGCCCGAGGTCGTTCAGGGCGTCGAGGGCGGCGCGGATGGTGCGGCCGGAGAAGAGCACGTCGTCGACGAGGACGACCAGTCTGCCGTCCAGGCCGTCGCCGGGGATCTCGGTGCGGGCGAGCGCGCGCGGCGGGTGCATGCGCAGGTCGTCGCGGTACATGGTGATGTCGAGCGAACCGACGGGAACGGCGCGGTCGGTGATCTGCTCGAGCTTGGCGGCGAGCCGCTGGGCGAGGAACACGCCGCGCGTCGGGATGCCGAGGAGCACCACGTCGTCGGCGCCCTTGGCGCGTTCGACGATCTCGTGGGCGATGCGGGTCAGCACACGCGCGATGTCGGGGCCTTCGAGGACCGCTCGCGCGTCGGCCTGCCGGGGGTCGTGCTCGATGTCCTGCTTGTCCATAAGAAACGGACCTCCTTCTCCGCCTCACGGGACGGACCTTAAAGGACGTCGGATTTGCGCCATCCACGGTAGCAGGCCGGGACGGCGCCGCCGTCACCCCCTTGGCCTAATCGGCCGTCACTACCACGGAAGAGTCGGTGTGGACCATTCGGCTTGACGCAGAAGAATCACGCTGCGTAACCTCACAGTGAGTTACCAGCACGCGGCTCGTGCCGCGTCGACCCAGTGCCGGGGAGCTATATGTCCAGCGAATACGCCAAACAGCTCGGGGCCAAGCTCCGGGCGATCCGCACCCAGCAGGGCCTTTCCCTCCACGGTGTCGAGGAGAAGTCCCAGGGACGGTGGAAGGCGGTCGTGGTCGGTTCGTACGAGCGCGGCGACCGCGCCGTGACCGTGCAGCGCCTTGCCGAGCTGGCGGACTTCTACGGCGTTCCCGTGCAGGAACTGCTGCCGGGCACCACTCCGGGCGGGGCGGCCGAGCCGCCGCCGAAGCTGGTCCTCGACCTCGAGCGCCTGGCCCACGTGCCGGTCGAGAAGGCGGGCCCGCTCCAGCGCTACGCGGCCACCATCCAGTCGCAGCGCGGCGACTACAACGGCAAGGTGCTGTCGATCCGCCAGGACGACCTGCGCACCCTCGCCGTCATCTACGACCAGTCGCCCTCGGTCCTGACCGAGCAGCTGATCAGCTGGGGCGTCCTGGACGCGGACGCGCGCCGCGCCGTCTCCCACGAGGAGAACTAGCCGCCCGGCGGCTGAGCAGAAACGTACCCTCGCGGTGGCCGGAACCCGTCGGTTCCGGCCACCGCTGCGAGGGTCGTGAACATGCCGGAGGGCCCCCAGCACGTGCTGGGGGCCCTCCGGCATGTTCACGACCCCGAGAGGCGCGGGAGCGCCGCCACGAGCCGCTGACGGCCCGCAGACCGCCTGTGGCGGCCTGCGGCGCGCGCCGGCGCGCCCGGGGCGAAGCGCGCCCTAGTCGCGCCGCAGGGACGGCTTGAGCTCCTTGAGGCGGCCGAGCAGGCCGTTGACGAACGAGGGCGACTCGTCCGTCGAGAACTCCTTCGCCAGCTGCACCATCTCGTCGAGAACGACGGCGTCCGGGGTCTCGTCGGCCCAGATCAGCTCGTAGGCGCCGAGTCGCAGGATGTTGCGGTCGACGACCGGCATCCGGTCCAGCGTCCAGCCGACCGAGTACTGGGAGATCAGGTCGTCGATGCGCCGCGCGTGCTCCGCGTAGCCCTCGACCAGCTGCATCGTGTACTCGCTCACCGGCGGCTGCCGGGTGTCGGCCCGGGAGAGCCGGACCCAGTCCGCGAGGACCGTCAGGACGTCGGCTCCGCGCTGGTCGCCCTCGAAGAGGATCTGGAAGGCACGCTTGCGGGCCGTGTTGCGGGCAGCCACGGTTAGCTGTTCACCCGGCCGAGGTAGTCGCTGGTGCGGGTGTCGACCTTGATCTTCTCACCGGTGGTGATGAAGAGCGGGACCTGGATCTGGTGACCGGTCTCCAGGGTGGCGGGCTTGGTGCCGCCGGTGGAGCGGTCGCCCTGCAGGCCCGGCTCGGTCTCCTGCACCACGAGCTCGACGGCGGCCGGCAGCTCGACGAAGAGCACCTCGCCCTCGTGCTGCGCGACGGTGGCCGTGAAGCCCTCGATCAGGAAGTTGGCGGCGTCGCCGACGGCCTTGCGGTCGACCATGAGCTGGTCGTAGGTCTCCATGTCCATGAAGACGAAGTAGTCGCCGTCCATGTACGAGAACTGCATGTCGCGCTTGTCGACAGTGGCCGTCTCGACCTTGACGCCGGCGTTGAAGGTCTTGTCGACCACCTTGCCGGACAGCACGTTCTTCAGCTTGGTGCGCACGAAGGCCGGGCCCTTGCCGGGCTTGACGTGCTGGAACTCGACGACGGACCAGAGCTGGCCGCCTTCGAGCTTGAGCACCAGGCCGTTCTTGAGGTCGTTCGTGGAAGCCACGGTTGCGGAATCTCCTGGACTGACGTGGACGACCCCGGGGCACGCACCTGCCTAGAGGGCGAGCAGCTCCTTGGTCGTGATGGTGAGTAGCTCGGGTCCGCCGTCCGCCTCGGGGCGCACGACGAGCGTGTCATCGATCCGGACGCCGCCCCGACCCGGGAGGTGGACCCCGGGTTCGACGGTGACCGGCACGCAAGCGTCCAGTTTACCCATGGCTGCGGGAGTCAACTGCGGGTCCTCCGCGATTTCGAGTCCGACCCCGTGCCCGACGAGCGCCGGGAGCCCTTCGCAGTGCCCCGCGGAACCCAGCACCTGGCGTGCCGCGCGGTCCACGTCACGGCAGGCCACACCGGGCGCCAGGGCCTCCCGTCCGGCCCGCTGAGCGGCGAAGACGAGGTCGTACAGCTCGATCTGCCAGTCGGCCGGAGACGTGCCGATCACGAAGGTCCGGCCGATCTCGCAGCGGTAGCCTCGGTAGGCCGCTCCCAGACAGACCGACAGGAAGTCGCCCTCCTCCACCCGCCGGTCCGTGGGCCGGTGCCCGCGGCGGCCGGAGTTCGGGCCGGTGCCGACGGACGTGGCGAAGGCCGGGCCGTCGGCGCCGTGGTCGACGAGGCGTCGCTCCAGTTCGAGGGCTAGATGCCGTTCCGTGCGTCCGACCAGGATCGACTCCAGCAGCTCGCCGAGGGCCTGGTCGGCGATCTCCGCGCCGATCCGCAGACAGGAGATCTCCTCCTCGTCCTTCACGACCCTCGCCTGCTCCACCGCGCCGCCCAGGTCGGCCAGGCGCAGCCGGGGAGCGACGGAACGGATCTCGCGGTGCCGGGACACCGTGAGGTGGTGCTCCTCGACCGCGAGGGAGTCGCCGCCCCCGGCCACCAGGACGTCGGCGGCGGCGACCGCGGGATCGCCGCCGGCGTGGGGCAGGCAGTGGACGCGCAGCGCGTCGTCCGGCCGGCCCTCGCCCGTCCGCTCGTCGAGCGGACCGGAGCAGACGAGGAGATCCTCGGGTCCGCCCAGCAGCAGGACGGAACCGCTCGGGGCGGCGCCCGCGAGATACCTCACGTTGGCGGGACGGGAGATCAGCGCTGCCGCGGTGCCGGCCGCGTGGCAGCGTTCCCGTAGGCGGTTTCGGCGGGACTCGTGCACCTCTGACATGACACGAGCGTAGGAGCGCCGACCGGATCGCGCCGGTTGGGAAGGCGTTCGGGGGACGGGGCCCCGCGAGCGGACGCGGACGGCCGCGACCGCCGCGAGCCGCGCGGGAGTCCCGGCCGTGGCCCCGCGGCCGGGCGCTCCCCCCGTCAGCGCGGCCGGCGCGGCGGAGCTACCACTTGGGCGGGCTGGCGATCGCCCGCGCCAGCACGTCGTCGAGGACCCTGGCCGTGGTGGGGACGTCGAGCTGCGAGTTGTCGATGATGGGCAGGCCGGAGCCGTACCAGCCGGCCATGCGGCCGTGGATGCGGGCGACCTCCTCGTCGGTGAGGCGGCGGTTGCCCGAGCGCTCGGCGTTGCGCTCCAGGACGACTTCCAGGCCGGGCAGCAGGACGACGGGCAGCAGGCCGGGGCCCACATGGCGTTTCCAGCCGCCGAGGCCCACGGCCGGGCGGTCGGGGAAGATCGCGTCGTCGAGGATGCACGAGATGCCGTTGGCGAGGAAGTTGCGGGCGGCGAAGCCGCAGGTGCGGCGGGCCAGCCGGTACTGGGCCTCGGAGTGGTCGTTCCACCCCGACTGCGGGTCGGCGAAGCCCGAGCGGACCCATTCGCGCACGTCGTCGAGGCTGACGTGGGCGGTGGGCACCCGGCGGTGGTCGGCCCAGAACTTGGCGACGCTGGTCTTCCCCGCGCCCGCCGGGCCGATCAGCAGCACGGCGAGCGTGGTGGCCGCCGGGTCGGGGGCCGCGGGGGCGGGGAAGAC
>NZ_JAHHIT010000156.1 GCF_024539675.1 Streptomyces hilarionis | reverse complement strand
AGGAACGGACGCTTCCTTTGTACTCACCCGAACTTCTCGGGCTTTCCTCCGGGCGCTTCCCTTCGGTCTTGCGTTTCCGACTCTATCAGATCTTTTTCCGATCCGATTTCCTCGGTGCTTTCCAGGTCTTCCGCTTTTGTTTCGCGGCTTTCCTTTCCGGCGGTTCCGACTTTATCAGAAGTTCTGAGTCGGTTTTCCCGGCCCCTCCCGGGACCGGTCCCGACGCACAGGGCGTCGAGGCCTTCCCGCTCGGGCGGAGCCGTAAACGTACTGGAGCGGGGCTGCCCGATGCAAATCGAGTGGCCCCGCTCCGGGTTCACCTGTACGGCGGGTCGTGCGTCGGTCAGACCTCGACGACGACCGGCAGGATCATCGGCCTGCGGCGATAGGTGTCGGAGACCCACTTGCCCAGCGTGCGGCGGATGAGCTGTTGCAGCTGGTGGGGCTCCACGACGCCGTCCTGGGCGGAGCGTTCCAGGACCTCGGCGATCTTCGGGGTGACGGCCGAGAACGCCGCGTCCTCGATGCCCGAGCCGCGGGCCTGGATGTGGGGGCCTCCCGTGATCTTGCCGGTGGAGGAGTCCACGACGACGAAGACCGAGATGATGCCCTCGTCGCCGAGGATCTTCCGGTCCTTGAGGGCCGGCTCGCCCACGTCGCCGACCGAGAGGCCGTCGACGTAGACATAGCCCGCCTGGACCTTGCCGGAGATCTTGGCCTTGCCCTCGACGAGGTCGACGACGACGCCGTCCTCGGCGATGACGATGCGGTCGTGCGGCACACCGGTCAGGGCGCCCAGCTCGGCGTTGGCGCGCAGGTGACGCCATTCGCCGTGCACCGGCATCAGGTTCTTCGGGCGGCAGATGTTGTAGAAGTACAGGAGCTCGCCCGCCGAGGCGTGGCCCGAGACGTGCACCTTGGCGTTGCCCTTGTGGACGACGTTCGCGCCCCAGCGGGTCAGGCCGTTGATCACGCGGTAGACCGCGTTCTCGTTGCCGGGGATCAGCGACGACGCCAGGATCACCGTGTCGCCGGGGACGATGCGGATCTGATGGTCGCGGTTGGCCATCCGGGACAGGGCCGCCATCGGTTCGCCCTGCGAGCCCGTGCAGACCAGGACCACCTCGTGGTCGGGAAGGTCGTCGAGCGTTTTGACGTCCACGACCAGTCCCGGCGGGACCTTCAGATAGCCGAGGTCGCGGGCGATGCCCATGTTGCGGACCATGGAGCGCCCCACGAAGGCGACGCGGCGGCCGTACTCGTGCGCGGTGTCCAGGATCTGCTGGATGCGGTGGACGTGGCTGGCGAAGCTGGCCACGATGATCCGCTTGCGGGCGTTCGCGAAGACCGTGCGCAGGACGTTGGAGATGTCCCGCTCCGGCGGCACGAAGCCGGGGACCTCGGCGTTCGTCGAGTCGGAGAGGAGGAGGTCGATCCCCTCCTCGCTCAGACGGGCGAACGCGTGCAGGTCGGTGAGGCGGCCGTCCAGCGGGAGCTGGTCCATCTTGAAGTCGCCCGTGTGGACCGCCATGCCGGCCGGTGTGCGGATGGCGACCGCGAGGGCGTCCGGGATGGAGTGGTTGACGGCGATGAACTCGCAGTCGAACGGGCCGATGCGCTCGCGGTGCCCCTCCGTCACCTCGAGGGTGTACGGACGGATCCGGTGCTCCTGGAGCTTGGCCTCGATCAGCGCGAGGGTCAGCTTGGAGCCGATCAGCGGGATGTCCGGCTTCTCCCTGAGGAGGTAGGGGACGGCGCCGATGTGGTCCTCGTGACCATGGGTGAGGACGATGCCCTCGATGTCGTCGAGGCGGTTCCTGATGGACGTGAAGTCCGGCAGGATCAGGTCGATGCCGGGCTGCTCCTCCTCGGGGAAGAGCACTCCGCAGTCGACGATCAACAGGCGGCCGCCGTACTCGAAGACCGTCATGTTCCGGCCGATCTCACCGAGACCGCCGAGCGGGGTGACCCGCAGGCCGCCCTCCGGCAGTGGCGGGGGCGGGGCGAGTTGCGGATGCGGATGACTCAAAAGACTCTCCTCACACACGCGCGCCACGTACCGGTGGGCACGTGGCGCGCATGACGTTCGTGCAGAAGCAGTTGTCGTGATGGATTGCAGGCACCGGTGGCCTGCCTATTCAGTTGTGAAGTCTGTTGTCAGAGCTGTACCCCGCCCGCGGCAAGATCGATCTTGAGCTGCTCGATCTCTTCGGGCGAGCACTCGACCATGGGCGAGCGCAGCGGTCCGGCGGGCAGGCCCTGGAGCGCGAGCGCGGCCTTGGTCGTCATGACGCCCTGGGTGCGGAACATACCCGTGTAGACGGGCAGCAGCTTCTGGTGGATCTCGGTGGCCTTCTGCACGTCGCCGTCGGTGAACGCCTCGACGAGGGCGCGCAGGTCCGGGGTGACCACGTGGCCGACCACGGAGACGAAACCGACCGCGCCCACGGACAGCAGCGGCAGGTTCAGCATGTCGTCGCCGGAGTACCAGGCGAGGCCGGAGCGCGCGATGGCCCAGCTCGCCCGGCCCAGGTCGCCCTTGGCGTCCTTGTTGGCGACGATGCGCGGGTGCGCGGCGAGGCGGACCAGCGTCTCGGTGCTGATCGGGACGCCGCTGCGACCGGGGATGTCGTAGAGCATGGCCGGCAGTCCGGTGGCGTCCGCGACGGTCGTGAAGTGGCGGTACAGGCCCTCCTGGGGGGGCTTGTTGTAGTACGGCGTGACGACCAGGAGGCCGTGCGCGCCCGTCTTCTCCGCCGCCCGGGCCAGCTCGACGCTGTGGTGGGTGTCGTTGGTGCCGACTCCCGCCACGACGTGGGCCCGGTCTCCGACGGCCTCCAGGACGGCTCGCACCAGGTCCGATTTCTCCGCGTCACTGGTGGTGGGGGACTCGCCGGTGGTGCCGTTGACGATCAGGCCGTCGTTGCCTGCGTCCACCAGGTGGGTGGCGAGCCGCTGGGCGCCGTCGAGGTCGAGTGCGCCGTCCGCCGTGAACGGCGTGACCATGGCGGTGAGGACCCGCCCGAAGGGGGTCTGCGGAGTGGAGGTCGGAGCCATGGGTGACACGCTACTCGTTGCTCCCCGTGAGGTCTGCCCACGGGGGTCCGGAAGGTCATGACAAAAGAGGAGCCCGGCACTGCCTGCTCGGGGGTTCAAGCAGTGCCGGGTCCGTTTGATCAGGCTAGATGAACTTCTCTAAATGCCGCAATACGGACACCTCGCACGGATGATCCGTACATACGTCTCCGTCGCGGCGTCTACGGGGCGACGCGGCCGTTGGCGTTGAAGGCCGCGTAGGTGAGGGGCATGAGCCCGGCCCACTCGGCCTCCATCTTCTCGCCCACCATCTCGATCTCCCGCTGCGGGAACGAGGGGACCTTCGCCAGCTCGTGCTGGGTGCGCAGGCCGAGGAAGTGCATCAGGGAGCGGGCGTTGCAGGTGGCGTACATGGAGGAGAAGAGGCCCACGGGCAGGACCGCGCGGGCGACCTCGCGGGCGACGCCGGCGGCGAGCATCTCCTGGTAGGCCTCGTAGGCCCGGCGGTAGGAGTCCTCCATGGTGCGGCCGACGAGCTCCTGCTGGGCCGGCGTGCCCTCGACGAAGACGTACTTGCCGGGACGGCCCTGCTGGACGAGCTTGCGGGACTCGCCGGGGACGTAGAAGACGGGCTGGAGCTCCCGGTAGCGGCCCGACTCCTCGTTGTAGGACCAGCCCACGCGGTGCCGCATGAACTCGCGGAACACGAAGATCGGGGCGCTGATGAGGAAGGTCATCGAGTTGTGCTCGAACGGGCTGCCGTGCCGGTCCCGCATCAGGTAGTTGATCAGGCCCTTGGAGCGTTCTGGGTCCTTGCCCAGCTCGTCCAGGGACTGCTCGCCGAGGGTCGAGACGCGGGCGGCGAAGAGCACGTCCGCGTCGGAGGCGGTGTGCTTGACCAGCTCGACGGTGACGTCGCTGCGGAAGGCGGGCTTGAGGTCGTCGTCGGCGGGGCTGTCGGTCACGTGCGGGGGTCCTTCCATCGCGTCTTCGGAGCGGCGACAACTCTACGGGGGCCGCCGGGGCGGGCCTCCGGCGGCGTGCCGCGGAAATTCGTCCAGGACGTCTGCCGATATGGGGCACGTTTTCGGGCACCCGCTCGTCTGAACCAGTGACGAGGTCCCCCTTGGCAGTGTCCTCGCGACTTCTCTCAGGAGGAAGCCCCACCATGTTCCGCCGGCGCGAGCCCGTACCCTTCGCCTTTCTCGCCGAGGCCGACAGGTTCCGTAGCAATGTGACTCCCCCGCCCCCCGAGCGGTCCTCGGTGAGCCAGATAGCCGGGCGCTGGCTGCTGGGGCTCACCATCGTGGCCGCGCTGGTGGGCTCGCTGGTCATCGGGATGCCGGCGCTGAGTCAGAACCAGCCCGCGCAGGGACCGCAGTCGCAGGCCTCCCAGGGGCGCTGAGCACCACGCCGACACCACCCGGCCCCCGAAGGTGGTGAGCCGGGACACGGCCGGATAGCCTCACCGGGCACAGCCCACGCATGGACGAGTGAGGACCAGCCGTGCCCCTGCCCTTCCTGACGGCCGACCGCGCATTCGAGGCGGCGGACGACGTCGCGTTGCCCTTCGACGACCGCGAGCGCTGGCGGCGCCCCTACCGGCCCGGTCCCTGGCGGGTCGGTGCGGCCGCGCTGGCGCTGCTGCTCGCCTCGTACGTGCTGTTCGCGGCCGTCATCATCGCCCTGACCGGATCGGTGTCCGAGGCGGGCACGGTCTTCGGCTGCTCGCTCGTCGTCATCGCCGCCGCCCTGCGACTGCTGCGGATGGGGGTGTGGGTGAGCGACCGCGGACTGCGCCATGTGAGCTTCCTGCACACGCGCACCCTGCCCTGGGAGCAGGTCCTCGCCGTGCGGACCGTGCAGCAGCCGGTGCGCTGGCTCGGGCTGCCGCGGACGGTCCAGGGCGAGGCGCTGACCGTCGTCCGGCGGGAGCGGCCCGCCGAGTCGGCGCCGCTGCTGACCACGCACGGAGCGGACTTCCTGGCGCGTCCCGAGGCGTTCGACCGGGCGGCCGACGCCGTCGAGGCCTGGGCGTCGGAGAACCGGCGCGGCTGAGTCCGCACGGTCCGGACGGAAGCAGGCATGGGGAAGGGGCCGGCCCGCGGTGTCGCGGGCCGGCCCCTTCCCCATGCCTGCCGGCCGGAGCGCCGGGTGGGTCCGCGGCTCAGGCGGCCTGGACCGGCTTGCCGTCGTGCAGGGCGATCGCACGCTGCATCGCCTTGCGGGCCCGAGGGGTGTCGCGGGCGTCGTGGTAGGCGACGGCGAGACGGAACCAGGTGCGCCAGTCGCCGGGGGCGTCCTCGGTCTCGGCCTTGCGCCGGGCGAACACCTCGTCGGCCGAGTCGCGGTCGACGCGGCCGCCGGGAGTTCTGCGCAGCTCGTCGACGGGCAGGCCGCCCTCGGCGTCGAGTTCGGCGGCGAGGGCGTTGGCCCGGCGGACGAACTGCGTGTTCTTCCACAGGAACCAGACGCCGATGACCGGCAGGATCAGCACCGCCACGCCGAAGGTGACGGTCAGGAGCGTGCCGGACTGGATGAGCATGACGCCGCGGCTGCCGACCAGGACGAAGTAGAAGACCAGGACGGCGGCCGTGACGGCGTAGGAGATCTTCGCGCGCATGACGTCGGGAGCTCAGTTCAGGTCGAGGAAGTGTTCCAGGCCGAAGGTCAGGCCCGGCGTCGACACCACCTTGCGGGCGCCCAGCAGGATGCCGGGCATGAAGCTGCTGTGGTGCAGCGAGTCGTGGCGGACGGTGAGGGTCTCGCCCTCGCCGCCCAGCAGGACCTCCTGGTGGGCGAGCAGGCCGCGCAGCCGGACGGCGTGGACGGGGATGCCGTCCACGTTCGCGCCGCGCGCCCCGTCCAGGCCCGTCTCGGTGGCGTCCGGCGCCGGGGCGGCGCCCGCGGCGCGGCGGGCCTCGGCGATGAGCTGGGCGGTGCGCGTGGC
Organism: Streptomyces hilarionis; assembly: GCF_024539675.1. Lineage (GTDB taxonomy): Bacteria > Actinomycetota > Actinomycetes > Streptomycetales > Streptomycetaceae > Streptomyces > Streptomyces hilarionis. Next base: position 15,228 of record NZ_JAHHIT010000156.1, on the reverse strand, counting down.
GGTGCCGGAGGGGGCGTCCACCTTCTTGGGGTGGTGCAGTTCGACGACCTCGACCGACTCGAAGTAGGGCGCGGCGATCTGCGCGAACTTCATCGTGAGGACGGCCCCGATGGAGAAGTTCGGGGCGATGAGCACGCCCGTCCGGGGGGACGCGGCCAGCCATCCGTTCAGCTGCGCGAGGCGTTCGTCGGTCCAGCCGGTGGTGCCGACGACGGCGTGGATGCCGTGTCCGACGCAGTACTCGAGGTTCTCCATCACGGAGGCCGGCGTGGTGAGTTCCACGACGACCTGGGCGCCGGTCTCGGCCAGCGTCTCCAGCTTGTCGCCGCGGCCCAGCGCTGCCACCAGCTCCATGTCCTCGGCGGCTTCGACGGCCCGTACCGCCTCGGAACCGATCCGGCCCCTGGCGCCGAGGACCGCCACACGCAGCTTGCTCATCTGTTGTGCTTCCTTACGGGAGTGGATTAGGCGACCGCGTCGTGCAGACGGGCGGCCTGCTTGTCCTTGAGCGGGCCGATGACCGACAGCGAGGGCCGTCGTCCCAGGATGTCGCGGGCCACGGAACGGACCTCGTCCGGGGTCACGGCAGCTATCCGGGCGAGCATGTCGTCGACCGACATCTGCTCTCCCCAGCACAGCTCGCTCTTGCCGATGCGGTTCATGAGCGCCCCGGTGTCCTCCAGGCCGAGGACCGTGGAACCCCGCACCTGGCCGATGGCGCGGCTGATCTCGTCGTCGGACAGGCCGTGTTCGGCGACCTGGTCGAGTTCGTCGCGGCAGATCTTCAGGACGTCGTGCACCTGCGAGGGGCGGCAGCCCGCGTAGACGCCGAAGAGTCCGCAGTCGGCGAAGCCCGAGGTGTACGAGTACACGCTGTAGGCCAGGCCGCGCTTCTCGCGGACCTCCTGGAAGAGCCGGGAGGACATGCCGCCGCCGAGGGCCGTGTTCAGCACGCCGAGCGCCCAGCGGCGGTCGTCCGTGCGGGCCAGGCCGGGCATGCCGAGGACGACGTGCGCCTGTTCCGTCTTGCGGCCGATCAGCTCGACGCGGCCCGAGGTGCGGATCGCCCGCGAGCCGTCGCGCGGGGCGATGGGGGCGGCGTCGGCGCTTTTGAAGGCGCCCGCCTTGTCGAAGGCCGCGCGGACCTGGCGCACGACCTTGTTGTGGTCGATGTTGCCCGCGGCCGCGACCACCAGGTGGGTGGGGTCGTAGTGCTTCTTGTAGAAGCGGCGGATGCGGTCGGCGGTGAGGGCGTTGACCGTGTCGACGGTGCCGAGGACCGGGCGGCCCAGGGCGGTGTCCCCGAACATCGTCTGCGCGAACAGGTCGTGCACGCAGTCGCCGGGGTCGTCGTCGGTCATGGCGATCTCTTCGAGGATCGCGCCGCGCTCGACGTTGACGTCCTCCTCGCGGATGAGCGAGCCGGTCAGCATGTCGCAGACGACGTCGATGGCGAGCGGCAGGTCGGTGTCGAGCACGCGCGCGTAGTAGCACGTGTACTCCTTCGCCGTGAACGCGTTCATCTCGCCGCCGACCGCGTCTATGGCGGAGGAGATGTCCAGCGCGGACCTGCGGTGCGTCCCCTTGAAGAGGAGGTGCTCCAGGTAGTGGGTGGCGCCGTTCAGGGAGGGCGTCTCGTCGCGGGAGCCGACGTGCGCCCAGATGCCGAAGGTGGCGGAGCGGACCGAGGGGAGGGTCTCGGTGACGATGCGCAGGCCGCCCGGGAGGGTGGTCTTGCGGACGACGCCGATGCCGGCCGTGCCCTTGATCAGGGTTTGGGTACGGGCGACGGCCCGCGCCTCCGAAGAGGTGCGGGCCGTCGCCTGGGAGCTACTCGACGTCACTTGTCGGAGTCGTCCTTCGTGTCCTCGGCAGCTTCCTCGCCCTCGATCACGGGGATCAGGGAGAGCTTGCCGCGGGAGTCGATCTCGGCGATCTCGACCTGGACCTTGGAGCCCACACCGAGCACGTCCTCGACGTTCTCCACGCGCTTGCCGCCGGCGAGCTTGCGGATCTGCGAGATGTGCAGCAGTCCGTCCTTGCCCGGGAGCAGCGACACGAACGCACCGAAGGTCGTGGTCTTGACGACCGTGCCCAGGTAACGCTCGCCGACCTCCGGCATGGTCGGGTTGGCGATGCCGTTGATCGTGGCGCGGGCGGCCTCGGCCTGCGAGCCGACCTGGGCACCGATGTAGATGGTGCCGTCGTCCTCGATCGTGATCTCGGCGCCGGTGTCCTCCTGGATCTGGTTGATCATCTTGCCCTTCGGGCCGATGACCTCACCGATCTTGTCCACGGGGATCTTGACGGTGATGATCCGCGGGGCGTTGGGGGACATCTCGTCCGGCGTGTCGATCGCTTCCATCATCACGTCGAGGATGTGGAGGCGGGCGTCGCGGGCCTGCTTGAGGGCCGCGGCCAGGACGGAGGCCGGGATGCCGTCCAGCTTGGTGTCGAGCTGGAGGGCGGTGACGAACTCCTTGGTGCCGGCGACCTTGAAGTCCATGTCGCCGAAGGCGTCCTCCGCACCGAGGATGTCGGTGAGGGCGACGTAGTGCGTCTCGCCGTTGATCTCCTGGGAGATCAGGCCCATGGCGATGCCGGCGACCGGGGCCTTCAGCGGCACACCGGCGTTCAGCAGCGACATCGTGGAGGCGCAGACCGAGCCCATGGACGTCGAGCCGTTGGAGCCGAGGGCCTCGGACACCTGACGGATCGCGTAGGGGAACTCCTCGCGCGTCGGCAGGACCGGCACGATGGCGCGCTCGGCGAGCGCGCCGTGGCCGATCTCGCGGCGCTTGGGGGAGCCGACGCGGCCGGTCTCGCCGACGGAGTACGGCGGGAAGTTGTAGTTGTGCATGTAGCGCTTGCGGGTCACCGGGGAGAGGGTGTCCAGCTGCTGCTCCATGCGGAGCATGTTGAGGGTGGTGACGCCCAGGATCTGGGTCTCGCCACGCTCGAACAGCGCCGAGCCGTGCACGCGCGGGATGGCCTCGACCTCGGCGGCGAGCGTACGGATGTCCGTGACGCCGCGGCCGTCGATGCGCTTCTTCTCCTTGATCACGCGCTCGCGGACCAGCTGCTTGGTGAGCGAGCGGTACGCGGCGGAGATCTCCTTCTCGCGGCCCTCGAACTCCGGCAGGAGCTTCTCGGCGGCGAGCGCCTTGACGCGGTCCAGCTCGGCCTCGCGGTCCTGCTTGCCCGCGATCGTCAGCGCGGAGGCGAGCTCCGGGCGGACGGCGGCGGACAGCGCCTCCAGGATGTCGTCCTGGTAGTCGAGGAAGACGGGGAACTCGCCGGTCGGCTTGGCGGCCTTGGCGGCGAGGTCGGCCTGGGCCTTGCAGAGCACCTTGATGAAGGGCTTCGCGGCGTCCAGACCGGAGGCGACGACCTCCTCGGTCGGCGCCTCGGCGCCGCCCGCGACCAGCTGGATGGTCTTCTCGGTGGCCTCGGCCTCGACCATCATGATCGCGACGTCGCCGTCCTCCAGGACGCGACCGGCGACGACCATGTCGAAGACGGCGTCCTCGAGCTCGGTGTGCGTCGGGAACGCGACCCACTGGCCGTTGATCAGCGCGACGCGGACGCCGCCGATCGGGCCGGAGAAGGGCAGGCCGGCCAGCTGCGTGGACGCGGAGGCGGCGTTGATCGCCACGACGTCGTACAGGTGGTCGGGGTTGAGCGCCATGATCGTGGCGACGACCTGGATCTCGTTGCGCAGGCCCTTCTTGAAGGACGGGCGCAGCGGGCGGTCGATCAGGCGGCAGGTGAGGATGGCGTCCTCGGAGGGACGGCCCTCACGGCGGAAGAAGCTGCCGGGGATCTTGCCGGCGGCGTACATCCGCTCCTCGACGTCCACCGTGAGGGGGAAGAAGTCGAGCTGGTCCTTGGGGTTCTTGGAGGCGGTGGTGGCCGACAGCACCATGGTGTCGTCGTCCAGGTACGCCACGGCGGAGCCGGCGGCCTGCTTGGCCAGGCGGCCCGTCTCGAAGCGGATGGTGCGGGTGCCGAAGGAGCCGTTGTCGATGACGGCCTCGGCGTAGTGGGTCTCGTTCTCCACTAGCGAATTCTCCTCGTCTTCGTCCCTCAGCTGCCCGTGTGGCAGGGGGACGGTTGCGGAGAAGCGCTCCGTTCGGTGCGGGCCGGTCTTCGATCGAAGCACCCGGGGTTCTCTGTCCCGGGGGCCACTACCGAGGACCGGCGGCGGTGCGGTGCGCTTCTCCTCGTTCGGTGTGCGTGGTGACGTTTACCCGCAGCGAGTACACGTCATCACGCTGTGTCGTACGTCGTGCGTTGTGCTACCACACTACAAAGCGTGGGTGACACTCCGCACGTTTCCGCGTCCGGCAGGGCCAGCGACGGGCCTCGCCGGAGGTGTCCTGCGCGGACGCGTGCGCTCCGGGGAGCGCGGGCCCGCAGGGCGGACGCGGGTCGCGTGCGGCGGACGCGCGCCGTGTAGAGCGGGCGCACGCCGTGCCCAGCGAAGCCGTGTCCAGCGAAGCCGTGTACAGCAAAAGGGAGCGGTCCCGATGCTGCCGGGAACCGCTCCCCTCACGGCGTCCTACTTGGCGCCCGCCGCACCGCGACGGATGCCGAGGCGGTCGACCAGCGCACGGAAGCGCTGGATGTCCTTCTTGGCGAGGTACTGCAGCAGGCGACGACGCTGACCGACCAGGATCAGCAGACCACGACGGGAGTGGTGGTCGTGCTTGTGCGTCTTGAGGTGCTCGGTCAGGTCCGAGATCCGGCGCGACAGCATGGCGACCTGGACCTCGGGGGAGCCGGTGTCGCCCTCCTTCTGGCCGAACTCGGTGATGATCTGCTTCTTCGTAGCGGCGTCGAGCGGCACGCGTACTCCTCGTAGTCTTTTCAGTGGCCACCGAGTGCCCCCGGTCTGTGTCTCGGGGGAGCTTCCGTTACTCGGGAGGCGGGGATCCGCTGAGCGCGACCTCCAGAACCTCGGGCGTCGCTCGAGGGTGCTTCCGGGGGTGCGTACACAAACGGCCGAGAGCCAGGGTATCAGGCCGGTGCGCCGGGCTTGTCCGGGATGGGCGGCGGGCGGCCGGGCCCCGCTGCGACGGGTGGGGGCAGTGTAGGGGGCGCGACGCCGGACCGGAACGTAAAAGAGGAACCTCTGAGCTGGGAGAACCACGGCAAGTAGGCTGACGCAACAGCTCGTTGGCACGGCGGCGACAGCGGCTCACCAGGGGCTGCGGCACAGCGGGAACAGCAGTGGCGGCGGGCGGACGGGTACGGCGGTGGAACGGGAACAGAGGGAAGGGTCGGAGCCGATCATGGCCGATGACATGGCCGATGCCGTGAGGACCGAGCGGGCCGAGGACACCGGGCGCGGCGATCACGACGGGAGCGCGGCCGTGCGGGCGCGCAAGGACAGGGAGCGGGACGAGCTCTACGCGCTCGACATTTCCGGCGTCGAGTGGCAGTGCGCGCCGGACACGGAGGAGCACGAGGAGCGCGTCGAGATCGCCCACCTCCCCGAGGGCGCGGTGGCGATGCGGTCGTCGCTCGACCCGGAGACGGTGCTGCGCTACACCGAGGCGGAATGGCGGGCCTTCGTGCTGGGCGCCCGCGACGGCGAGTTCGACCTGGAACCGGCGCCGGGCGACGGGGGCTGAGGGCGGGACAGCAGGGCCCGCACACTACGGGTCGTGTGAACGGTGCGCGGTGCAGGGGCCGTGACGGCGCTCGTCACGGCCGCCTTCCGCCTTCGGACACCGGTCAGCCGGTCAGCCGGGTCAGCCGGTCATCGAGCGTGCGGTCGCGTACACGTCGAAGACGGCCAGCGCCAGGGGCACCAACGTCAGCAGGACGAAGCCCTCGGCGATCTCCATGAACCGGCCCCAGAACGGCGTGATACCGCCGCGGGCGGCGATCAGACCGATCGCGGTGACGATCGCGGAGGCCGCGGCGATCGCGGCGACCAGCCAGATCGTGCGGAGGTCCAGGCCGGTGCGGTCGCCCGCCAGGGTCGCGTGGACCACCGAGTGGGGCGGGTTGAGCGCGAGACCGAGGCCGAGCAGGACGAGGGAGCCGAGGCCCGCGGCCAGCACCGGCGCGACCTGGGCGGTGTAGCGGAAGAGGTGGGCGCGCATCAGCAGGGCGATGCCCGTGGCCAGCGCGAGGAGCTGTGCCCAGACGTCGTCGGAGAACCCGAGGACGGCACAGGCGCCGACGGTGATCACCGCGCAACCGCCGACCAGGCCCACCAGGAGTTCGTGGCCACGGCGGGCCTGGGCCGCGATCCGATCGGCGTCGACCGGCTCCCGGGGGGTGGGGTCGGTGCCGTACGCGCTGCGCGCGCCGGAGTCCGGGGCGTCGAAACCGATCGGCAGGCGGGCGAAGCGCATGGACAGGCCGGGCAGGAAGGCCTGGGCGCCCACGCCGAGGGGGGCGCACAGAGCGGCGGTCTCGGCGGGGGTCCAGTGCGCGAGAATCGCCGTGAACACCGCTGCCAGCCCCGCCCCGGAGGCGACCACGAAGGCGACGAAGGGGCCGTCCCCGCGGGGTGAGCACAGGGTGAGCAGTACCGAGGCCAGGAGGACCGCGGCGCAGGCCAGGAGGAACTGCAGTTTGCCGATGCCCTGGCCGTCGGCGAGCGGCAGGAGCCCGGAGCCCGCGACCGCCACGTTGGGCAGCGCGCCGAGCCCGAGGGCCACGGCGGACCCGCGGTCGTCGTAGACGCGAGCCCGGACGCAGGCGAGGGCGACCAGCAGGACGCCGACGACCGCGGCGAGCACGCCGGGCAGGCTGTTCATGTCGTGGCGCGGGTCGCCGGTCCAGGCCACGAAGGCGAGCAGGGCCGGCAGGACGCCTCCTCCCACGAGGCCCGCGGCACGGGTGAGGTAACCGCTCCACAGGGTGTGCTCTCGGGTCACCGCGGCGGCGACCGCCTCGGAGACGTCGTCGAAGACGGCGGGCGGCAGAGACTCGGAGAAGGGGCGCAGCGCGAGGAGTTCACCGTCGAGGATGTGCTGGGCGGCGAACGACCGTGAGCTGTCGAGGACGGTTCCGTCCCGGCGGACCAGGTGATAGCCGACCGGGGCGCCCTCGGCGGGGCTCTGCCGGGCGAGCCTGAGGATCTCCGGGTAGATGTCGGCGACGGGGATGTCGTCGGGCAGTGCCACGTCGATCCGGCTGTCGGGGGCGACGATCGTGACCCGGCAGAAGCCGAGCCCCGTCCCCGCCGCGGGAGCGGATGTGGTGCCGCGCCCTTCTCCGGTGGCTGCCGCGGAGGCCGCGATACTCACCTGCTGCTCCCCCTCAGTGATGGTTCCGCGTCGACGGCGTGACCGTGCGGTGTGACATCCCGCTCCGGTGTGCGTGCGGAGCGGCCCGCGGTGTGCTCACGCGAACATCCGGCACCCTACCGTCCTCCGGTCGCAGGGGTGGTCAGTAGGATCACGCGGCGGCCTGCGTCCGGCTGACACGGGGTGACGGACGGTATTTCGGGGGCCTCGCAAGAGGATTGGTGAGCAGTGAGCCATATCGTCGTGAAGCGCCCGCCGCGGGCGCTGCCGTCCGAGGTGCCCACGGGCGAGGTCGTCCTGCAGCCTCCGCCGGAGCTGCCCCGGGGGCACCAGGAAAGCGTGCTGATGCAATTGCTGCCGACGCTCGGCATGGGCGGCTCGGTGGTCTTCTTCTTCACGAGCGGACAGCCGTTCATGAGGATCATGGGCATGGTCATGATCGCCTCGACCGTGGCGATGTCCATCGCGATGGTGGTGCGCTTCCGGCGCGGTTCCCAGGGACAGTTGGCGGACATGCGCCGGGACTACCTGAGCTATCTGGCGCAGATCCGGCGCACCGCGCTCGATACGGCCAGGGCGCAGCGCGACGCCCAGTACTACCTGCACCCCTCTCCTGAGCAGCTGTGGGCGCTGGTCGCCGAGGGCAGCCGGGTGTGGGAACGGCGGCCCGGGGACGAGGACTTCGGCCAGGTCCGTGTCGGGCTGGGCGCCCAGGCCCTGGCCACGCCGCTCCTCGCCCCCGAAACCGGCCCGGTGGAGCAGCTGGAACCGCTGACGGCGGGCGCGCTGCAGCGCTTCATCGCCGTCCACGACAGCCTGGACGACCTGCCGATGGCCGTGTCGCTGCGTGCCTTCTACCACGTCACGATCAGCGGTGAACCGCTGTCGGTGCGCTCCTGCGCCCGGGCCCTGGCCGGCTCGCTGGCCGCGCTGCACTCGTCCGAGGACCTGGTCATCGCCGTCGTGGCGGGCCAGGGGGAACTGCCGCACTGGGACTGGGTCAAGTGGCTGCCGCACGTCCAGGCGTCCGATGTCGTGGACGGGGCGGGCAGCTGCAGGTTTGTCGGCACCGACGTCCGTGAGCTGGAGCGGATGCTCGGGGCGCGGCTCGCCGGCCGTCCGCGCTTCCATCCGAACGCGGGGCCGCTGCCCGACGAAGCGCACCTGGTCGTCGTCCTGGACGGCGTCTCGCTCCCTCCCGACTCGGTCCTGGCCAATTCCGAGGGGCTTCAGGGTGTGACGGTGCTGGAGGTCGTCCCCGGTGAGCTCTCGGGAGCGGGCGGCGAGCTGGACATCGTCGTCCAGCCCGGCGCGTTGCGGCTGGAGTCGGCGCACGGCGCCGTGTACGAGGGCACGCCCGACGCCCTCTCGTCGGAGTCCGCCGAGGCGCTCGCCCGGCAGCTCGCCCCGCTGCGCATGGCCTCCGGCGGGGACGACGACGAGCCGTTGCTGGCCAATCTGGAGTTCACCGACCTGCTGAACCTCGGCGACGCGGCGGCCGTGGACCCGTCGCGCACCTGGCGGCCGCGTTCGCTGGCCGAGCGGCTGCGCGTGCCGATCGGGGTGGGCGAGGACGGCCGTCCGGTGATGCTGGACCTCAAGGAGGCGGCGCAGGAGGGCATGGGTCCGCACGGCCTGTGTGTGGGCGCGACGGGGTCCGGCAAGTCGGAGTTGCTGCGCACCCTGGTGCTGGGCCTTGCGGTCACCCACTCCTCCGAGACGCTGAACTTCGTCCTCGCCGACTTCAAGGGCGGCGCGACCTTCGCCGGCATGGCGCAGATGCCGCACGTGGCGGCCGTCATCACCAACCTCGCGGACGACCTGACGCTGGTCGACCGGATGGGCGACTCCATTCGCGGCGAGCTCAACCGCCGTCAGGAACTGCTCCGGGACGCGGGCAACTACGCCAACATCCACGACTACGAGAAGGCGCGGGCCGCGGGAGCGGCCCTGCAGCCGATCCCCTCCCTGGTCCTGGTGATCGACGAGTTCAGCGAGCTGCTGACGGCGAAGCCGGACTTCATCGAGATGTTCGTGCAGATCGGCCGGATCGGCCGCTCGCTCGGCGTGCACCTGCTGCTGGCCTCGCAGCGCCTGGAGGAGGGCCGCCTGCGCGGCCTGGAGACGTACCTGTCGTATCGCGTCGGTCTGCGCACGTTCTCCGCGGCGGAGTCGCGCGCGGCGCTGGGCGTGCCCGACGCCTACTCGCTGCCGAACGTGCCGGGTTCGGGGTTCCTGAAGTTCGGCACGGACGAGATGGTGCGGTTCAAGGCGGCGTACGTGTCCGGGGTCCACCGAGCGGGCGGTCAGCGGGCGGCGGCCGGCGGCGGGGCGCTCCCGGTGGACCGGCGGCCGGTGCTGTTCACCTCGGCCGAGGTGCCGATGCGATACGCCGTGCCGCGGCAACTGCCTGCCGGGGACGGTCCCGATATCGACGAGGCGCTCGCCGACACCGTCCTCGACGTGATCGTGCGCCGGCTGGAGGCGCAGGGGCCGGCGGCGCACCAGGTGTGGCTGCCGCCGCTGGACAGTCCGCCGTCGCTCGACGCGCTTCTCCCCGGTCTCACGGCCGTGCAGGACCGCGGTCTCACACAGCCCGGCTACGAGGGCGCGGGCAGGCTGGTCGTACCGGTCGGCCTGGTGGACAAGCCGTTCGAGCAGCGCCGCGACCCCCTCTGGGTGGACTTCTCCGGTGCGGCGGGCCACATGCAGATCGTCGGCGGCCCGCAGTCCGGCAAGTCGACGCTGGTGCGCACGCTGATATCGGCGTTCGCCCTCACCCACACACCGCACGAGGTCCAGTTCTACGGCCTCGACTTCGGCGGTGGCGGCATGGCGACGGTGGCCGGCCTGCCACACGTGGGCGGCGTCGCCTCGCGGCTTGATCCGGAGCGGGTGCGGCGGACGGTGGCCGAGGTGTACGGCGTCCTGACCCGCCGCGAGGAGTACTTCCGCTCGGCCGGGATCCCCTCGATGGCCGATTTCCGGGCCAGGCGGGCGAGGGGCGACATCCCGGTGACGGACCAGCCGTGGGGAGACGTGTTCCTGGTCATCGACGGGTGGGGCAACTTCCGCGCGGACTACGAGGCCATGGATCAGATCGTCCACGATATCGCGGCGCGCGGTCTCGGCTACGGCATCCATCTCGTGCTGACCGCCTCGCGGTCGATGGAGGTCCGGTCGGCCCTCAAGGACCACCTGATGAACCGCCTGGAGTTGCGACTCGGCGACACCATGGACTCCGAGATCGACCGCAAGGTCGCCGCCAACGTTCCGGCGGGTGTTCCGGGGCGCGGTCAGTCACCGCAGAAGTTGCATTTCATGGCAGCTGTGCCGCGGATCGACGGCCTCGCCTCCGACACCGAACTCTCCGACGCCACGCAGGCGCTGGCCGCCGAGGTCGCTCGGCTCTGGCAGGCGCCCGCAGCCCCCGAAGTGCGGCTGCTGCCACGCGAGTTCCCGGCGAGCCGCCTGCCGCCGGGGAGTCGCTTCCCGCGCCGCGGGGTCGCCTTCGCCCTCGACGAGAACAACCTGGAGCCGGTCTACGTCGACTTCGAACAGGATCCGTTCTTCCTCGTGTTCGGCGAGAGCGAGTCAGGCAAGTCCAACCTGCTGCGGCTGCTGATCAGGCAGCTGACACAGCGCTACCCCGGCGACGAGTGCAAGCTCTTCGTCGTCGACAACAGGCGCTCCCTGCTGGACGTGACACCGTCCTCCCATCTGGCCGAGTACATCCCGATGTCCAACGCCATGGATCACCACATGACCGCGCTGGCCGACCTGATGAAGCGCCGGACACCGACGGCGGACGTGACGGCGCAGCAACTCCGGGACCGGAGCTGGTGGCGTGGGCCGACGGTGTACGTGGTCATCGACGACTACGACCTGGTGGCGACGTCGAGCGGCAATCCGCTGGCCGGTCTGACGGAACTGCTTCCGTTCGCCCGGGACGTGGGCGTGCGGTTCATCGTCGCGCGCTCGACGGCGGGGGCGGGGCGGGCGTCGTACGAGACGTTCATGCAAAGGATCAAGGAACTCGGCGCGCAGGGCGTCGTCCTCGCCGGCGACCCCGGGGAGGGCGACCTCCTGGGCGGGGTCCGGCCCCGGCCGATGCCCGCGGGGCGGGGCGTCTTCGTCTCACGGCGCCGGGGGAAGCCGTTGGTGCAGGTGGGATGGGTGGAGGAACAGGCGGACGCGCGGGCCTAGTTCGCCCCCTCACCGTCCCGTCACCGCGTCATGCGCGTGAGTTGCGGAACGTATGGTGAGCTCCGTGAACGCTGTCCGAGGCAGTTCACGAACGAGGTGCGTAGACAGCTTGACGCAATCGTCCCGCCCGGTGGACGGGCTTCACGAAGACATGAGGACACGGGGGAAGGGGTCCACGCATGGCGTGGGAGGAGTGGGAGCAGATGAAGGCCGCGGCGGCCGATCAGCATGCCACCCGAATGCAGCTCAACCAGATTCCGGCCGATCAGGGCGGCGACGACACACAGGGCGACCTCGTGGCCGGTCACCAGGACCTGGAGGCGGTCGGAAAGGCGGCTCACGACCTGTTCGTGGACTTCACGGCCTACAGCGGGCACGCGCGCGTGACGTCCGCTGCGGCAGCGGGCGGGCTCAAGGGTGAGGGTTTCGCGCTGGGCGCCGCCTTGGACCACGTGACGGAACGCTGGGGCGAGCAGACCAAGACCCTGTTGGACGCCTGCGCCCATATCTCCAACCACCTGCGGTTCACGAAGAACCAGCATGCGGCGGACGACTCGTACATCGGGGGCGCGGTCAGCAGCATCGCCACGTTGGACGAGGGTTTCGACGACCGGAAGGGCCACTGACGCCGATGGACCTCGACGCCCTGCGCCACGGAGACTTCTCCAAGCTCGGTGAAGCAGTCACCGACTGGGAGCAGATGACGAAGAAGCTCGCGGACCTGCAGAAGGATGCGGAGGCCAACCTCAAGGCGAAAGCGGACACGGCCAGGTGGGCCGGGGTGAACGCCACCGTCTCCCGTGAGTTCATCGCCAAGACCGCGGCCGAGTTCGCCGACGCTCACACCCAGGCCGACTCCATCACCAAGATCCTCAGCGACACCCGCGGTGAACTCATCGGGTACCGGACCCAGGTGAATGACGCGATCAGGCGGGCGACGGAGCAGCATCTGACCGTCGTCGACACCGGCGAGGGCACGTTCACCGTCGCCGGGAACACCCGGCCCGACTGGGCCTCGGACCCCAGCGGTAGGACCGGTGCGACGGACCAGAAGACGGTGGACGCCTTCCGTGACGAGATCCAGGGCATCCTGTCCAAGGCGACGCAGAGCGACAACAGCGCTGCGAAGGTCCTGCGGCTTCTCGTCGACCAGGCGAAGTACGGCTTCGCCGACACGTCCTATGCCAACAGGGACGAGGCAGCCGAGGCCGTCGCGGCGGCGGAGAAGCTGGCGAAGATGGCGAAGAACCCCGCCGACATGAGCCTCGACGACATAGCCGACTTCAACCGCACGATGGACAAGTACAACGGCGACGGCCTGTTCGCCGAGCAGTTCGCCACCCGCCTCGGCCCCAAGGGGACTCTCCAGTTCTGGACCGAGATGACTTCGGCCCACGCCGGCGCCAGGGGCTCCGAGCTCGAGACGATGAAGAGCCTCCAGCACAACTTGAGCCTGACCCTGGCCACAGCGTCCTTCTCGGACTCGGACGCCATGCAGCACTGGAAGAAGGACCTCATCGCGGAACGGAACACCAACTTCCGTGCCGCCGACTCCTTCAGCCCCGTCGGCGCTCTCGGCTCCCAGGTCATCAGCAGCCTGATGCGGAACGGGCAATACGACACGGAGTTCCTGGACGACTACCGGAAGACGCTTTTCAAGGCGGACAAAGCTGCGGGTGACGCGGGGACCCACGACCTGTGGGTCAAGGGGTACGACGCCCTGGACCTCGTCTTCGGCGACGGCAACGGCCGGGATCCGCTGGAGGGTCTGTTCGAGGGCCTGGCCCACAACCCGGAGGCGGCAACGCATGCGTTCGGGGCCAAGTCGGATCTGGACCACATGTTCGGCACCACCGTGTACACGGATCGGGGGAAGTCCCTCGGGCACGCGTTGGAGGCGGCGGTGACGGGCATCGCGATGGGCGACCACACGTCAGCGGCTCCGCCGCACAGCGCCGCGCAGGTGCAGATCATGGCCAACATCATGAATGCGGTGGCGCAGCCCGGGAGCGGTGCGGATCTCGTGACCAAGGGGCTGGGGGAAAGTTTCGGGAACATGGCAGCGTCCTACATGCCGGAGATCAGCCGGTCATTCGCGGGGCCCAACGCGTCGGCGTTCCTCAGCAACAGCGAAATTCCCGAAGAAGGACTGGAAACGGCCGACGTGACCAGATTCCTGTCTGCGGTCTCCTCAGACCCCGACGGGAGAGCCGGGATCATCGTAGGGGAGAGTATTTACACCAGCGGCCTCCTCGACGCGCATCTTTCTGATCCATCCCTGTTCGACGGCTCCCGCGACACGGTCCTTGAGAACATCGGCCGGAACGCAGGAATCATCGAGGGCATCGTCGGGCATTCTGTGGCTGATGAGAGCGTCCAGTCCGCCGTCGAAGGGGAGAAGGATTACAACGACGCCGTAAAGAAAAAGGGCGATTTCGTCAAGACCTGGCTGGCGACCGGATTGGGGTATGGATCCGTTTCTCTCTTTCCTGGCAGTCACGCGGCCGCCGGCGCCGCGGTCGGAGGGTTCGCCGGTGGCGTCGTCGGCTTGGCCGTTGACCGTTTCCTCGAGGGGCAGGAGCTGAACGGGGCCAAGGACGAGGCCCTGTACGCGAGTGCCAAGGACCTCTATGCGATGCGGGATTCAGTCAACCAGCAGACACAATGGTCGGTCGAGGATGCCCTTGAACAGCATCACGTGGATCTCCCCAAGGACGAGACAAGCGACACCGTGCGCGTCGCCGTCAATGAAGGCTGGGACGAAGCGAGTCATTTCCTGACCAACTCCAAGGAGCGTCCGCATGACTGACGCTCAGCGGAAGAGAGAACGGGCTGCCACCAAGGCGAGCACAAAGGGGCTTCTCATCTGCCTGGCAGTGCTCAGTGTTGCTGGTGCCGGCGCGTGGTTCGCGTTGACGACCGGGCTCGAACGCCTGCCGTCGAAGGTCTGCGAGGGCTCAGTCGACCGTGATGTGGTGATCCGTGCGCTGCCGCGTACGCGAACGGCGGAGGAGGGGTCCAGCCGAAGCCACGAAGGCAAGAACCTGATGTTCTCCTGCCACATATACACCAGTGCGGATTCGATTCTCTCCGGCATGACACGAGTCGATGATGCCTCCATGCAGCAATGGCTCGATCACTACGGGGGCACCACGAGCAAGGAGTCCATACGCGTCTCCGCCGACGGCATCGAAGCGTTGGCCGGACTGAACACCGACAGCGGACGCTCTTCCGTCTACGTTCCCTGCGTTCCTCGCGGAGTCCCGGCCGGGAGTGCCAACGAGTCCTACGCGATCATCACCGAGGCCAGCGTCGTCGGCGCGGGCAGGGTATCCGGAGCGGCACTGCGCCAAGCTGTGAGTGACTTCGCCTATCAACTCACCAAGCACGTGTACGAAGAGGCCGGATGCAAGGATCGTCGTACCTTTCCCGAGGAACTCCCCCGCTACGAGGACGATCGATGACGGACGAGGAGATCATCAGGCACTTCGACGGGCGAGGCCGCGTGCGTCTGCAGTTTCCGCACGCTACGAGTGCCGAGCGGTGTCGCCGCATGATGGCGATTGCTCACGCCCTCGGTTACAAGGCACTGTCCACTGACGCTCTCGGGCGCGGGGAATTCCCCCGCCTCTACGAACGCGACGACGCCCCTGACGCCCGTCGCCGCGCCGAGCAGACCATCGCACGGCTCCGGGCCGGCGGCCCGGTGCTGCCGGGCATCGAACCGCCCCCACCTCCCCCGCCCTCTCCGGCC
>NZ_JAHHIT010000155.1 GCF_024539675.1 Streptomyces hilarionis | reverse complement strand
GTGGGGGGCGGACGGGGACGGGCGGCTCGGGGCGGAGGAGGCGGCGGGCGGTGCGGTCGTGCGGGTAGCCCGGGGGTGCGACGCGGTTCCGCAGGCGGCGAGGGATCCGAGTGCGGTGCCGACCGCGCAGAGGGCGGCCAGGCGGCGACATACGGGAGTGATCATCGTATGAAGATATGAGGAAAGCGCCGGCCGGCGCCCGCCCACACCAGAGAGCCCCGGGCGGCGTCACCCGCCCGGCTCCCCGGCCGCCCCGTCCCTTCCCGGCCGCCCGCCCCCGCCGACGGGTCCTACCGCCGCCAGGGTCCCGTCACCGCGAACGTCGTCCCCGGGGTGTAGCAGTTGACGTACATGGTCCTGCCGTCGGGAGAGAAGGTGACGCCCGCGAACTCGCCCCACTCGGGGGCCTCGGGCGTTCCGATGTTCTGGCGGCCGCGGGCCATCGCGTACACCTCGCCCGCCCGGGTCACGCCGAAGACGTGCTGGGCGCCGTTGCCGTCCTCGCAGACCATCAGACCGCCGCTCGGGGCGAGGCAGATGTTGTCGGGGGACTCACCCGGAAGCTGCACGTCCGTGTCCGGGCCGAAGACGACGACGAGCGTGAGACGGCGGCGGTCCGGGTCGTAACGCCAGATCTGCCCGAAGTGATCGGCCGCCGACCCGTCCGAGGCACGCGCGAACGAGGAGACGAAGTACACGCACTGCCCGCCCCAGTAGCACCCCTCCAGCTTCTGGGCGTGCGTGATGCCCCGGGGGCCGAAGTCCTGGAGGCGGACCGGGGTCCGCGCGGCGAGCGGGTCGGGCACGTCCACCCACTCGATGCCGTCGAAGACGGCGCCGGTCTGCCGGACGGAGGACAGGTCCGCGACCCCGGGGACGCGCATCGCCTGGAGCCGGCCGCCGGCGCGCAGGGAGCCCACCCCGCCCAGCGGTTTGCGCGGAAGGAAGCGGTAGAACAGGCCGAACGGCTCCAAAAACGCGTCCTCGGTCTCGTAGACGATCCCGCGGTGCGGATCGACGGCGACCGCCTCGTGCTGGAAGCGGCCCATCGCGGTCAGCGGGACGGCCCCGGTGCGCCGCGGGTCCGACGGGTCGACCTCGAAGACGAAGCCGTGGTCCTTCGTGTAACCGTTCGTGCCCGCCCGGTCTTCCGTCTCCTCACAGGTGAGCCAGGTGTGCCAGGGAGTGGGCCCGCCCGCGCAGTTGACGGCCGTGCCGGCGAGGGCGACCCGCTCGGAGAGCACCCGGTTGCGGGAGTCCAGCGTCAGGGCCGTACAGCCGCCCTTGCCGGCCGGGTCGTAGGTCAGGCCCTCGACCGTGGGGACGGCGTGGACGGCGGCGGGGCGGTTCTCGTGGTTGCGCACCAGATGGACGCGACCGCCGTGGGCCGGCAGCGCCGTCATGCCGTCGTGGTTCGAGGGCACCGGGCCCTCGCCGGAACGCAGCGGGTCGCCCTCCCGGGACAGCACCCGGTAGCGGAACCCTTCGGGGAGGTCGAGCAGGCCGTCCGGGTCGGGCACGAGCGGGCCGTAGCCCTCGTGCCCGAGACCCTGCGCGGACGCCGTTCCCGCGAAGAGGTCGCCGAGCGCGCCGGTGAACGCGATCCCCACCCCCACTCCCAGGGCACCGCTGCCGGCGAGGATCTGACGTCGTGTCGCAGACATGGGAAAACCTTCCTGCTGGCGGACAGGAACTGTGATCCCGCTGTGTCTATCACTCACGGTGCGCCCCGGGAACCACGCCCGTGTCCCGTGCCACGCGCGGAGGCCCCCGCCGCGGCCACGGCCGCCGGCTGGTCCTACGGGCTCTCCGGCGGTCGCTGCGCAGGCGACTGCCCGGCTCCGTCGGGCGGATGGGGTGGGAGGGGCTGCCCGGCTCCGTCGGGCGGATGCGGTGGGAGGGGCTGCGCGGCCCCGTCGGGCGCAAGCGGCGGGGGCGGCTGCCCGCCGACCGGTCCGCTCTGCTGGACGGGCGGACCCGCCTGCTGGGCCTTCTCCAGGAACCGCAGCAGCTCCACCGGGAACGGCAGGACGAGGGTGGAGTTCTTCTCGGCGGCGACCGCCACCACCGTCTGGAGCAGCCGCAGTTGCAGGGCGGCCGGCTGCTCGGACATCTCCTTGGCCGCCTCGGCCAGCTTCTTCGAGGCCTGGAGTTCGGCGTCCGCGTTGATGATCCGGGCCCGACGCTCGCGGTCGGCCTCGGCCTGTCGGGCCATCGAGCGCTTCATGGTGTCGGGCAGGGACACATCCTTGATCTCGACGCGGTCGATCTGGACGCCCCAGCCGACGGCCGGGCTGTCGATCATCAGCTCCAGGCCCTCGTTGAGCTTCTCCCGGTTGGACAGCAGGTCGTCCAGCTCGCTCTTGCCGATGATCGACCGCAGGGAGGTCTGGGCCATCTGCGAGACGGCGAAGCGGTAGTCCTCGACGTTGATGACCGCGGCCGCGGCGTCCACGACCCGGAAGTACACGACGGCGTCGACCCGCACGGTCACGTTGTCGCGGGTGATGCCCTCCTGGCCGGGGATGGGCATCGTCACGATCTGGAGGTTCACCTTGCGCAGCCGGTCCACGGCCGGGATGACGAGGGTCAGTCCCGGCGCGCGGACGTCGCCGTGCAGCCGGCCGAGGCGCAGCACCACTCCGCGTTCGTACTGCTTGACGACCCGCGCCGCGGCGGCGAGGTACACCGCGCCCCCGGCGGCGACCGCCGCGGCCGCGCCCAGCAACTCCTGGAGCATGACGACCCCCTCGACCAGAGGTTCGTGACAGCCGTTCTGTCCGCTCCTGACCACGATATGCCCGCCGTCCGGCCCGGGGCCACGCCGCGTGCCCCGGACCGCACAGCGGGTTTCGCCGGCGCGGGCCGCGCTACGCCGTCGTCACCGGTCGTCCGGACGTCACCGCGCCGCGACCGGCGCCGGCTCCGTGACCTTCACCGGCTCGGTGCCGACCGCGCTGTGCCGGTCCGCCCATGTCTCCAGGGCCGTACGGCAGGCGTGGTCGAGGTGGTGCAGGCCGGACAGGTCCACCTCCACCGGGCGGTCCTGCGGCAGGGCCTCCAGGCTGTCGAGGATCTTGGGCAGGCGCAGGAAGGTCGCGTTGCCCGACAGATACGCCTGCACCGGGCCCGCGCCCTTGTCGACGATCTCCAGCCTGAGGTGCGAAGCCTCCCAGGCGGTCTTGACCACGGCCAGCGCCAGACCGATGAGGACGCCCTCGAACATGCTGACGGCGACGATCGAGACGGCCGTGACGACGAGGATCAGCGCCTCGCCCCGGTGCTCGCGCCACAGACCCGCGAGCGACCGCACGGGCACGAGCTTGGCGCCCGCGTGCACGAGGATGCCGGCCAGCGCCGGGAGGGGGATGTAGGCGAGCGCGGACGGCAGCAGGGCCGCGAACAGCAGCAGCCACACGCCGTGCAGCACCCGGGACGCCTTCGTGCGCGCGCCCGCCTGCACGTTGGCGGCGCTGCGCACGATCACCGCGGTCATCGGCAGCGCGCCGAGGATGCCGCAGATCGTGTTGCCCGCGCCCTGCGCCATCAGTTCCTTGTCGTACTCGGTGCGCGGACCGTCGTGGAGCCGGTCCACGGCCGCCGCGCTGAACAGCGACTCGGCGGACGCGATCAGGGTGAACGCGACGATCGTGCCGAGCAGGCCGACGCTCGCCAGGTCGCCGAAGGCGCCGAGCGGCGGGGGCTGGAGGGAGCCCAGCAGGCCCTGGACCTCGACGGTGGCCACCGGCAGGTCGAGCAGCAGGGCGGCGAGCGTCGCCAGGCCGACCGCGGCGAGCGGGCCCGGCACGGTGCGCACCTTCGCCGGCAGCCGCTTCCACGACACGAGCACCGCGATGGTGCCGGCGCCGAGCAGGAGCGAGGAGGACGCGGCGGTGTCGCCGACGACGTCCACGAGCGCCCCGGGCAGTCCGGCGATCTTCTCCACACCGGAGTCGGGGGCCTTGCCGCCGACCATCGCGTACAGCTGGCCGGCGATCAGCACCAGACCGATTCCGGCCAGCATGCCTTCGACGACCGAGACGGAGATGGCCCGGAAGTAGCGGCCCAGCTTCAGGGCGCCCATGCCGAGCTGGAGTACGCCCGTGGCGAGGACGATCACTCCGAGGGCGGGCAGGCCGAACTCCTGCACCGCCTCGTAGACCAGCACCGTCAGACCGGCCGCGGGACCGGACACCTGGAGGGAGCTGCCCCGCAGGAGTCCGGTGACGATGCCGCCGACGATGCCGGTCACGAGCCCGAGCTCGGCCGGCACGCCGGAGGCCACGGCCACGCCCACGCACAGGGGGAGCGCGACCAGGAAGACGACGAGGGACGCGGCGAAGTCCTGCCGCAGGTGGGGGAACCGGGATATTCGCCCGGTGGCGTCGTTGTTCATCGCGGCGCTCACAGGGCCTCGAAGCCGTCGGTGTCGACGCGGTGTTCGCGCACGGCGCCGGTGTGCACCTCGTAGTACCAGCCGCGGACCCGGATCGCGTCCTCGGCCAGGCGCTTCTCCACGCAGGGGTAGGAACGCAGCCGCAGCAGCTGGGCGAGCACGTGGTTCTGCACCGCCCGCATGACCGTCGGGTCGTCGGGGTCGGCGGCTCCCGGTTCGTCCGCCGCGTGCGCGAGCCAGTCGCGCACCGCCGGAACGCCGTCGAGGTCGTCGCCGCGCACCAGGGCGCCGACGGCGCCGCAGTGCGAATGGCCGCAGACCACGACGTCGCGGACGCCGAGCACCTCCACGGCGTACTCGATGGTGGCCGCCTCGCCGGTGGGGCGGTCGGAGACGTAGGGGGGCACGATGTTGCCCGCCGTGCGCAGTTCGAAGAGCTCGCCGGGGCGGGCGCCGGTGATCAGCGCGGGCACGACGCGCGAGTCCGAGCAGGTGATGAACAGGACTTGCGGGGACTGGCCTTCGGCGAGTTCGGCGAACTCCTCAGGGCGCTGTCCGAACGCGCGGGCGTTGTCGATGAGGGGCTGCATGACGTGGTGACTCCTCCTGGCGCGCCGTGGGGGCGCGTCGGATGTGCAGGGCACAGGACAGGTGGGGAATGTGCTGTTCTGCTCTGCTCGCTCAGCAGCGGAAGACCTGAAGTCCCGCCGGGGAGTGGGCCGTCGAGGATCTCGACGGGCGATGACGAGGTTCGCCGGGCCGGGCCGGACGGTGCTCCGCCGCGGCGGACAGGGCGAGCGGCGTGCGCTCCGGGTCCTGGGTCGCCGAGGCCGCCGAGGAGCTCGTGGCGGCGCGGTTGCGGTCGCGGGTGCGCAGGGGGTCGCCCGGACCGCCGGAGCGGTCGCAGTCGCGATGCGTGACGGTCTCCTCACGCATCGCCTTGCCGGAGGGTTTGATTCCGGGCTTGGTCTTGGCCTCGGCCTGACGCATCGTGTGCGCGTGTGCGAAGACCGGCGTGGGAGCGAAGAAGGGGAGGGCGAGCAGGACGGCGGCGAGGATCGAGATCACGGCCCGACCCGTCGTACCACGGAACATGCGCCTCCCTCCTCACGCTGCACGTCTCTGGTCCAGCCCAACGCTTGGTCAACGACTGGTCAAGAAACACGTTAACCCTGCAAGGTTCTTTGCAGGGTTAACTCCACGTTTCCAGATGAAGTGCGCCTCAAAAAAGAGGGAAGAGTGGCGAGAACCGGCCCTTGACCCGGCGCCGGTGATCGCTTATTACGCCTCGATGAGCCGTCCGGCGTCGCGGGCCAGCGCGGTGAGGCGGGAGATCGCGCGGAAGTACTTCTTCCGGTAGCCGCCGTTCAGCATCTCCTCGCTGAACAGCCGGTCGAAGGGGAGCCCGGACGCGAGGACCGGGACCTCGCGGTCGTAGAGCCGGTCGGCCAGGACCACCAGCCTCAGCGCCGTGGACTGGTCGGGCACCGGCCGCACGTCGGTGAGGCAGACCGCCCCCAGGCCGTCGGTCAGCGCGCCGTAACGGCTCGGGTGGACCTTGGCGAGGTGCTCCAGCAGATGCGGGAAGTCGTCGAGCGAGGCGCCCTCGGTCGCGTACGCCGCCTTGGTGACCTGCTCGTCGGAGAAGGGCGCCGGGGCCTCGGGCAGTCCCCGGTGGCGGTAGTCCTCGCCGTCGATGCGCAGGGCGCGGAAGTGCGCCGACAGCCCCTGGATCTCGCGCAGGAAGTCGGCGGCGGCGAACCGGCCCTCGCCGAGCTTGCCGGGCAGCGTGTTGGAGGTCGCGGCCAGCGCGACGCCGGCCTCGACCAGCTTGCCGAGCAGCGTCGACACCAGAACGGTGTCGCCCGGATCGTCCAGCTCGAACTCGTCGATGCACAGCAGGCGGTGTCCGGACAGGGTGCGCACCGTCTGCTGGAAGCCCAGGGCGCCGACCAGGTTCGTCAGCTCGACGAACGTGCCGAACGCCTTGAGCGCCGGCTCGGCCGGGGTGGCGTGCCACAGGGAGGCCAGCAGGTGGGTCTTGCCCACGCCGTACCCGCCGTCCAGGTAGACGCCGCGCGGTCCGGCGGGCGTGCGGGGCGCCTTCGCCCGGCCGAGGCCGAAGAACCCCCGCCTGGCCGCGCCCGACGCGTGCGCCCCGCCCAGCCCGGCCGCGAAGTTCTCCAGCACGCCGACCGCCTCGGTCTGGCTGGGCTGGTTCGGGTCCGGGATGTAGGTGCCGAAACGGACCGAGTCGAAGCGCGGGGGCGGCACCATCTCGGCCACCAGCCGGTCCGCGGGGACGTGCGGCTGACGGGTGCAGAGGGAAGCCGGAGCCGCGTCGGCTATCGGGCTGAGACCGGGGGCGGGAGAGGAGGACGACACGGTTCCCCATGCTACGGGGCGTGCCAGACTGCCTGGCATGCGACGGCTCTTCCCTGTGACCGACCAGACAGTGCCGACCCCCTCCGGCGGGAGCCCGCTCGGGGCCGCCGACGAGGGGGGTGGCGCGGCCCGGGACCGTGAGTGGAGCCTCGACGAGCTCGCCGACGCCTACGCCTACCCGGAGCCCGGTCCCGGCTCCTCCCCGGGCTCCGGCTCCGGGGGGCGGCGGCCCTGGCTGCGGGCGAACATGGTGTCCACGCTCGACGGCGCCGCCCAGCACGAAGGGCGCTCGCAGCCCATCTCCACCGCCGCCGACATGCGGATCTTCGGCACGCTGCGAGGACTCGCGGACGTGGTCGTCGTCGGTGCGGAAACGGTACGTCAGGAGGGCTACCGCCCCGCACGCGCGCGGGCGGAGTTCGCCCCGCGGCGCGAGGCGGCCGGGCAGGGGCCCGCGCCGGCCGTCGCGGTCGTCACCGCTGGCCTCGGCCTGGACTTCTCGCTCCCGCTCTTCACCTCGCCCCTGGTCCCCACGCTGATCCTCACGGGCGCCGCCGCCCCGCCCGACAGGGTCGCGGCCGCGGAACGCGCGGGCGCCCGCGTGGTGATCGCCGGCGACGGCACGGGCGTCGAGCCGGACCGCGCTGTCCGCGCGCTCGCCGGGCTCGGCCACACCCGGCTGCTGACCGAGGGCGGCCCCCGGCTGCTGGGGCAGTTCGTCGCGGCCGGGGTGCTCGACGAGCTCTGTCTGACGCTCTCGCCCATGCTCAGCGCCGGGGACGCGCAGCGGATCGCGGGCGGGCCCTCGCTCGCGGTCCCTCGGCGGTTCGCCCTCGCGTCCCTGCTGGAGGAGGAGGGATTCCTGTTCGCCAGGTATCGACGGCCGTGACGCCGGACATGGGTCCGTAATGGCGCCGGGGCCCCGAATCGGCGGAATCAACCGTTCCGTTTGGTCTCCGGCGGGCAGACTGAGTTTCGCAGCCTCCCGTGCGAGCACGGGGAAGGATGGTTTCCGCAGGGCCGCGCACGGCCCCCGGAGGACAGAGGGCCACGGGGGTCCTCGACGAAGAATGGGGCGCTGGTGTTCACAAGCGTGTTGATGATCGAGAAGGCCCTGACGTCCGCCGACGTGGAGTTCGTCACCACCTTGCACGGGGACGATCCGGTCTCCTTCCACGTGCTGCTCCAGCCGCGGGGCGACCAGGCGGACCGCCTGCTGCGGGCCATCGACGACGTGGCCCTCGGCGAGCTGGACGAGGCGGCCAGGGAGAACGAGACGCCGGAGGGCGACGAGGCCAAGGGCTTCGGCGTGCGGGCGCTGGAGGTGTCCCTCCAGGCCTTGCAGGCCTCGGGCAGCCCGGCCGTGGGCCGGCTGGTGGAGGACCACCCGCTGGACGCGTTGAAGTCCCTGGTCACGGAGGTAGGGGCGGACGAGGTGATCGTGCTGACCGACCCCCACTACGTGGAGGAGTTCTTCCACCGGGACTGGGCCTCCCGGGCGCGCCACAAGGTGGGCGTGCCCGTGCTGAAGCTCTTCTCGCACAGCAAGGCGTAGCCCGCGGCGAACGCGGGCCGGGTCGGCCGTGGCGGCCCCCGCCCCATAGGGTGGGGGCGCACTGGACCGTCGTAGCGCACCTTGGGAGACAGCACATGGCACCCGGCCTTCCTACCGCCATGGACCGACCGCACTTCATCGGCATCGGCGGGGCCGGGATGTCGGGGATCGCGAAGATCCTGGCCCAGCGCGGCGCGAAGGTGGCCGGCAGCGACGCCAGGGACTCCGAGACGGCGGCGGCGCTGCGGGCGCTCGGGGCGACCGTGCACATCGGGCACGCGGCCGGGCACCTGGCCGACGACGCCAGCTGTGTCGTGGTGTCGTCCGCGATCCGCGCCGACAACCCGGAGCTCGCCCGCGCGGCCGAGCTCGGCATCCCGGTGGTCCACCGTTCGGACGCGCTCGCCCGGCTGATGGACGGGCTGCGGCCCATCGCCGTCGCCGGCACGCACGGCAAGACGACCACCACGTCCATGCTGGCCGTGTCGCTGTCCGCGCTCGGTCTGGACCCGTCGTACGCGATCGGCGGCGACCTGGACGCGCCCGGCTCCAACGCGCGGCACGGCGAGGGCGAGATCTTCGTCGCCGAGGCGGACGAATCGGACCGCAGCTTCCACAAGTACGCGCCCGAGGTCGCCATCGTCCTCAACGTCGAGCTCGACCACCACGCCAACTACGCCTCGATGGACGAGATCTACGCGTCCTTCGAGACCTTCGCCGGGAAGATCGTGCCCGGCGGCACGCTGGTGATCACCGCCGACCACGAGGGCGCCCGCGAGCTGACCCGGCGCGTCGAGGGCGTGCGGGTGGTGACGTACGGGGAGGCCCCCGACGCCGACGTGCGGGTCCTCTCCGTGGTCCCGCAGGGGCTCAAGAGCGAGGTCACCGTGGTGCTGGACGGCGAGGAGCTCACCTTCGCGGTGTCGGTGCCCGGCCGCCACTACGCGCACAACGCCGTGGCCGCGCTGGCGGCGGGCGTCGCCCTGGGCGTCCCGGCCGCGGAGCTCGCCCCGGCGCTCGCCGCGTACACCGGCGTCAAGCGCCGGTTGCAGCTCAAGGGCGAGGCGGCGGGCGTCCAGGTCGTGGACTCCTACGCCCACCACCCGACCGAGATGGCGGCCGACCTGGAGGCCATGCGCGCGGCGGTCGGCGACGCCCGCATCCTCGTCCTGTTCCAGCCGCACCTGTTCTCCCGCACCCAGGAGCTCGGCGTCGAGATGGGACAGGCGCTGGCCCTGGCGGACGCCTCCGTCGTCCTCGACATCTACCCGGCCCGCGAGGACCCGGTCCCGGGCGTCACCAGCGAGCTGATCATCGACGCGGCGCGCGCGGCGGGCGCCGACGTGACGGCCGTCCACGACAAGGACGAGGCGCCGGCCGTGATCGCGGGAATGGCGAAGGCCGGTGATCTCGTTCTCACCATGGGCGCGGGAGACGTGACCGACCTGGGCCCGCGCATTCTGGACCGTCTTTCGCAGTGAGGGGCTGAGGCTCATGTCGTACGACGTCGAAAAGCCGGACGAGCAGTGGCGGGCGGAGCTGACGCCCGCCGAGTACGCCGTCCTGCGCCAGGCGGCGACCGAGCCGGCGTTCACCGGTGAGTACACCGACACCAAGGCCAAGGGCGTCTACTCCTGCCGGGCCTGCGGCGCGGAGCTGTTCACCTCCGACACCAAGTTCGAGTCCCACTGCGGCTGGCCGTCCTTCTTCGACCCCAAGGACACCGACGCGGTGGAGCTGATCGAGGACCGCACGCACGGGATGCTGCGCACCGAGGTGCGCTGCGCCCGCTGCGGCTCCCACCTCGGGCACGTGTTCGCGGGCGAGGGGTACCCGACCCCGACCGACCAGCGGTACTGCATCAACAGCATCTCGCTGCGTCTCGCGGCGGACGACGGGAACTGACGCGGCGGTCGGCGCTCACAGCAGCTTTCGCTGCACGAGCGCCGACAGCACCAGCATCCCCGGCAGCAGCGGCACCCACACCGTCAGGGCCCGGTAGCCGATGACGGTCGCCGTGGCCAGCGGCAGCGGGGTGCCGTAGCCGGCCAGGGTGAACACCAGGGCCGCGTCGACGGGGCCGATCCCGCCCGGCGCGGGCACGGCGCCCGCCGCGGTGCTCGCCGCCAGGAACGCGAACAGCAACTGAGGCCAGGACATGGGCAGGCCGAGCGCCGTGCCCACCGAGGCCACCACGCTCGCCTGGGTCAGCGGGGCCGCGAGGGCTCCGCCCCACAGGGGCAGAAAGCGCGCGGGGCGGGTGTGCAGACGCCGGGCGTCGGTGAGGGCCGTGCGGACGAACTCCAGGGCGGGCCGGCGCAGGGGCCGGACGAGGAGGCAGAGCGCCGCGGCCGCCGCGGGCGCCAGCAGGAGGCCGACGGCCGCCAGGACCAGCGTGCGGCCCTCCGGCAGAAGACGGACCGGGGGCGCGGCGGCGGGCGCGGCGAGGACGAAGACCACCACCAGCGGCGTCTTCGCCACCGCCCGGACCAGCGCGTACAGGGCGATCGAGGCGGTCGCCCGGGGCAGCGGGACGCCCTGGCGCAGCAGGAACCGGACGGTGACCGCGTGCGCTCCTATGCTCGCCGGCAGCACGTGGTTCGCGGCGCCCGCGGCGATCTGCGAGGCCACCAGCGGGCCCGGCGGCAGGCGCTCCGGGACCGCCCCCTGACGCACGCAGGCGGCGGCGACCGCACCCAGGTAGGTGAAGAGCAGCCCGAGCAGCAGCCACCAGGGGTCGGCCCCGGCCAGCCGCACGGCTCCGTCGTGCACGGCGCGCCGGTCGAGCGCCGCCCACACGGCGAGCAGGAGCAGCGGGAGCAGGACGAGGACCCGGCGGGCCGCGGTCGCGCCCGGCGTGCGGCGGCCGGCCTTTGCCGGCGGGTGCGGACGCGGGGACGCGGTCTCGTCCAGGGGCAGCAGGGACACGGCGCACGTCGTCCTTCCGCGTCGTGACCGCGCGGCGGCGGTGTGACGGATCGGGGGCGAGCCTGGGGAGGGGACGGGGGAGCGGTTCCCCTGCGGTGTGACGGTGCGGTGTCCGACAGCCGACGGAGCGCGGGCCGAACGGCGACCGCGGTGCGGTGGTGTGAGGCGTTCGGGTGGTGCGGCGGCGCCGGGCCGGCGCGGTGAGGCTGTGTCATGTCTGCCCGCCCGCCCCGTGGTTCATCCCGGGCCCTCCCCGGAGTTCACCCGGCCCGCGGCGCCGGCCGTCGCTTCCGCCCCGGGCCACAGGGGCAGCGCGACCGTGAACACCGTGCTCGTCGCCGGGGGGCCCAGTTCCAGGGAGCCGCCGTGCGCCCGGACCAGGGAGCGGGCGACCGACAGTCCCAGACCGCTGCCGCCGCGGTCGCGGCTGCGGGCCTTGTCGACGCGGTAGAAGCGGTCGAAGACGCTGTCCCGCTCCTCGGGCGGGATGCCGGGGCCCCGGTCGGCCACATGGACCCGCGCCGTGTCCGGCGAGACGGTCACCTCGATGCCGACCGGCGTCCCGGCCGGGGTGTGCACGGCCGCGTTGGTGAGCAGGTTGTCCAGGACCTGGCGGATGCGGTGGGGGTCCATCTGCAACGGCACGGCCGAGGGCCCCGGCGCCACGGTCAGCGGGTGGCCGGGGTGGCTCGCGCGAAACGCGTCGGCCGCCTGCTCGACCAGCTCCACCAGGTCGGCCTTCTCCATCCGCAGAGGCGTCTGCGCCTCGGCCGCGTCCAGCCGGGCCAGCAACAGCAGATCGTCCAGCAGGAACCCCATCCGGGCGGCCTCGGCGCGCAGCCGGGCCAGGTGCCTGTCGCGTTCCTCGGGCGCGTTGGCGGCCGCGTACTGGAAGAGGTCGGCGTAACCGCGCACCGACATCAGGGGGGTGCGCAGTTCGTGCGAGGCGTCGGCGACGAACCGCCGCAGCCGCTGCTCGGCCTCCGCGCGCACGGCGAGGGAGTCGTCGATGTGCTCCAGCATGGTGTTGAACGCCGTGCGCAGCTCCTCCACCTCGGGGCCGCCGCCGGGGGCGTCCGCGCGCAGGGGGAGACGGGACGCCGACTCGCTCAGGTCGTGGGAGGCGATGCCGTGCGCGGTGTGCGCCATGTCGCTCAGCGGCTTCAGCCCGCGCCGCAGCAGCGCTCGGCCGAACACCACCAGCGCGAGCAGGGCCAGGCCGAAGGTGACGACCTGGATCGTGATCAGCTGACCGACGGTGTCCTCGAGGTCGTCCATCGGCGCGCCGCTGACCAGCACCACCCCGGGCTCCACCGCGCAGGCCCGCAGCCGGTACTCCCCGTCCGCGAGGTGCGCGGTGCTCAGCACCTCGGCGCCGGCGGTCGTCTGCGCCCTGGCCAGGGCGGTGAGGTCGCCGACGTCCCGGGGCACGTCACCGGGCTCCTCGGGCTTGCGCAGCACGGGCTCGCCGCCGCGCACGTCGTACACGGCGTAGTACCAGCCCCAGTACTTCTTCCCGGTCAGCGAGCCGGAGTCCACGATGGACTTGGACTGGGCGGCCTGCGCGATGCCCAGCTGGTCGTCGAGCTGGGCCGACAGATAGTCGCGCATGTAGGTGGTCAGGGCCGTGCCGACGACCGCGAACACCACCAGCGACAGCGCGCCCAGACCGAGCGCCAGCCGCGTGCCGAGCCGCAGGCCGCGGGAGAACCGCCGGCGCCGGGCGATCACTCGGCCGCCTGCCGGACGGCATACCCGAAACCCCGCACGGTCTGGATCAGCGGGTCGTCGCCCGTCGCGTCGAGCTTGCGGCGCAGCCGGCTCACGACGAGTTCGACGACGTTGGAACGGCCGCCGAAGCCGTACTCCCAGACATGGTCGAGGATCTGCGCCTTGGTGAGCACGGTCGGCGACTTGCGCATCAGATAGCGCAGCACCTCGTACTCGGTGGGGGTCAGGGTCAGCAGTCGTCCGTCGCGCCGGACCTCGCGGGTGTCCTCCTCCATGACGAGATCCGCCACCCGCAGCACGGACCGCCGGAAGCCGGGGCCGGCGCTGCGCCGCAGCACGGTCCGCAGGCGCGCCATGAGCTCTTCCACGGCGAACGGTTTCACCAGGTAGTCGTCGCCGCCCCGGGTCAGTCCGGCCACGCGGTCGGCGACCCCGTCGCGCGCGGTGAGGAAGACGACCGGCACCATCGTGCCGGAGCGCCGCAGACGGTCGAGCACCCCGAAGCCGTCGACGTCGGGCAGCATCAGGTCGAGCACCACGATGTCGGGACGGAAGTCGGCGGCGCGGGCCAGCGCCTCCTCTCCCGAGTTCGCGGTGACCGCGTCCCAGCCCTCGTAGCGGGCGACCGTCGCCACGAGGTCGGCGATCGGCGGGTCGTCGTCCACGACGAGGAGTCGTACTTTTTCCACCCGCTCATAGTGCGCCACGCGCCCCGGGACGCCAGACCCGCGTCCGCCCCGCGCGCGGATCGATAAGCTCTTGAAAGTTGTACGACAGGAAATCGACAGCGAAGCACGGCGAAGCTCTGTCTCCTGAGGCCCCGATCGAGGAGTTTCCGTCCGTGACGACCGTCCAATCGCCACCCGCGCCCCCCACGGCGATACGTCCGAAAGTGGTGGCCCGCACCGGCCTGTACGCCGTGCTGGCCGCGAACGCGGCCGTCGTGACCTGCTTCGCCGTGCAGGCGGGCTTCGCCTCCAACGCCCTGGTGGTCGTCGGCCGGTTCGCCGGCCTGTACGCCGCCCTGCTGATGGCCTTCCAGCTGCTGCTGGTGGCCCGGCTGCCCTGGCTCGACCGCCGCATCGGCATGGACCGGCTGACGAACTGGCACCGCTGGACCGGCTTCGGCCTGCTGTGGACGCTGGTCGCCCACGTGGTCTTCATCGCCTTCGGCTATGCCGAGTCCTCCTCGATGAACCCCGTGAGCCAGGTGGTCGACCTCGCCGAGACCGTCGAGGGCGTCTTCCGCGCCGTCGTCGCGATGGCCCTGATCCTGGTCCTCGGCGGCGCCTCGGCCCGCTGGGCCCGCCGCAGGCTCGCCTATGAGACCTGGCACTTCATCCACCTGTACGCCTACGTCGCCGTGGTGCTGGCCTTCACCCACCAGGTCGCGGCCGGGACGACGTTCACGGCGTCGTCCGCCGCCACGGCCTACTGGTACGCGCTGTGGGGCGTCGCCCTGGGCTCGGTCGCCCTGGGCCGTCTCGCGCTGCCCCTGTGGCGCAACTGGCGGCACCGACTGCGCGTCGAGGCGGTCGTGCCCGAGGCCGACAACGTCGTCAGCGTGTACATCACCGGCCGCGACCTGGACAGGATGCCCGCCCGGGCCGGCCAGTTCTTCCTGTGGCGGTTCCTGACCAAGGACCGCTGGTGGCAGGCGAACCCCTTCTCCCTGTCGGCCGCGCCCGACGGCACCCGGCTGCGGCTCACCGCGAAGGCGGCCGGCGACGGCTCCGCGGGTTTGCGCGGCCTCGCGCCCGGCACCCGCGTCTTCGCCGAGGGCCCCTACGGCGCCTTCACCGCGATGCACCGCACCCGCCCGGAGGCCGTGCTCATCGCCGGCGGCGTCGGCGTGACCCCGATCCGGGCGCTGCTGGAGGAGATCCACGGGCACGCGGTCGTCGTCTACCGGGTGGCCGGGGAGCGTGACGCCGTCCTCTACGACGAGTTGCGCGAGCTGGCGCTCGCCAAGGGCGCCGAACTCCACCTGGTCACCGGGCCGGCGGCGCCCGACCGGCTGGCGCCTCGCGAACTGGCCGCGCTCGTACCGGACATCGCGCAGCGCGATGTCTTCCTGTGCGGGCCGCCGCCGATGATGAACGCGGTCCTCGGCACCCTGCGCGAGCTCGACGTGCCCAAGCCGCAGATCCACTTCGAGCGCTTCAGCCTGGCGGGATGAGGGAGACGAGAGACACCGTGAAGCGAGCACTGCCCGTCCTGGTCCTGTCCGTCGCCGGCCTGATCCCCGTCTGGCGCTACGAGCCGTCGACCGCGACGACCTCCACCGCCGAGGCCGCCCCGGCGCCCGCGGCCTCCTCCGACGCCGCGGGGTCGACGGTCGTCACCGGCACGACCGTGACCACGGAGAAGGGCGACGTCCAGGTCCAGGTCACCTTCGACGGCGACAGGATCACGGCGGTGAGGATGCTGAAGCAGCCGAACCATCCGCAGACCACCGCCGCCGTCCCGAAACTCGTCGCGGAGACGCTCAGCGCGCAGAGCGCGGACATCGACACCGTCTCCGGCGCGACCCTCACGAGCGACGGCTACAGGGAGTCCCTCCAGGCCGCGATCGACGCCAAGGGCGCCTGACGTGCGGCGCGTCGAGCACGTGATGGGGTTCCCGGTCTCCCTGCGGATCGACGACCCCGACGTCGCCGGGGAGAGCGCCGACGCCGTGTTCGCCTGGCTGCTCGCGGTCGACGCGCGCTTCAGCCCGTTCAGGGCCGACAGCGAGGTGTCCCGGTACGACCGGGGCGAGCTGTCGGCCGACGCGCTGAGCGCCGACCTCGTGGAGGTCCTCGCGCTCTGCGAGCACTACCGATTGGCCACCGGCGGCGCCTTCGACGTGCGGCTGCCCGGCCGCGGCCTCGATCCCTGCGCGGTGGTCAAGGGCTGGTCCGTGCAGCGCGCGGCCGAGCTGCTGACCCGCGCCGGACTCAGCCGGTTCTGCCTCAACGCCGGCGGTGACGTGGTCGTCTCCGGCGGGCCCTGGAGGGTCGGCGTACGACATCCCGACCTCGCCGACAGGCTCTGCGCCGTCCTCGACCTCACCGACGCGGCCGTCGCCACCTCCGCACGCTACGAACGCGGCGACCACATCCTCGACGGCCGCACCGGCCGGCCGGTCACGGGCGTCGACAGCCTCACCGTCGTGGCCCCGACCCTGACCGAGGCCGACGCCGTGGCCACCGCCGCGTTCGCGCTGGGCGCGGAGGGCGTCGAGTGGGCGGCGGCGCGGGGCGGCTGCGAGGTCTACACCGTCCTGCCCGGCGGACGCGTCCTGCGCAGCGCCGGCTTCCCGACGGCGGCCCCGGCGGCCGCGTGAGCGGGCGCGGGGGCGTGGGCGGCGGTCGCACGGCTCCTCGGCCGGGGGCGGCCCGGCGGTGGTGCGGCCCCGTCGGTGGACGGCAGTCGAGGGCGGGGCCCGGCGGCGGACTGCCGTCCGGTGGGCGGTCTAGACTCTCCCGCAATGATCCGGACTCGATCGGTCGAGTGCGGGCGGAAATTGCCAGACCCGAAGGGTATTCGGCGTTGTGATACGGATAGATTCAGTCACCAAGCGGTACCCGGACGGCACGGTGGCGGTCGACCGGCTCTCCCTCGACATACCGGACGGCGCGATCACCGTCCTGGTGGGGCCCTCGGGCTGCGGCAAGACGACCACGCTGCGGATGATCAACAGAATGGTCGAGCCCAGCGACGGCACGATCCTCATCGACGGCGTCGACAGTCGGCAGCAGCCGGTCAACACCCTTCGCCGGGGCATGGGTTACGTCATCCAGAACGCCGGACTCTTCCAGCACCGCACGATCGTCGACAACATCGCCACCGTCCCCCGGATGCTCGGCTGGAGCAAGGACAAGGCCCGCGCGAGGGCCCGCGAACTGATGGAACGCGTGGGGCTCGACGCCTCGTTCGCCAAGCGGTACCCCTATCAGCTCTCCGGCGGCCAGCAACAGCGCGTCGGCGTGGCCCGGGCACTCG
Organism: Streptomyces hilarionis; assembly: GCF_024539675.1. Taxonomy (GTDB): domain Bacteria; phylum Actinomycetota; class Actinomycetes; order Streptomycetales; family Streptomycetaceae; genus Streptomyces; species Streptomyces hilarionis. The sequence goes on along the minus strand of NZ_JAHHIT010000155.1, from coordinate 4,619 downwards.
CCGCCGATCCGCCCGTGCTGCTGATGGACGAGCCCTTCTCCGCCGTCGACCCGGTCGTCCGCAAGGGACTGCAAGACGAACTCCTGCGCATCCAGGACGAGTTGGGCAAGACGATCGTCTTCGTCACCCATGACATCGACGAGGCCGTCAAGCTGGGCACGATGGTCGCCGTGCTGCGCACCGGCGGCCGGCTGGCCCAGTTCGCGCCCCCCGCCGAGCTGTTGTCCGACCCCGCCGACGCCTTCGTCGAGGACTTCCTCGGCGCCGACCGCGGCATCCGGCGCCTGTCGTTCTTCTCCTCCGCCGGCCTGGAGCTGCTCACCGCCCCGGTCGTGGCGGTCGACGCCACCGCCGAACAGATCGCCGCCCGCGGCGCGGACGAGGCCCCCTACGTCCTCGTCACCGGCCTCGACGGCCGTCCGCTCGGCTGGAGCGAACCCGAGCGGCTGACGGCCGGGCAGATCGACGTCGGCCGACTGCTGCCGTGCGGACGTCCGTTCGTCGCCGGACAGGACTCGCTGCGCGCCGCGCTGGACTGCGCCGTCCTGTCGCCCACCGGGTGGGCCGTCGCCGTGGACGACGAGGGCCGGGCGGCCGGAGTCGTCTCGCAGGCCTCCATCGCCGACGCCATCCGCGGCGCCCACGCGGCAGGCCGCGCCGAGCCGCGGACCACCGGCGCCGGCGCCGAGAAGGTCATCCGGTGAACCGCTTCTTCGACATCCCGAGCGACCTCCAGCACGACTGGCTCGGCCTGATCGGACTGCACCTGCGCGAGGCCCTGCTGCCCGTGCTGGCCGGGCTGCTGCTCGCGCTCCCGCTGGCCCAGCTGTGCGTGCGGCTGCGCTGGCTGTACCCGCCCGTGCTGTGGGTGACGACCGTGCTCTACGCGATCCCCTCGCTGGCCTTCTTCGTCGTCCTCATCGACTACACCGGGCAGACCGAGCTCACCGTCATGATCCCGCTCACGGTGTACACCCTCGTGGTGCTCGTGCCGGCGATCGTCGACGGAGTCCGCTCGGTGCCGCAGGAGACCCTGGCCGCCGCGACCGCCATGGGCTTCGGACCCGTCCGCCGTTACGTGCAGGTCCAGTTGCCGATCGCGGTGCCCGCCATCATCGCCGGGCTGCGGGTGGCCACCGTGTCCAGCATCAGCCTCGTGAGCGTCGGCATGCTGATCGGCAACCAGGGGGCCCTCGGCAACCTGCTGCACGACGCCCAGATCTACAACCGGCCCGAACTCGCCTGGAACTCCGTGCTCACCAGCGCCGCCCTCGCGGTCCTGGCCGACGCCGTCCTGGTCGTCGTGCGCGTCTGGCTCACCCCCTGGATGCCGGGCGGCCCGAGCCGTCGCGGATCCCGGGGCGCGGGCTCGCGACCCGATCCGGCCGTGCCCGCCCTGGAGGACGCAGCCCGGTGAACGTACTGCATTTCGTCAGCGACTTCTTCGGCGACAGCGCCCACTGGCACGGGTACGACGGGATCCCCACCCGCGTGTGGGAACACGTCCAGTACTCCCTGGAGGCGCTCGCGCTCGCGGCCGTCATCGGACTGCCCGTCGGCCTGGTGACGGGCCACTACGGGCGGGGCGGCAACGTCCTGTCCCTGGTCGCCACGGCGGCCCGGGCGCTGCCCACCTTCGGTCTGCTGGTGGTGACGACCATCGTGCTCGGGTTCGGCATGCTGCCGGTGATGATCCCGCTGGTCATCCTCGCCGTGCCGCCGATCCTGGTCACCACCTACGAGGCGGTGCGCTCCGTCGACCCGTCCCCGGTGGACGCCGCGCGCGGGATGGGCATGCGCGAGAGCGACGTCCTGCTCCGCGTCGAACTGCCCGTGGCGCTCCCGCTGATCTTCGGCGGACTGCGCTCGGCGGCCATCCAGATCGTCTCCACGGCCACCATCGCCGCGTACGTCAGCCTCGGCGGTCTCGGCCGCTACATCGTCGACGGCCTCTACCAGCACGACTACGAGAAGGTCGTGGGCGGCGCGGCCCTGGTCGCCGGCCTCGCCCTGGTCACGCTCGCGCTGTTCTGGGCGGCGACCAAGGCGGCCGTCTCGCCGGGGGTGCGCAGACGCGCCTAGGACGCGGGCCCTCGACGGAGTCCGGGGCGGGGAGAGTGTCTCCCCGCCCCGGACTTCCTGTTCTTGGCCGCTCGTCCCGTCCGTCCTGGAGCGTTCGTCCCGGAGCGCCGGACCCGCCGTGCGGGCCCGTCCGGGGGCGTTCGCCGTCAGCGCTCCGAACGGGCCAGGGCCTGTTCCAGCACGACGAGGAGCGCGTCGCGGACCGAGCCGCGCTCGCGCGCGTCGAAGACCAGCAGCGGCACGCCGTCCGAGACGTCCAGCGCCCAGCGGACCTCCTCCAGCGTGTGCGCCACCTGTCCGTCGAAGGCGTTCACGGCCACGGCGAACGGGATCTGCTTGTGCTCGAAGTAGTCGACCGCGGCGTAGCAGTCGTCGAGGCGGCGGGTGTCGACGATCACGAGCCCGCCGACCGCGCCCTCCACGATGTCGTCCCACATGAACCCGAAGCGCTCCTGTCCGGGCGTGCCGAACAGATAGAGCTTCAGGGTCGGGTCGATGGTGATGCAGCCGAAGTCCATCGCGACCGTGGTGGTGGTCTTGCGAGGGGTGTGGCTGAGGTCGTCCACCCCCGCCGCCACCTCGGTGATCGCCGCCTCGGTGGTCAGCGGCTCGATCTCGGAGATCGAGCCGACGGCGGTGGTCTTGCCCACGCCGAAGCCGCCCGCGATCACCAGCTTCACCGGCAGCGGCGGCCGTACGGCGGACTGGCCGGCCGAGGCGCGGACCAGCGGTTCAGTCGGTGTCACGGAGTACTCCCCGGGAGTCGGGGATGGCCCGCAGGCCATCGATAACCCTGCGCAGGACGGACGCGTCGTGGGTGACGCCGGAGTCGGGCACGTGCACCGACAGCTGCCCCGCCGTGCGCAGGTCCTCGGCGAGGACCCGCACCACGTTCAGGTGCAGCCGCAGCCGGGCCGCGATCTCCGCGATCGACTGCGGGACGCGGCAGGCCGCGACGATGTCGTGCTGCTCGAAGGCGAGCCGGTCGAGCGCGTCGATCCCGTCGGTGGTGGCCACCAACTGGGTCTCCACGGGCATCGTCCGGCCGGACGACGCCTCGCCCGAGCCGCCCGCGACCCGGCCGGCGGTGACCAGGAAGGGCCGGACGGCGGGCGCGGGCCCGACCGGGGCGACGCCGTCCTCGCCGGCCCCGTGCGGGGTGCGGCCGTCCGCCATCGGTGTTCGCTTTCTCTACGGTGGCACGCGGTCAGCGCGTGCGCGTGACGCCGACGCTGTTCTTCAGCTCCAGGACGAGCTGCGGACTGAGCGCGGCGCCGGCGCGGTTGGCGAACACCGTCATCTCGTAGGCGATGTTGCCCAGCTTGGCCTCCTTGTCGGTGACGACGCCGAGCACGGCGCCGCTGCCGATCGCGGAGACCAGGACATGACCGCCCTCCAGGTCGATGATCACCTTGTTCAGGCCGCCCAGGCCGTAGTTGCCGGAGGCACCGGCCGCCAGGCTGGTGATGCCCGAGACGATCGCGGCCAGCCGTTCGGAGTCGGCGTGCTCGCGCAGCTCCGAGACGGCGATCAGCAGCCCGTCGGAGGACACCGCGATGGCGTCCACGACGCCCGCGGTCTCGGTGGCGAAACGGTTGAGCAGCCAGGTGAAGTCGGCTGCGGCGGCCCGCAGATCGGTCGGCCTGGCGTCTCCGGCGGGAGTCTCACCTGTCGACGTGCTCACTGCTCGGCTCCTTCCGGAAGGTGGTTCTGGTCATGCGGTGCGGACGGGTCGGACGGCGCTGTCCGGTCGGCCTGCTCGGTCCGGTCGTCGCGACGGCGGCCGTCACGGCGTCCGGCCGGGTCTTCGGTGGGGGACGAGGGGCGGACGGCGGCGGGACGTGCGTGCTCGCCCGTGTCGCCGCCGCTGTCCCGGTGCGCCCGGGCCACGGCCGCCTCGAACTCGTCCAGCGCCTCGCGCACGGCGTCGGCGTCGGCCGGGAGGGCCGCCCGGCGTGCCGTCTGCTGGGCGGCGTCGGCGGTGGTCCGCAGGGTGGCGCCGCGCACCCGGCGCCGCAGCGGCCGGGCCTCGTCGCCGCCGGCGGGCGGCGCACCGAGCGCGGCCCGGGCGGATGGCGCCGCACGCCCCGTCGCCGGCGCCTCGGAGCCCGCTCGGGAGGAGGCCTCGCCGGAGGCGGCCTCGGCGGGGGCGCCGGAGCCGTCGGGGCCCGTGGCCGGGGTGCGGCGGACGGGGAGGCCCGAGAGGTGCGTGGAGTCGCCGGAGCCGTCGTCGTGGCCCCCCGTCGAAGCCGGGGCGGTCGGGGACGCCGCCCTGCGGCCGGGCAGCGCGGGCTCCGTCGTCCGGGCGGTCGTCCGGGCGTGGGCCTCGTCGTCCCGGTCGGCCGCGGCGCGCGGGGAGACCGGCGACTCGGGGACGCGGGGCGCGGGGACGCCCTGCCCGGGGCCCGGCAGGCCGCCTCGCGGACCGGTCGCCGGTCCGGCGGCGCCCTCGCCCGGGGCGGTGAGCGTCTCGGCCCCGGCCGGTCGCGCGGAGTCGTCGGCCCCGGCCGTGCGGACGCGGGCGGCGGGCTCGGGGG
>NZ_JAHHIT010000154.1 GCF_024539675.1 Streptomyces hilarionis | reverse complement strand
CGCCCCGCCCGCGGAACCGACCCGCGTCCGGGCCTGACCGCCCGCCGCCCCGCTCCCCGCAGCGGGGCCGCGGGCGTCACGCCCGGGCCCGCGCCCTCGTCCTCGTCCTCGTCCTCGTCCTCGTCCTAGACGCCGATGTCCCGGCCGTCCTTGCGCCACACGGCCACCACGGCCGGGCGGACGATCTTCCCCGGCCCGTCCGGCCAGGTGCTCGCCGGCTTGTCCACCGTCGCGCCGTCGATCTCGCCCGGGTGCTGCACCGCGACCAGCACCCGCCGGTCCTGCACGAGCGGCCCGCAGGTCTCCGCGCCGGTGGGCACCGTCAGGAACTGCTTCAGCTCACCGCGCCGGGAGCCGCGCGTCGCGACGCCGAACAGGCCGTCGTGCGAGCCGAGCTGGTTGCCGTCGGTGGAGATCCACAGGTTGCCGTGCGGATCGAAGGCCACGTTGTCCGGGCACGAGATCGGGCTGACGTCGTCCTTCGGGAAGCCCGCGAAGTAGGTCGCCGGGTCGTCGGGGTCGCCCGCGACCAGGAACAGCGACCAGGCGAACGAGGTGCTCTCGGGACGGTTGCGCCGCTCGGTCAGCTCCAGGACGTGCCCGTGCTTGTTGGCGTTGCGCGGGTTGGCCTCGTCGGCCTTGGCGTTCGCGCCCACACCGCGGTTGGTGTTGTTGGTGAGGGCGACGTACACCTTGCCGGTGACCGGCGAGGGCTGGATGTCCTCGGGCCGGTCCATCTTCGTCGCGCCGACCTTGTCACCGGCCAGGCGCGTGAAGACGAGGACCTCCTCGGCGCTCATCCCCTCGACGTGCGAGACGGCGCCCCCGGCGGTGGCGGTGGCGATCGGGATCCACTCGCCGCTGCCGTCGAACTCGCCGTCGGCGGGCAGCCTGCCCGTCCCGTCCACCTCGATCGCGGGCGAGTCGCCGGTGAGCCGGGCCACGTACAGCGTCCCCTCGTCGAGCAGCGACAGGTTGTGCTCGCGCACCGCCCTGCCCGACCCCTTCCGCATCCGCTTGCTGCCGACGAACTTGTAGAAGTAGTCGAAGCGCTCGTCGTCGCCGGAGTAGACGACCGGCCGCCCGTCCGCCGTGAGCCGCACGGTCGCGGCCTCGTGCTTGAACCGGCCGAGGGCGGTGCGCTTGCGGGGCGTGGACGTCGGGTCGTACGGGTCGAACTCCACGACCCAGCCGAACCGGTGCACCTCGTTGGGCTCCTGCGCCACGTCGAAGCGCTTGTCGAACCGCTCCCACTTGCGCTCGGTGGCCCCGGTCCCGATCCCGTACCGCTTGTCGGTGGGACGCCCGCTGTTGGCGAAGTACTGGTTGAAGTTCTCCTCGCCGTGCAGCGTGGTGCCCCACGGGGTCGTGCCGCCGGAGCAGTTGTTGAGCGTGCCGAGGACCGTGCGGCCGGTGGGGTCGGCGGACGTCTTCAGCAGGTCGGACCCGGCGGCGGGCCCGGTCAGCCGGAACTCGGTGGTGGCGGTGACCCGCCGGTTGAGGTGGTGCCGGGGCACGGCGGTGAGCCTGCCGGTCCGCCGGTCCTCCTCCACGACGACGGCGGCCAGCCCGTGCGCCGCCCACGCCACCTCGACCTGCTGCCGGGTGGGAGCGGCCGGGTCGTACCCACGGAACATCAGCACTTCGTCGGTGTACTCGTGGTTGGCGACGAGCAGTTGGCGGCCGCACTCGCCGGGCAGGGGCAGCAGCGCCAGGAAGTCGTTGTTGTAGCCGAACTGACCGGCCTGGGCGGCGGCCGTCTGGTTCTCGGGGTCGAAGGCCGGAGCCCCGCGCAGGATGGGCTCGCCCCAGCGGATGACGACGTTGTGCCCGTACCCCTCCGGCACGGTGACGGCGTCGGCGGTGTTCGGCGCGACGGAGCGGTAGCGCAGCCCGCGAGCGGCCTGCCCTCCCGGCTTCCCGGACGGCTTGCCGGCCGGTCCGCCCGGCGCCCCGGCGGACGCGGCGGCGGGCCGGGCGCCGGCGAGTCCGGAGGTGCCGGCGGCCGCCGCGACGGTGACGACGGCGGCGGCGCGCACCAGCGCCCGACGGCCGATCGCCCCCGCGATGACGTCGCCGACGTAGGCGTTGTCACTGGTGTTGGGCACCTCGTGGAAGCAGGCGTCGCCGCACCGGAAACGGCAGGTCATGGCGGAGCGGCCGCCGGGATGGGACTGGGACGGCGTTCCGATCAACGGCAGAAGCTTGCGCACCTTTAATCTCCCCTTGCGTTCCCTTGGTGTGGACGTGACGCTAGGGGCGCGTATGTGCGCGGGAACTGCGGCAGCGTGAACGGCGAGTGAATCCCCGGCAGCCACAGGGGCGTCGGGGAGGTGCGGAGCGGGCCTCGGGGCGGCGCCGAGGCGGTATTGACACACCCCGGATCCGCACACTCACCCCTGCCCAAGATCACCACACGGGGCCGCTAACCTTACGTGTCCGTCCTGGCCAGGGATTTACGGGCATCAACTCATGCGAAGGGTTGCGCAAATGGGCATTCTCACTCTCCTGCGGAATGCGTTCGGCAGGTCCCGCAAGGGGCGTACCGCCGAGGCAGAGGGTGCGGAACAGGTTCCTTCGCAGGAACGAACCGCCACCGAGGGACGGGAACAGGAGCAGCCGGTTCCGGCCGCCCCCGCACCCGCGACCGAGCCGAAGCCGGACCCCACGGTCGCCCGGGTCCCCGAGCCCCGCACGGCGAACCAGGACGAACACGACCTCGTGGCGGCGGCCTTCGACCACGTGACGGTCCCGAAGCAGACGACGCCGACGGAACCCGCCCCCGCCGCCCCCACGACCCCCGCAACGGGAACGGACGCGAGCACGGGCAAGGACACGGACACGGCCGAGGCGGCCGGCACGTCCGAGGCGGAGAGCACGGCCGGGGCCGGAGCGAAGGGCACGTCCGAGGCCGAGACCGACGTCAAGGCTGACGCCGAGGCCGAGAGCACGGCGGACGCCGGGACGAAGGACGAGGCCGAGGTTGACGCCGAGGCCGACGCCGAGGCCGCCCCCGAGCCTGAGGCCGACGCCGACGCCGACGCCGTGAGTGCGGACAGCGCCGCGACGCAGGCGGAAGCCGACGTCGAGGCGGCGGACACCTCGTCGACGCCCGAGCCGGCGGAGGCAGCGGACGGGGAGGAAACCGACGTCCCGGTCGCGGCCGAGGAGAGCGCCGCAGACCCCGAGCCGGTCGCGGCCCCGGACGAGACGGAGCCGCAGGCCGACGCCGACGCGACGGCCGAGGAGCCCGCCGCGGAAGCCGCGCCGCAGACCGCCCCCGACACCGCCCCGGAGCCGACCGCCGAGGCGGAGGCACCGGCCTCCGAGCCCGACGCGGAGGCCGAGGCCGAGGCCGAGGTGGCGCAGGAGGCAACGGCAGCGGAGTCCGCGCCGAAGACGGAGACGGCACCGGAGCCGGAGCCGGAGAAGCAGGCCGAGCCCGAGGCGGCCGTCGCCGCGGAGCAGCCCGAGTCCGCCCCGGAGGCGGAAGCGGAGGCCGCACCCGAGACCGAGGCCGAAGCCGGGTCCGCCCCGGAGCCGGAGGCCAAGGCCGAGGCAGAGGCAGAGGCAGAGGCCGCACCCGAGGCCGAGACGGCGTCCGACGCGGAAGCCTCCGCCGAGCCGGCGTCCGAGGCCGAGTCCGCCCCGGAGGCGGAGCCGGAGGCCGAGCCCGAGCCCGAGGCGGCAGCCCCCGCCGCGCCCGCGGCCGACGCGGAGCCGGACGAGCCCGCGGCCGCCGACGACAGCCCCGCGGCCGACGCGGCACAGGACGACGACGCCGAGGGCGGGGCCGGCGCGCAGGCCCCCGCCCGGCTGCCGGCCGAGGCCCTCGCCGGCCTGGGCACCGCCTACCAGGCCGCGGCCGCCGCCCTCGAGGACGCGGGCCTCACCGGCACGCGGGCCGACGTCTACCTCGTGCTCGACCGCTCCGCGAGCATGCGCCCGTACTACAAGGACGGCTCCGCCCAGGCCCTCGCCGAGCAGACCCTCGCCCTCGCGGCCCACCTCGACCCCGAGGCCACGGTGCGCGTCGTCTTCTTCTCCACGGAACTCGACGGCACCGGCGAGCTGACCCTCACCGACCACGAGAACAAGATCGACGAGCTGCACGCCGGCCTCGGCCGCATGGGGCGCACCAGCTACCACGCCGCCGTCGAGGCCGTCGTCGGACAGCACGAGAAGCACGCCGCCGCGGGCGTCCCCGCCCTGGTGGTGTTCCAGACGGACGGCGCCCCGGACGCGAAGACCCCGGCCACCCAGGCCCTGACCGACGCGGCGAAGAACCACCCCGGCGTCTTCTTCTCCTTCGTGGCCTTCGGCGAGCACGACAACAAGGCCTTCGACTACCTGCGCAAGCTCAAGACCCCCAACACGTCCTTCTTCCACGCGGGCCCCGCCCCGCGGGAGCTCACGGACGCCGAGCTCTACGAGGGCGTCCTGGCCGCCTGGCGGCCGTAGCCGCCGACGGCGTCACGCGACACCCCTGGGCCGCCCGCCTCCCACCCCGCAAAACGGGAGGCGGGCGGCCCACCCATGTCGGCTACGATTTCAAGTTCAAGCCTCGTAAAACGACCGCGCACGACCGACCTGGGAGCAGCCTCCGATGGCTCGACACCTCATCACCAGCGCCCTTCCGTACATCAACGGAATCAAGCACCTGGGCAACATGGTGGGGTCCATGCTCCCGGCGGACGTGTACTCCCGCTACCTGCGCCAGCGCGGTCACGACGTCCTCTACATCTGCGCCACGGACGAGCACGGCACCCCGGCCGAACTGGCCGCGAAGGAGCAGGGCGTCCCGGTCGCCGAGTTCTGCGCGCAGGCGCACGACGCGCAGAAGGCGGTCTACGACGGTTTCGCGCTGGCCTTCGACTACTTCGGCCGGAGCTCCTCGCCGCAGAACGTCGAGATCACCCAGCACTTCGCCCGCCGCCTGAACGAGAACGGGTTCATCGAGGAGCGGGCGATCCGCCAGGTGTACAGCCCGGCCGACGGCCGCTTCCTCCCGGACCGCTACGTCGAGGGCACCTGCCCGCACTGCGGCTACGACAAGGCGCGCGGCGACCAGTGCGAGAACTGCACCCGCGTCCTGGACCCGACGGACCTGATCGACCCGCGCTCGGCGATCTCCGGCTCCACCGACCTGGAGGTCCGCGAGACCAAGCACCTCTTCCTGTTGCAGTCGAAGCTGCAACACGAGGTCGAGGAGTGGGTGGCCCGGCACGAGGCGGACTGGCCGCAGCTGGCCTCCTCCATCGCCCGCAAGTGGCTCACCGAGGGTCTGCACGACCGCGCCATCACCCGTGACCTGGACTGGGGCGTCCCGGTCCCGGCCGACACCTGGCCGGAGCTGGCCGCCGAGGGCAAGGTCTTCTACGTCTGGTTCGACGCCCCGATCGAGTACATCGGCGCGACGAAGGAGTGGTCGGACCTCGACCCGGAGAACCGCGACTGGAAGGCCTGGTGGTACGACGCCGACACGGGCGAGAACCCCGTCCGGTACACCGAGTTCATGGCCAAGGACAACGTCCCGTTCCACACGGTGATGTTCCCCGCCACCGAGCTGGGCGTGCGGGAGCCGTGGAAGAAGGTCGACTACGTCAAGGCCTTCAACTGGCTCACGTACTACGGCGGCAAGTTCTCCACCTCGCAGAAGCGCGGCGTCTTCACCGACCAGGCCCTGGACGTGCTCCCGGCCGACTACTGGCGCTACTTCCTCATCGCCAACGCCCCCGAGTCGGACGACTCCTCCTTCACCTGGGAGCACTTCACGGCCACGGTGAACAAGGACCTCGCCGACACCCTGGGCAACTTCGTCAACCGCGTCCTGTCCTTCTCCAGGAAGCGCTTCGGCGACGAGGTCCCCGCGGGCAGCGCGCCCGGCGAGGCGGAGGCGAAGCTGGGCGAGCAGATCGCCGGGCTCCTCGCCGAGTACGAGGCGCAGATGGAGGCCCTTCAGTTCCGCAAGGCGGCCGCCGCCCTGCGCGCCCTGTGGTCCGCGGGCAACTCCTACCTGGAGGAGAAGGCCCCCTGGCTGGAGATCAAGACCGACAAGGACGGCGCGGCCCTCACCCTGCGCACGGCGATGAACCTGATCCACCTCTACGCGGTGGTCTCCGAGCCCTTCATCCCGGCGACGGCCAAGGTCATGCGCGAGGCGTTCACCCTCGCCGACGACACGGCGACCTGGGTCACGGCCGACGAGGCCCGCGCCCTCGCCTCCGTCCCGGCCGGCACCTCCTTCACCGTCCCGCCGGTCCTGTTCGCCAAGCTCACGGACGAGGACCTCGAGGCGTACAAGGAGCGCTTCGGCGGCACCGACGCCTGACGCTCCGGGCCGCACTCCGGGCCGGCGCTCCGACCGGAAGAGGGACGCGCGGCGTCCCTCTTCCCGCGTCCGGGGGAGAAGCCGAAAAGGAGAAGCTGTGGCGGAAGGAGAAGACGTAGAGGAAAAGGCGGAGGGGTTCCCCCCGCTTCGGCATGTTCTCGCCAAGCCGTATGGTTTCCGCCATGGCAGTCCCCGAGGTCATTCCGATCGCCTACGAGCCGAGACACCGCACCGAGTCCATCGGTCGGTACGCGGACGGGCAGTTCCTCGCGTCGGTCACGTACGCCTTCCCCCAGGGCTTCCGTCTCGACGACGGCTGGGAGGAGCACAAACGCCTCTACACCGTGCTGCACACCTTCGACGCGGACGGCGCCTACCGCGACTCGGACATCTGGTGCGCCGGAACCTGGGCCGAGCAGCAGCGCGACCCGCACGGCGACGACTCGGTCCTCACCCGGGCCCGCGTGCGCCTCGCCACGCTCCTGCGCAGCCTGCCCCGCCGCTCCTACACGGACATCGCGGTCCGCCCCTTCCACCTCACGTACGAGAACGTCCTGTTCGGCCTCGTCATCCGCGAGGACAAGGACGACGACGGCGAGCCGGAGACCTGGGCGGAGCTCTACCCGGACCGCCTCGCCTTCGCCGACCCGTGGGACGGCAGGTACGACACCTGAGGACGGCGAACGCGAGGGCCAGGGGCTCGTGGTCACCCGGCCCTCGCGTGTCTTGGGGGCCGCCCGGACGGGCCGGCGCTACTTCAGGACGCCCGCGCCCGTCGTCGTCGCCAGGCTCGTCGGCAGGTCCTTCGCCGAGGTCTCCAGGCCGGCCGTCAGGGTCGGCGTCCAGTTGACGGTCGTCTTCAGCTTCTTCGACGAGGCCGCGTTGTAGGCCGCGACCACGTCGGTCACCGTGCCGTTGACGACGTTGCCGGAGCCCTTGACCGCGCCGGTGCCGTCGCCGCTGAGCAGCTTGGCGACCTTCCCGCCGGCCGGGACCGTCCAGTAGTTGCCCTCCGCGACGACCTGGGCCTTGGCGCGGGAGTTGATGCTGTACTGCGTCGTGTAGCCGTCGAGGGGCGTGACGTCGTAGTGGTTGTTGTAGATGTGCACCTGCCCGACCCGGGTCAGCGGGGCGCGCTGCACGATGCCCTTCCACACGTTGTGGTGGATCGAGACGCGCAGCTTGCCGGCGGGCTCGCTGTCGCTGCTGCCGATCAGCATCGTCTTGTCGTGGTCGGTGAACCGGTTGCGCGAGACGGTCACCAGGTCGGAGCTCTTGGTGATGTCGAGGGCGCCGTCGTGGATCTGGTACTCGCGGCCGAAGTACTTCGGGTTGGCGCTGTCCAGGTGCGGCGCGTCGGTGAACGAGTTGTGGTCGGCCCACACGTGGGTCGCGCCGCGCAGGGTGACGGAGTCGTAGTTCGAGTTCCAGTTGCCGTCGTCGCCGTCGGTCGGGTCCCACTGCGGGAAGCAGTCCTCGGTGGCGGTGAAGCTCAGGTTGCGGACGATGACGTTGTCCACGTTCTGGATCTGCAGCATGCCGCCGGTTATCCCGGCGGCCGTGCCGGGGACGCCGACGACGCTCGTGTTCGCCGGCACCCGGAAGACGATGTTCTTCGCCTGCTTGGCCTGGGCGGCGGCGCGGGCCTTCTCCTGCGTGCCGGAGGGCAGCTTCGAGCGGCCGTAGACCGCCGGGTCGTAGGCCTTGAGATACGACGACAGCGCGTAGCCGGTGCCCGCCGCGTAGTCCGCGCAGGTCAGCTTCTTGCCCGCGTCGCTGGTGTTGGCGTCGATCGTGCCCTTGACCTTGATGATCCGGGGCGTGGTGTCGGTGGCCGACCCGAGGGCCTTCACCAGTTCGGCGCGCGTGGAGACGGTGAAGGTGTGCGCGGCGTCGGCCTTGGCGCCACCGGTCGTGCCCGTGCCCGAGGAGGCCCAGCCGTCCTTGGCGGCGAGCGTCTGGTGGTACAGGTCGACGGTCCCGGCGCTGGCGTTCATCACGACGACGCCGGCGCCGACGCCCGCGGCCACGGCGGCGGCCGTGACCACGAGGAGGCGGCGCGAGCGGAGTGACCGGCGGTGGGAGGGAGCTGCCACGGGGGGATCCTTACGGGAGGAGCATGCTTACGCCCCGTCAGTGGTCGCCGCCCGAAGAAGAGTTGCCGGGCGGGACGAATTTTTTTCTCCATCCACGAGGTACAGGCGACCCTCACGCAGTTCGTCGCGAGGCAGCACCGGGCCCGGGGCCGGCGGGTCCGGCCGCCGCGTGTGCGCCCGCGCCGCGTGTGCCGGTCCCACGCACCGGCCGGACCTGCTACGACTACCCGGTGGACCTTCTTCGACCCCACCTCCGTCTCCTCTCCGAGATCTTCGGCATGCCCGCCCCCGGGGCCGCCTGGGTGCTGGCCGGCGGCTACGCGCTGGAGGCCCACGGGCTGCTGCGGCGTCCCCACGACAACGTGGACCTGGCGACGGAGAGCACGGAGCCGATGCCCGTGCTGGCGCGGACGCTGGCCGCCGCGCTGACCGCCCTGGGCCGCTACGAGGCGACGCCGCAGGATCTGGACCCGCTGTCCGCGCACCTGGCGGCCCGGCTGGCCGTGCGGGACCGGGAGAGCGGCGTCGCTCTGCGGCTGGCCCTGCACAAGGAGACCTTCTGGAGCCCGCCCGTACCCACCCCCAGCGGCCCGGCGCTCTCGCCGCAGGACGCGGTGGGCACCAAGATCCGGGCGCTGTACGACCGCGGACTCGCGGTCGACCTGATCGACGCGCGGGCGGCGCACGCCCTGTTCGGCTTCCCCGACCTGGAGGAAGCGGCCCGCCGGCACGCCCGCGACGACTTCGACCTGCCGGCCCTCCAGGCGCGCCTGGAGGGCACGGACCACTACCCGGACTCGGCCTTCACGCAGTACGGCCTCGTCGAGCCGGACATCGCCGCCCTGCGCGCGTGGGCCCAGTCGTGGTCGACGGACATCGCGGAACGCCTGCTGGAGGAAGGCGCGTCACCGGACGGCTGAGCGACCCCGGCCCACGGCGCGGACGGCGTCGGCTCGGGGTGCGGTGACGGTCTCCGGCCGACGGCCCGGCGCGCCGCGCTCGGCCGGCCCGGGCAGGTGCGGTCGGGTCCGGCCCTCCCGGGCCGGCCCGTCGGGTCGCCGCCTCGTGGGTGGTCGTCGTGCGGGCCCGCGGCCGGCCGGACCCGCACCGCGCGACGTCACCGCGCCGCGCCGCGTGCGCCAGCGGCCGGCCGACCGCCTCTCCCGCCCGTCACCGGGGCCGGGGCCGGGTCGGGACCCGGCGGGTCAGCCAGCCGACGGCGACGGCGACGCCGGGGCGCTGGGCTGCCGCGGACCGCCCTGACCGTCCTGTGTGGCCTCGGGGTCGACGCCGACCGTGATCGTCGCGTGGACGCCCCGGTCGATGTGCCGCCGGTCGTAGCGCAGCCGCAGCAGGCCGCCCCCGACGCCGCTCTGGTCGTAGATCGTGTCCTCGGCGAGCGTCGTGCGCTCGGTCGTGTTGCCCGCGTACGGCTCCACCGCCGCCGACGCCAGGACGGACTCCTCGTCGAAGAAGAACTGACCGGTGTGGCAGGCGCGGCCGCCCTCGTACCCGGCGTCGGTCCACTCGCCGTCCACGTGCACCTTGACGTGGATGTGGACGCACCGGCCCCGGTACCAGCCAGGGAACACCGTCCGGAAGGCGACCCGGCCGTGCCGGTCCGTCCGCCAGGTGCCGCGCAGGTAGCGGGTGTCGTCGGTGGGCTCCTGATGGCCGCCTCCCGGCGGCGGGCCGGTGGGAGCGCCGGTCGGCGCGCCCGTCGGGGGCTCGCCGGTGGGAGCGGGGCCGCCCCCGCCGCCGCTGCCCTGGTCCTCGTAGCCGGAGTAGACGCCCGTCGCGTCGCAGTGCCAGATGTCGACGGCCGCGTCGCGGACCGGTCCGCAGGTGTCGGAGTCGATCACCGTGAGGGCGAGGAGGAGCGGGATGCCCTCGCGGTCCTCGGTGATGTCCCGGCGGAGCTTGTCCGCGTCGATGTAGTAGGGGCCCTCGACCGTCTCCGAGGTGAGGCGGTAGCAGGCCTCCGCGTCGGCGCCGGCCGACTCCGCGGCCTCGCGGCCGCCGCGCCCGGTGGCGCCCGTGGCGTAGGCGGTGCCGCCCAGTCCCGCGGCCGCGAGGCCGCCCGCGCCGACGGCCACGGCCTTGCGCCGCGTCCATCCCTGTTCGCTGGGGGGTTTCTGAGTTTCCGTCATGAGCCGGGGACGCTAGGGACCCGACCTGTCAGGAGCATGGGCAGGAGCTGTCAGTTGCCGGGGAGAACGAAAGTGGCCCGGAACCGACGTCGGTTCCGGGCCACCCGGCGATCTCGCGACCGTGCGAGCCGGAGGCCCGCCCCTCCGGCCGCTCGCCCCCGCTACTTCGGCTGCGGCTTGCGCACCGAGAGGTGCAGCTCCCTGAGCCGGGCCTCCTCCAGCTCCGTCGGCGCGCCCATCATCAGGTCCTGGGCGTTGCCGTTCAGCGGGAAGGAGATGGTCTCGCGGATGTTCGGCTCGTCGGCCAGCAGCATGACGATGCGGTCGACGCCGGGCGCGATGCCGCCGTGCGGCGGAGCGCCGAAGCGGAACGCGCGCAGCATGCCGGCGAACTTCTCCTCGACGGTCTCCCGGTCGTACCCGGCGATCTCGAACGCCTTGAGCATGATCTCGGGCTCGTGGTTGCGGATCGCGCCGGAGGACAGCTCGACGCCGTTGCAGACGATGTCGTACTGCCAGCCGAGGATGTCCAGCGGGTCCTGGGTCTCCAGGGCCTCCAGGCCGCCCTGCGGCATCGAGAAGGGGTTGTGCGAGAAGTCGATCGTGCCGGTCTCCTCGTCCTTCTCGTACATCGGGAAGTCGACGATCCAGCAGAACCGGAAGACGCCCTCCTCGAAGTGCCCGGCGCGCTTGGCGGCCTCGACCCGCACCGCGCCCATGATCTTCGAGACCTCGTCGAACTCGCCCGCGCCGAAGAACACGGCGTGACCGGCGGCCAGCGACAGGCGCTTGGTCAGCTCGGCGACGTTCGCCTCGGTCAGGAACTTCGCGATCGGTCCGGTCAGCGAGCCGTCCTCGGCCACGCGGACCCAGGCCAGGCCCTTCGCGCCCTGCGAGACGGCGAAGTCGCCGAGCTGGTCGAAGAACTTCCGGGGCTGGGCGGAGACGTCCGGCACCGGCAGCGCACGCACGTGCTTGCCCGCGAACGCCTTGAACTCCGACCCCTCGAAGACGTCGGTGATGTCGACGAGCTCCAGCTGGGCCCGCAGGTCCGGCTTGTCGGAGCCGTACTTCAGCATCGACTCGCGGAACGGGATCCGCGGGAACGGGGAGGTGACATGACGGCCGCCGCCGAACTCCTCGAACAGCTCGGTCATGAGCTTCTCGATCGGCTGGAAGACGTCCTCCTGCTCGACGAAGCTCATCTCGACGTCGAGCTGGTAGAACTCGCCCGGCGAGCGGTCCGCGCGGGCATCCTCGTCGCGGAAACAGGGGGCGATCTGGAAGTAGCGGTCGAAGCCCGAGATCATCAGCAGCTGCTTGAACTGCTGCGGGGCCTGCGGCAGCGCGTAGAAACGGCCCGCGTGCAGCCGGGACGGCACGACGAAGTCGCGGGCGCCCTCGGGGGAGGTCGCCGACAGGATCGGCGTCGCCATCTCGTTGAAGCCGAGGGCCACCATCTTCGAGCGGATCGAGGCGATCACCGACGAGCGCAGCATGATGTTCTTGTGCATGCGCTCACGGCGCAGGTCCAGGAAGCGGTACTCCAGGCGCCGCTCCTCGTTGACCCCGTCCTCGGCGTTGATGGTGAACGGCAGCGGGGCGGCCGCGCCCAGCAGCTCGACCTCGCCGACCTCCACCTCGACCTCGCCGGTCGGCAGCTCGGCGTTGACGTTCTCCGCACCCCGCGAGACGACCTTGCCGTCGACGCGGACCGTCGACTCCTTGGTCAGCTTGTCGAGGGCCTCGTACGCGGCCGTGCCCGGACGGGCGACGAGCTGCGTGATGCCGTAGTGGTCGCGCAGATCGATGAAGAGGATGCCGCCCAGGTCGCGCCGATTGTGCAGCCAGCCGCTCAGCCGGACGTCGCTGCCGACGTCAGAGGCGCGGAGCTCGCCGCAGGTGTGGGACCTGTACCGATGCATCGTCGTTCATCCAGTCTTCGCGGATCGGGGTCTGTGTTTCATGGTGTTTCACGTGAAACAACCCCCAGCGTACCGGGCACCCCGTGCCCGCCTCCCACCCTTACCGGGTGGCGGCGGCCCCGGTGAGCAGTGGCACTGTTCGTCCCCCTCTTCTTAAAGTGGGGCAATGCGTACTGGCGAGCCGTTGCCCGCCGTGGGGGAGGTCCTCGTCTCCCTCGCGACCGGCGTGTGGCACTGGGACACCGCCACGGGGCTGGTCACGGTCGACGCCGAGGCGGCCCGGCTGCTCGGGCTGCCCGCCGAGGAGACGGTCCTCACGGAGGCCCAGACCCGGGCCCGGCTGCATCCCGTCGACTGGAACGAGATCACCGGCGTGGTGCAGCTCGCCGTCGCCGAGGGCACCCTCGCCGAGGTGCGGATCCGGATCATGGACGACCGGGGGCGGATCGTGCGGGTCGTCCGCAGCCGGTCGAAGCCGTCCTTCGACCCGGTCAAGAAGGCGTACGAACTGATCGGCACCCTCCAGGAGGTCACCGAGCCGACTCCGGGCACGGCCGCCGGACGGACCGCCGTCACGGGCGACTGGCGGCGCTCGCGCGAGGCGTTCCTGCTCGACGCGGGCCGCGCGCTGGCCGAGGCGCGCTCCACGGAGGAGGTGCTGCGGGTCGCCGCGGCCCTGTCGATGCCGGGGTTCTCACCGGACGGCCTGGCCGTCTTCGGCGTCACGGGCGACCGGCTGACGATCATCGGCCACCACGGACAGCAGCCCGGCGACGAGGTCCCGTTCACCCAGATGTCCCTCCAGACGGACTATCCGGCCGCCGAGGTCGTGCGCTCCGGGCGGGCCGTCTACCTGTCCTCGCCCGAGCGCTACAAGGAGCGCTACCCGCTCACCTGGCCGATGGCCGCCCACTTCGGCCGTCACTCGTGGGCGTTCCTGCCGCTGACGGTGGCCGGACGCACGATGGGCGCGTGGATGGCCGCCTTCACGTACCCGGTGGCGTTCACCCCGGACGAGCGGTCCGTGCTGACGACCGTGGCGCGCATGCTCGCCCAGGCCCTCACCCGCGCCGGGGCGGCGGAGACCCAGCGGGAGCTGACCGACGGCCTGCAACGCTCCATGCTGCCGACGCTGGGCCCCGAGATACCGGGCCTGACGCTCGCCGCCCGCTACATACCGACCGGCGGCGGTCTCCAGGTGGGCGGCGACTGGTACGACATGATCCCGCTGCCCGGGGGCGCTGCCCGCGCGCAGCGCGGAGGAGGCCGGTTCGCCCTGGTCATCGGGGATGTCCAGGGCCATGACGTGCGGGCCGCGGGCCTCATGGGACAACTGCGCATCGCGCTGCGGGCGTACGCCGCCGAGGGGCACCGGCCCGACGCCGTCCTGTCGCGCGCCTCCGGCTTCCTGCACGGTCTCGCGGACGGCGGCGCCGACCTGCGCTTCGCGACCTGCCTGTACGTCGAGGTCGACCCGGCGACCGGCGTCCTGGAAGCCGCCCGGGCCGGCCATCTGGACCCGGCGATCCGCATGGCCGACGGAACCGTGCTGGTCAGGGCGACCGCCGGGGGACTGCCCCTGGGCATCGACCCGGACGCCGACTACCCCACGACCCGGCTCGTCCTGGAGCCCGGCGAAACCCTGATGCTGTGCACCGACGGCCTTCTGGAGACCGGGGGCCACGACCTCGACACCGGCTGGCAGCGCGTCCGCAAGACTCTGGAGGCCCACGAGGGCGACCTGGAGGAACTGGCCGACGCCCTGGTGCAGGCGGTGCACGGCCCCTCCTCGCACCACACCACGGGCCGCCTCGCGGACCGCCGTGAGGACGACATCGCCCTGCTGCTCCTGTGCCGGCAGGGCGAGGGCGGCTGCGGTCCGGGGGCCGTGCCGCTGCCCGCGCGACGGCTCGTGCGCCGTTCGATGCTGACGGTCGCCCAGGCCGAGCCGGAGCGGATCGCCGTGGCCCGCCGGCAGGTGCGCGAGCTGCTGCACGACTGGAGCTGCGAGGACCAGGTCGACTCCGCGGTCCTGCTCGTCTCCGAGACCCTCACGAACGTCCTCGTCCACACCGACGCCGACGCACTGCTCGTCGCCGAGGTCACCGGCGCCCCCGGCGAACGCCGTCTGCGCATCGAGGTCACCGACACCAGCGACGCCCTCCCGCACAAACGCCGGCCCGGCGAACTGGCCTCCTCGGGCCGCGGCCTCGTCCTCATCGAGCTCCTCGCGCACACCTGGGGGGTGGCGCCGCGAGGCGAGGGCAAGAGCATCTGGTTCGAACTCTACGAACCGCAGGACCCGGTCAAACCCGCAGAATCGATGCCTCAAACTCCCCTATAAGGATGAACCTCCGCAACCCGCGCACGCCGTGGCAGGGCATATGCCTAGCGTCCGAGGCGGAGGTGATGCTCGATGTACGAGCAGAACGGCACGACGCCGCCCCGAACGGCGGCACGACAGGACGCGATCGACATCAACGACTTCGTCTTTGCGGCGACGGGGGCGCGGGTGCGGAGGCTGACCACACCGGATGGCACCCACTGGTTCCCAGCCGTGGACGTGGCCGGCCAACTCGGCTACGCGAACACGCGTGACGCGTTGCGTCTGAGGGTGGCACAACAGCACACATCGACACTCGACGATCTTGCACGAAGCGTCGGTACGGCCGACGCTTCATGCAACATTGCAGGTCGCGGACTCAAGAAGTCGATGAGAATGGTGAATCTCCAAGGCCTCGTCCAACTGGTCAACGCCTGCACCAAGCCGGAGGCGCAGCCCTTCAAGCTCTGGGTCTCACAGGTCATCGCGACCATCCAGCAGGAGGGTTCCTACTCGCTGGAACCGGCGCCCGTGCAGTCCGCCCCCGCCGGGCGCACCGCGTACGTGATGCCGGAGCAGGTCGTGGACGCCATCGTCCGGCTCGAGGAACGCGCCGCGCGGACGAACGACGTCCTCGGGCAGATCCTCGACAGCCAGCGCGTGATGACCGACGTGCTGCGGGACGTCGCCGCGTCCCTGAGGGCCCCGTCCGCCGCCGCGTCGACCCCGACGCCGGCGGAGCTGCTCGCCACGTGGAGGACGAAGAACCTCGTCGTCACCGAGGACGTGCACGCGGTCGCCGCGCTGCTCGCCCCGGCGTTGACGCGCGGTGAGGCCCGCTACGGCGTGGAGGAGATCGCCGCCCGCACGGGCCTCCCGCACGAGCGCGTCCACGACTGTCTGCGCATGCTGCTCAAGCGGGGCTGTGTGCGGCAGCGGGGATGCACGTCCGACGGGACGCCCGTCTACGCGCTGCCGTAGGCGCTCCCGCGGACGGGACGGGCCCGAAGTCGCAATCCAACGTTGCGGCTTCGGGCCCTGACGCAAACTACCGGAAACTCAGCCCGTCTGCGGGCCGCCCTCGGACATTCCGTGGACCGCGGGGATCGTGCCCAGCCGGCCCTTCTGGAAGTCGTCGAACGCCTGCTGGAGCTCGTCGCGGGTGTTCATGACGAACGGGCCGTAGTGGGCCATCGGCTCACGGATCGGCTGCCCGCCGAGGAGGACGACCTCCAGGTCGGGGGTGTGGGAGTCCTGCTTGTCGTCCGCGCGGACCGTCAGCGAGGAACCCGCGCCGAAGACCGCCGTCTGGCCCAGGTGGATCGGGCGACGCTCGGCGCCGACCGAGCCGCGGCCCGCCAGGACGTAGGCGAGGCCGTTGAAGTCCTCGCGCCACGGCAGGGTGAGCTCGGCGCCCGGCGCCAGGGTCGCGTGGACCATGGTGATCGGCGTGTGGGTGATCCCCGGCCCGGCGTGGCCGTCCAGCTCGCCCGCGATGACGCGCAGCAGCGCGCCGCCGTCCGGGGTGGTCAGGAGCTGCACGTGTCCGCCGCGGATGTCCTGGTAGCGGGGGGCCATCATCTTGTCCTTGGCCGGGAGGTTCACCCACAGCTGGAGGCCGTGGAAGAGCCCGCCGGACATGACCAGCGACTCCGGCGGCGCCTCGATGTGCAGCAGGCCCGAGCCGGCCGTCATCCACTGGGTGTCGCCGTTGGTGATGGTGCCGCCGCCGCCCTGGCTGTCCTGGTGGTCGAAGATCCCGTCGATGATGTAGGTGACGGTCTCGAAGCCGCGGTGCGGGTGCCAGGGGGTGCCCTTCGGCTCGCCCGGCGCGTAGTCCACCTCACCCATCTGGTCCATCATGATGAACGGGTCGAGGTGGCGGTAGTTGATCCCGGCGAACGCGCGGCGCACCGGGAAGCCCTCACCCTCGAAACCGCTCGGGGCGGTCGTGACGGTGAGCACGGGACGTGCGACCGCGTCGGCCGGTGCCGCGACGCGCGGCAGGGTCAGCGGGTTCTCGACGGTCACTGCGGGCATGTCCGTACCTCCTTGGGCGACGTACGTCCCAGTTTAGTTGAGCGTTGAACTTTCTGCCACCCGTAACAGCGAAAGCCCGGAGGGCATTCCCTCCGGGCGCTCCCGCCGCGTGGGCGGGACATGGCATGCCAGGACCGGCGCGGCGTGTTCAGCCGTACATCCGCCGCATCGCGAACTCGACCATCTGCTCGACGGCCTTGGCGTCGAAGACCATCCGGTGCTCGCCCTCCATGTCGAGGACGAAGCCGTAGCCGGTGGGCAACAGGTCGATCACCTCGGACCCGGTGATCACGAAGTACTTGGACTCCTTGCCCGCGTACCGGCGCAGTTCCTTCAGGCTGGTGAACATCGGGATCACCGGCTGCTGGGTGTTGTGCAGGGCGAGGAACCCGGGGTTGTCGCCGCGCGGGCAGTAGACCTTGGAGGTCGCGAAGACCTGCTGGAAGTCCTCGGCCGCCAGCTGACCGGTGGTGAAGGCCCGCACCGCGTCCGCCAGGGACGGCGGCGACGGCTCCGGATAGAGCGGCGGCTGCTGGCCGTAGCCGCCGGGCATCTGCTGCTGCGGCGGCGGGGCGTACTGCTGCTGTCCGGCCCCGTCCATGGGCTGGCCGTATCCGTACATGGGCGCAAGCGTACCGAGACCGCCCCGCCCGCGAGCGGCAGGGGAAAGATCCCGCCGCCGCCCCGAATCCGCCCCGCGCCCACCGCCGTCCCGCCGAGTGACCGCTCTCACCCGACTAGACCCTTCTCACACTTGGCCGAGTAGGGGTTGCGACTTATTACCGACGGGTAGCATCATCGTAGCTACTTGTTGGTACGTGAACTAGCGCGAGGATCCAGTGCCTCGCCGATCTCTCTACGGAGCCGGGAGCCGTCACCATGGGGCACTACAAGTCGAATCTCCGCGACATCGAGTTCAACCTCTTCGAGGTACTCGGGCGCGACAAGCTGTACGGCTCCGGCCCGTTCGAGGAGATGGACACCGAGACCGCGAAAAGCATCCTGGAGGAGCTGACCCGCCTCTCGGAGAACGAGCTGGCGGAGTCCTTCGCGGACGCCGACCGCAACCCGCCGGTCTTCGACCCGCAGACCAACACCGCGCCGGTGCCCGCCTCGTTCAAGAA
Source organism: Streptomyces hilarionis (assembly GCF_024539675.1). Classification (GTDB taxonomy): domain Bacteria; phylum Actinomycetota; class Actinomycetes; order Streptomycetales; family Streptomycetaceae; genus Streptomyces; species Streptomyces hilarionis. The sequence goes on along the minus strand of NZ_JAHHIT010000154.1, from coordinate 3,635 downwards.
GAGCTACCAGGCCTTCATGGACTCCGAGTACTGGCGCCTCGGCCTGCCCGAGGAGATCGGCGGCACCACCGCCCCGCCGTCGCTGATCTGGGGCTTCGCGGAACTGATCCTCGGCGCGAACCCGGCCGTGTGGATGTACTCCTCCGGTCCGGCCTTCGCCGGCATCCTCTTCGACGAGGGCAACGACGTCCAGAAGAAGATCGCGCAGATCGCCGTCGAGAAGCAGTGGGGCTCCACGATGGTCCTCACCGAGCCGGACGCCGGCTCGGACGTGGGCGCGGGCCGCACCAAGGCCGTCCAGCAGGAGGACGGCTCCTGGCACATCGAGGGCGTCAAGCGCTTCATCACGTCCGGCGAGCACGACATGTCGGAGAACATCATCCACTACGTGCTGGCCCGCCCCGAGGGCGCCGGTCCCGGCACCAAGGGCCTGTCCCTGTTCATGGTCCCGAAGACGCTCTTCGACTTCGAGACCGGCGAGCTGGGCGAGCGCAACGGCGTCTACGCCACGAACGTCGAGCACAAGATGGGCCTCAAGGCCTCCAACACCTGCGAGATGACGTTCGGCGACCGCCACCCCGCCAAGGGCTGGCTGATCGGCGACAAGCACGACGGCATCCGCCAGATGTTCCGCATCATCGAGTTCGCCCGCATGATGGTCGGCACGAAGGCGATCTCCACGCTCTCCACCGGGTACCTCAACGCGCTGGAGTACGCCAAGGAGCGCGTCCAGGGCCCCGACCTGGCGAACTTCATGGACAAGGCCGCGCCCAAGGTCACCATCACCCACCACCCCGACGTGCGCCGCGCGCTGATCACGCAGAAGGCGTACGCGGAGGGCATGCGCGCCCTCGTCCTCTACACCGCCTCGATCCAGGACGCGATCGCCGTCAAGGAGGCCGAGGGCGAGGACGCGAAGACGGAGCACGCGCTCAACGACCTGCTCCTGCCGATCGTCAAGGGCTACGGCTCCGAGAAGGGCTACGAGCAGCTCGCCCAGTCGCTCCAGACCTTCGGCGGCTCCGGCTTCCTCCAGGAGTACCCGATCGAGCAGTACATCCGCGACGCCAAGATCGACACCCTCTACGAGGGCACCACGGCCATCCAGGGCCAGGACTTCTTCTTCCGGAAGATCGTCCGCAACCAGGGCGCGGCGCTGAACTCCCTCGCCGAGGACATCAAGAAGTTCCTGGCGCTCGGCACCGGCGGCGAGGACCTGGCGGGCGCCCGCGAGCACCTGGCCAAGGCCGCCGTCGAGCTGGAGGCCATCGTCGGCCTGATGCTGACCGACCTCGCCGCCACCGAGCAGGACGTCAAGAACATCTACAAGGTGGGCCTCAACACCACGCGCCTGCTGCTCGCCTCGGGCGACGTGATCGTCGGCTACCTGCTCCTCAAGGGCGCGGCGATCGCCGCCGAGAAGCTGGAGACGGCCTCCGCCAAGGACCGGGCGTTCTACACCGGCAAGATCGCGGCGGCGAAGTTCTTCGCGGCCACCGTCCTGCCCGGCGTCACCCTGGCCCGCAAGGTCGCCGAGGGCGTCGACCTCGACCTCATGGAGCTCGACGAGGCCGCGTTCTAGGACTCACCCGGACCCACCCGGACCACCCGGACAAGGCGGAGCGCTCTGCGGACGCTCCGGCCGAGCACCTGCGCTCAGCACTCCACACTGTCCTCACGAGGGCCCGCTCCCATCACCGGGAGCGGGCTTTCGTACGTCGTTAAGGTGAACCCCATGAGCGAACCCTCCCGCTTCGACCGCGGCCACACCGACGACCTCATGACGTTCCTGACGGCGAGCCCGTCGCCGTACCACGCCGTGGCGACGGCGGCCGAGCGGCTGGAGAAGGCCGGTTTCCGGCAGGTCTCGGAGACGGACGCCTGGGACGGGACGTCCGGTGGCAAGTACGTGCTGCGCGGGGGCGCGATCGTGGCCTGGCACGTCCCCGAGGGGGCCGCGCCGCACACCCCGTTCCGGATCGTCGGCGCGCACACCGACTCCCCGAACCTGCGCGTCAAACCGCAGCCCGACACCGGCGCGCACGGCTGGCGCCAGGTGGCCGTGGAGATCTACGGCGGCCCGCTGCTCAACTCCTGGCTCGACCGCGACCTGGGCCTCGCGGGACGGCTGACCCTGCGCGACGGCACGACGCGCCTGGTGGACGTCGGCCGTCCCCTGCTGCGCGTCCCCCAGCTCGCCATCCACCTGGACCGCGCCGTCAACGCCGACGGCCTCAAGCTCGACAAGCAGCGTCATCTCCAGCCGGTCTGGGGCCTGGGCGGCGACGTGCGCGACGGCGACCTGATCGCGTTCCTGGAGCAGGAGGCCGGACTGGCCGCGGGCCAGGTCACCGGCTGGGACCTGATGACGCACTCCGTGGAGCCGCCCGCCTACCTGGGCCGCGACGAGGAACTGCTGGCCGGCCCGCGCATGGACAACCTGTTGTCCGTGCACGCGGGGACCGCGGCGCTGGCGGCCGTGGCGACCGGCGGCGTCGACCTGCCCTGCATCCCCGTGCTGGCCGCCTTCGACCACGAGGAGAACGGCTCGCAGAGCGACACGGGCGCCGACGGCCCCCTCCTCGGCGGCGTGCTGGAACGTTCGGTCTTCGCGCGCGGCGGATCGTACGAGGACCGGGCGAGAGCCTTCGCGGGCACCGTCTGCCTGTCCTCCGACACCGGGCACGCCGTGCACCCCAACTACGCGGAGCGCCACGACCCGACGCACCACCCGCGGGTCAACGGCGGGCCGATCCTCAAGGTCAACGTCAACAACCGCTACGCCACGGACGGGACGGGCCGGGCGCTCTTCGCCGCCGCCTGCGAGAAGGCCGGCGTCCCGTTCCAGACCTTCGTCTCGAACAACTCCATGCCGTGCGGCACGACCATCGGCCCGATCACCGCCGCCCGGCACGGCATCCGCACGGTCGACATCGGCGTGGCCATCCTGTCGATGCACAGCGCGCGGGAGTTGTGCGGCGACGCCGACCCGTACCTGCTGGCCAACGCCCTGACGGCGTTCCTGGAGGGATAGCCGCCCCGCCGCCCGCCCACGCAGGGGGCCGGCCCGACCAGCGGGCCGGCCGGGTGCAAGGGTCGTCGCCCGCATGGGAGTTCCCCGCGGGGGTACCCGGATGTCGGAGCCGGACCGACCGGCGATCCTGACAGGGAGGCGACATCATGGGCCTCGGCGGGTGCATCATCCTCATCGCCGTGGGAGCCATCCTCACGTTTGCGACCGACTGGCACATGCAGGGGGTCAACCTCGACCTGGTCGGCGTCATCCTGATGATCGTCGGTCTGATCGGTGTGACGACCTTCAGCAGCATCGCCCGGCGCCGCCGGGTCATGGTGCCGCCCACCTCGACCACGGTGGTCGAGACGGAACGACGTCACCACGACGGATACAGCGACGGCTACGGCGCCTGACGAACCGGCAGGAGGGACGTCCTGACCATTCCGCATTCCGGTATGCCTGATGCCTTTGTGTGAACATCGTGAAGACTCGGGAGCCTTGGGGCCCGGCGGGAAGCCCTGCCGGGCCCTACCCGTTGCTCTGGGCCCTACCCGTGGCTCCGGGCCGTACCCATGGCTTCCGGGCCCTACCCGTCGCCCCGGCCCCGCCTCCCTCCCTC
>NZ_JAHHIT010000153.1 GCF_024539675.1 Streptomyces hilarionis | reverse complement strand
GCCTAGAGGGGGCCGGGGAGGCCTGCGGGGACCGGCCCGGCGGCGGGACGATCCGCTCCGCGTCCGGCGGGCCCGCTCGCGCCCTCATCTCGGCTGCGAACAGTCCCCGCCCGGCAGCGGCCGTCACGTCCGAGATCTCACCGACGACCGCGCAGCGCACCACTCGCGCACCCTGGGCCCGGGCCACGCGGTCGGCCCGGGCACAGGCCTGCGCGGCGCCCTCCGACCAGTGCTCGGCGGCAGCGAGAGCGGCGAGGTCGGCGCCGCCCGCGGCACGGTGGCGGGCCGCCACGGCCTGCCCCAGGGCCAGCACGGCCCCGAACACCACACACAGCACCGCCATCGCCCCCATGCTCCAGACGGTGGCCGAGCCCCGATCGGCGTCCCCCCTCCCCCGGCCGAAGCGCCGACCCCTCACGGCCCCGCCCCTTCACCGGCACCCGGGCCCGCGTCCACGCCAGGGCTCGCGTTAGTGCCCGGGCCCGCGTCCACGCCAGGGCTCGCGTTGACGCCAGGGGCCCCGTTCAGGCTCGGGCCCGGGTTCGGGCCGCCCGTTGCGCTGGTCGCCGCCCCCGGCTCGTCTCCAGCGGCGGCCGGGGCCTCCTCCGCGGCCGCCACCGCTTCCTCGCGCACCTCGAACGGCAGGCCTCGCAACGCGGGCGGTTTCGCCACGACCACCACGCGGACCTGACCTCCTTCCCGGTCGACCGTCACGTCGGCCCCGCGCGGCGCCGTCGCGCGGGTCACCGCGAGGACCGCGTCGGCCGGATCCTGCCGGGCCGCGGCCCGGGCGCCCGCCCGGGCCGCGTCCACGCACCTGATCTGGGCGGACACGACGAGCAGTCCCCAGACCAGCGCCATCGCGAACGCCACCAGGACCGGCAGCACGACAGCGGCCTCCGCCGTCACGAACCCCCCGTCCCCGGCGAGCACCCGGCGCCCCGCGAGCCGAGGCGGGCCACCCCGCATCCGCATCCACGTCCGCCCGGACTCCGGCCGTGGCCACGGCCGCGGCTTCGGCACCGGCTCAGGAGCTGGCATCCGTGTCGGCACACGCTCACGCGCCCGCACTGAGCGCCTGCCTTACCAGGGAGGTCAGTTGGGCGGAGACCCCTTCGCTCGTCACCACCTGATGGAGAAGCACCGCGAAGCCCACAGCGGCCACGATCCCCATCGCGTATTCGGACGTGACCATGCCCGCGTCCTTGCGCGCCGCACGCACCCTGCACGTCAGGACCCGCAGCCGCGCCCATACCGTCTTGTACATTTCAACCCCCGTGAGGTTCGGTTCAGTCGATCTCTGGTCGTCAGGACGTTCACTCGTGATCGCGCCCAAAGGCGCTCGCTCGCGCTCATGGCGCGCCGCTCAGCCCGCCGTCACGGCCCACCCCCTCCCATCACGCCGCCCGCCAGCCCGATCACGATGGGGAGCACTCCGACCGCGATGAAGGCGGGCAGGAAGCACAGCCCCACGGGCGCGGTGACCATGACCGCCGCCCGTCGCGCCCGCGCGGTCGCCGCACGCGCCCACTCGGCGCGGGTGTCGGCGGCGAGCCGGGCGACCGGTCCGGCTGCCGGCAGCCCGGAGACGTCGGCCCTTTCCAGCAGTCCCGCGAGCGGCGCCGCCCCCGGCATCGACGACAACTTCCGCCAGGCGATGGCTGGTTCACCGCCCAGCCGCACCTCGGCGGCACCGCGCGCGAGCCCTTCTCCGACGGGGCCGCCGAGGGCCTCCCCCACGGCCTGCGCGGCGACCACCGGTCCCGCACCGGCGGCGATGCACGCCGCCAGCAGGTCGGCGGCGAGCGGGAGTTGTCGTGCGGCGACCCGGCCGTCCGCGTCGTTCACCGCCGCCGACGCCAGCTGGCGACGACGCCACCGCCCCAGGACCACCGCGGCGGCGAGGCCCAGGACCGGGCCGGTCACGCCACCGACCAGCAACCAACCGGCGCCCGCCACCGCCACCTCGGGCAGCCACCGCAGCACGGCCTCCCGCATCGGGAACGGTTTCCTCACCGGCCGGCGTTCCGGGCCCAGCACGTCGACCAGGCGCCGTCGTCCCCTGCGTCCGTCTCGTACGCTCTCCAGCCGGCGCCCCAGCCACCAGAGGGCCGCCGTGATCCCCACGGCCACCCCCAGCCTGTGGACAACCTCCAGCCCGTGGACGGCCTCCCCGCTCATGCCGCCTCCACGTTGCGCACGATCCGCAGGGCCCACCAGGCACCCGCCGCCTCCAACGCACCGCCGACGAGGAGGCAGCCGAGCCCCGCTCCGCTGTGCAGCAGGACATGCAGGGGGTCCGCGCCGAGCGTGGCGCCCAGCAGGAGACCAAGGGCCGGCAGACCGGCCAGCATCACGACCGTCGCGCGAGGCCCGGACAACTGGGCCCGCAAGTCGGATCGTTGGTCCCGTTCGGCGCGCAACGCCTCCTCCAGGCGGTCGAGTCCTGCCGCGAGCCCGGCCCCGCGGTCCACGGCCACCCGCCAGCACGCGGCGAGCCCCAGCAGCCCTTCCGCCCCGGGCTGCCGTGCGGCGGCCGTCAGGGCGTCGGGCACGTCTCCGCCGAACCGGGCGGCCGCCAGCACCGACGGCTGCGCCTCGCCCAGTCCCGAAGAGTCGCGCGCCGCCCGCTGCAACGCCTCTCCGGGCTGCCGGCCGGCCAGAACCTCCCCGGCAAGCGCCGCGCACAGCGCGATGACCGCGTCCCCCCGCCGTTCCCGTGTCCGCCGCGCCTCGGCTGCGCGTCGCGCCCGGCGCAGCAGCGGCACCCCGGCAGCCCCCGCAACGACCGGCAGGACGGAGCCGCCCAGCACGGCCAGGACCAGCCCGGCGACCGGCGCCCACCACTCGTGCCGCCATCGCGCTCGCAAACGGCGCAGCTCACGGTTCAGCCGTTCCCACGGCGGGACCCCACCGCCGGTCGTCGCGCCGCCGCCCGCCGCGTCGCCCGCGAGCAGCAACCGCGCGCGCCTGGCTCCGGTGTGCGGTCCGCCGACCAACCAGGCAGCCGCCCCGGCGCACGCCACGGCCGCCGCCATCGGCATCTCACCCATACCGACCACCCCTCTCACCGATCCCACCGAGCCGCTCGAACTGTTCGAGCTGCTGGAGCTCCTGGAGCTCTTCGGACTTCTCGCATTCCTCGGACTCTTCAGACACTTCGGATGTCGCCGCCTGTCGGGTCGCTTCGCTCTCGTGGTTCCGCAGCAGCTCGTCGAGCCGCTCCCCTCCCCGCTCGCGGACGAAGACGCCCGCCCGCCACCGCAGCGCCGGCACCGTGCGCACCAGGCCGGACGGATCCCGCTCCAGCACGTGCACCTCGTCGATCCGCCGCCGCCCGGCCGGGTCGCGGACAAGGTGCAGGACGACCGACAGGGCCGCCGCCAACTGGCTGTGCAACGCGGCCCGGTCGAGCCCGGCCGCGGTCCCGAGCGCCTCCAGGCGGGCGGGTACGTCCGCGGCGGCGTTGGCATGGACCGTGCCGCACCCGCCTTCGTGGCCGGTGTTCAGCGCGGCGAGCAGATGGACGACCTCAGGGCCGCGCACCTCGCCCACGGCTAGCCGGTCCGGCCGCATCCGCAGGGCCTGGCGCACCAGGTCCTCCAGCGTGACGAGTCCGGCGCCCTCCTGGTTCGCGGGTCTCGTCTCCAGGCGCACCACGTGCGGATGATCCGGGCGCAGCTCCGCCGAGTCCTCCGCGAGCACGATCCGCTCCCCCGGCCCGACCAGGCCGAGCAGCGCGCTCAGCAGTGTCGTCTTGCCGCTGCCGGTGCCGCCGCTGATCAGGAAGGACAGCCGCGCCCGCACCAGGGCCCGCAGCACCCGGTCCCCGCCGGGTGGGACCGTGCCCGCGGCCACCAGTTCGTCGAGTGTGAAGGCGCGGGGCCGTACGACGCGCAGCGACAGACAGGTGCAGCCGACGGCGATCGGGGGCAGCACGGCGTGCAGTCGTGTCCCGTCGGGCAGCCGGGCGTCGACCCAGGGCCGGGCATCGTCCAGTCGTCGCCCCGCCACCGCCGCCAGACGCTGTGCGAGGCGGCGCACGGCGGCCGTGTCCGGGAAGGAGACGCCGGTCAGCTCCAGCCCTCCGCCTCGGTCGACCCACACGCGGTCCGGGCCCGAGACCAGCACGTCGGTGACCAGGGGGTCGGCCAGCAGCGGTTCCAGCGGTCCGCTGCCGATCAGCTCGGACCGCAGGTGCTCGGCCGCGCCGAGGATCTCCGCGTCCCCGAGGACCCTCCCCTGTTCCCTCAGTGCCTGCGCCACGCGCGCGGGCGTCGGTTCGGCCCCGCTCTCGGCGAGCCACTGCCGTACGCCGTCGAGCAGCGTTCCGGTGCTGCCCCGCGCCCTCCGCGGGCCGGGCGGCGTGCTCATGCGCCGCCTGCCTCGGTCAGCGCCTTCTCCCAGAACTCCTTGCAGAAGCGGGCGAGCGGCCCGCGCGCGGTCGCCCCCGGTGGCGCCTTGCCGCCGTCCGGGCGCAGCAGCCCCGACTCGACGGGCACCTCGCCCGCGAGCGGCAGGCGGAGCAGTGCGGCCACCTCGTCGTCGTCGAGTCCGGGTGCGTACGGGCCGCGGACCGCGACCCGCAGGTCGCGCACCACCATGCCCACGGCGGAGGCCACGCGGCCTGCCGCGGCGACGGCGCGCAGTTCGGCCGGGACGACGAGGAGCCCCAGGTCGAGCTGGGCCAGCACCTCGGCCACGCCGTCGTCGATGCGGCGGGGCAGGTCGACGACGACGGTGCCGCCCCGGCGCCGGGCCGCCGCGAGCACCGCGCGTACGGCCTGGGGCGCGATGGCGACGCAGTCGCCCCGGTCCCAGCTGAGCACCCGCAGCGAGTGCAGCCGCGGCAACGACTCCTCCAGGGCGCCGCCGCCGACCCGGCCGCGCGAGGCGGCGAACGCGGGCCAGCGCAGACCTTCGGCGCTTTCACCGCCGAGCAGCACGTCGAGTCCGCCGCCGAGCGGGTCGGCGTCCACCAGGAGGGTGCGCAGCCCTTCACGCGCGGAGGTGACGGCGAGGGCGCACGCGAGCGTGGACGCTCCGGCACCGCCTCGGCCGCCGATCACGCCGACGGTGAGGGCGGGCCGTCCGACGCCCTCGGCCACGTCCGCGATGCGGTCGACGAGCCACTGTTCGCCGTCGGGCAGCATCAGGACATGGTCGGCGCCGATCTCGACGGCCCGTTGCCACACCCCCGAGTCGTCCTGGTCGCGTCCGACGAGGACCACCCCGCGACGACGGGCGGCTCCCCGGACACGGCGGGCCACGTCGTCACCGACCAGGACGAGGGGGGCGCTCTCCCAGCCGCCCCGGTGTTCCGGCACCGAGTGGTGCACCTCCGGCGTGGCGCCTGCGGCGGCGCACAGGCGCAGCAGGTCGTCCAGGAGGTCCACGTCCTCCGTGACGATCAGCGGCCTGCCGGGCCGCCCTCCGGCGGTGGGCGGCAGACCTTGTGCGACGGCTCCTGTCACGATTTCCGACCTCCTTCGCCGCGGGGCGCCCTGTCACTGCGGCCCCGCGATTCCCAAATGAGTGGAGAACCGGCTTCCGGTCTCCCTATGAGCGGCCGGCGGAAACCGGTCGCGGACGCCTGCAAACGGAACCGTTCATGTGAAGTCGGCCCGTGCGGACGTCCGGGAATCACGGTGCAGCGAACCCGGAAATCGTGTGGATCTTGGTGGATAACTGTGGACGAGTGGGCACTTGTGAATATCGCCGTCACCCAAACCGGTGAGACGTGCGCCATCTCATGTGCGACTTCCGCAGAGCAGTCCGACGACTACACAGGGTGACCGCGGGCGGGCAGGCGAAAGGGGCGACCACAGGCCGCCTCGATGTCGCGCGCCGATCGCGCACAGAAGGGAAAACCCACCCGGACATGCGACGACCCCCGCCGGGGGGGAGAGCGGGGGTCGTCTCCACGGCCGACTCGGGGGGGGGAGGAGCCGGACCGGGTTAGCACGGTCGCGAACGATCCGTGACTTCCATGGTGTACCCGAGAGGCCTCTCAGGCAAACCCACGCGCCCACCTTACGCCGAATGGGCTGCCCCTATGCTCTTGGTTGTGGAAAACCACTCCCTGCCCCGCACAGCGGCCTTCTTTGACCTGGACAAGACGGTCATTGCGAAGTCGAGCACGCTCACCTTCGGCAAGTCCTTCTACCAAGGCGGCCTGATCAACCGTCGGGCGGCCTTGCGGACCGCATACGCCCAGTTCGTGTTCCTCGTGGGCGGTATGGACCACGATCAGATGGAGCGGACTCGGGAGTACCTGTCCGCCCTCGTCCGCGGCTGGAACGTCCAGCAGGTCAAGGAGATCGTCGCGGAGACCCTTCACGACCTGATCGATCCGCTGATCTACGACGAAGCCGCCTCCCTGATCGAGGAGCACCACACCGCCGGCCGCGACGTCGTCATCGTGTCGACGTCGGGCGCCGAGGTGGTCGAGCCGATCGGCGAACTGCTCGGCGCGGACCGGGTGGTCGCCACCCGCATGGTCGTCGGCGAGGACGGCTGCTTCACCGGCGAGGTGGGGTACTACGCGTACGGTCCCACGAAGGCGCAGGCCGTCAGGGAACTGGCCGAGTCCGAGGGCTACGACCTCGCGCGTTGCTACGCCTACAGCGACTCGGCGACCGACCTGCCGATGCTGGAGGAGGTGGGGCACCCGCACGCCGTGAACCCCGACCGGGCCCTGCGCCGCGAGGCCGTGGCACGCGGATGGCCGATCCTCGACTTCCACCGGCCCGTGCGCCTCAAGCAGCGGATCCCCTCGTTCTCCGTGCCGCCCCGTCCGGCGCTCGTCGCGGCGGCGGCCATAGGCGCGGCGGCCGCGACGGCGGGTCTCGTCTGGTACGCGAACCGACGGCGGGCCGCGACCGTCTGACGGTCGGCGCGCGCTCACACCGCGCACGCCACGTCTCGCACGCTCACGCCCCGCCGCACCGCCGCTCGCCGAGCCCGTGCCGTCGGCCGGCGGCGCCGGCCGGCGCCGCCCCTTTGCATCCCTTTTGGACGCAAAAGCAAAGAACCGCTGCCAGCACTTCCGCTTGTCCGGCACCTGGAGTACAAAGGACTTAACGGCCCGCGAGACCAAGGACATCCGCGAGGATCACCTTAATTACGCATTTGGCCCCACGGACCGCGCATGAGCACCGGGCACCCACGCGACGTCGACCCGTCGATTACGGGCCAGCCGCACCAGGTGACGGGCAAAGTTCCCGACCTGATGGGCAATACATCGAGGACGCTTGGTAACCGGGTGGGCATGCCAGCGGCGGTACGAGTTCTCGTACCGCCGCAACCCTTTTCCGACGCCGACGCGGCCTCCACGCACACGTGGAGGCCGAGGCACGTAAGGGCCGTGGGCGCGTGGCGGCCGCGGGCGCGTGGAGGCTATGCCGCGCCGCGCTGCAACGCCTCGCACACCGCCGTCGACTCCCGGGCGCCCAACTCGACGGCCTTGCCGCAATGGGCGATCCAGGCCGCCATGCCGTCCGGGGTCCCGGACGCGTAGCCGTCGAGAGCCGCGGCGTAGGCGGCCCGCCCCAGCTCGGCATGGCCCACCTCGGCCGGGCACACCGACTTGGGATCCAGACCGCTGCCGATCAGGACGATGCGTTCGGCGGCCCTCGCGACCAGGCCGTTGCACGAGGTGAAGGGCCGCAGGGCCAGCAGTTCGCCGTGGACCACGGCGGCCGTCACCAGGGCGGGCGCGGAACCGCCCGCGATGATCAGCTCCGACAGCCCCTCCAGCCGGCCCGCCACCTCGTCGGCGGTGGGCAGCGGCAGCTCGACGAGCGGCTCGTCGACCGTCTCACCGGCCTGCCGCGGGCGCCCGACCTCGTCGCCGTCGCTCGCCGCGGCGATCAGGTGCAGCCGCGCGAGCACCCGCAGCGGCGACTGGCGCCAGATGGACAGCAACTGACCCGCCTCGGCGGTCAGCCGCAGCGCGGCGCCCATGACCCGCGCCTCGCCGTCGACGCCGAAGTCGCTGCGCCGACGCACCTCCTCGAGCGCCCAGTCCGCCCCGGACAGCGCCGCCGAGCCGCGCGCGCCACGCAGGGCCGCCTCGGAGGTGATCGCGTTGCTGCGGCGACGCATGACCCGGTGTCCGTAGACCCGGTCCACGGCCTTGCGCACGGACTCCACGGACTCCGGCACACCGGGCAGCGAGCCCAGGGCCGCGAGCGGATCGGCGGACGCGCCTGTCGTACTCATGAGTACGACATTACGCACCCCACGCCCGCACCCCACGAAGGAGTGGTCTTCTTCACGCCCGTCTGTCACATACAGCTACTTGCGCACTACCCTTGGTGAACATGAAAACTGCTTTCGTCGGGAAGGGCGGCAGCGGCAAGACCACGCTGTCCTCCCTGTTCATCCGCCACCTCGCAGCCTGCGGCGCACCCGTGATCGCGATCGACGCGGACATCAACCAGCACCTGGGCCCCGCGCTCGGCCTCGACGAGGACCGGGCCGCGGAACTGCCCGCGATGGGAGACCGGCTGCCGCTGATCAAGGACTACCTGCGCGGCTCCAATCCCCGCATCGCCTCCGCCGAGACGATGATCAAGACCACCCCGCCCGGAGAGGGCTCCCGGCTGCTGCGGGTGCGCGAGGACAACCCCGTGTACGACGCGTGCGCCCGGCCGGTGGAACTCGACGGCCACGCCGTCCGTTTGATGGTCACGGGCCCCTTCACGGACGCCGACCTGGGGGTCTCCTGCTACCACTCCAAGACGGGCGCGGTGGAGCTGTGCCTGAACCACCTGGTCGACGGGCGCGACGAGTACGTCGTGGTCGACATGACCGCCGGCTCGGACTCCTTCGCCTCCGGCATGTTCACCCGCTTCGACGTGACGTTCCTCGTCGCCGAGCCGACCCGCAAGGGGGTCTCCGTCTATCGCCAGTACAAGGAGTACGCCCGCGACTTCGGCGTCGAGCTGAAGGTCGTCGGCAACAAGGTGCAGGGCACCGACGACCTGGACTTCCTGCGGGCCGAGGTCGGCGAGGACCTGCTCGTGACCGTCGGGCACTCGGACTGGGTGCGGGCCATGGAGAAGGGCCGTCCGCCCCGCTTCGAACTCCTGGAGAACGCCGACCGGCAGGCCCTGGAGCTGCTGCGGAAGACCGTCGACTCGGCCTACGACAGGCGCGACCGGGCGCGCTACACACGGCAGATGGTGCACTTCCACCTGAGGAACGCCGAGTCGTGGGGCAACGAACGCACCGGGGCCGACCTGGCGGCGCAGGTCGATCCCGGCTTCGTCCTCGGGGAGGGCGTCACGGCCGCCGTGTGACGGCCGGGCCGCCTGCGTCGTGGGCGTCCGCCGCTACTGCCTGACCGCCGGCGCTCCGGGAACGCCCTTCGGGGCGGGGGCCGGACCGCCGGCGAGGAAGGACGCCCAGCCTTCCTTCGGGGCTTCGCCGACGTCCAGCGTGCGCAGTTTCGCCAGGGTCTTGGGATCCTGCGCGTCCAGCCAGTCGGCCAGCTGCCGGAACGACACACAGCGGACGTCGGGCTTGTTGCAGACGTGCTCGACGACCTCCTCGACGGCGCGCATGTAGGTGCCGCCGTTCCAGGACTCGAAGTGGTTGCCGATGATCAACGGCGCGCGGTTGCCGTCGTAGGCCCGGTGGAAACCCTTGAGCAGCCCGTCGCGCATCTGGTCGCCCCAGAACGCGAACTTGTCGGGGTCGCCCTGGGTGGCGGTCCCGGACTGGTTGACCATGAAGTTGTAGTCCATGGTGAGCTGTTCGTACTTGTGCCCGGGAAAGGGCACGAGCTGCATCGACAGGTCCCACAGGCCCTGCTTCCTGGCAGGCCAGACCTGGTTGTCGACGCCGCTCGTGTCATAGCGGAAGCCCAGTTCGCGGGCGGCCTCCATGAAGTTCTTCTGCCCCTCCAGGCAGGGCGTGCGTGCGCCGACGAGTTCCTTGTCGTAGTCGAAGGGAAGGGGCGCCGCCTTGTTCAGGCCCGTGTTCGTCTTCCAGGTCTTCACGAACTGCTTGGCCTGGCCGATCTCGTCCTTCCACTCCTCGACCGACCACGCGCCCACCCCGGTCCTGCCGCAGAAGTGACCGTTGAAGTGGGTTCCGATCTCGTTGCCCTCCAGCCACGCCAGACGCAGCTGCTTCACGGTGTCGGCGATGCCCTGCTCGTCGTTGAAGCCGATGTCGGAACTGCCGGGCGAGTGCTGCGGCGGCCTGTAGAGCTCCGACTTCTCCTTCGGCAGCATGTACACGCCGCTGAGGAAGTACGTCATCGTCGCGTTGTTGGCCTTGGCCACCTTGCGGAAGTGCGAGAACAGCTTCTGGCTGTCCTCACCGGCGCCGTCCCACGAGAACACGACGAACTGCGGCGGCTTCTCGCCCGGCTTCAGCCGCTCGGGCCGCGGCAGGTGGGGTTGCGCTCCGGTGTACGCGGTGGAGCCGTCGCCGATCAGCCGGACGACGCTCTTCGGCGCCGGGGCCGGCTTCGCCTTGTGCGCGCCCGACGCGCCTTCCGCGGAGCCGTGGGAGTCGTGGGTCCCCGTCCCACAACCGGCGAGTGACACGGCGACAGCCGCGGCGACCGCGGTGCCGACGGCGATCCTCTGGGTGGCGGCCATCTTCCGCCCACCTTCTTCCTTCTCTCGACCAACGCCGACGGGGGCGTTCTCGGATGACGCGCCGGGACGAGCCGGCGGCGCAGTCAAGGTCGCACGCAGACCGAGGAGGGATTAATACGACAAGCCGACAAAACGACCACTTCGCTCTTTCGAGTGATCCACTGCCCTATTTGCCAGAAAAATCCATGCTTGACCTTTACTCTGCATTACGATTCGTTTACCGAGCGTTGATTTTTTCATCCCGCCGCTGCACGCCGTGACCCACGGCCGCGACCACCCCCGCCACAGCCCGGGGGACCACCTGTTCCGCGACCGCGCCGCCCCGGAGGAGACGGGAACATGTCCGCCTGCGTCCCCACCCGCACCGACCGTCCGACGTCCACCGAGAACATCCGCCCGTCCCACAGCCCCCCACCGCCACCGCGCCGCCGCTTCCGCATCGAGAGCGCCGACGTGTCCGCATCCATCGCCGTCTTCCTGATCGCGCTGCCGCTGTCCCTGGGCATCGCCCTCGCCACCGGGGCTCCCCTCCAGGCCGGCCTCGTGGCCGCCGCCGTGGGCGGGATCGTCGCCGGCCGGCTCGGAGGATCACCTCTCCAGGTCAGCGGTCCTGCGGCGGGCCTGACCGTCGTCACCGCCGACCTCATCCACCGCTACGGCTGGCGGACGACCTGCGCCATCACCGTCCTGGCCGGGCTCGCCCAACTGGGCCTGGGCTGCCTGCGCGTGGCGCGCACCGCGCTCGCCGTCAGTCCCGCCATCGTGCACGGCATGCTCGCCGGCATCGGCATCACGATCGCCGTCGCCCAGCTGCATGTCGTCCTCGGCGGCACACCCCAGAGCTCGGTCCTCGACAACCTCCGAGCCCTGCCCGCCCAGCTGGCCCGTCTGCAACCCGCCGCCGTCGTCGTGAGCCTGCTGACCCTGACCCTGCTCCTGTTGTGGCCCCGCATCCCGGGCCGGGCCGGCCGCCTGCTGCACAAGGTGCCCGCCGCACTCGTGGCCGTCACGGGCGCCACCGCCGTCGCGTGCCTCACCGGTCTCACGGTGCCCAAGGTCGACCTGCCGTCCTGGAGCAGTCACGCCCTCGCCGGGCTTCCCGACGGGCCGGTGCTCGGGCTCGCCGCCGCCGTCCTGACCACCACGCTGGTGTGCAGCGTGCAGTCACTGCTCGGCGCGGTCGCCGTGGACAAACTGATCGCCTCGCGCCCCGGCCTGCTCGGCGCCCGGGCCACTCGTGTCGGCCGCTGCGACCTGGATCGCGAGCTGCTCGGGCAGGGCGCGGCCAACATCGTCTCCGGCGCGCTCGGCGGGCTGCCCGTGGCGGGCGTGGCCGTGCGCAGTTCGGCGAACGTGCAAGCCGGCGCCGTGAGCCGGAACTCCACGATGCTGCACGGCGTTCTCGTAGTGGTCGCCGCGCTGCTGATGGTCCCGATCCTGGATCTCATCCCGCTCGCCTCACTCGCCGCCCTGGTGATGGCCGTCGGCATCCAGATGGTGTCCCTGCACCACATTCGCACGGTGACGCGCCACCGAGAGGTGCTGGTGTACGCCGCCACCACCCTCGGCGTGGTGTGCCTCGGCGTCCTGGAGGGCGTACTGATCGGCGTCGCCGTCGCCGTGGCCGTCGCCCTCCACCGACTCACCCGCACCCGCATCACCCACCACGAGAAGGAAGGAGTCCATCACGTACACGTGAGAGGCCAGCTGACGTTCCTCGCTGTGCCACGCCTCAGCCGCACCCTGCACCTCGTGCCTCAACACACCCACGCGGTGGTCGAGTTGGACGGCTCCTTCATGGATCACGCCGCCTACGAAGCCTTGCAGGACTGGCAGAAGACCCACACCGCGCAGGGCGGCACGGCCGAGCTGACCGGTCGCCGCCCCCGCACGGGGCTCGACCCGACCACCGACACCCCCAGCGGAGCGGGCGACGGTGCGGAGTCCGATGAGGACATGTGGCCCGGCCCCTCGGGTCCCGCCACCTCGGACCTCGAACCCGCCCGGCCCCACGACGTCCCCATCGCCGACTGCCGCTGCCGCCCCTGGACACCCTGGCGCAACCACCAGTGCGCGGTGCCGCGGGACGCGACCACGACCACCCACCCACGAACGGCGAACTCCCCGGCGCCGGCCCCGGCAACGGCAACGGCCACCGCCTCTGCACGAACCGCCTCTGCACGGACGGCAGACCTGGCGAACCAGGCGGAACCCGCGCTCCAGGCCGACCGGACACGACCAGCGAGCCAGCCGGAGCCGCCGCGAGCGGCGAGCCCGGCTGCCGCCGGAACGACGGACGCGTCGACAGCGACGCCACCCGAGCCCGCTGCACCAGAACCGGCATCGGCACCGACACCTGCGTCGGCACTCAGAAGGGAGGGCACACAGACAGCGGACACCGGACAGTCCGTGGAGTCGCTCGAGTACACCGACTCCGTGGAGACGCTTCGCACCGGCATGGGGGCGGCGCAGCTCCTCGAGCCGAGCGGACATCAACTGGTGCGCGGCATCAGCGCGTTCCAGCGGAACACGGCGCCGCTGGTCCGAGGTGAGCTCGCCCGGCTGGCCCGGGAAGGACAACGGCCCACCCAGCTCTTCCTCACCTGCGCCGACTCACGGCTGGTCACCTCGATGATCACCTCCAGTGGTCCCGGTGACCTGTTCGTGGTGCGCAACGTGGGCAACCTGGTGCCGCCGCCCGGCGAGGAGAGCGGTGACGACTCGGTGGCGGCCGCGATCGAGTACGCCGTGGACATCCTGGAGGTGCGGTCCATCACGGTCTGCGGGCACTCGGGTTGCGGGGCCATGCAGGCGCTGCTCAACGCCGAACCCGGCGAGGCGCGGACCCCGCTGAGACGGTGGCTGCGCCATGGGGTGCCGAGCCTGGAGCGCGCAGCCGACGGCGACCGTCCGCGAGCCCGGCTGGCCGGGCGCGCCCCTGCGGACGAGGTCGAGCAGCTCTGCCTGACCAACGTGGTCCAGCAGTTGGAGCATCTGCGGGCCCACGAGTCGGTGGCGCGGGCGCTGCGAAGCGGAGCTCTGGAGCTGCACGGCCTGTACTTCCACGTGGGCGAGGCCCAGACGTACCTGCTCACCGAGCCCCCCGCCGGGGACGGCGGAAACGGCGAGAGCGGCAGGGACGGCGGGGTGTTCGACCACGTGGGGACGGTGGACGTGTCCGTCTGAGTCCCGCGCCGGTGTGCCGCCCGCGTCGGGGCGAAGGCCGCACACCGGCGTCGTCGCGGGAGGTGAAAGGCGTCACACCGGCTGAACTTCGTCAGACCGGCGTCCGTGGGTACGGATGACCCCTGCACGAGTCACGAGGCACGAGTCACGAGGCACGAGTCACGAGGCACGAGTCACGAGTCACGAGTGACACGACGCGAGTCACTCGGCGCGCGCCACGAGGCACGAGGCACGAAGCGCGCCGCCGCCCTCACGGTGCATGGCGCACGCACGTGGCGCGGGACGGAGTACCGAGTGCCCGGGCACTCAACGTGGAGCAGGGGCAGGAACGGGAACCGGAACAGGGCGCCGACAGAGGTCTAAACCAATCTCTCGGCGGCCCTTGTCACCAGGCCCTTGGGTCTGATGAGCTGTGGCCTGGGACACAACGGACACGGACACCCTTCGAAAGGGAGACGTCGTGAGCAACGAGAGCCTGGCCAACCTGCTGAGGGAGGAGAGTGGCGTATGAGCGAATCTCCTTCACTTTCCAACCTGCTCAAGGAAGAGCGCAGGTTCGCGCCGCCCGCCGACCTGGCGGCGAACGCCAATGTCACCGCGGAGGCGTACGAGCAGGCCAAGGCTGACCGGCTCGGCTTCTGGGCCGAGCAGGCCCGCAGGCTGACCTGGGCCAAGGAGCCGACGGAGACGCTGGACTGGTCGAACCCGCCGTTCGCCAAGTGGTTCAAGGACGGCGAGCTCAACGTCGCCTACAACTGCGTCGACCGCCATGTGGAGGCCGGGCTCGGCGAGCGCGTCGCCATCCACTTCGAGGGCGAACCGGGCGACAGCCGCGCCATCACCTACGCCGAGCTCAAGGACGAGGTGTCGAAGGCGGCCAACGCCCTGCTGGAGCTGGGCGTCCGCAAGGGCGACCGGGTCGCGGTCTACATGCCGATGATCCCGGAGACGGCGATCGCGATGCTGGCCTGCGCACGCGTCGGCGCCGCGCACTCCGTCGTCTTCGGCGGCTTCTCGGCCGACGCGCTGGCCACCCGCATCCAGGACGCGGACGCCAAGGTCGTCATCACGTCCGACGGCGGCTACCGGCGCGGCAAGCCGTCCGCGCTGAAGCCGGCCGTCGACGACGCGCTCACGCGCGCGGACAACGTCCGGCACGTGCTGGTCGTGCGGCGCACCGGACAGGACGTCGCCTGGACCGAGGGCCGCGACGTGTGGTGGCACGAGACGGTGGACCGTCAGTCGACCGAGCACACCCCCGAGGCGTTCGAGGCCGAGCACCCGCTGTTCATCCTCTACACCTCGGGCACCACGGGGAAGCCGAAGGGCATCCTGCACACCTCCGGCGGCTACCTCACGCAGACCGCCTACACGCATCACGCGGTCTTCGATCTCAAGCCGGAGACCGACGTGTACTGGTGCACCGCCGACGTCGGCTGGGTCACCGGGCACTCGTACATCGTCTACGGGCCGCTGGCCAACGGCGCGACGCAGGTCATGTACGAGGGCACGCCCGACACCCCGCACCAGGGCCGCTTCTGGGAGATCGTGCAGAAGTACGGGGTGACGATCCTGTACACGGCGCCGACCGCCATCCGCACGTTCATGAAGTGGGGCGACGACATCCCCGCGAAGTTCGACCTCGGCAGCCTGCGCGTGCTGGGCTCGGTCGGCGAGCCGATCAACCCCGAAGCCTGGATCTGGTACCGCAAGCACATCGGCGCCGACCGGACGCCCGTCGTGGACACCTGGTGGCAGACCGAGACCGGCGCGATGATGATCTCGCCGCTGCCGGGCGTGACGGCGACGAAGCCGGGCTCCGCCCAGACGCCGCTGCCCGGCATCTGCGCGACCGTCGTCGACGACGAGGCGAACGAGGTGCCCGACGGCGGCGGTGGCTACCTGGTCCTGACCGAGCCGTGGCCGTCGATGCTGCGCACGATCTGGGGCGACGACCAGCGGTTCCTCGACACGTACTGGGCGCGCTTCGAGGGCAAGTACTTCGCCGGCGACGGCGCCAAGAAGGACGACGACGGGGACATCTGGCTCCTCGGGCGCGTGGACGACGTCATGCTCGTGTCGGGCCACAACATCTCCACCACCGAGGTCGAGTCGGCGCTCGTGTCCCACCCCTCCGTCGCCGAGGCGGCGGTCGTGGGCGCGGCGGACGAGACGACCGGGCAGGCCATCGTGGCCTTCGTCATCCTGCGCGGCACGGCGAACGCCGAGGACGAGCGGCTCGTCGCCGACCTGCGCAACCACGTCGGGGCCACGCTCGGCCCGATCGCCAAGCCGCAGCGGATCCTGCCGGTGGCCGAGCTGCCGAAGACCCGCTCCGGCAAGATCATGCGGCGGCTGCTGCGCGACGTGGCGGAGAACCGTCAGCTGGGCGACGTCACGACCCTGACCGACTCCACCGTCATGGATCTCATCCAGGCGAAGCTGCCGGCGTCCCCGAGCGAGGACTGACCCTCGCGGGACCGAGGGTGGGGGGCCGCGCCGCACGGCCCGGTCCCCCGCCCTCCCAGCGCCTGTGCCTCCGCCACACCCCCGGGGCGGGCGGCGCGCTGGGGCGGGCGGCGCGTCGGGCGTCGTGTCCCTTTTGCGCCTAACGTGAGAGGTACCGGATGCCGCCCGACGCCCCAGGGCTGCCCTTTAGGTAAAGTAAACAAAACACATGTGACGCTCGAGGTGCGCCGGGAAGTCTGGTCGGCAAGTCGCTCTGTCCTGCCCACCGACCGGAGGCCGCCGCCGTGACCGCGCACCGTACCCCGCACCCCCGCAGCGTTCTCGGACGGCTCTCCCTCCCCGAGCGGAACTTCGTCGCGGAGGCGCTGCGCACCGAGACCGTCGGCGGCGTACTGCTGCTCCTCGCCGCCGTCACGGCACTGATCTGGGCGAACGTCCCCGCGCTGCACGACAGCTACGAGAGCGTCAGCGACTTCCACCTGGGCCCCGAGGCCCTCGGGCTGCACCTGTCCGTCGCCCACTGGGCGGCCGACGGTCTGCTCGCCGTCTTCTTCTTCGTCGCCGGCATCGAGCTCAAGCGCGAACTCGTCGCAGGCGACCTCAAGGACCGCCGGGCGGCCGCGCTCCCCGTGGTGGCCGCCGTGTGCGGGATGGCCGTGCCGGCGCTCGTCTACACGCTCACCAACCTCACCGGCGGCGGCTCCCTGGCCGGCTGGGCCGTGCCCACGGCCACCGACATCGCGTTCGCCCTGGCCGTGCTCGCCGTCATCGGCACGTCCCTGCCGAGCGCCCTGCGCGCCTTCCTGCTCACCCTGGCCGTCGTCGACGACCTGTTCGCCATCCTGATCATCGCGGTGTTCTTCACGAGCACCATCGACTTCGCGGCGCTGGCCGGCGCGGTCGTGGGGCTGGTCGTGTTCTGGGCGCTGCTGCGCCGGGGCGTGCGCGGCTGGTACGTCTACCTGCCGCTCGCGCTCGTGATCTGGGCGCTGATGTACAACAGCGGCGTGCACGCCACGATCGCGGGCGTCGCGATGGGCCTGATGCTGCGTTGCACGACCCGCGAGGGCGAGGAACGCTCCCCCGGCGAGCGCATCGAACATCTCGTGCGTCCGCTCTCCGCCGGTCTCGCGGTCCCGCTGTTCGCCCTGTTCAGCGCCGGTGTGACGATCTCGGGCCCGGCCATCGCGGACGTCTTCGGCAAACCGGAGACGCTGGGCGTCGTGCTCGGCCTCGTCATCGGCAAGACCGTCGGCATCTTCGGCGGCACCTGGCTGACCGCACGTTTCACCCGTGCCTCGCTCAGCGAGGACCTCGCCTGGGCGGACGTCTTCGCCGTGGCGTCGCTGGCCGGCATCGGCTTCACCGTCTCGCTGCTGATCGGCGAGCTGGCCTTCGAGGGGGACGCGGTCCTGACGGACGAGGCCAAGGCCGCCGTCCTGCTGGGATCGGTGATCGCGGCGGGCCTGGCGACGGTCCTGCTGAAGCTGCGCAACGCCAAGTACCGCCGGATGTGCGAGTACGAGGAGCGCGACGAGGACCTCGACGGCATCCCGGACATCTACGAGCAGGACGACCCCTCGTACCACCTGCGCATGGCGGCCATCCACGAGGGCAAGGCGGCGGAGCACCGCCGGATCGC
The DNA here is from genome assembly GCF_024539675.1 of Streptomyces hilarionis. GTDB lineage: Bacteria > Actinomycetota > Actinomycetes > Streptomycetales > Streptomycetaceae > Streptomyces > Streptomyces hilarionis. The sequence continues at coordinate 4,058 of NZ_JAHHIT010000153.1, read as the reverse complement.
CGGGGAGATCGGCCGCCGGCTCGCCCGCGAGGACGACGCCGAGCGCCACGGGCTTGCCGAAGTGCCGGGCGGGGCAGGCGAGGACGACGACCGTCCGGCATGATCTGACGGGACGGTACAGAAGAAGTCGGAAACACAGAGCAGCAGGAGAGGGAGAACGCGATGAGCGCACCCGACGGCAGCCCGGTCGGCGCCGAACGCAGCATCGGCCAGCTGTTCGCCTCGGCGACGACCGAGTTGTCGGCGCTGGTGCACGACGAGATCGCGCTGGCGAAGGCCCAGCTGAAGCAGGACGTCAAGCGCGGGGCGGCGAGCGGAGGCGCCTTCTCGGTGGCCGGCGCGGTCCTGGTGTTCTCGCTGCCGATGCTGAACTTCGCCCTGGCGTACGGCATCCGGACCTGGAGCGACTGGAACCTCGCGATCTGCTTCCTGCTGTCCTTCGCGGCGAACGTGCTGGTCGCGCTCATCCTGGTGCTGATCGGCGTCGTCTTCGCGAAGAAGGCGCAGAAGAGCAAGGGCCCGCAGAAGGTCGCCGCGTCCATGAAGGAGTCGGCGGGCGTCCTTCAGAACGCCAAGCCGCACCCGAGGCCCGAACTCGCCAAGGACCGGGTCCCGGAGGCCATCGAGGCTGTGACACGCTCATCGTCATGACGGACCCCGACGGCAGCACCCCTCCGGCCCAGCCCGCTTCGGTCGTACGGCCGGACGCCGTCCTCGGCATGCCGGTCATACACCGCGAGGTCGCCGCGAACGGTGCGCGGTTCCACATCGCGGAGGCGGGCGACGGTCCGCTGGTCATGCTCGTCCACGGATTCCCGCAGTTCTGGTGGACCTGGCGGCACCAGCTCGTGGCCCTGGCGGACGCGGGCTTCCGGGCCGTCGCGATGGACCTGCGGGGCGTGGGCGGCAGCGACCGCACGCCCCGTGGGTACGACCCGGCCAATCTCGCCCTCGACATCACGGGCGTGATCCGCTCCCTGGGCGAGCCGGACGCCGCGCTGGTCGGGCACGACCTCGGCGGCTATCTGGCGTGGACGGCGGCCGTGATGCGCCCCAAGCTGGTCCGCCGGCTCGCCGTCGCCTCGATGCCCCATCCCCGGCGCTGGCGGTCGGCGATGCTCGCCGACGTCCGGCAGACCTCCGCGAGTTCCCACATCTGGGGGTTCCAGCGGCCGTGGATCCCGGAGCGCCGGCTCACCGCGGACGACGGCGAGCTGGTGGGCCGGCTGATCCGGGACTGGTCCGGGCCGACGCTCCCCGAGGACGAGGCGGTGGAGACGTACCGTCGCGCGATGTGCATCCCGTCGACCGCGCACTGCGCCGTCGAGCCGTACCGCTGGCTGGTGCGCTCCCTGGCCCGTCCGGACGGCGTCCAGTTCTACCGGCGCATGAAGCGGCCGGTGCGGGTGCCCACGCTGCATCTGCACGGTTCCCTCGATCCGGTGATGCGCACCCGCAGCGCGGCCGGCTCCGGCGAGTACGTCGAAGCGCCGTACCGATGGCGGCTGTTCGACGGTCTCGGGCACTTCCCGCACGAAGAGGATCCGGTCGCTTTCTCCACCGAACTGGTCAACTGGCTGAAGGATCCCGAACCCGATCGGTGACAGATCGGTCGCGTCCGGTGGCCGGACCGGAACGCCTGTACGACGAGCGGCCAAATGCCCGACGCATAGGCCAATTGGCCGCCCCGAGGGCGGTTATCGACCTTGGGGCAGGGGCAGACGTCCGGGTATGGGCTGGACGCACGACTACAGTGACGCAGCACGCACCCGCCGCTCGGCCAGTGGCCTGAGCCCCCACCAGCGAGGTGCCGCGAACCCGCAGCTGCCGGGTACCGATCTGCGCGTGGGCATCCCGCGCATCCTGCGTCGCCGGGCCCGCTGGGTGTCGGTCCGCCTGCGTCACCCGCGAGGCTGATCCGCCGAACGGCTCAGGACCCGCGCGAAAGCCTTGACGGGCCCGAGACCCCTCACAGGGCGCAGCTGTCGCTGTCCACCTGCTGGCCCGCGCTCCGGCCGGCGGTGACGTCCTGGCGGATCTCGTCGGCGGTGAGGGCGTAGCCGGTCTGGGCGTCGTCGAGCGACTTCGCGAAGACCACGCCGTACACCTTGCCGTCGGCGGTGAGCAGCGGTCCTCCGGAGTTGCCCTGACGGACCGTCGCGTACAGCGAGTACACGTCACGGCGCACGGTGCCGCGGTGGTAGATGTCCGGGCCGTTGGCGGTGATGCGGCCGCGCACCCGCGCGGCCCGCACGTCGTACGAGCCGTTCTCCGGGAAGCCGGCCACGATCGCGTTGTCGCCGCTCGACGCGTCGTCGCCGGAGAACTTCAGCGCCGGCGCGTCCAGGTCCGGCACGTCGAGGACGGCGATGTCCCGCTTCCAGTCGTACAGGACGACCGTGGCGTCGTACTTGCGGCCCTCGCCGCCTATCTGCACGGTCGGCTCGTCGACCCCGCCCACGACGTGCGCGTTCGTCATGACGCGGCGCTCGCCGAACACGAAGCCGGTGCCCTCCAGGACCTTGCCGCAGCTCTCCGCGGTGCCCATCACCTTGACGATGGAGCGCCGCGCGCGCGTGGCCACCGCGCTGTCGGCCAGGGCCGGGTCGGGCGGCTGGACGTCGGTGATCGGCTCGTTGGAGAACGGGCTGAAGACCTGCGGGAAGCCGTTCTGCGCCAGGACGGAGGAGAAGTCCGCGAACCAGGTGTCGGCCTGGTCGGGCAGGGCCCGGGAGACGCCCTGGAGCACGTTGGAGCTGCGCACCTCCTTGCCCAGCGTCGGCAGGGTGGTGCCGGCGAGGGCGGACCCGATCAACCACGCGACCAGCAGCATCGCGACCACGTTGACGAGCGCGCCGCCCGTGGCGTCCAGCGCGCGGGCCGGGGACCAGGTGATGTACCGGCGCAGTTTGTTGCCGAGGTGGGTGGTGAGGGCCTGGCCGACCGAGGCGCAGACGATCACGACGATGACCGCGACGACGGCGGCCGTGGTGCTCACCTCGGAGTTCTCGGTCAGGGCGTCCCAGACCACGGGCAGCAGGTAGACGGCTACGAGGCCGCCGCCCAGGAAGCCGATCACCGACAGGATGCCGACGACGAAGCCCTGGCGGTAGCCCACGACCGCGAACCAGAGGGCCGCGACCAGCAACAGGATGTCCAGCACATTCACGGGGATCACCCTGTCATGACCGCCAGTCCAGCGGGACCTGCTTCTCCCGGTCCCAGGGGACCTCCCACTCCGCGAAGTGCAGCAGCCGGTCGATGACACCGGCCGTGAACCCCCATACCAGGGCGGATTCGACCAGGAATGCCGGGCCGCGGTGGCCGCTGGGATGCACCGTCGTGGCCCGGTTGGCCGGATTCGTGAGATCCGCCACGGGGACCGTGAACACCCGCGCCGTCTCGCCGGGATCGACGACGCCCACCGGGCTCGGTTCGCGCCACCAGCCCAGGACCGGCGTGACCACGAACCCGCTGACCGGGATGTACAGCTTGGGCAGCACGCCGAAGAGCTGGACGCCGGAGGGGTCGAGGCCGGTCTCCTCCTCGGCCTCGCGCAGGGCCGCCCTGAGCGGCCCGTCGCCGTGCGGGTCGCCGTCCTCCGGGTCCAGGGCGCCGCCCGGGAAGGAAGGCTGGCCGGCGTGGGAGCGCAGGGAGGTCGCGCGTTCCATCAGCAGCAGCTCGGGGCCGCGCTCGCCCTCGCCGAACAGGATCAGGACGGCCGACTGGCGTCCCGTACCGTTCTCCGGCGGCAGGAAGCGGCTGAGCTGCCGCGGCCGGACCGTCTCCACCGCGTGCACCACCGGGTCGAGCCAGGCGGGCAGGCCCTCCTTGCTGAGTGTCACCGGACCGCCCTGGGTATCGCTCGTGCGCGTCATTCCCCCACCACCCCCCGTTCCACCGGGTACAACGCCCGAATACCGACAGATCGTTCCGCGAGCCGCCCCGCGTCCGCCACGGTCTCCTCCGCCGCCACGTGCCCGCCGGCGGTGGCCGCCACAGCCCCGGCTTCCGTTCCGGCCCCGCCGACCCCGCCGGCGGGTCCGGCGGGGTCGGCG
>NZ_JAHHIT010000152.1 GCF_024539675.1 Streptomyces hilarionis | reverse complement strand
GGGCTGGCCGGCTGTGGGGCGGCGGGGGCGGGCCCGGTGAGCGGCGCCGGGGCCCCGGGAGGCGGTACGGCGCCCGGGACGCCGGGTTTCGCCGGAGTGACCGGCCCTGCCCCGGGTGGAGTGACCGGTCCGGCGCCCGGCGGGGCGAGCGGTGCCGGCTTCGGAGGCACGCCTCCCGTAAGGGACGGGGGCGTCGCCCCGCCCGCTGCGCCGGACGAGCCGAAAGCCGGCTTGGGGGTCATCGGACCCGCCTGACCGCCGGCCGGCGCCCCGGCTGCCGGCTGAGGGGCGGGAGAGGGCAGGTCCCGCGGGCTGAGGGAGGGTTCGAACCACTGGGCGAGCACGTGGTTCATGAACGTGTCCAGGGCCCACTGGATCTTCTGCTCGTTGTCCGCCTCGGTCGTGAACTCTTTGATGTCGATGTGGATGACCCCGCTCTGGTGGAGCCTTTGGAACGCGGCTTCCAGTCCCACGCGGGCCCAGTAGATCTGGGCATCGATCCCGACGGCCAGCTCGCTGTACACGCGGTGCATGTTGGCCGTGATCGTGACGGACAGGGCGGGCCGCAGGGCGGTGAACCGCAGTCGGTAGATGACGCCGACTGGGGTGCCGCCCGCGCGGAAGACCTGCTTCAGCAGCGTCGCGCCCTCCGAGCTGAGCCGCAGGCTGAACATGGCCGTGTTGTCCCCGTACAACGAGGGCACGGCCGATCCGAGGATCGTCTCGACGGCCTGGAACGCGCCCGGCGGGAGGGTGTTCACGGTTCCGCCGGGGCCCTGCACGTCCAGGGCGACGCATTGGACGTCGCCCTCGTCGTACGGCACCGGAGAGAGTTTCACCGTTCCCGGGGCGCGCTCGGACAGTCGGCTCCGCAGCCGGGACTCCGCCTCCGTGTCGAGTCTCAGGGCGGTTTGGAACATCAGGAAGCCGCCCCCGACGGATGTGGCGTCGCCCGCCTTGTCGCGCCAGGTGATGAGGGTGAAGACGGGCCCCTGATCGTCCTGGGCCAGGGTGACGGGGGCGGGGAGGTACCAGAACTGGTTGGGGTCCGCGTGATCGGGAAACACCTCCACGCCGTCGACGAGCCACGATGTGGTGCCCAGTTGCAGCATATGTCAGCCCTCCAGTCGTACCGTCAGGCGCCGGGGACGACGTCGATGACGGGCAGATTGGCGTCGGTCCATGCCCCGACCCGGCTCAGTCCGCTGGTGTCGATCCGGACCACCCGGTAGCGGAATCCCGGTGCCCCCGTCACGTCGAACTCGTGCACGACCGGTGCGGAGCCGTGGATGAAGGAGTAGGAGGCGGTGACCGTCTCGGTGCCCGGCTGGGCGAACTCGACCTTCGTCTCCCGGAGGCCGGCCTTCTCCGCGGCCTGCGTGTCTACACGGACGACCACGGCCTGGTGGGCGGGCATGTCAGCGGTGACGATCAAGGTGCCACGTCCGGTCGAGGATTCCGGAACCGTACTCATGTGTCCGTCGGTGTGGAGCACGGTGACGCGGTAGGTGATCCGTCGCAGTGTCGGGTCCTTCAGACCCGCGACGAACATCTGGGCCCCGCCCTTCTCGCTGGTGAACTCCAGGGAGGCTTCCTGCCGCAGTTGGTGGGCGGGGTCCTCGTACAGCAGGTCGACGAGGACCGTGCTCACGTTCGCCCAGACGACCAGCGGGCGAACGGTCAGGGGGTAGGTGTCGGGGAAGGGGTCGCGCAACCTCACCTCGGCGTTGTCCGTCTCCGTCCACTCGCCCACCACGTCCGGGCGGCCGATGCCACGGTAGGTGAGGCGGTAGGCGTAGGTTCCCGGCGCGTCGCCGACGATGAAGCGCGGCCACTGCCACAGCCCCTGATCGCGGACGACATCGAGGACGTACTCTCCCGACACGCCGGAGGCCGCGTCCTGATAGCGCAGTTCGACCGTGACGGCGCGCCAGTTGTCCCATGGGATGCCGTCGTCGCGGATCAGTACGGGACGGAAGCTGAAGGTCTCGCTGGGGCGGATCTCGGCGATCTCCGTCTCGGTGGTGTCGTGGACCGTCAGCCGGTCCGGGAGGATCCAGCCGACAGGCTTCGCCAGGTGGTAGGTGGTGTCCACGGTCACCGGTCGCACCATGCTGCCGCCCTCGAACCGGCTGGCCCAGTCGGCCTCGCCGGTGCTGTTCTGGGCGTCGAGGAGGACGGTCTGGGGGTCGTCCCCGTAGCGCAGGTCGACGCCCACCGATGTCAGGAATCCGCTGCTGAAGTCGACGCGTGAGACCACCTTCACCTTGCGGCGGCTGAACCACGGGTCGTCGATCGGCACCCGCCTGGTGAAGTCGCTTTGCGGGCGCCCTGAGGCGGCGATCAGCGCGGCGATGCCGCTCAGATGCCCCTGCGGGTAGACGGTCCTGCGGACGGCGGTGCGCTCGCCCATGCGGACGTTGAGGCGCTTCTGCACCTCCTCGACGGACGAGATGCGGCGGTAGGTGTAGGTCCCCGCGAGGGACAGGCCGCCGGTCATGGCCACCCGGCCGAACTCGGTGGCGAGCGCTGCGGCACGGTCCCAGCCGTCGGGGGCCGGCCGGGGCGCGAGGGCGGCCTCGAAGAAGGAGTCGGTGATCATGTCGTAGACCGCCGACACCGCCCGGTCGTGGCTGGCGATGACCGACTTGCCGGCCTCGCCCTCGGGCACGAACAGGTCGTCCTGGATGTCGATGACCCGTTCGTCCTTGAGCTTGTCCAGCTGCTCGGTGATCTGCGACGAGACGAAGACGCCCGATATGCCGAAGGTTTTGTCGAGGCGTTCCTTCAACATGTCCCAGCGGATGTTCAGGGTCACCGTGTAGGCGGGCCGCAGTCCCAGGAAGTCCAGTGCGTACACCACGCCGATGGGTGCCACCGCCCCGTCCAGGCAGTTCGCCAGCAGGGTCGAGCCGCGGGCGTCGAGCATGGCCGAGAAGGCGGCCTGGTTCGCTCCGTACAGGCTGGGCTGTGCCTGGTGGATGATGCGCTCGACGAAACGTGAGTCGTCGGGCGTGGCGCCGGTCTCGCTGTCGAGGAGGACCAGTTTGACGGTGCCGCTCTCCAGCGGCACGGGGACGGGCCTGCGCGGTCGTTCGGGCAGGTCCAGCTGCGACTGGATCTGCGCCGCGACCTCGTCGAGGACGCTGTCGAGCCGGTCGGTGGGCGGACCGAGGACGACGTCGAAGTTCAGCAGTCCCCCTGTGGTGTCGTCCTTCTCCCCGCGGAACTGCAGCAGTGAGAAGACCGGCACCGCCGCCCCTCCCTCGCTGCGGACCGCGATCGACGGCCCCATGGGCAGGTAGTACCACTGGAGCGGGTCGGCGTGGTCCGGGAAAAGGCTGAACCCGTTCACCATCAGGAACGGCGGTGCGAGGGAGAGCATGGCGGCGGCTCCTAGGCGGCACCGGGACGGCGCGGCAGCAGCACGTTGGTGTCCGCGGTCGTGGACGGGGCGGTGGTGGCGTTTGTGCCGTCCTTGAAGTAGTAGGTGGCGGTCCAGGAGAAGTCCTTCGTGGTGGCGTCGGGCAGCGAGAAGACCACGGGCGCCGGGGCGCCGCCCGCCTGGCGCACGAGGGCGCTCTTGACCTGCTCCTGGGACGGGGTCCCGCCGTTGCAGGTCAGTACGACCTTGACCAGGTCGACGGCGGTCCAGTCGACGAGGTCCGGGGCGACGAAGACGCTGATCACCGTTCCGACCATGTCCCCGACCTCGACGGTCGTCTCGTCCGTCACGGTCTCGGGGATTTCACGGACGCTGCCGTTCTTGTAGCGCACCAGGCCGCTGTACGTCAGCGTGCCGGCGTGGGCGTCGCGCACCTGGATGGGGCAGAGCCAGTAGGAATCGGTCGCGCTCAGCTGTTTGCTGTCGGCCCAGCTGTAGCCGCTCCGGGGATCCTCGTAGCGGACGTCGACGAGAACGGTGTCGATCGTGCCGGCCAGGTCCCCGACGGCCACGACCCGGAACGGGCGAATTTCGTTGAAGGGCGAGCTCAGGTAGATGCGCTTGCCGGTCGTCTCCTTCCAGTCGTCCTGGAAGGCGTCACCCTTCGTCCTGTAGTCCACCTTGTACCGCACGGGCCGGTCGCGCTTCTCCGCGATGACGTGGGTGAGGGTCTGCCCGGTGCTGTTCTGGGCGGTGAACACGACCTGGTCCGTGATCGCGGGACCGTTGGCGGGCGTGTACTCGATGCTGACGGTGGCAGACTCCAAGGACTCGAAGTCGAGGTTGCCGGGCAGCACGTGCACTTCGAGCACGCCGAGGTCGTCGGCGTTGATGGTGAGCGGCCCGGTGTGCGGAGCGAGGGGTGACTGGTACACGGCCGACGAGCCCTTGTAGTTGACCGTGTAGGAGTGCTGGTACTCCCGGGAGTCACCCTTGACGTAGGCGGCGAACGTCTCGGTCTGTTCGGGCTTGTCGAAGTGGTAGTCGGCCGCCTCCAGCTTGTCGCCCTGGTACTGCACGTGCACGTCCACGCTGTGCACCGGCCGCTCGGCACCGTAGTCGGCGTTCACCCGCACGGGCACGGAGAACGAGCGGAAGAAGGGGTCGTCCAGGTCGATCTCACGGTAGTGGTCGGCCCAGAGCACCGGCTGACCCTTCTTGTCGACCATGTTGGTGATGTTCGGCAGGGTGCCCTGCGGATTGAACGGCCACAGCACGGCCGTCTGCTGGTTGACGGTCATCGTGAAGTCGTCGACGCGGAGGTTGCTGTACTCGCGGTGGATCGTCTCGTAGTCCTCCAGGACGGAGCGGTCGCCGGTGTAGCCCTCGATCTGCTCCGCCATCCGCTTGGTCGCGATGTCGAGGACGGTCCGGCGAACGCTCTCCTCGATCTTGGCCACCGTGTCGGCGTTCGCTCCCGTGGCGGACTTCACCTCGACGTAGATCACGTCGTTGCTCGTCGCCACCTCGGCCATCTTGTTGGAGAAGGTGTCGGCGCCATACCCCGCGTCGTCGGAGGCGTCCTGGACGAAGGAGCGGAACTTGGTCGACGAGAAGTGGCCGTATCCGGTGATGGCCGGAAGCATCACCCAGCCGTTCATCCCGTACGACACCTGGACGATGCCGCCCTTGCCCTGGAGGGCCTCGGCGAACAGGGTGGCGCCGAAGTCCGGCAGCTCCAGAGTGAACGGGGTGACGTTGTCGCCGTACAGGGAGGGCCCGACCGGGTTCCACACCTTGGTGACGAGGTTTCCGCTGACTTCCGACAGGTTGAGGTGGGCCGTGCCGGTCGCCCAGGTGATCGTCCCGAGGCCGACCCGGTCGGCGAGGCCTTGCCCCACCTGGCCCCGCAACTGTTCCATGATGGTGGCGCGGGTGGCGTCGTCCAGCGCGAACTGCGTGTCGAAGGTCGCGAACCCGCCCCCGGTCGTGCCCGAGGGCTGCACCTTCGGCTGCCGGTACTTCAGGTACATGAAGACGGGGTTCCCCTCGGCGTCGCAGCGGAAGGTCGGCTGCTGCGGCACCGCGTAGAACAGCGCGGGGTTCTCGTGGTCGCCGTAGATCTGTACGCCGGCGATCATCTGGGCCTTGTCGATCTGGAGCATGGTGGCCTTCCTGGGGTCCGAGACCGGCCGGTGCTCGGGCTAGATCCGGATGTGGGGGGTGGTGGAGCGGATGGTGCGCTTGGGGAGGCTCTCGCCACCGCCGTCGGTCTCCGACACGTCGATGACGAGTTCGCCGTCGAGGTCGTCCCGCCCGCTGGCCACCCGCCAGGACGCGGACCAGGCGGGCGCGGTCAGGGTGAGGTCGCGGTGGTCGGGCAGGCCGTCGCCTGCCGGCTGGTACCAGACCTTGAGGGCGACGGTGGCGTTCTGGTCCCGGCCGGGGGCCTCGCAGGTGACGGTGACGACGCCCAGGGCGTGGTCGTCCACGAGCCAGCCGGAGGCGTCGGGGGTGCCGCTGCGGGCGTAGGAGGATCCGTCGTCTCCCTGGACGGTGAGGCGCAGGCTGTCCCCGGCGGGCAGCCGGGGCGGAGCGGTGTCCGGGGCGGTGACCGAGACCGTCCAGGGTCTCCCCGCCGCGTCGGTGCCGGACAGCTCGAGGCGGTGCACCGGGGGGTCCCCCACGGGGGCCGCGACCCGGAGCGGCAGCTGTGCTTCCGGCGGGGTCGGCTCGGGCTCGGGGGTCTGTGCCGGTTCGGGGACGGCGAAGGTGTGCGTTTCCGCCGCGGGCGCGGCGCTCAGCGCCCGGCCGACGTCCAGCTCCCGCAGGACCCGCTCGGTCTCCAGGGTTGCGTCGAAGCGCACGAACAGCTTCCCGGCCGATCCGGAGAGGGCGTCCTTCACGAGGGGGACCAGGGTCGGCTCCACGGGGGCGGTAAGGATCGTGGTGTACGGCGGAGCGCCGGACGACGGGGAGTGCGCCAGTACGGTCTCGTGCCCCCCGTCCTCTCGCGCGGTCAGCGTGACGCCGTGGACCTGCACACCGCCGATCGCGACGATCAGGTCGCCGGGCGCCGCCTCCAACTCCTCGGCGGCCCGGGCTAGTAGAGCGTCCGTCTCGTCGTGGTCCGGCCACCAGTGCGCGCTGATCTGCAGGGAGGCGGAGTCACCCGCCATCACGAGGCTGGCCATGGGTACGCCCTGGGGCGAGAGGTCGATCGCGGGTTCTCCGGGCAGCAGACGGACCGTCAGAGGGTCATGACGGTCGATGAGGACCCGGGGAGAGGAACGTGAGGACATTTTGCCTCTTTCGGGTCGATATGCTCACAATCGAGTCTAGAGCGCGTTCCGCCTGGCCGCATGGAAGAAGGTGGAGACCCGTGCTCCGGCTCCCCGCACTCGTCGCCGGGCCGAACTGGTCGCTGTACGCCGACGACCAGCTTGACCAGGCGTTCTACGCGATCCCGACCGTGCCCCGGCTGGCCCGGGGACCTGATGGGGCCGCCGTTCTCACTCTGATCAAGTACCGCTCCGGAACTGACCAGTTGAATGGTGGAATCATTGAAGTGCAAACAGACCTCGCGCTGCGCCCGGAGGAACGCGAGGAGGCCCTGGCGGCGGCCCGCGCCCATGGCGGCGACACTGCCGCGGTCGGGGCGGCGGACGGACCCCAACTCGCCACTCCACTATGGCTGGACGGCACGGCTTCCCTGCGCCTCCTCGACCCCGCGGCGAAGGCCGAGGAGCGGACGGTGCAGGTCCAGCCCTCCCTGTCCGGGGCCAACCCGGCCGTGTTCCAGGCCGCGTTGACGCCGGAGGGTACCGCCATGGAGTGGGACGTCCTGCGCTCCGGAAAGCCCTCGCTCCAGGCCGCCTACCGACTGCACGCCATGGCGAGGATCCCCGACGCAACGGTGCACGCGTACGCCCGCAGCGCCAACGTGACCGCCCAATGGGCGCAGGCCGGCGCGCTCCCCGACCCACGGGCGGCGCTGGTCCAGTCGTCCGCGGCCGGCGTCGAGGTCCTCGCCTGGCCCGTGAACGGCGACCCAGAGCTACGGGAGGCGTTCATCGACTGGGGCTGGGAGTTCCTCGCCCCGTGGCTGCCGCCGAACGGCACACCGCCCACCAGCGACATCGACGCCGTGTTCACCGGCGCGGCGGGTCTGCCGTGGCCGTTCGACGCCGCGGGCTCGATGGATCCTCCGGACCTGACCCGCGACGAAGGCTGCTTCCTGGCCCTCGATCTCTCCGACCCGATCTTCCAGCAGCGACGCACCGACGTCCGCTGCAACGCCGACTTCGCGGCGGGCACGATCGCGGCCGTCACCGCCAAGATCTCCTACGGAGACAAGCGCCACGACTCCGTCTTCACCGACAACGACACCGTGGACCGGTTCACTTGGACGGTCGACCCGGCGCTCGGCAGAACGATCACGGTGCGCCCGGTGGTGTCCTTCACCGCGTCCAGCGCCACCCTGGAGCTGCCGGAGCTGCACACCGACAACCAGTTCGTGCTCCTCAGCGTCGACGACGTCGGGCGGCTGACCATCGACCTCAGCACTGCCGCACTCGACTGGTCGACCGTCGACCACGTCGAGGCCGGCATCCGCTACCAGGACGCCGACCACGGCGTCGGACTCGTCGAGGACATCCTCAGACTCGACGCGTCCCGGCCTGCGCAGCGCTACGAGCGGACGTTGTACGCCCCGGTGAACCGTCCCTACGACGTGCGACTGGAATACGACCTGACCGACGGTCAGACAGTGGTGCGCGACTGGTCGCCGTACACCGGCAGGGCCGTCCTGGTACCCGCCCCCTTCGACCGGTGGCTGGCCGTCCGGCTGCGCGCGACCGGCTGGTCCGGCGGCATCAGCGCCTTCCAGGTCGACCTTGAGGCCGAGGACGGGACGGAACGCACCAACCGGAACACCGTACGTCTCGCGCCCGGGACCGACACCGCGGACTGGCGCACCGGGCTCACCCCCACCGCCACCGGACGGTTCCGCTGTCGCGTGACGACCCTCTACGCGGACGGGCACTCCACAGTGGGCGCCTGGACGGACGGCCAGGGTTCCCAGACCCTCGACGTCGGGCCGACACCGTCGCGGGTCCTGGACGTGACCGTGGTGGCCGACCTCGTGGACTTCACGGTCGTCAAGCTCGTGAAGACCACCCTCCGCCATCCGGTGCCCACGGGCGAGTCGCCCACCCACGAGATCGTCTTCGCTCCCGGCCGAGCCACCAGCGCGTCATGGCAGTTGCCGCTGTCCGACGACGGCTCCGCCGGCGCCGACGGCCCCGAGTACACCGTCACCACCACCTTCTACCTGCAGGACGGAGAGCACCGCACCACACCGGAGACGCCCGGAACCGACCCGATCGTCGTACTGAGGCTCCCGGCCTGAACCGACTGCCGCGAGGAGATCACGTCATGCTGAATCTGCTCCACAAGTTCGTGGTTCCCGAGGTGAGCCACGTCGACATCTACCAGGACGACGAGGACGCGCTTCAGTTCTGGATGGTTCCGCAGCGGGTCCGAGCCGCCCTCGGCCCGGACAACACCACGCCCGAACTGTCCATCTTCGCCTTCGCCAGGGACATGAGTCTGCTGGCGGGCATCGACACACCGCTGCCGCCCGGCGAGACCGAGGGCGGCCTGATGACCCTGACCGTCGAGTGCACGGTGCCGCCGGAGGACCGGGAGAAGATCCTCGCGTATCTGCGCAGCCAGGTGCTGTCCGGGGCGCTGCGGCTCGCCCGGCCGGTGGCTTCCGAAGGGGAGATCCGGGCGGAATGGCGCGGAGCGGTGACCGGTGAACCCAAACTCGCCTACCCCACCTGGATCGAGGGCGACGTCCAGTTCTGCCTCCCCTCCGCACTGGGGCCGACGTTCATCAAGCCCGGGGACAACAAGGTCAAGCCGTCCCTGACCGAGTCGAACGTCGCCAGCTTCTCCATCGCGCTCGGGCAGGAGGGCATACGGCTCTTCCGAGAGACGATCAGCTCGGGCAAACTGCCCGCCCACGTGGCCTACAGCCTCCAGTTCGTGGCCCGCGTCCCCTCGATCACGGTCACCATCAGCGGTCACTCCGAAGCAGTCCACCGGGAGCTGAAGGACAGCGCCACCATCGTGGAGACCGAGAACGGCGTCCCCGTCCGCACGTTCCCCCAGATCACCAGCCTGAAGCAGCTGCACGACCTGTCCGGCAGTCTCCACGTCGAGTACACGAAGTTCGACTTCGCCCAGCAGGACGACAAGCTGCGCGAGCAACTGGAGAACTTCGTCCTGGAGATCACGACGGCGTACCTGAAGAGCATGTTCTGCCAGCCCCTCATCACGGGGCAGCTGGACAAGGAGAAACTGGGCACCGACCCGATGCAGAACTTCAAGCCGCCCGGTACGTCCGTCACCGGCAGCAACCAGCTGTGGCTCAAGGAGTTCGAGCAGACGGGTGAGTCGGACTTCGACATGACGTTCCACGGCAACATCGCCAAGCCCTTCTGCACGTACCCCAGTGCCGCGCTCGTCGCCATGGTCACCCAGCCGCAGCTGGAGAAGGCGTTCATCGAGGCCGACCTCAACACGCCCATCTTCCATACCCTCCAGGTCCCGGTCCGGGTGACCGCCGACTTCGAACACGATCCGATCGCGGGCATCCAGGTAACCCTCGACTACCGCCAGACCGACGACCGCACCGGCGAGGTCAAGACCGAGGCGAAGACCTTCGACTTCCTCAAGGGAACCGAGACCTACTACTTCCGCACCACTTTGGCCAAGGACGCCCAGGGAGCGCCCAAGGACACGTTCACCTACGCCAGCCGGCTCCACTACAAGGCCGCACAGGCGTCCACCGACATCGCACCGCAGCCCACCCGTGAGAGAAGCCTCATCCTCGGTTACGACCGACTGAGCTGCGTCGACGTCAAGGTGGTGGCCGGCACCGTGCCGTGGACGACGGTCCAGGCGGTCCAGGTCGACCTGAGCCTGCCCGGCGTGAACCTGCCGTCGGCCACAAAGACGGTCATCCTCACCGCGCAGGCCGTCGAGGACAGCTGGTTCAGCTACACCGGCGGCCAGACGTCGCCCGAGTACGAGTACAGCTGCGAGTTCCTGCTGGTGAACGGCAGCCGCATGAAGACCCCGCCGCAGCGCACGTCCGCCGCACGGCTACTCATCGACGCGCCCTTCGAGGACCGCATGAGCGCCACCTTCGTACCGCAGGGCCTCTTCCCGCCGCTGCAGTCGATCGTGCTGTCCGCGAAGTACGCCGACCCGGCCGCCTCGTACCACAGCGAGGCCACCAACATCTTCACCAACAACACCACGCCCTGGCGCTGGGACGTCGACCTGCCCTCCGCCAAGAACCGGGAGTTCCAGTACAAGGCCGACATCACCTACGTCGACGGGACGACCACGCCCGGGCAGTGGCAGGTGGGCCAGGAAGGCACCGTCCAGGTGGGCGAGGTGAAGAGCTCGCTGCTGGACGTGTCGGTGACCGCGGCCGCCCTGGATATGGCCAAGTGGAAGCTCGTCGTCGTCCAACTGCGGTACGAGGACCCGGCCACGCATGAGGTGCAGGAGCAGACGATCAAGCTGACCCCGGCCAACGCCGGCCAGGACCAAGCGTGGAAGGTCACCTTGAAGGACCCCACCGCGACGACCTTCACCTACGAGCTCGACGGTTATGGCGTCGACGGAACCCGCAAGACGGTGCCCGCCACCACGACCGACGACAAGCTGCTCGTGGTCGAGCTGTGACGGACGGCCGTCCGGAGGGAGCTGCGTCATGAGCGACGAAGCGGAAGCCCCGCACCTGGAGACACTGGACCTGGATCCGGGGCTCGCGGGCGCCACCGGACAGACCCTGACCGCGACCGGCGAGACCTTCGAGCCGGGTCTCCTGAACGATCTGATGGCCCGGCGGGCCGAGCCGGAGCCCGACCGGATCCCGCTCGTTTCCACGGCGCCCCAGGAACCCGGCGAGGTCGTGTCAGGAGCCCGCGGCGACTACTTCGTGCCGGTGGCGACCCTGCCCGCACGCTCGAAGCGGTCGCGGACGCCCGCGGTGTTCTTGGAGGCCGACGATCAGGGCAGGTGGAGCCTGCTGGTGTGGATCGACCTGGTTCGGCCGGACACCGCTCCGGCCGAGGCCCGGCCGATCCCGCTGAGCGACCTCACGGCCGTCCTCACCACGACCGACGAGCAGTCCACCGTGACCTTCACGTCGGTGACCGACCTGCCGACGCCGGACCCCGGTGTCGTGCGCCGGCTCGCCCTCACCGCCGAGGTGGATGCCGCGGTGACCGCCGACACGCTGCAGAACGACATGAACGCCGCCATCGTCGTCAACGGGACGCTGTCCTACCGGGTGTGGGACAACGAGACCTTGACCGGTGAGATCCTCCCGGAGCCTTCTCCGGAGGACGAGGCCGCGATGGAGGTGTCCGGCTCGTCGATGCTGCTCGGCGCGGGAGGCGGAGGGATCGCCGCCTCCCTCCCGACGTCCGACAAGCCCAACCGCCCGATCTACTACCACTGGAACTTCAAGAGCGGCGCCGGCGCGGACCAGGGACTCGACCCGGACAACGTGTGGATCGACAGCCCGGCGGGGCTGTGGCAGACGTCGCCCCTGCCGAACCAGTACTTCGTCCTCCCCAGTGAATACCGGCTGGCCTTCGACATGGAGCGCGGCACCCCCGCCATGAGCGTGCTGCTGGTGCGCCCGGACGCCGCGCCGGACGCCGCCGACCCCGACCAGGCGTGGAAGGTCAGGGTGCGCTTCAAGATGGTGCCCTGGCTCGACCCGCAGTCGATGGAGCGTCTGCGTGAGGTGATCGCCGAAGAGGAAGGGATCGCCTACCCGCAACTGGTGCTGGGCGGCTACGCCAGTGCCACCTTCGACGAGTCCTCCTGGCTGCAGGACCTGGGAGGCAAGACACTCGGCACGGAGGCCGGGAACACGGCGATCGACGCCCGCGGCTTCGAGCTCGTGCAGGACTGCTCCATGGAGTACTACACGCTGCTCGCACGGTTGCTCGCCCCGGCCTCCGGTACGGCGACCGGGGTCGAGGGCCGGGTCGTGCTGATGCTGCGCAGGTCGCCCGACGACACGGCGAAGGTCCAGCGCGACATACCGGTGAAGATCCGGCTCGACCGGCCCGACGACGGTTTCCTCACCACGGAACAGATCACCGCGCCCTTCCCGGACGCCGCCACCTGGCCGGCCGGCTGGACTCCGCCGTTCTACGCCAAGGTGCACTCCCCGAGCACCGTGCGGGCGGACGTCGCGGGAGTGGTGGCGGCCCTGCTGGTCAACGACCCCCTCACCGGCGTCCCGGTCGACCGCGCCCGCGTGGCGGCTACCCCCGCCGCCTTCTCCCTGGGCGGGTCCGACGCGGCGCCGGTGCAGCCCCCAGCCGAGGCTCCACCGCCCGCCCCCGCGGGCGCGCACGCGTTCCAGCCGCCCCTCAACCCGCCCGTGGGAAACGGTGAGGTGCTGCTGCGGCTCACCCAGGCCGAGGCCGAACCCGTCGATCCGCGCCTGGTCAGCTCGGTGGCCCTCGATTACACCGGGGTCACGGTGAAGATCGATCCCGCCGTCATGCTCGAGCGCGTCCACGAACTGGGCATGTCCACCGGGCTGATGTCCCGGGTGAACGTGAGCAGCTACCAGCTCAAACACCCGGAGTCCCTACCACCCGAGCTGGCCGACGTGTTCGGCATCGACGTCGAGATACGACGGGGCAGCGCCCAGCCGGTCACGGTGAGCCTCACCCGGGACGCTCCCGAGGCCACCAGCGACATCCCGTTCGGCTTCTCGGACCTGGTCGCGGACCTGCACCCGGACCAGCCGAAGTTCGAGTACCGGCGGCGCAATCTCGCCACCAAGGGCACCGGGGCCTTCTCCGCGTGGGAGTCGGTGGTGGGACGCAACCTCCTCGTCACTCCGGTGACCTGAGAACGGTCGGTGCGCTGCCGGAGCAGCACACCCACGAAAGGACAGACACGATGACAGTGACCAACGCCGACGGCTCCACCACCGTGGACAACGGCGACGGCACATCGACCACGACGTGGTCCGACGGCACGAACGAAGTCGCCTACGCCGACGGCTCGGCCATGCGCACCTACCCGGACGGCAGAGTGCTGAACACCTACCCGGACGGCACTCGCACCTTCAACGACCCTTACGGCACACCGCTGGATCCCGACACCGGCAACCCCCTGCCCGCCCCGCCTGTGACCGAGCCGCCCGCGGCGAACTTCGGGGAGATCGAGAGCGGGGTCCACGTGATCAGCGGCGTCGTGGAGGCGGGGCTCGTCCTCGCGAACGCGGAGGGCGCGCTGGCCCTCGTCGAGCCGATCAACGCCATGTTCGCGCCGATCACCATGGCCCTGGAGATCTGGCACGCGCTGGACTCCGCGCCCCGCGCCTACGGCACGATGGGCTACTGCTACGGACTCGTGTACGGCGCCCTGGACATGGGCGAGCCCGCCTATCCGCAGGGACCGTACTCGCTCGACTCCCCGGAGACGGTCCAGGAGAAGCAGACGCGGTACGCCGAAGGCGTCCGTACCGCGGCAGCGCAGCTCGCCGAGAGCCCGTCCGGACCGGCCCTGCGTAACCGGGTCCTCCTGCGGACCGCGTACCTGGGCAGCGACCCGCGCCAGACCCTCAACGAGATCTGGGTCACCGCCTGCCGTCGGAACGACGACGAGTTCTACGCGACCCACCTGGCGCTCATATGGCCCGACACGGGAATGACGGAAGGATGACGACCATGGCACGCTCGGACCGAGGAGGCGCCCCGTGACCAGGCACCGGATCGCAGTGCTCGCCGCGCTCGTCCTGGCGACCGCCGGCCTCGACACCGCGCGGGCGGCGACTCCCTCGGGACCGGACTCCTGCGTGGAGGGGTACGTGTGGCGTCTGGCGACGCCCGAGGACCACGTCTGCGTCGACCAGGTGATCCACGACCAGGTGGTCGAGGACAACAGCCACGCCGAGGAGCGGCGCGATCCCAACGGCGGCCCCTACGGCCCGGCGACGTGTCTGCAGGGCTGGGTCTGGCGAGAGGGCACGCCCGACGACCTCACGTGCGTCGATCCGGCCGTCCGCTCGCAGGCATGGCAGGACAACAGCGAGGCACCCAACCGCTGGGCCGCCACCGCGCGGTCGGACGGCGGCAACGACTACCCGTTCCTCCACGCCGACACGACGTACACGATCGCCGCGCGGCCGGCCGACGCGAGTCCTTCACCGCTCGGGGGTGGGCTGGTGATCGACGCGCAGGGTGAGGCGATCGAGACGGGGACGGGCACCAAGGTGACCAGGGACAACGGCACGGACTCACAGCGGTTCGAGTTCGTGCGGCGCGGGGACCTCAGCGCGCACGAGAACGCCTTCCTGATCCAGGACCGGGCATCGGGCCAGTGCCTGACCGTAGCGGAGTACGGACGGGGCAACGGCGCCCGTGTCGTCCAGGGCGACTGCGCGTGGTCGGACGGCGCTGTATGGTCCTTGTGGACGCGGCCGGACGGCACCTGGCAGCTGCGTTCGAGGGCGAACGACAAGTGCCTGACGGCGCACAACCCGCTCTTCACCGCGCCCACCCCCGGCGCATACCTGGAGCAGTGGACGTGTCTCAACGGGAAGAACCAGGCGTGGCGCCTGCAGCCCGTCGAGTGACGCCCGCCGGGGCGCGGCGGCGTGTCCAGAACGGGGAGTCCCCCCGCTCCTCCGGGCGACAGCAGACGGCACGAGCACGCAGGAACTCGTCGTGCACGGCGTCGACGAGTGCCGCGTAGCGGCTCTGGGCCCGCGAATCGCCGTCGGCCTTCTCGGTCGGAGCGGTGGCCGCCGCCATCTGGAGATCGGCGATCCGCCGCATCGTCAGCCCGGGCGGGTAGGCGACCTTGCAGCCCGCGTCGCGGGCCACGGCCAGTGGCAGGGCTCCGATGGATGCGGGGCTGATCAACGACGACCAGTACGGTGCGGTGCTTCGCGATCAGCTTGGCGAAGACCTCGCGGAGCTTGGGCTCGCTGTTGGGCAGCCGCCTGGCGAAGGCCTTCTTCCCGGCCGGGGTCAGCGCGGTGGCGTGGTGTTCACCCTTGCCGACGTCCAGGCCCAGGAAGGCGCCGATGTCACTTGTGTCGATCACAAGCACTCTCCGGTCGCACGGTCTCGGCCTCACCTGCGGCACCAGCTGCCGGCATCCACATGACGAAGAAACTCTCCCTGCCTCCCGAAGGAGTTGGTGGTCATGCCCCTCATCAGCGGTCCACCAGTGCCCCTGGGAGCGGTGACACCTCCCCCCAGATCATGATCAACAGGGGGGGAGAAGTCATGCCGCCCCGGAGGCCGGGAACCCCCATTGCGGGGCTGATCAAGAAGGTAATGGGGGAGTGGCTGCAGGACCTGTGCCCGCCTGGGGCTCCCAGATCGGGTCGTACATCGGCCCCGTCGGCCCTCGAAGCTCACAGGCGAAGCACACAGTGAGGGGGAGCGCGCGCCCCTACGCTCCCGTGCGCCGATGTCGCGGCGGCGTGCTTCTGACCACCCACCTTGTACGTCATCTGGGCGACGTACAAGGGCGGCTGACGGTGTGACAGGGCATCGTTACCTGGGCGACCGCGTACGGGGGTCTGGAGGGAGATGTCGATGGGGTTGCTGTCGTTGCGTTCGACTTAGAGGTGGCCGGTGCGTCGGCTGCCGTCTTCGACGTGGGTCTTTGGGAGCCCTTCGGCGACGGCGGCGCGCATGTCCACGTTGTTGGTCCCGTGGCATTGTGCGTGGAAGAGGGGGCTTGCTTACGCGGCGGTGGAGGGTGAGACGGCGGAAGCGCCCGTCCTCGGGTGCCGGTGGCGGCGGTGCAGCCGAAGCGGGCGCGGGCTTCGACGGTGATTCCACCTGCGACCACTGCTTGCTTGCGGGCCCGTGGCGGACTCGGGCTGTCAGGCCGCCCCAGTAGACCCGAGAGAGCGGGCCATCTGGCGGCTCACTGCTGTACGCCCTCGTGGTGTGCGGCGCCGCCGACAAGGAGCATTCGTGAACCGAGACTTCGCCGTCGCCTACACCTGCTGCACCATCGCCTTCCTCGAGCTGGCCGTCGCCACCTGGCTCGCCACCGCCGACCAATGGTGGACCGCGGCCTTCACCGCTTGTACCGCGCCCAGCCTGCTCCTCCTCGCCGCCCTCGCGCGCAGGGCGTACCGTCGGGCCCGGGCCGAAGCCAAGCACGCCGAGCAGCCGGCCTGCGGCGAGGCCGCGGCCCCGCTCGTCCCATGCTGCTCGCTCTGGGCTCACTCCGACGGCCAGGCCCACGGGCTCGGCTGCACCCGGGCTTTCCTGCCACCACCGCTGCCGCGCCGCGACACGCACAGCCTCGACGAGCCGGGAGCCGCCGCGTTCGACGACATCACCCGCCAACCCGACGATCCGACCGCGTGATGGCCGAGCCGTCAGCCCCCCCCAGAGCGAGCACCCGCGCGCCCCGGGCAGGACCTGGGAAACTGCGCCGTCGACGACCCGGGCGAGAATCTGGGCACTCGCTTATGGGATCGGGTAGGGGTCTTGGCTGATCAGGTGGGCCTTCAGACCCTCTCCGACGCCGGGTTCCGGGGTGCCCGCCCAGTCCTTGATGAGCACGCCACCACTGCTGCAGCCCCAGGGGTTCCAGGTCCACGCGAGATAGCTGATGGTGTGCGCGTCCGCCCAGTCCACCAACTGCTGCATGTAGTCGAAGCCACAGTTGTCCTGGCCGAATTCACCGACGACGACCGGCACGTGCTGGGCGAGCGGCGCGACTTGGCTGTCCCAGCAGGACACAGTCGCACAGGCGTTGAAGCTGTACGCGTGCCATGACGCGGCGATGTTGTTCAGCGGGTCGTTGGGCATGTGCGTCAGCCACTCGCGCATGTCGTTGGCCCACTCGAGGCCACCCAGCATGAGGACGTTGGTCGCGCCGGTGGCCCGGACCGCGTCGACCAGGTCCTGCATGCCGGCCGTCTCGTACGGGAGGCCCGTGCAGGTGCCGCCGTCGCGCCAGCACTGCCAGCCGACGGTCTTGTCCCAGTCGGCGGCGATCTCCGGGTACGGCTCGTTGAACAGATCGAGGACGACCGCGTCGTTGCCCTTGAAGGCGTTGGCGACACCGGTCCAGAACTGGGGGGCGTACTGCGCGTCCGGCATGGGTTTCTGGCACGTCGCGGTGGCGTCCTTGCAGTGCCAGTCCGGCCCGTCGGTATAGGCGCCCCGCGTCCAGTGCAGGTCGAGGATCGGGGTGATGCCATTGGCGACGAGCAGGTTGACGTAATCTTTGACGCCTTGCTGATAGGCGGTTCCCATCGGCGAGCCGTTGAGACCGAGCCAGCATTCCTCGTTCAACGGCACACGTACCGCGTGGATGTTCCACGTCTTCATCGCGTCGACGGAAGCCTGGTCGACCGGGCCGCCGTCCCACAGCCCCTTGCCCTGAATACAAGCGTATTCACCGCTGGAGCGGTCCACGCCCAGCAGCCGGTACTGCTTGCCGCTCGCGGTGACGATCTTGTTGCCGGAAACCCTCAGCTCCGGGGCCGAACCGCTGGGACCGCCGGTCGGAGTGGTCGTGGGGCTGGGGGTCGGGGATGTCACCGAGCCGGTACAGGTCACTCCGTTGAGCGCAACCGATGCGGGTTGCGGATTGGCGCCCTTCCACGCACCGTTGAACCCGATGGACGCCGCCCCGCCCGTCTCCAGCGTCCCGTTCCAGTCGAGGTTGGTAGCGGAGACATGGGTTGCGGACTGTGCCCAGGTTGCACTCCAGCCGTTGGTGACCTTCTGGTCGGAGTTCGGGAAGTCGAAGGTCGCGGTCCACCCCCGCACGGGGGAGCCGAGATTGGTGATGGCCAGGTCCGCGGTGAACCCTCCCGGCCATTGGCTCTGCACCTTGTATGCGACCGAGCAGCCGGTGACGGCCGCCGATGCGGGAAGGGTGGCGACGGCAAGGCCGCCCAGGATCAGTGCACCGGCGGCGCCGGCGGCTATCAACATGTGACGACGTTTCACCTGAACTCCCTCTTTGCATAAGGGATCGATGAGCTCGATACCCATCTGGTCGACGGTCGGGTGAGCCAGGGCCCAGGCCGAGAGCCTGCAGCTGACAGATCCACTGGGCGGGTGCTGCGCGCCGTACGGATCAGGGAATCGACCACCGTCGCGCGTTCGAATCCTTTCGTCCCGGCACATTCCATACGGGCGTCAGCAGCCGATCGGTGAGGAGCCCAGGGCCACGTCGTCGAACCACAGGGTGTTGTCCCCGGTGCCGTAGCTCTCCCAGCCCAGGCGCAGGCCGGTGGGGCGGGGAGGGGTCCTGCGGGCGAGCCACTGCCCGTCGACGTTCTGGGTCGCGACCCCGTCCACGCGTAGTCCGGCGATCTCCTGGTCGTCGACCCACGTGCGCATGGACTGGGCGGTGGTGTCGATCTGGTACCGCAGGCACAGCCACCGGCCCGTCGCCAGCGGGGTACTGAGCGCCACTCCCGCCGGGCTCTGTTCCGGCAGCGTCGCGTCGTCGCTCTCGCGGTTCCATTGCAGCGCGCCGTTCTGCCCGCCGACGCGCAGCGCCTTGCCGCCCTGTGAGGCGTCGGGCATGGACACGAAAGTGACGTGGTTGATGGGCAGGGCGGTGGTGTGCCGGACCCGCATCCGCACGTACACCAGGGGCCCGACGGAGGACAGATCGCGGGTGGAGGCGGCGAAGACGTGGTTGCAGTAGCCGGCGTGGCCGTCGACGCGCAGCGATCTGGTGCCGCTGTAGGCGACGGACGTGTCGACGCTGACCTTCCCCGTTCCCTGGCAGTCGGGTGCCGTGGTCTGCCAGGCGCCCGAGGGCACGGTTCCGCTCTGGTCCTCGAAGTCGGAGCAGATCGTCGCCCCGGCCCCGGCGCAATCGGCCGGCGCCGTGGATGTCGGTGTCGGCGTCGGCGTCGGCGGGGGAGTCGCGGTTCCGCCGCATGGAGCGCCGTTGAAGGCAAAAGCGGTGGGGGCGGGGTCGGCGGTGCGCCAGGTGCCCTGGAGGCCGAAGTCGACGGACGCGCCGGCGGCGAGCACGGCATTGTGCGCGGCGTTCACGGCGGTCACCGAGCTGCCCGACTGGGTGGCCTGCGCGTTCCAGGCGGACGTCACCTGCTGGTCGCCGCCGTAGACCCACTCCAGCCGCCAGCCGTTCAGGGCGGCGCCGAGATTCGTGACGCGGATCTGGGCGGTGAAGCCGCCGGACCACTCGTTGGTGGTGTACGTGACCGTGCAGCCCGTCGCCGCGCCCTGTGCGCGCGACATCGCGATGGCAGGAAGGGCAGTTGCCGCCAGGGTCAGAACCAAAGCCCACAGGGGAAGCCGGTGGCGGCGCACCCGTAATGAAGTCATGGCCATGATCACTCTCTCGACGTGAGTCAGGACGCGGTGCAGAGGAGTGTGCCGAGCTCTCGGTCGTCGCCGTCGAGCGTCATTCCCCAGGTCGTCGACGTGCCAGGTGCCAGGGAGCCGTTGTAGGAGGCGTTGTGCACGGTGGCGGCCGGGCGGGACGGATCCGCCACCGCGTTCCAGCGGTTCGCCACGGTCACACCGCCCGGCAGCGCGTGGTGCACCGACCAGCCGGTGACCGGCCGGGACCCGGTGTTGGTGTCCGTGATGTCGGCCTGGTTCCGGCCGGCCACGAGCCGGTCGGCTTCCACTGAGTCGTGCAGGCGATGTCGCCGGAGGGGCTGGACGCGGGAGACGGAGGCGGTGTCCCTCCAGAGGTGTCAGAGGCGTAGGCCGCGGCAGCGTAGTCCTGCGCGCAGCCTCCCGCGCACCCCGACGGCAGCGAGAAGGAGTACGTACGGCCGCCGCCCAGCCAGGCGTCGGCGGGGTCGCGGATCCGTATGGTGCAGTCGCTTCCGCCGGAGGCCGTCGCGCTGATGACATAGGACTGCCCCATGTCGCTGTTCACGGTGGTGTCGGTCCAGGTGCCGTTCGCCAGGTACTGGATGCCGTGGACGCTCTTGGGTGAACGGGAGACTGCGACGGCGGGCCAGTACCGCTGGTCTCCCCTGGGGAGGCCGGGTGTCGCCGCTGTAGTCCGGGGTCGTGACGAAGCTCCAGGAGACATCGCGGTTGTTCCAGCGGTCCGGGTACATCGCACCCACGCGGGTGCCGCCGATCCGTAAGCGGTTGAGGGAATCGGTCTCCAGGTAGAGGTGGTTCGGGCGTCCCGGCACCAGGCGTTGGAATCGGCAAAGCTGTCTGCGACGAGCATGGTCAGGGTGGTCCCGTTGTACTTGTGGGCCACCCGGGAGCCGTTGCGGTAGAAGGGCTGGTCAGGGGCGCCGTCATTGGTGCCGGACGGCTGGGCGGCTGCGGCCGCGACGGGTATCGCGGCACAGCAAAGCGCTGGCAGCAACACAGCAGTGCCCTTTCGGGCGGGCGAGCGGTGGATCGAAAGAAGCTGCATGAGGCATCCGCCTTCTTCGTGACGGGGCGCCGTGACGTTCGTGCGGGACTCCTCTCGGAGCGAGCGCTGGAGCAGCCTTCGCTGTGGGAGCGCTCCCACGATGCGCCGTATCCGGCACTGTAGAAGAGGACCATGGCCCTGACAAGGGGGCGTTCCCGGCAGGGCGCGGGCCTCACGCGGTCTCGCCGAGGACCAGGACGGCGCACACGGGCGACCGCAGGCAATGATCCGACCGGACCACCGGGCGCCCGTCGAGCAGGCCCCGGCCGAGCGAGCCGCCTCAGTCGGGCGGTGTGCCGCCTGTACGGCCCTCAAGATCATCGGCGAGAAGACCGGCCTCCTCTGCCCACCGATGACGGGATGAGGACGCTGGCCTTCGGGGCGCCCCTTCTGCCCGCATTCCACTACGCCAGATCATGGCCATGCTCTTGACGGCCGCCCTGACGCTCTCCCTCTCGGTGGTGCTCACCGTCACCTCGACGAAACCGCAGCTCGCAGAGTTGCCGACCCGGCATCCCGACCGGCCAGATATCCATTGACGCTCAACGCCAAACGTGCCGATGCGACGAAGTGCACGACTCCGGCTCGGCTGTGGGACGAGCCAGGAACAACTGAAAGTGTGACGAGCTGTCAGGCCCCCAGGGCAGACTGTCGCTCATGACAGAAGCCGGGCTCGACGCCGCCGCCCGCTCCCTGCGGGCCTGGCTCAATCGACAGCAGTTCAGTGACCTCTCTACCGCCGAGGTGACCGCCTTCTTCACTGACTCGGTGGCCGACTGGGCGACCGAACAGGGATATGAAGTCCAGCGGGAGGTAAAGCTACCCACCGCCACTCGGCAGAACCGGACCGCGCGCCTCGACCTGCAACTGCGGCACCTTTCGGGTAAAGGACGACCGATCAGCATCGAGGTGGATCGGGGTACAAGGAGTGGTCCCTGGAAAAGCTCGTCCAGGCCGCCGAGCTTGGCCACCTGGCGCTGTGGCTTCGGTGGAGCCGCGCCCCCGTCACTCTGCCAATCCCGCCCACGGTCCGGCTCATCCGGGCTCAGGTGCTCAGGCGCACCACGCTCACGCGGGCGAAGCTTCACTCGCTCCGGCCGGACAACTGCGGGTAGCAGGCTGGTTCGCTGAGGCGGACCGACCGCGAGCGTCTGCCGGCCCCCATCGCGCACCTCAGAGCCGGGGCGAGGGTGTCCGCTGCGCTCCCACCCCCGCAAGCGCGCCCCGGCTCTGAGG
>NZ_JAHHIT010000151.1 GCF_024539675.1 Streptomyces hilarionis | reverse complement strand
CGCCCGCCGCGCAGGCCCCCGCGCCCGACGCGACCGCGCCGACCCGGCCCGTTCCGGCGGCGGCGCCCACCGCCCCCGCGCAGACGGACCCGGCGCCCGCGCCGGCCCTCGGCGACACGATGGCCGCACGGGCCCGTTCCCTGCTCGTCCCCGTCGCGGACGCGGAGCCGCGCCCCGCCGCACCCCCCTCCGTCGCCCCGGTCCTGCCGGGACGGCCCGTCGCGGACCGGCCGCAGGTCCGCGCTCCCGGCCCGGTCCAGGGCGAGCAGTACGGCGTGGCCTGCCCCTGGTGCGCCACGCCCAACAACCCCGACCGGCACTTCTGCGTGCGCTGCGCGATGCCGATGACCCTGGAGGACCGCTCCTCCGTCCACCTGCCGTGGTGGCGCCGCCTGTTCCACCGGGGCGCCGCGACCCCCTGGGCCGGCGACCGCCCCCGGCTGCGCCGGACGTTCGACCGCATCGTCACCTGGGTGCTGGCGGCCGTCGTCCTCACCCTGCTGATCGTCGCCGGGGTGAACACGCCCGACGCGGTCCAGGCCACCCGCGACCACTTCTCCAAGCGCGCCCCGGTCCCCCCGGACTCGGTCGCGGCCTCGCGTTCCTACCCCGGGCACAAGCCGGAGCTGGCCTTCGACAAGATCAACAACACCTGGTGGGGTCCGGGCGTCTCGCAGTCGGGCGAGGGCGAGTGGATCGAGGCCCGCTTCGACGAGCCCACCCGCCTCCTGGACGTGATCATCACCTCGGGCACCTCCGTCCGGCCCGACCAGCTCAGCGAGTCGGCGCTCCCGCACCGCCTCAAGGCGACGATCACCCTGAAGGACGGCACGACGACGACCCGCGAGCTCACCCTCGACCAGAGCGCGGGCGGCCAGCGGCGCTCCTTCCGGGTCGGCGAGGTCACGAAGGTCCGCTTCACGATCGAGTCCTCGTACGCGGTCTCCGGGAGCAAGCAGGTGTCCATAGCCGAGATCGAGTTCTTCGGACGCTCCAACGCGAGCTCGTCCTGACGAGGTGACGGCGGGGGAGGGCGCGCCCTCCCCCGCCGCATCGGCCGACGGGCCATCGGGCCGGGGGGCCGGTGATGCGGCAGAACGAAAGAGTCCCACCCCGTGAACGGGGTGGGACTCTTTCTCTCCGGAGCGCCGGGCAGGCCTTGCACCTGCATCTCCCCGCAGGAAGCGGGGCGTCTTTCCTTGGACCACCAACGCAGAGGTCGTTCACCGTTGTTCTTCCGGTGACCGGCTCAAGATCAAGCTTACCCCATTTCCGGGGTCATGTTGACCACGAACGACCACCGGGTGATCAGGCGACGTTCTCGACCTTCAGCTCCGGCCCGACGACCAGGGTGACGGCCCCCGCGGCGGCCGACCCGTCGGCCGCGGCCCGCACACCGGGCAGGCGGGAGGCGAGCACGGCGGCCTTGCCGTCGAGACCCGCGGGATAGGTCACCGTCGTCCTGGCGACCGTGCCGCCGGGCGCGTTGCCGGTCTCGACGACGGTGTAGCCGGCCTTCCGCAGCCGCTCGGCGACGGCCCCGGCGCGTCCGGAGACGCCCGTGCCGTTGAGGACCCGCACCCTGACGGAGGAGGCGTACACGACGTTCTTCTTCGACGCCTCCAGCTGCGCCTTGGTGACCTCCTTGTCCTTGGCCAGGGAGGTGAACAGGTCGGCCGCCTGCGGGTACTGCCAGACGACGTTGGCCTTGTCGGTGGGCTGGTCGGCCACCCGGCCGTAGTTGGGGACGGTGAGGAAGCCCAGGCGGTCGCTCGGTATCCCCTTGAGCTCGTCGGCCAGCCCGTACAGCGGCTGGATGCCGGCGATGTCGGGGTCGGTCGTCAGGGACTTGGTGATCGACTGAAGGAAGCCGTACATGGCGTCCGGACTGCCGAGCTTGGACTTGGCCTTCTTGGCGAGCGCGTCCATGAACTCCTGCTGGCGGCCGATGCGGCCGATGTCGGAGCCGTCGCCCACGCTGTAGCGGGTGCGGACGTACCCGAGCGCCTTCTCGCCCTTGACGGTCTGGCAGCCCGCCTCCAGGTCCAGGTGGGCCTTCTTGTCGTGGATGGCCTGCTTGGGGCAGACCTCTATGCCCTCCAGCGCGTCGACCATGCCCTTGAACCCGGAGAAGTCGACCGTCATGAAGTGGTCGATGCGCAGACCGGTGTTGGACTCGACGGTCTTGATGGTGCAGGCGGCGGCCTCGGCGACCTTGCCGGTGCTGCCGCCGATCGCGAACGCCTCGTTGATCTTGAAGTGGTGCGGGGAGGACGAACTGCCGTCGCCCTTCTCGCAGCCGGGTATCTCCACCCACGAGTCACGCGGGAAGGACACCACCGAGGCCCACTTACGGTCCGCGGGTATGTGCAGCACCATCAGCGTGTCCGACTGCATGGTGGTCAGGTCCTTGCCGTACTTGGCGTTGGCGCCCTGACGGGTGTCGGAACCGACGATCATGATGTTCTTGGAGCCGGGGCTGAGGTTGACCGGCCGGTCGGCGCCCAGCTTGTCGTCCACGTCGGCGGACTTGATGTTGTTGTTGAGGTCGTAGTAGATCCACGCGCCGGCCCCGCCGGCCCCGAGGAGGACGAGGGCCGTCACGCCCGCGCCCCATGCCACGACCCGTCCGCGCCGGGTGAGCCGCGTCCCGCCGGGTCCGGAGCCGCCCGCCCTGCCGCCGCTCCCACGCCTTCTCGATCCGCCCATCGGCGCTCGCCCCCCTCCGCTTCGACCGTTTCATCCCGTACACCGTGCTCGGGTCGTCGACGTCGGTCGCCGCCGGACGTCGGAACCCTACATCTGAGCAGGAATACGTCCGGGAAACACTGGTGACTCACAAGACCGCCGGACCCCCGCGATCGGTTGCCCTGCGACCCGGCGATGTGACTAACGTCCTGTCACATCGCCGGGGCCGCGGCCGTGATCGCGAGGGCCCGGCGGGATGGGCCGGTTACCGCGCGTCGACCAGGTCGACCGGCGGGACCGTCACGGTACGGGCGCCCGGGGCGCCGCCCAGGACGACCTTGCGCAGGGAGACGTTGTTCTTGGTGCTGGTCTCCTGGAGACGGTGCGCCGGGTTGGCCACGACCTGGATGTAGTAGGTGCCGTTGGGCAGGTCCGTGATGTCGAAGGACTGGCCGGGACGGTACTGGGTGTACGTGTCACCGGAGCCGACGTCGAGGACCTCGCGCACCGAGATGCTGTTCTGCTGGCCGCACGCCGTCGACAGGTCCGTGTTGAACGGGTGCCAGTTGGCGTTCTTCACCGTGTAGTCGATCGCGTCGGTGTTGGCGAGGCAGAACGCCTCCTTGCCGCTCTTGACGATGTCCTTCTGGTCCGCGGACAGCAGGTGGTAGCTCGCGAAGTCCGTGAAGTGCCAGTGCTCGTGGCCGATGCGCGGGTCCCACTCCATGGTGCCGGCGGGCGCGTAGCCGACCTGCTTGCCCTTGGCGTCGTAGAAGTACTGGTAGGAGTCCATCAGTTCGGCGCCGGGCTTGCGGAAGCCGTCGACGACGAGCGGTGCGGGGCCGGCGTTCCAGACGTTGGCGCTGAAGGCGAGGTAGTCCTTGCCGGGCGCGTCGCCGTCCTCGCCGTCGGTGACGGCGATGTCCCAGGCCGGCAGTGAACGCAGGTCCGGCTTCGGCACGTTGGCGGGCGCCCCGGCCCGTCCGGCGGGCCGCTTCGCGGCCGCCTTCAGCGCGGGCGCGACGCGGGAGCCGTCGGTGTGACCGGGTCCGTCGCCCAGGTGATGGGCGAGCCCGCGGGCCTCCAGGGCGTGCGAGAGCGCGGAGGGCGTGGGCTCGTCGGCGCCGCGGGGGCCGTAGTGGTGACCGGCGGCCATGCCCGGCATGCCCTCCATGCCGGCCATGTCGTGTCCGCCGCCGTGGGAGGACGCCGAGGAGCGCAGGCCGACGCCGCCGCCCTCGCCGCCGCCGCTCTGCTGGCGCACCGTCACCTTGACGGTCGCCTGGTCGTTCGGGATGCCGAAGAGGTCCCGGTACTTCTTGGCGACGGACACCTTGGCGGTGTACTCGCCCGGGGCGAGGTCCACCGGGCGGTCGTAGTCGACGGTGCTGGAGTTGGCGGCCCAGCCCTTCTCGACGCCCCAGACGGAGCCGAGCGTGAAGGGGTTGGTGGAGCAGCTCTCCGGATAGTGCGAGGTGGCCGGGGCGTCCGGGCGCAGGCGGCCGGAGGCGTTGTTGGGACAGAAGGTGCCCGTGGTGCGCTGCACCTCGGCCCCGGCGGCGTTCTTGACGGACACCTCCAGGAAGCCGGGCAGTCCGCTGAAGTCCTTGACGGTGCCAGCGGGCAGCGTCTTCGTCGTCGCCTTCGTCCCGTCGCGCAGGATCTGCTGGGCGACGACGGGGTCCTTGTACGACTTGCGGGTCACCTTGAGCTCCAGCGGAGCGTTGTCGACGGTGACGTAGGTGCCGAGGTCGAGGAAGACGCCCCCGGCGTCCTCGTACCGGTCGAGGACGACGGACTTCGACGCGGCGATCAGTCTGAGCTGCGGCTTGCCCGGCGTGCTCGAGGTGGCCGCGCCGGCGCCGGGGGCGGCCCCGGCGACGGCGACGACGGTGAGCGCGGCCCCCGCGGCGAACGCCGCACGCCGAAGGCCCTGGTGGTGGTGGTGTCTGGTCATCGGTTCCTCGTCTGCGAGTGCCATGGTCGGTGGCATCGGACTGGACAGCCCACGTCCCGACCGCGTTGCAGACGCACCCCACGCGCCGAGCCGGGCTGTGAGCATCCTGTGAGAGCCCAAATCACCTGCCAGGGTTGCTTGTTGACGGAAAAACCGTCGGCGGACGCCGGTGTGGCCGGTACCCGGTCCGGGTGGTTCGGCGCCGGTTTCCCGGCGGGGGAGGAGGCGGCGGCCCCATCATGAGCCGGTGTTCCGCCTCCCTCGCGCCCGGCGGCTCCCGCTGCCGGCGCTGTTCACCGCTCTCGCGCTGCTCGTCGGACCGGCCTGCGTCCCGCTCGGACCGGGCGCCGGGGCGCCGCCGGGGGCGTTCGGGGCGTACGTCGGGTACGACGGCGCCGGCGTGCGGCGGATCGCCGGGCTCGACGCCTGGCTGGGACCGGCCACGCCCCGGGTGGGGCACGCCTACCTGCCGGGGGACCTGTGGAGCAACATCGAGGGGGCGCCCGGCTATCTGGAGAACTGGGCGCGGTGGCGGCGGGAGCGCGCCGACCGGATGTTCGTCCTGAACGTGCCGATGCTGGAGCGGACCGAGGACCACGTGCCGGACGCCGTCGTGCGCGAGGAGTTGCGCAGGGGGGCGCGCGGCGACTACGACGGGCACTTCCGGGCGCTGGCCCGCCGGCTCGTCGGGCTCGGGATGCCGGACGCCGTGCTGGTGCTGGGATGGGAGATGAACGGGGTCACCTACACCCATCGCTGCGGACCCGATCCGCGGGCCTGGAAGGGCTACTGGGTCCGGATCGTCGACGCCATGCGCTCCGTGGCCGGCCCGGGGGCGTTCCGGTTCGAGTTCACGCCGAGCCGCGGACGGGACGCCGTGCCGTGGACCGCCTGCTATCCCGGCGACCGGCACGTCGACGTCGTCGGCATGGACGCCTACGACCAGCCGCACGGCATGTCCTTCGAGGAGCAGGTCGCCGAGCCGTACGGTCTCGCCGCGCAGGTGCGGTTCGCGCGGGCCCACGGCAAGCCGGTGTCCTATCCGGAGTGGGGGCTGTACCGCAACGGCGACGACCCGGACTACGTGCGCGGGATGCTGGACTGGTTCGCCGAGCACCGGCCGCTGTACCAGACCATCAGCGACTACTGCCCGCACGGTGTGTGGCGCTGCCCGGGCAATCCGCGGTCCTCGGCCGTCTACCGGGCTCTGATCGCTGGTCCGTACGGCTGAACCCGCCCGGCCGTGCGGCAGGGCGCGCGGACCGCGCTCCACGCCGGTCCGATGATCGCACGATGGGACGAGAACACCACGCGCGTCATCCGCGGACGCGGGCGCGCCTGCGCGCCGCGGCCGGGTCCGCCCTGCTCGCCCTCCTCCTGCTCGCCCTCGCCGCGGCGCCCGCGAGCGCCGGGGGACGGGGGCACGGCGGGAGCGGCAGGGGCGGCGGATGGCCGGGCGAAGCGGCCCGCGCCGTCCGCGCGCACGAGCACGCCCGCGAGCGGGTCGAGCGGCTCCGCGAGGCCGACGCCCCGCCCACCCGGATCGAGGGCGCCGAACGCCGCCGCAAGGCGCTGCGCTCCGCGCTGTGGGACCGGCTGCGGGCGGGGGCGAGGGATGCGGCCGACCCGGTCGCCGTCGACCCGTCGGGACGGCAGGGCCACTGCCCGTTCGGCGAGCGCAGCCGCCCGCCCGAGCTGCGCGCCGGCCCCTGGACGGCCCCGGCCCGCCGCTACTGGCTGTCCGCCGGCTACGCCGCGAGGGGCTCCCGCTGGGCCCACCGCCACACCGGCCAGGACTTCGCCGTGGAATCCGGCACCCCCGTGTACGCCGTCGGCGCCGGCGTCGTAAGGATCACGACCTGTGGCGACGGCTTCGGCAACCAGGTCCTGGTCCGCCACGCGGACGGCTACTTCACCCAGTACGCCCACCTGTCCCGCATCGACGTGCGCAGGGGCCAGCGCGTGACCGCCGGTCAGCGCATCGGCCTGTCCGGCGCGACCGGCAACGTCACCGGCCCGCATCTGCACTTCGAGGTGCGGATCACCCCGTACGCCGGTTCCGCGGTGCCGCCCCTGCCCTGGCTGCGCCGCAAGGAGGTGCAGGTGTCCAGGACGCCGGTGACGTCCTGAACGCCCGAGCGCGCGCCGGGGCGGACGCCCGACTAGTCCCGCCCCGGTGACGCGGTGGGGTCGTAGGCCGCCAGCGCCCAGATCACGAAGACGTCCAGGGCGATCTGGATGACCGCCCAGAACGGCGCGTACGGCAGGAACAGGAATTGCAGGACCAGGCTCAGGGAGGCCAGCGCGATACCGCTGACGCGGGCCCAGACGGCGCCCGTGAGCAGGCCCCAGCCGGTCGCCGCGGCCACCACGCCCACGGCCAGCAGGAGCCAGCCCCAGCCGGTGAGGTTCATTTCGTAGACGTAGTGTCCGATCCGCGTGTACACGTCGTCCCGGGCGATCGCCGCGATGCCCTGGAAGGCGGCGAGGACACCGCTCACGAACATGATCACGCCCGCGAAGACGACCCCTCCGGCGGCCAGTCCCGAACCGGCCGGCGCGCCCGGGGCCGGGCCGGGGGGCGCGCCGGTGCCCTGGTGCGAGGGGTCCCAGACCGGTGACCCGTGCGACGGCTGTGCGTGCGGCTGGTCGCTCATGGCGTACCCCGTCTCGGCGTCGATGTCGGTCGCGTGCACCGACCCTCCGTCCTGGCGGACGGCGTCACCAGGGGGACGCGCCGTTCGGGTGACCCGGCATGCGGACCCGCGGGAGGGCCTCTTCACTGGAGGAAGACCCGCGGGACCCTTCACGAGGAGACGAGATGCCACGCACCAAGGGCGTGCTGCTCACGGCGGCGGCGCTGTGCTGCGCCGCCGGGCTCACCGGCTGCTCGGGCGACGACAGCCCTTCCTCGGTGGCCAGCAAGGCCGCGTCCGCGGCGCAGTCGGTCGGCTCGCAGGCCTCCGCGGCCGCGTCCTCGCTCGCCTCGCTCGCCTCGCAGGCGTCGGAGGCGTACGCGTCGGCGACGGCGGAGGTGAACCGCCGCTTCGACGAGATCAAGGGCGGGGTCGACGCCAAGGACGACGTGAAGCTCGGCACGCCCGGCTCCGACGGCGACCGCAGCACAGTCCAGGTCACGGTGACCAACAGCGCGGGATCCACCAAGTCGTTCGCCGTCCAGGTCGACTTCGAGGACTCCGGCGGCAACCGGCTGGACACGGTCCTCGTGACCGTCTCCGACGTCCCGGCCGGCAAGACCGGCACGGCCACCGCCCGCAGCAACCGCGAGCTGTCCGGCGAGGTGCGGACGGAGGCGGTCCGCGCGGTGCGCTACTGACGCCACCGTGCGCCGGGTCAGGCCATCCAGAAGAACACGGCCGTCATCCGCTTCTCCTCCAGCGTCGTGCCGCAGTAACCGGTCGCGCTGTGCACGAGGTTGGCGTGGTAGAGGAGCAGCCGGTTGGCCTTGTGGGGCACCCGCACGTCCTCCTCGAAGGCGTCCGGCGCGACGAACCGGGTGCCGAGGGCCTCGACGAGGTTGGTGTGCGGCGCCTGCACGACGTTGCCGCCGAGCCGGCCGCCGGGCAGCGCCTGCCGGTAGAAGCTGGTCCCGCAGTCCTTGGGGACGGCGGGGTTGAGGTAGAGCACGGCCGCGTACCGGCACAGCGCACGTGAGTCGGAGTGCGGGCGCGGCGCGCTCTCCCCCTCGCCCACGACCTGGACGCAGTTGTGGTTGAGGGTGCCGCCGCCGGGCGCCTGCTGCACCCACAGCCGGCCCGCTCCCGTCGCCTTCCTCACCAGCCCTTCGACGCGCCCGAGTTCGGCGGGTTCCAGCCCGGGCATGGCGCGCAGTCCGGGCCAGCTCTCCGAGGTGTAGGGGTGGCCCTTGACCCAGTCGTCCTTGGCGAGACACCGCTCCCGGATCGCCGCGACGTCCGCCTCGGGGAAGACGTCGTCGAGGACCCAGTAGTCACGGCCCTTGGTGGGCTTGCGGTAGGGCAGGACCGGGAGCGTGGCGGCAGCCCTCACGGGCTGGTGGGGCCGCTGCGGCATGGACATGCGGCGAATCTAGGCCGGGCGCCCGTCACGACTCGCCCTCCCGTTCGTCCGCACTCCGCCGGGAGATGGTCAACGTTTCACCGAGCCGGTCAACGGCTCGCCAACCGGGCCGGCCCCGGCGTCATCCGTTCGGATCGGCGAAGAGGTCGTCGGCCGTGGCCGCATGGACGGCGCGCTGCGACCAGGTGGTGAGCTGATCGAGGTCGGAGCAGGACATGACACGCTCGCGGACGGTCTCCGGCACGGAGATGCCACGCCATTCCAGGATGCGAAGGGTCATGTCGGCCCGGTCCGCGACCCGCCCCTCCTCACGCCCCTCCTCACGGCCTTCCTCACGGCCTTGCTCACGGCCTTGCTCACGCACCTCTTCAGCGAGAGGGTGTCGCCAGAAGTACTGCATCGCGGTCATGAGGTCCCTCCACATCCGTTGCGCCTGAGGGTCTGTCAGGCACGAGTCGACGAACTGCACGAGTGCCGCGGCACTGAACTACGCCGCGTTCAGTTCGCACCACACCAGCTTGCCGCGGTGGCCCATCCGGGACAGCGGCTGCCAGTGCCAGAGGTCGGAGCAGGCCCGGACCAGGGCCATGCCCCTGCCGCCCTCGGCCTCCGCCTCGGCGAGGTCCTCCAGACGGCCGGGCGGCTCGGGCGGCTCGGGGTCCGCGTCCCAGGCCCCGACCTGGAGGACGCCGTCCCGGAAGCGCAGGCGCAGACAGGCGGGGCCCTTGGTGTGCAGGACGGCGTTGGAGACCAGCTCCGAGGCGAGCAGCTCCGCGGTGTCCACGAGGTGGATGAGCCCGTGCAGGGTCAGGACCAGCCGCAAGGTGCGGCGGCAGACGGTGACCGCTCTGGGGTCGGCGGGGATGTATAGGGAGTACTCCCAGGAGTCGGCGGTGCGATCGTTTTCGGGCATGGGTCGGCTCCAGGCGGGTGAGGGGCGTGGATGCGCGTGCGGTGGCGTCGCCGCCGACGTCCCGGCAGGACGGAGCGGTGCACTTCCGCAGCGTGTTCGGTGCGTCACCGACGGTAGATCTAAATGTAGAGACACGGCAAGCCGATCGCGTAATCTGACGTCGAACGAGTCGTACGCGCAGGCACGTTGAACCTAGGAGCGACTGGGCCTTGAGGCAGGAACCAACGGCACGTCAGAGGCGCGTGGCCACCGAACTGCGTCGGCTTCGCGAGGCGGCGGACCTCAATGCGCGCCAGGCGGCGGCCCTGCTGGGTGTGAGCCCCACCCAGATCACTCACATCGAGTCCGGACTTGCCGGGGTGAGCGAGCAACGACTGCGTCGCCTCGCGTCCCACTACTCCTGCACGGACGGCGAGTTCGTCGACGCGCTCGTCGCGATGGCGACCGAGCGGACGCGCGGTTGGTGGGAGGAGTACCGCGGACTGCTGCCGACGTCGTTTCTGGACCTGTCCGAGCTGGATCACCACGCCGGATTCCGGGACGAGGTGGCCGTCCTCTACGTGCCTGGCCTGCTCCAGACGGAGGCCTACGCACATGCCGTCTTCTCGTCCCGCGTACCCGAACTGACTCCGAAAGAGCTTGAGTTGCGCGTCCGCCACCGACTGGCGCGACAGGAGATCTCCATCCCCTACAAGGCGGTCGTCCACGAGTCGGCGCTGCGCATCAGGGTCAGCGATCGCGCCGCCTCGCGTGATCAGCTCTCACGCCTCGTCGAGGCTTCCGAGGCGGACCACATCACCCTGCGCGTCATTCCGTTCGACCTCGACGGCTTCCCCCGGGCCGGTGCTTCCATGACGTATGTCGGCGGCGCCGTCCCCAAACTGGACACAGTGATCCGCGACGCCCCCCATGGCACGCTCTTCATCGACTCGGAACCTCAACTCGGAGCGTTCAGGGCCCTCTTCCATAAAGTGGAGGCGGCGTCACTCGAACCGGACAGGTCGCGTGACCTCATCCACAGGCTCGCCAAGGAACTGTGAGGCCACCATGACCCCGGACAACTGGCAGAAGTCGACCTACTCCGGCGGCGGCGACGGCAACGACTGCATAGAGCTCGCCT
This sequence comes from Streptomyces hilarionis, assembly GCF_024539675.1. GTDB lineage: Bacteria > Actinomycetota > Actinomycetes > Streptomycetales > Streptomycetaceae > Streptomyces > Streptomyces hilarionis. Next base: position 11,545 of record NZ_JAHHIT010000151.1, on the reverse strand, counting down.
CCACCCCCGCCGCGCTCCACCTGCGCGAGTCGGACGCCCCGGCCGCCGTCCTCGACTCCGCCCCCGCGGCCGTCGCGCACTTCCTTCACGCCATACGCACGAGAACTCCCGGAATTGTGGCCTCCGTCACAGCACGCGCGGGCCGGGACTGCTGAAGTGACCGGATGATCGGTCTCGTGATCCGCGTCCTCCCGTTCTGGGTGCGCGAACCCCTGCTCGTCGCCGTCGGCGTCCCCTTCAGCGGCCTCCTCTTCTACGCGGGCATCCGTGATCACGAGTGGATCGGGGTGGCCCTGGGCGCCGCCGTCGCCGTGTTCACGGCCATTCGCGTGCACACCATCAACCAGGCCCTCAAGGTCCGCCGTCAGGTGAAGGCCATCGAGGAGATGACGAACGCCCCCGGCGTGAAGCGCATCGAGGGAATCTAGGCGGGACCGGCCCTCAGGCCCCGCCCCTCACCTCGTCGCCCACCGCCACCCGGCCCGCCCGGCGCACCTCGAAGTAGGCGCCGAAGGCGAGGCCGCCGCCCGCGACCCGGCGGTAGTCGGCGAGGGTGCGCAGGGGTTCCGGACCGGAGCGCAGGCCGGTGCGCTGGTCGACCATCGTGACGGCGCAGCGGATCGTGGCCTCGGTGAAGGCCAGTTCCGCGCCGCCGACCACGACACGGGCGACGCCGTCCTCGGTGTGCGGGACGTCCCAGCCGTCCACCACGAGGTTCGGGCGGAAGCGGTCCATGGGCACGGGCGCGGCGTCCCGTGCGGCGATCCGCCGGTTCAGGGCGTCCAGGCTTGAGCGTGAGACGACGTGCAGGCGGCCGGCGTTGCCCGTGGGGCAGCGGACCAGGGTGCTCACCGCGCCCAGGACGTCGGTGAGCCAGGCGTGCACCTCCTTGCCGTCCGCCGGGACCGGCTCACGGCCCGGGGCCCGCAGGGTCAGTTCGCCGCCGGTCAGCTCCGGCGTGATCAGGGCGAGCGCCGGATCCCCGCCCTGCCAGCGCAGGTCGCCCTTCTCGTCGGCGATCGCGTAGGCGCGGTCGTGCGGCAGGCCCGCGGCGGTCAGCGTCGCCGTCGGCAGCGCCGTCCCCGCACAGCCCTTCACCGGGTAGTACGTGATCCCGCTCAGTGTGCCGGTCGTCATCGCGGCCCCCTCGTCCTCGTCGGCTCCCCCGTCGGCCCGCCGGCGCCCGGCCGGCGGCGCTGCGACCCTCCCTCAAGTTTTCACGGATACCGGTGAGTCGGATCCGCTTCGCGTCCGTACTCCCGTGTGTCCGCCCCCACCGGGCAGCACAACGACACATCGGCGGAATCCCCGACCGGGCAGGAGGCACGGTGCCACTTTCGCGAAACATGATGGGAACCCTGTTCGTCGGCGGTGCGCTGACGCTGACGCTCAGCGCGCTCGCCTACCCGTCGATGCTCGGACTGGACACCGTCTCCACCTCGACCGACCGGGTGATCGCCAACACCCAGTGGGGCCCGCTGACCGAGGGCGACCGGGACTTCGTGGTGAAGGTGCGGGCCGCCGGACTGTGGGAGTACCCGCTGGGCCAGATCGGCCTCCAGAAGGGGACGAGCCCCGCGGTGAAGACCGCCAGCAACCACCTGATCGACGGTCACGGGGCGCTGGACACCAGCTGCCGCAAGATCGCGCCGATGCTGAACATCACGCTGCCCAACGTGGCCAGCCCCCAGCAGGAGGGCTTCGTGACCCAGCTGAAGGCGGAGAGCGGCAAGCAGTTCGACACCGACTTCGCCAACATCCTGCGCATGACGCACGGCTCGATCTTCAACACGATCGCCAAGATCCGGTCGACCACCAAGAACACGCTGGTCCGTGCGCTCGCCGACCAGGCCAACGACACGGTGCTGGACCACATCACGGTGATGGAGAAGACCGGTCTGGTCGACTTCGACACCACGCTGTTCAACCAGACCACGCCGCCGAAGCTGCCCAAGTCGGACCTGACGCCCCCGGTCCCGCCCGCCGGCCAGCCCATGATCGTCCTCACCCCGCCGCCGACCGCCACCTCCACCCCGCTGGACCTCAGCGCGGTCGTGGGCGGCAACGGCGCCCAGTAGCGGCGACGGAGGCGAGGACGGGACGGCGGCTACGCCAGCCACACCGTCGTGTCCGGCGGCAGCACGCCGTCGTCGTCGAGGGGGGCGCTGCTCAGCAGCACCTCCCCGGGCGGCGAGGGCGTCGGCGCGCCGGACAGGTTGGTCACGCACCGCCAGCCGTCGTGGCGGGCGAAGGACAGCACGCCCGGCGCGGACGAGGGGTCCCAGACGAGTTCCTCGCCCTCCAGCAGCTTGCGCCGCAGGCGCAGGGCCGTGCGGTAGAGCTCCAGCGTGGAGCCGGCCACCCCGTCCTGCGCCGCGACGGCGTACCGCGCGAAGCCCGGCGGCTGCGGCAGCCACGCCCTGGACGCCCCGAAGCCGTACGACGGGCCCGTCGCCGTCCACGGCAACGGCACCCGGCAGCCGTCGCGGCCCTTGCGGACCCGGCCGGTCTGCTCCCACACCGGGTCCTGGAGCGCCTCCACGGGCAGATCGGCCACCTCCGGCAGACCCAGCTCCTCGCCCTGGTACAGGTACGACGATCCGGGCAGCGCCAGCATCAGCAGCGTCGCGGCGCGGGCCCGGCGCAGACCGGCCCGCTCGTCGACGCGCGGGGCGCGGCCGCCGGACAGCAGCCAGGCGTCGAGGTCCGTGCCCGGCGGGAGCATGAGGCGCGAGGCGTGGCGCACGACGTCGTGGTTGGACAGCACCCAGGTGGCCGAGGCGCCGACGGCCCGCGCTCCGGCCAGCGAGTCGGTGATGACCGCCCGGATCTCCTCCGCGTCCCAACCGGCTTGCAGATATTCGAAGTTGAAGGCCTGGTCGAGTTCGTCCGGGCGGGCGTACAGAGCCCGTCGCGCGCCCGGCACCCAGGCCTCGGCGACCGCCGTGCGGGGCGGGGAGTACGAGTCGAGGAGGCGGCGCCAGTCGCGGTAGATCTCGTGGACCTCGTCGCGGTCGTAGAAGGGGTGGGAGCCCGGGGGCAGCAGGTGGAGGGCCTCCTCGCCGACCAGTTCCGGCGTCCCCAGGTCGCGCAGGGGCTCGGCGAGGTCCTTGGCGAGGGCGTGGGCCACGTCGACGCGGAAGCCGTCGACGCCCCGGTCCGACCAGAAGCGCAAGGTGGTGCGGAAGTCCTCGCGCACCTCCGGGTGATCCCAGTCGAGGTCCGGCTGCTCGCGGGCGAACAGGTGGAGGTACCACTGCCCGTCGGGCACGCGCTGCCAGGCGCTGCCGCCGAAGACCGACTGCCAGTCGGTGGGCGGCAGCGCGCCGCCCGGGCCGCGCCCGTCGCGGAAGACGTAACGCTCCCGGGCCGCGGAGCCGGGTCCCGCGGCCAGCGCCTCCTGGAACCAGGCGTGCCGGTGGGAGGTGTGGTTGGGGACCACGTCGACGATGACCTTCAGGCCGAGGCGGTGGGCGCCGGCGACCATCGCGTCGAAGTCGGCCAGGTCGCCGAGCCGGGGATCGACGTCCCGGTGGTCGGCGACGTCGTAGCCGCCGTCGGCGAGTTCGGAGGGGTAGAAGGGGGAGAGCCAGAGGGCGTCCACGCCGAGGGCGGCCAGATGGGGCAGCCGGTCGGCGACCCCGCGCAGGTCGCCGAGCCCGTCGCCGTCGGCGTCCGCGAAGCTGCGTGGATAGACCTGGTAGACGACGGCCTGGCGCCACCAGTCGGAGCGGTGGGAGGAGAAGTCGGTCACGAACGGAAGTCTGTCCCGGTTGCCGGGAAAGTGAACGTCCGGCCGTTCGGAGCCGATCGTTCCGCACGTGAGGAAGATGTGGCGAAGTCTTGAACTCCCCCGGGTTTGAAGCAGGTTGACAGCGGTCCGCCGTCCACACGACGATGGCCTCACACTGTGACGCCCGGGACCGAAGGGCCCAGTGCCTCTCCTGAGACTTCGACTGATCTGACCCATCAGTCTCACCCCTGGCACTCGCCAAGAATGGGATGCGCATGTCCATAGCGAGCCGAGTCACCGTACGCCGACTGCTGGGGACGGGCGCCGCTTCGCTCACCCTGTGCGCGGCCTCCGCGGCCGCCGCCTCGGGCGCCTTCGCCGGCACCGGGGCGCCCGGCGGCGACGGCTGGAAGTCCGGCGGCCAGTACCAGCCGGGCACCGGCGCGGGGACCGAGACGGGGACGGACCGCTGCGAGTTCTCGCTCGACGGCACGCGCTTCCAGGCCTCCGTCCGGGTCGACGACCAGAACCTGCGTCCCACCCAGGACGGCAAGGTCCACATCAAGGTCCGCGCCGCCGGCGACGCCTCGACGTGCACCGCGTCCCTCGCCTCCTACCTCGCCCACGGCTCCAGCTTCCGCACCTCGGGCGAGCAGGTCTTCGTCGACTTCGACAGCGTGACGGTCAAGGCGGGCCAGACCGACAGCCTCGACATCGCGGTGCCCGACGCGGGCTGCTTCGCGCAGATCGACCTCTACCGGGGCGCGGTCAAGTTCGACGGCAAGCCCGACGCGAAGGACGGCTTCGTCCACGGCGACCTGCCCAAGGGGCCGGACCGCCCGGTCATCAAGGACAAGCTGATCGCGGCCTGGAACGGCGGCACGAAGGACTGCACCGTCACCGAGCAGCCGCCGGCGAGCCCGCCCGCGCCGTCGGGCAGCGCGTCCGGCTCCCCCTCGGCCTCGCCGTCGACCCCGGCGAGCACGCCGTCGACGCCGTCGGAGACCGACACGGGCACGCCGTCGCCGTCCGCCTCCGACAGCGAGTCCCCGAGCCCGGTGCCCTCGGCCTCCGAGTCGACCCCGGTCGCCGCCCCCACCCCGGACGGCGGCGGCGGTGGCCTCGCCGAGACGGGCGCCAGCAGCAAGACGCCCCTGGTCGCGGGCGGCGCCGCGGCACTGCTCGCGGGCGGCGCGGCGATCGTCGTCGCCACCCGACGCCGCAAGGGCGCCCGCGCCTGACGTCCTCACGGACGCCGATGCCGGTGGGGGGCGGGCGTCAGACGCCCTCCACCGTCGTCAGCCACAGCTTCACGTAGCGCTCGACGTCCACGTCCAACGCCACGTCCACCAGGGCCTGTTCACGCGCCCCTTCGTGGATCTCGGACTCGCCGGGGCGCGGTCGGCGGTCGACGACCGTCTGACCGCGGGCCGGACCGGGAGCGAGCGCGACCTCCACCGGGAGGAGCTCGGTGGTCAGGCCCGCCGGGTCGGCCACCGCGCACACCGCCCCCGCGTCGCCGAGACCGCCGGTCGGGGTCGGATCGCCCGAGGTCGCGGGATCGCGGTGGGCGAGCAGTTCGCCGGCCAGCCGCAGTCGCGGCTCCGGGCTCGCCCGCAGCCGCGCCACGTCCGCCGCCGGGACCAGCACCCGCTGGAACACGTCCAGCCCGTACATCGTGATCGGCACGCCCGCGGTCAGCAGGACCGCGGCCGCCTCCGGGTCGTGCCACACGTTGAACTCCGCGACCGGCGTGGCGTTCCCCGTCGCCACCGCGCCGCCCATGAACACGATCCGCTCGATGTTGGCGGTCACCTCCGGGTGGGTGCGCAGCAGCAGCGCGATGTTCGTCAGCGGGGCGGTGGGGATCAGCGTGACCGGGCGCGGGGAGGCGAGGATCTCGCGGCGCAGCAGCGTCACCGCGTCCACGTCGACCGGACGGCGGGCCGGCGCCGGCAGGCCCAGGTCGCCCATGCCGTCGGCGCCGTGCACATGCCGGGCCACGCGCAGCGGCTCGATCAGCGGACGTGCCGCGCCGCGCGCGACCGGGACGTCCCCGGCGCCCGCCTGCTCCAGGACCGTCAGCGTGTTGCGGACCACCCCGTCCACGTCCGTGTTGCCCGCCACGCAGGTCACCGCCCGCACGTCCAGGCCGGGGTGGCGCACGGCGAACAGCAGGGCCAGGGCGTCGTCGACGCCCGTGTCGCAGTCGATGATCACGGGAATGGGCTGCTCGCTCACCTGAGGACTCCTTCCGCACCACGGTCGTCCCCGACCCTATGCGGGCACGTCCGCATCCCACAGCCCGACGCCGCGCGCCGCCGCCCGCTCCCCGATCCGGCGGACCAGCTCCCCGGCGGGCAGCGCCCCGGGGCGGCGGCCGTCGCGCAGCCGGACCTCCGCCCGTCCCTGCGCCGCCTCCCGCTCGCCGACGACCGCCTGGTACGGCGCGAGGCGGGCGGCCCGCACCCTGGCCCCCAGACTGCCCCGTTCGGGGCCCGCGAGCTCCGCACGCAGCCCGGCCGCCACCGCCCGCCGCACCAGCTCCGCCGCCTGCTCCTCCTGCGCGGCCGACACCGGCAGCACCACCAGCTGGACGGGGGCCAGCCACACCGGGAACGCCCCGCCGTGCTCCTCCAGGAGATGGGCCACCGCCCGCTCCACACTGCCGATGACACTGCGGTGCACCATCACCGGACGGTGTCTCGCCCCGTCGGCGCCGACGTAGTGCAGGCCGAAGCGCTCGGGCTGGTGGAAGTCGATCTGCACGGTGGACAGGGTGGCCTCGCGGCCGGCGCGGTCGGTGATCTGCACGTCGATCTTCGGCCCGTAGAACGCGGCCTCGCCCTCCGCCTCCTCGTACACGGTCCCCGAGGCGTCCAGGACCTCCCGGAGCAGGGCGGTCGCCCGCCGCCACAGTCCCGGGTCGGCCACGTACCCGCCGCCCTCGCCGGGCAGGGAGAGGCGGTACCGGGAGGCGCGGATCCCGAGGTCCGCATAGGCGCGGCGGATCAGGCCGAGGGCGGCGCGGGCCTCGTCGGCGGCCTGCTCCGGGGTGCAGAAGACGTGCGCGTCGTTCAGCTGGATGGCCCGCACCCGGGTCAGACCGCCGAGCACCCCGGACGGCTCCGAGCGGTACATGCCGCCCAGCTCGGCGATCCGCAGCGGCAGTTCGCGGTAACTGTGCGCGCGGGAACGGTAGATCAGGGCGTGGTGGGGGCACAGGCTCGGCCGCAGCACGATCTGTTCGGCCCCCAGCTCCATCGGCGGGAACATGTCCTCGCCGAAGTGGTCGAAGTGGCCCGAGATCTCGTACAGCTCGCGCTTGCCGAGGACCGGCGAGTACACGTGCCGGTAGCCGGCGGCCCGCTCGGCCTGCCGTACGTACTCCTCCAGGGCGTGGCGCACGACCGCGCCGTCGGGCAGCCAGTACGGCAGGCCGGCGCCCATCAGCGGGTCGGTGCCGAACAGGCCGAGCTCACGGCCGAGGCGGCGGTGGTCGCGGTCACGGTCACCGGCGTGACCGCGGTCGTGGTCGCGGTCGTGGTCGCGGTCGTGGTCGTAGTCGTGGTCGTTCACGGGGGTCTCCTCGCTCGGAGGGGGCGAGGGACCGGGGCACGGCGAAGCCCCGGGGCGCTCGCCCCGGGGCTTCGGTCATCCAGTCGTGGATCAGCGCGCCGGGACGGTGTCCGGCGTCGTCGTGAGGAACGGCTGGGCGCGCTGCATGCCGGCGACCGTAGCAACGGCGACGCCCGGCGCACCAGCCGATTTCCCCCACCGCCCACCTGCCCGCCCCGGCGCGCCCGGCCCGCGCCGCCCACCCGCCCGCACCAACGCGGCTAACCCGTACGGACCGTCGCGCTGGTCGGCGGGCCGCGCCGGTGGTGCCGTGGGATGACGCAGCCCGCGCGCACTCCTGGAGGCACCCCCCGATGACCCGTCGCACCGTCCTGGCCTCCACCGCCGTCGCCCTCGCGCTCACCGCCGTCACCGGGTGCGCCACCCTGGGCCTGGAGCACCCGCCGACGGCGGCGCCGGCGCTGCCGACGGTCGAGCGGACCTCGGCCCGGCCCACCGCTCCGGCCGTCTCCTCCGCCCTCACCGACGCCCAGGCGCAGGCCGCCCTGATCACCGAGACCGACCTCGGCCCGCCCTGGACCCGGACCCGGGGCGCGGCCACCTGGCGGGACGGGATGCTCAAGGCGACCACGTCGGCCCCCGAGTGCCAGCGGCTCCTCGACGACCTCTACGCCGACGAACTGCTCGGCGGCCCCGCCCGCGCGGTCACCGCCCTGGACGACCCGGACACCGGCGCCCAGCTGCGCTACCAGCTCACCGGCCACCGCCCGGCGGACGTCGACCGCAGGCTGGCCTGGCTGAGGACGATGCCGGGCAAGTGCGCCCGCTTCGCCGCCAAGGCGACCGGCGACACGGTGCTCGACGTGCAGGTCACGGAGCTGCCCCTGCCGGAGGTGGGGGACGTCCGCCAGGGGCTGCGGGTGAAGGCCACGGTCTGGGCGACCACGAGCGGCGACCCGACCGTCCTCACCCTGGACGTGGCCGCCGTGCGGGCCGGCCAGGACGCCTTCGCCCTCGTCGACGGCGGCCTCGACGACGCCCCCAACGCGGCGACGCAGGCGGCGGTCCAACTCGGCGTGCGCCGACTGGCGGACGTCAGGAAGCAGCCCCGGGCCCAGGTGTGAGCCGTCCCGGCCGTGGCGGCCGGGGCCGGTTCAGCGGTCGAGGCGGGTGCGCAGGGCGATGACCTCGTGGGCCAGTTCGAGGACCGGGCAGTCCCGGGCGAAGGCCTGCCCGCGCAGCAGGGCGAGCGCCTCGTCCGCCGGGACGCCCGACTGCACCATGACCATGCCGACCGCCTGGTACACCTCGTCGTGGTCGGCGGCCGGCGGACCGAGCCACCGGCCCGCGTCGTCCCGCTCGCTCCGCAGCAGCGTCACCAGCGCCGAGGTCACCACGTCGGCGACCGTGCGGGCCGTGCGCAGCTCGTCGGCGGTCAGCTCGCCGGGGACCTCCCGGTAGAGGTCGAGCGTGCCCACGCACACCGCGCCGTCGCCCAGCGGCAGCGCGTACACCGAGCGCACCCCGGCGGCCGCCGCCTGCTGGGCGAAGACCGGCCAGCGGCACGCGTCCCGGCTGGAGGACAGGTCCCCGGCGGACACCGGAGCGCCGGTGGCGGCGGCCTCCAGACCCGGCCCGTCCCCCAGGGTGACCTCCAGCTCCATGACGTCGGCGGCCCGCTGTCCGCTCGCCCCCAGCGGCACGGGGATCCCCTCGCCGCGCAGGGCCACGCCGACGCCGTCCACCGGGAGCAGCTTCACCACCGCGTCGCACAGCCGCTGCGGCACCTCGCGCGGGCCGGCGCCGCGCATCTCCCGGGCGACCGCCTCGGCGACCCGGCTCCGCTCCTGGCCGCCCATGGTCCTCACCTCCTGACAGGGCGCGCCCTGTCTCCGACGACCGGCCGGGTACCCCACCCCCGCCCCCGGGAACCGGCGACGCGCACACGGAGGCACGGGGGAGGGCCGGGGACCGCTACAGCGGCGGCTGGGCCGGGGCCGGGCCGAGGGTGGTGGAGCCCGGCGCCGTGCGGTGCCCCAGGCCCGTGCGGTACGCGTCCAGGGCCGCCTCGACCCGACCGGTGCGCCGCAGCAGGTCGCCCAGCATGCGGCACAGGTCGGCGAGGTCGCCCGCCGCCCCGGCCCGCTCCAGCAGACTGAGCGCCCGCACGTAGTGCTCCTCGGCCGCCTCGGTGTCCCGGGCGTCCTCGGCGATGATGCCGAGCAGCCGGTGGGCGCCGGCCGAGTGCACGGCTCCCCGCTCGGAGGACAGATCGCCCAGGACCCCGTGCAGCAGTGCGGCGGCCTCCTGCGACTTGCCCCTGCGGTGCAGCACGTCGGCCAGCTCGACGGCGACCTGACTGCTGTAGAGGGTGGCGCGCTGCGCGCAGAGCATGGTCTGCGCCTGCTTCAACTCCGCTTCGGCGCACTCCAGTTCGCCGTTCTGCGCGTAGACGTAGCCCCGCATCCAGTGGCAGTTGGCGAGCTCGGTGCGCAACTGCAACTGACGGTAGAGCTCGGCGGCCTTGGCCAGCGAGGCGTCGGCCTCGGCGAGGCGGCCCTCGGCGAGGAGCGTGCGGGCCACGGACCGGTGCATCCGCGCCACGAGCGCCGGGTCGGCGACCCGGGGCGCGAGGGCGAGCGCGAACTCGGCCGCCTGGGCGGCGCGCGCCGCCGCGCCCATGTCCATGTAGGGGCCGATGACGGAGGCGTACAGGAGCAGCAGCGCGTCGGGGTCGTGCAGCCCGCCCCGGTTGAGCTCGTCGAGGGTGGACTCCAGCAGGTAGACGGCGTACCGGAGTTCGCCCGCCAGGTAGTGGGCGACGGCCCGGCCCCGCAGGGCGGGGACGCGCGCCGGCAGCGGGGCGTCGGAGAGCCGCCGTTCGGCCCGCTCGAAACAGCGCCGGGCCGCGTCCAGGTCTCCCGTGTCGATGCCGCACTCCCCGAGACCGAGCAGCGCGGTGGCCTCCTCCGCGGCCAGTCCGTGCTCCTCGGCCTCCGCGAGGAGCGCGGTGTACTGGCGCTCCGCCTCCTCGGCCTCGCCCGTGGCCAGCGCCCGCTGGGCCTCGGTGAGGCGCAGCCGCAGGTCGGTGACGAGCCGGGCGGGCCGGCCGGTGGCCAGTTCCTCGAAGTCGACGCCGAGCCGCCCGGCGATGTGCCGGAGCGCCTCGTCGGAGGGCCGCACCCGGCCGGACTCCAGGGTGGAGACGTAGGCGGGGGTGTAGGTCGGCTCGGCCAGCTGCCGCTGGGTGAGCCCCCGTTCGACGCGCAGTCGCTGCACCCGGCGTCCGACGACCTCCGGTTCGTCCCGATCTGCCACGCCGGTCCCCCAACTCGCCCTGTGCCTCTTGCCGTTGGACTAGCTCAGCCCCTAGGTTAAACAGCGAGTTAAGCACGCTTAACAGCTGGCTGACGTGAGTATCGCAGTCGTCGACGTTGCGAGGTAGCCGTGTCCGGACGCATCTCCGCACGCCCTTCCGCGCCCTGCGTCAGGGCCGTCGCCGCGGCGCTGCTGACCGTGACGGCGCTGATCACCGCGGCCAACGCGGGCCCGGCGACGGCCACCGGCAGCGCTCCGTCCGCCCCCGACGCCCGGCAGGGCGCGGCGCAACGCCGCTGACGCGACGCCGCCGGCCCCCGGGGCGCGGCGCCGGGCCGGCCGGCCCGCCGGATCACCCCTGGGTCTGAAGCTGCCTCAGCTGTTCCTGGACGTGGTCCAGCGCGCCCTCGTGCCGGCCGGGCACCCGCCCGCGCAACCGGGCGAGCGCGGGCCCCAGCTCACGGGCGCGGGCGGCGCTGCCGATCCGCCCCCACTGGTGGTGCGCCCGGTCCGCAGCCGCCTCGACGGCGGGCGCGTCCGCCGGCTGACCGGCGTCCAGCCGTGCCAGGGCGACGGCCATCCAGATGCGGCAGCTGCCCTCGGCGTCCCCGGCGAACATCGCCAGGTCCGCCCGCACCTCGGCCCAGTGGAACGCCTCCTCGGAGCCGGCCCCGTGCGCCGCCACGGCGGCCTGCTCCCACCGCGCCGCGAGCGCGTCGGCCTCCGCGTGCCGGCCCGACCGGACGGCGGCGGAGATGTCGGCGTGCGGATCGCCGCCGCCCGTCGCCTCCGTCGCCCCGCCCGTCGTCCGGGGCCGGACGCCCCCGAGCCCGGCCAGGGCCGGAACGGACCCGGCCTCGGCGAGTCCGGCCCGGTCGGGGAGAGCCGGCACGGGCAGGGCGGGCGGAGAGGGGG
>NZ_JAHHIT010000150.1 GCF_024539675.1 Streptomyces hilarionis | reverse complement strand
GCCCCGCGCCGGCCCTGCCCGCGCCCGCCCCGGCCCCGCTCCCGGCAGCCGCCGCCACGGCCGTCCTCCCGGTGCTCGACGCCCAGCCGGCCGCGACCGCGCCGGTTGCCGCTCCGCCGGTCCAGCAGCCCTGGGACACCGCGGAACAGCAGGCGTTCCGGGCGGAGATCACGGCCGCGTGGGCGGGACGGCCGGCCGCCGCCGGCGCGGCCGACCCCACCGGCGCAGACGCGCTCCTCACCACGACGGGTCAACTCGGCGTCGTCACACCGGCGTCGGGCGTCACCGCGCCGCCGGCAGGCTTCGACGGCGCGCCGTCGCCGGGCTTCGGCGCTCGGACGCCGGGACTCGTCGCACCGGCGACCGGATTCGCGGCGTCCGAGACCGCCCTCCTCGTGCCCGCCCCCGCCGCGGCTCCCGACCCCCTCGTGCCCCTCGTGCCGGAAGCGGGCCCCGCCGCGCCCGTGGCCGGCCCCTCCCTGGGCGACAGCGGCCTGCGCGCCCGCGAGTCCGGGCTCCTGACACCCGACGGCGGAACCGGCGGCCTCACGGTCGCGACGGGCTACCCGGCCCCCGAACCGGCCCTCGCCGCGGCGACCTCCGGGTACCCGATGCCCGACTTCGGTCTCCCGGTGACCGACCCGCTGCTCCAGACGGCCGGCGCCGACGCGCTCACCGCCGGTTTCGGCCACCCGGCGTCCGGCCCGGTCGTCGCCGCGCCGCCGCTCGGCGCCGTGGCGCCCGAACTGCCGCCGACGGCGCCGGAGTACGGCTTCGCCCCGGCCGCCGACCCCGGCGTCACGGTCCCCGCGTGGGACGTGGTGACGGTCGGATCGGGGTACCCCGCCGCAGCGGCCCCCGCCGCCCCCGCGCCGGTCCAGGTCGCCGCGCCGCCGGTCGCCGCCCCCGCCGACGCCACGTTCCGCACCACGGGCACGGCGTACCTGGGGAAGGCGGACAAGGCACTCGCCTTCGCCCGCGCCCAGGTGGGCAGACCGTGCGTGTGGGGAGCCACGGGGCCCGAGTCCTACGACTGTTCCAGCCTCACCCAGGCCGCCTGGCGAGCTGCCGGGGTGACCCTGCCGCGGTCCGCCATCGACCAGGCGAAGGCCTTCACGCGGGTCAGCCTGGCCGATCTGCGCCCCGGCGACCTCGTCTTCTTCTTCGACGATCTCAGCCACACGGGCCTGTGCACCGGTGACGGCCGGATGATCCACGCACCGGGTCCGGGGGCGTCCATCCGCGAGGAGGCGATCCTCCCGTTCGGGGAGGGGGCGCTGCGCGGCGCCGTCCGGCCCGCCTGAGCGGACCGGCTCCTCAGCGCACCGCCGCGTCGGTGCGCGCCTGGGCCCTTCTGGCGTTGTTGTAGGCGCGCAGGAGAAGCTTGGACACGGCGCAGGGCGACATGTCGAAGTGACACTGACGGCAGGTGCGCGCGTGCTCCTCGTAGGCGGCGCGGGACTCCTGAAGGGCGTCCTCGGGAGTGGTCATGGGGGTCCTCCGAACGGAACGACGGTTGCCTTGGGGCGTGACTACTCGCGAGTAGCTTCCACGTCCAGAGGATTGGATCATGTTACTTACGGTAGTGAAAAACGCGTGAGTGAAACCGCACGTCACGACAGGGGGGCCGACTTGACCGACTTGACCGGCTTGACGGACGACGACGGACGGCGCGCGGCGCGGGTCTTCGACGCGCTGGGATCCGCGTACGAGACGGCCTTCGCGCACTCGGAGGCGCACCGCAGGTCGCTGGAGTGGCTGCTCGGACGGCTCACGCCCCGCAGCCGCGTGCTGGACGTCGGCAGCGGGACCGGGCGGCCGACCGCCGAGACCCTGGCCCGGGCGGGTCACCAGGTGCTGGGCGTCGACGTCTCCCCCGTCATGGTGGAGCTGGCCGCCCGGCAGGTGCCCGAGGCGGAGTTCCGCCGCGTGGACGTACGCGAACTCCCGCTGGCCGAGAGCTCGTGGGACGCCGTCTGCGTCTACTTCTCGCTGTTGCAGCTGGACCGCGCGCAGCAGGCGGACCTGATCGGCAGGCTGGCGCGGGCGGTGCGGCCCGGGGGCAGCCTGGTGCTGGCGACCGTGCCGCTCGACGTCGAGGGCGTCGACGCCGTCTTCATGGGGCAGCCCGTGCGGGTGACCAGCTTCGCCGGCGAGGCGGTCGTCGACCTGGTCACCCGTGCGGGTCTGACCGTGCTGGCCGAGGAGCACGCGCTGTTCACCCCCGACCACCCCGAGGCGGTGCCCGAGCCGCATCTCTTCCTGCACTGCGGCCGCCCCGAGGCGGCGGACGGGTAGGCGAGCGGACGGCGGGCCCGGACGGCGGGCCCGCTCAGTTCCTCGCCGCGCGCGCGGCGAGCGCCACGACCAGCGCCGCCGAGCCCGTGCCCAGCAGGGCGCCGGCCACGACGTCACCGGGGTAGTGCACGCCGGTGTGGACCCGTGAATAGCCCACCGCGCAGGCCAGCAGCCCCAGCGGGACGGCGGCGACCGGCAGCGTCGGGCCGACGGCGGCCGCGAACGCCACGGCCGAGGCGGTGTGCCCGGACGGGAACGACGCCGAGTGCGGCATCGGCACGTGCCGTCCCGGGAACGGCGAGTCCTCGGCGCGGTGCGGACGCGGGCGGCGCACCAGCTTCTTGCCGAGGAGGTTGGCGGACGCCGAGGCGACGCCGATGGCGGCCACCCCTAGCACGGCGGCCCTGCGCGGACGGCCCGCGCGCAGCGACAGCGCGGCGGCGACCGCGAAGGACAGCTTGGAGTGGTCGGCGGCCGCCGAGAGCCGACGCAGCGCGGTGTCCAGGGTGGGCGTCCTGGTCACCGTGACCGCCTCGTACAGGGCCTGGTCCAGCGTGACGAGGTCACCGACCAGACTCCGGGCGGAAAGCTTCGGGCGGCGGTCAGACATCGTAGGCCTCCTTGACGGTGCGGGGGTCGGGGCGGCCGAGGGCGAGGCGGAGGACCCGCCGCCAGTCGACCGTGGGGGGAGCGTAGGCGGCGCCCGGGCGGTGCCGGGGCACCCTGACCCGCAGGGCCGCGGGCCGTACCGTGCAGACGACGGGGGTGGCCAGTTCGAGCGCCTCGCCGTCGACGGCCACCGCGATGCGCTCCCGGTCGGCCTCCACGACGACGCGCCGGGAGGTGAGCGAGGTGATGCTGCCCGCGCGTTCGCCGAGCAGCGCGATCTCGGCGGCCTGGGCCGCGCCCTCGACGCGTACGCCGATCACCCCGAGCAGGCCCGCGTCCAGCCGGGGCCGGCGGCCGCCGCCCAGCGGATCTGCGCGGGCGTAGGCGTTGTTGCTGACCAGCAGGGCCTGCGGGGCGTGGATCTCGCTGTCGTCGGTGCGCACGTGCAGGACCGGGGCGGATTCGCCCTGGAGCAGGTCCGGCAGATGCTCCAGGGCGGTCGCGGCCTTGGCGTCGCGGTAGTCGGGGCTCTGCACTATCTCCGCGTACGCCCCGAACGAGACGGTGTTCACGAAGGCGCGTCCGCTGACGTCGCCGAGGTCCACGCGCAGTTCGACGCCGTTGGTGAGGGCGTCCAGGCTGAGCACGGGATCGGTGCGGTCGAGGCCGAGGTCCATCGCGAAGTGGTTGCGGGTGCCGGCGGCGACGACCAGGAACGGCACGTCGTGTTCGGCGGCCACGGCCGCTACCAGGGCCTGGGTGCCGTCGCCGCCCGCGACGCCGAGCAGGTCCGCGCCCCCAGCGACGGCCCGGCGGGCCTCCTCCGCCGGGTCGGTGTAGGTGTCGTCGGCCCCGAGCACGACCACCCGGGCGCCGAGTGCCTCCGCGCGCTCGACCAGGCGGTGCTTGACCACCTTGCCGCCGCCCGACCGCACGTTCATGATCAGCACCGGTCGGCGCGGCGGCGGGGTCCGGCGGTCGTGCGTGCCCTTGGGCCGGCGCACGCTGCGCAGCGAGGCGCGGGCCGACGCCAGCGCGGCGGCCCACAGCGCGAGCGCGCCCACCGCCACCGGCCACAGGCCGGACAGCGCGTACAGCACCATGACGCCGACGGGCGCGGTGAAGGCCACCAGAGCGCCGAACAGCCGGGCTCCGCCCCGATGCGCCAGCATCCACCACACGCCGGCCCCGGCCACGGCGAGCAACGCGAACCCGGAGAGCAGGATCAGCCAGCCGCCCGCGCCCGCGCCCGCCAGCACCACCGTGGCGCAGCCCGCGACCAGCAACAACGCGAGCCGGGCCCAGCCCCGCGCGCGGGAGACGGCGTCCAGCCGCGCCGCGCCGATGTGGGCCAGCGCCCCCTTCGTCCTACGTGTCTCGTTCACCGTGCGCCCGCCATGCTCATGGCTCCCTGTTGTGCGTCGACAGCGCCAACGATCTCGATCAATTGTCCATGGCCGGGCGCCCTGACGTGACCGGGCTCCCCCGGCCGGCTCCCGCGGGCGGCGCCACGGCCCCCGACGGAGCACACGGACAGGGGCCCGTCGGCAGTCCGACGGGCCCCCGGATCGTGCGGGCGGAGGTCAGGTCCGCCTGGCGCCGCGGCGCAGGACGACGAAGCCGCCGATCACGAGCAGCGCTCCCAGCGCTCCGGGCCAGAGATTGGCGCCCGTCTCGGCGAGTCCGCCCTGGACCGCCTGGGGCTCGGTCCCTCCGACGACGGCCCCGGATCCGGTGTCGGCCGGGGGCTGCGACTCGGTGGAAGCGGGCGTGGGCGCGGCGGCCGACTCCGGAGCGGTCGCGGGCGCGCCGATCTCGCCGCCCGAGGCCGCGGCGGGCGGCGACGCGGGGGCCGAGACGGCCGCCTTGGGCGAGGGCTTCGCGTAGACGCGCGGCGCGGTGCTCGCGTCGGCGGGGGCCCGGGAGGGCTCGGGCGCCTGGGACTGCTGAGCGCCCGTGTCCCCCTGCGTGCCGTTGCCCTCGTCGCCGGCGCCGGTGCCGGCGCCAGTGCCGGAACCGTTGTCCGCGGAACCGCCGTTGCCGCCGTTGCCGTTGTCCCCGGTGTTGCCGTTGTCCCCCGTGTTGCCGTTGTCTCCGGTGCCGCCGGCGCCGTTCCCGTCGCCCTTGCCGTCGCCCGAGCCGTTGCCGCCGGTGGCCGCGGACCCGTTGTCCCCGCCGGATCCGTTGTCCCCGCCGGATCCGTTGCCGCCGTCCCCGGCGTTGCCGCCGTTCCCGGCGCCGTTGTCACCGCCGTCGCCCGGCTTCGCGCCCGCGCCGCAGGTACGGCCCTGGTTGATGCAGTCGACCATCTCCCGCATCAGGTCGTCGTCGAAGACGTTGATGAAGTCGCCGTGGTCCGTCACCGGCTTGTGCAGCTGCTCGGGGAAGGAGTCCACCGCGAACAGCGGGGTCGTCCGGCCGCCGTCCTGGAGGCTCGGCGCGTCGACGTCGTACACGATCCGCTGGACCAGCTGCGGCACGGCCTTGAAGCCGTTGGGGCAGGAGCCGTCGGCGGCGGCGAAGGCCACGTGGGTGCGGTGGTTGGCGCTGTCGATGTTGGAGCCGTCCCAGCAGCTCTGGAAGCGGAAGGTGCGCACCACGTCGCTGCCGGCCGGGCACAGCGGGTACTTGTCCTTGAGCTGACGGTCCTCGAACCCGGTGCAGCTCCACGACGCGTTGGCGTTGGCCGTGCCGTTGACGAAGGCCTTGGCGTCGCCGGTGATGACGCGCAGCAGCCGGGGCATGGCGGTGACCTGGGAGCGCGGGTTGCCGACGAAGGTCAGGGTCACGTCCTTGGCGGTGACGATCTTGCCGGCGTTGCCCTCGACGCCGCCGCCCGGGCTGCCCGCGTCCCGTTCCTGATCGCCGTTCTGAAGACGCAGGACGGGCCAGTAGTACGTGGACTTGTCGCCCTGGTCCACACAGCTCGTCTCGGCCTTCGCCAGGTCGCCGTCGGAGGCGAAGGCGTTGTTGGACTGGTTGCCGATGTAGTCGTGGAAGTGGTGGGCCCCGTTGGAGACGCCCGGCGCGACGATCACGTTGTCCGAGTTGAACAGCCCGTTGGCGTTGACGCCGCAGCTGCTGGTGAAGGTGCCGCGGGAGGGTCCGGATGCGGGGTCCGGGCTCTGCCGGGATGGCTGGACGGACTTGATGTCCGCGTAGTCCGCGGCCACCGGGCCGTTGCCGGCCTGCCCGCCGTTGCCCTGCTGTCCGCCGTTACCCTGCTGACCGCCGTTGCCCTGCTGACCGCCGCCGTTCTGGTCCTGGTTCTGCTCGCCGTTGCCGTTCCCGTTCTCGTCGCCGTTGCCGTCGGCGCCCTCGTCGGCCTGGTCGTCGGAGGCGCGCAGGGTGCAGGCGGCGAGGGACTCCAGACCCTCCGGGCGGTCGCCGACGCGGTCGATGGCGACCGCGATGCGCTCGAGGGTCGCGCCGCGCTTCTCCTTCAGCGGGTTCATCACCGCGTTGTCGGCGAAGCCGGCGTCCTGCTGCACGGCCTGGGCCGAGTCCTGGAGTTGGCGGTAGGCCGCGGCGATCTGCTCGTCGAGGCGGGCGAGTTCGCGGTCGACCTCGGCGGACGCACCGTCCGGCACGCTGGTCAGCTTGCTGCCGACGTCCGGACAGTCGACGGTGACGGCGCTGTTGCCGGCCCGCCGGGTCGTGTTGCCGTCGGAGCCGTCCTCGGTGGCCGAGGCGTACACGTTCGCCGCCATCAGGCTGCCGCCGCCGAGCATCAGCGCCGCCGCCAGGAAGGTCGCGCGTCGTCCGCCCGTCGGGCGTCTGCGCCTGTTCTGTACCAAGGAGTGCTCCTACGCGTCGTGGGCGGCCATGGACAGGAAATCCCCTCGCCCCATACGCGGCTGGACCCGGAAGCGTTCAACCGCACCACGAATTCATAGCAACATCTCAGACACCGCTGGTGGCCGGCCCCTTCACGGCGGCCCCCCGGGTCAGCCCGTCGGCGGGCCGAAGGAGAGGGCCGGCAACCGCCCCCTGCCGCGGACGCGTTCGTGCAGCAGGCCCATGACGACGGCCGCCGCCACCGCGATCAGGTGCTCCCGGCCGGCGAGGTTCGGCTCGGCGATCGACTCGATCACCATCGAGCCGCCGGTGAGGGTGAAGACGATGGGCGCGCGGCGGACGACCGAGAGAAAGGTGAAGAGGCCGACGACGGCCGCGGACGGTCCGGTGTCGAGCACCCGGCCGACCTCGGGCGGCAGACCGAAGCCCCACCAGCCCGGCCCCATCGCCAGCATGACCCGCACCGAGAGGGTGCCCGCCAGGGTGGACGCGTAGGCGACGAGCAGGGTCCGGCCGCGGCCCAGGGCGAGCTCGGCCAGGGCGAAGGCGAGGAAGAGCTGGGTGATGCCGGCCCACACCGGCAGGTCGAGCGCGGGCACGTAGAGGGAGACCGGGGTGCGCAGCAGCGCCAGCCACAGGGGCAGATCGCCCTGTACCCCGCCGACGGCGCGGACGGCCGTCGCGCCCGCGGGGTGCTGGGCCAGCGCATGGAAGAAGATCACCCCCAGGCACGCCACGACGGCCAGCAGCAACGCGCCGGGGCCGCGGTGGCGCAGCTGACGCAGCGGGTCGACCACGATGCCGTGCCACTCGCCCCGCAGGGTCCGGCCCGCGAACCGGGCGGCGCGGGAGAGCGCGCCGTCGCGCGGCGCGCCCCGGTCGCCGCCCGGCGGCCGCCGTACGCCGCGGTGGGCTCCGGCACGACGGTCTCGGGCACGGTCCTCGCGGACGCGGTCGCCTCCGGCGCGGTCGTCGCGGGCGCGGTCGTCCGCGGCGCGGTCGCGAGGCCGTTCCACTTCGGGACGCAGGATGCTCAAGGTCTCCCCCACACACTCGTCGCGCGATGTTTCGTGCGAGTCACGCTCTGGAGGACGCAAAGACGCCCCGGGAGGCTTACTCGTGTGCGGTGCGTCTGCCTCACATTCCGGACCGGAACGGGGCGGGCACCGCCGGTGAGCTCCTGACTCCAGGTCACGCCACCGTCACACAGGTGGGCTAGGGTCACGTCCGTGGAACGCACTGACCAGCGGAACATGACCCCGGCCAGGTTACGTCGCACAGGGGGCCCGACCGGCCCCGGCGCCCCGGCCACCCCCTTCCCGAGCGACCGCCGCGTGACCCGCCGCCCGCCCTCGGAAGCCGGCCCCGACGCCGGATCCGCGCACCGCGCGCAGGCCGGTCCCCGTGACGGGCCCGCGCCGGTGCTGCTCGCCGACGGCCTGCTCACCGAGCGGCTCGGGCTGGACGTGCCGCAGGACACCAGGGTCGTCGTGACGGACTACGAGATCCCCCCGGGCGGGTCGCTGCCGTGGCACTACCACGAGGGGCGGGTCGTGGCCGTGGTGACGGCGGGCGTGCTGACCCGGACCCTGGCGGACGGCTCCGAGTGCGTGACGCCGGCCGGCGGGTGCATCGTCGAACCGGTCGGGCCCCGGGGCGTGCACATGGCGGAGAACCGGGCGGCGGACCCTCTGCGCATCTGCGCCCTGTTCTTCCTCCCGCGGGGCGCCGCGCTGTCTACGCGCGCAGACCCCCCGGACGCGGCCGCCGGACCCTGACCTCTGGCCCCGGCCCCGGCCCCGGCCCCGGCCCGGGCGAGCGTCGGCCCGGGCGGACGTCGGCCCGGGCAGGCGTGGGCGCAACGGACGATCGCGGGGCGGGACGGGGCGGACCAGGACGGGCGGATCAGCGCGTACGGCCGCTGCGGCCGGCCGCCGCCGCGGCCCGCCCCGATCAGGTGTGCGGCCTGCGGCCCGGCTCCTGGGCGGGGAAGCTCTGCTCGGCGCCCGGCAGCGTCGGCCTGGGCAGGGTCGCCACCTCCTCCTGCGCCCTGCTGAGCTGCTCGGCGGTGTCGCCGGGCAGTGCCGGGGCGGGCGACTGGGGGGAGCCGAAGCGGAAGGCCGAGGTGAGGTCGCCGAAGGCGCCGCGCCGCCACGCGCTGATGTTGGGCTCCTCGACGCCGGTGAGCGTTTCGAGGAACCGCAGGGTGGAGGTGTGGTCGAAGGCCTCGGAGGCCACCCAGCCGCCCACGGTCCAGGGCGAGACGATGATCGCCGGCACCCGGAAGCCTCCTCCGATCGGCAGTCCGGCGACGAACTCGCCGGGGGCGCCGGCCGGCGGGGTCGGCGGCGGGACGTGGTCGAACAGGCCGTCGTTCTCGTCGTAGTTCAGGATGAACGCGGTCTTGGCCCACACGGCGGGGTTGGCCGCGATGGCCTCGATCTTGGCGGCGACGAAGGCCGCGCCGGCCGCCGGCAGGAAGTCGGGGTGCTCCGACTGGTGTCCGGGCGGGACGATCCAGGACACCGTCGGCAGCCGGTCGTTGCGGGCGTCGTCCTCGAACGTGCCCTCCGGCTGCGGCCGCACGCCCCTCTCGTACAGGTCGGAACCCGGCAGGGCGTCCCGGAACGCGGCGAACTGCTCCAGCAGGTTGCAGCCGTAGTCGTCCTCCTGCTGGTACACCTTCCAGCTCACGCCGGCCGCCTGGAGCCGTTCCGCGTACGTCGTCCAAGTGAACGGAGTCGGGGCGGAGTTGCGGATGACCGGGCCGCCCTCCTGCCCGTCCGGGTCGATGCTGCCGGTCATCCACATCAGGCGGTTGGGCCAGGTCGGACCGAGGACCGAGCAGAAGTAGTGGTCGCACACGGTGAAGGTCTCGGCGAGGGCGAACTGGAACGGGATGTCCTCGCGCGTGTAGTAGCCCATGACGTAGGGGCCGTTCGCGCCGTCGGCCGTGCGGTGGGCCGGCAGCCAGCGGTCCATCCGGCCCTCGTTCCACGCCTCGTGCTGCACCGACCAGGCGTGACTGGTGGACGGGATGGCCTGGGCGCTGGAGGTGCGGGTGTCCAGGTGGAAGGGGAGGAGGTAGCCCCTCGGGTTCTGGTCGTCGGGCTGGTGGAAGACGGACCGTCCGGTGCCGAGGGTGAGCGCTGCCGGGTCGGCGAAGCCGCGCACGCCGGACAGGGTGCCGAAGTAGTGGTCGAACGAGCGGTTCTCCTGCATCAGCAGGACGACGTGTTCGACGTCCGCCAGGGATCCGCGGGCGGGCCGGCCGGCCGCGACGGCCTTCTGGACGCTCGGCGGGAGCAGGGAGACGGCCGCGGCGCCCAGCGCGCCCGCGGCCGAGCCGAGGAGTCTTCGGCGGGTCAGTTCGGCCATGCGTGTCGCACTCCTTGCTGAGCGGAGAAGCGGGGGGTGAGGTGGGGAGGACGGTCGGAGCGCCGGCGGTACGCGTCCGCCGTGCGCGTCCCGTGACCCGCGTCCGTCGGATCCGGTGCGACGCCCGTGCGTCCGCCGGATCCGGTGCGGTGGACCGCGCGCGCCCGGGAGGCGGTCCGGAGACGGTCCGCGGGCCCGGCTGCGCCGCGTGGGTGACGCCGCGTGGGTGCGCCGCGTGGGTGCGTCAGAGGCGGTGCGGCGTACGGGCGTTCAGGTCCACAGCCGCGAGCTGTCGCACACCCGGGCGCCCATGTTGCGTTCCATCATCTCCAGCGCGGCGTCCGCGAGGTCGGCGTGGATGTGGGCGACGGCGTCGCGGGGGACGGTGACGTCGAAGTGCCGGATGTGGGCGTCGAGGGCCGAGTACAGGACGCACTGCTCGGTGACCTGCCCGCACAGGACGAGGTGGTCGACGCCCTCCTGGTCGAGCAGGTAGGACAGCGGGGTCTCGAAGAAGACCGAGTGGCGTGCCTTGACGACGAACAGCGACGCCTCGTCGGGGCGCAGCGGGTCGACGAGGTCGGCGTGCGGGCCCGCGAGGGCGGTGTCGAGCAGTTCGCCGTGGTGCGAGCGCCACTGGCCGAAGTTGTCGTTGACGTACACGACGGGAACGTCGGCGCGGCGGGCCCTTTCCAGGAGACCGGCGGCCACCGGGACCACCCTGCGGGCCGACGGCAGGAGCAGGTCGGCGTCGGGATGGTCGTAGGTATTGATCATGTCGATGACGATCAGCGCGGTCTTGCTCATGCCGCTATGGGTTCCCGGTCGGACGGGAATATGACGGCACGTCACTCGTCCGCCCACAAGAGCGGCCGGGGTCCCGGCGCGGGACCCCGGCCGTGGCGCCGGGTCGGGCCGTCAGGGCCTCACCTCTCCTCACGGAAGGAGACGTGCCGGCCGGCGACCGGGTCGTACTTGCGCAGGACCAGGCGGTCGGCGTCGTTGCGACGGTTCTTGCGCGTCACGTAGGCGACACCGGTTCCGGCGGTCGACCTGAGGGTGACGACGGGGCGTGCGGTGCTGCGGGCCATGAGGGCCTCCTTTCACCGGCTCGCACCGATTGAGCGGTGCATGCCAGTCACGCGGTACAACGCGGGCCGTGCCCGGCGCATTCCCGGTGGGCGGCGACGACCGGGTGCGCGGGCACGGCGGCGGAATCTCGGTGGCCGGGGCCCGGGGCCCCTCGGTTACAGTGCTCCGCCGGTATCGCGCCGGCGTCGAGAGGAGACTCAGCGGTGCGCAGTGGGGTGGGGAACGTGCGGGACGGGCGGAGCGTACGGCGGGGGCTGACGCTGGCGGCCCTGTTGACGGGGTTGCTGACGGGATGCGCGGCCGCGGAGGACGAGGGCGTGAAGGCGGGGGCGTCGGGGGCGTCGGCCGGGACGAGTGCGAAGACGGCCGCGCGCGGAGGGTCCGTGGGGGCCTCCGGGTCCGCCTGCGAGCTTCCGGTCGCCTTCGACGTCGCCGAGTTCTGGAAGGCCAAGGCGGTCGACGCGAACGAGGCGTCCGCCGCCTCCGGCGACCTGGCGGAGCTCGCCGACGCCCTGCTGCGCCAGGGGCCCGTGACCATGGCCTGCGAGATCGACGCCAAGCCCGCCGGGAAGATCGGCTTCCTGCGCGTGTGGACCGGAGAGCCGGGCGACGCCGACGCGCGCGCCGTGCTGAAGGCCTTCGTCGCCGCCGAGAAGGGGGCGAGCAAGGCCGTGTACCGCGCCTTCACCTCGGGCGACGTCACGGGCGCGGAGGTCGAGTACGTGACGACGAGCGAGCTGCTGGAGGAGAGCAAGGCGGAGCGCGCGCTCGCCGTGACGACCCCCAGGGGCCCCGTGGTGCTGCACCTCGGCGGGATGGACAGCCAGGAGCACGAGGCGATGCTTCCGGCGTACGAGCTCGCCAAGAGCACCCTGCACGTCAACGCCGCCTGACGGGCCGGCGTCGGCGCCACGGCGCCGGCGCCGGCCGGTCCGGTCAGACGTCGAGCAGGGCGCGCATCCTCTCGGCGGCGCGCACGGCCGCGTCGCCGCAGCAGTTGTTGAAGAGCACATGGACCTGCTCGGTGCGCCGGGCGAGCTCGCGCACCCTCGGAGTCCACTCCGCCAGCTCCGCGTCGGTGTACTCGTGCCGGAAGCGGTCCTCCTTGCTGCCGCTTCCCCAGGCCCGGCTGCGGCCGTGCAGCCGGACGACCGCCAGCCGCTCGCAGGTGACCGGCGTGACGGGCGGTATCGCCGACGCCAGGGACTGCTCCATGTCGACGGCGACGGCGGCGAAGCCGTGCGAGCGCAGCAGGTCGGTGGTGATCCGGCGCTGTTCGGCCCCCCGCCACCAGTCCGGATGCCGGAACTCCGCGCAGACCGGCCAGCCGGCGGTGCGCTCGGCGCACTGCGCGAGGAACGCGCGGGCGCGCACGCCGGGGCGCAGCCACGGCGGGAACTGGAAGAGGACGGAACCCAGCCGGCCGGTCTCCCGCAGCGGCTCGATGCCGTCCGCGAACCGGCGCCACACCTCGTCCAGCGCCTTCGGGCCGCGCACGTCGTCGGGCAGCCCGGGCGGCAGCACCGCGGGACGGGTGGGGTGGCCGGTCAGCAGGGAGAAGGCCTTCACGTCGAAGACGAAGCGCTCCGGGGTCCGCTGGGCCCACAGCGCGCTCGTGCGCTCGGTGGGCAGCGCGTAGTAGGTCGCGTCCACCTCGACGACCGGGAAGCGTTCGGCGTAGTGGCGCAACCGGCCCTCCGCGTCCCGCCTTCCGGGGGGATACCAGCCGCTGGAGACCAACGCCCGGTCCGTCCACGAGCACGCGCCCACCAGAATCTCACCCATGGCGGGGCGGATACCCCGCCGGAAGCCCTTCTCCCGGACGGCGCGAGGATGCACATCCGGCCGGGTGTGGCGCATTCTTGCTGTGTCGCCCTCGCGCGGCACGGACGAGGTAGGGCCGATGACTGGGAGCGCCGGGGACGAGCGGAAGCCGTCCGGACCGCCGCCCGCGCTGCTGACCGGAACCGTGGCGGAGGCGCTGCGGGCGGCGGACGGCAGCGCCGCGGGCGTGTACCTGTGCGCCGCCACGCCCGGGCTGCTGCGGCTGTCGGTGCTCACGGGGCTGCCTGGTCCGCTGTTCCGGCCCTGGTGGCGGGTGAACGTCGACCGTCCCTTCCCGGTGGCCGAGGTGCACCGCACGGGCGTCCCGGTGGTGCTGGCGAACGCCACCGAGGCGATGCGCCGCTATCCGCAGTTCGCGGCGGGCCTGCCCTTCCAGTTCGGCTCCCTGCACGTGCCCGTCACCGCGGGCGACCGCGCCTTCGGGGTGCTGACCGTCCTGCGCTCGGCGCTCGCCGACCCGGCGGAGGCGCTGGCCGGCCGGGAGCGGCTGACGGCGGTGGCCGACACCCTGGGAGCGGCCCTGCTGCGGCACGCGGCGGACGGCCGGGACGTCACCTGGGACGACGAACCGCTGTGCGTGCGGCCGCCGGCCGCGGGTCCGGCTCCCGGGCGCGTCGGACGGTTCTCCTGGGACCCGGCCACCGGCGCCGTCGCCGTGGACGAGCACGCGCGCATCCTCCTCGGGCTGCCCGGGGGCGGCTTCCCCGGCACCCTGGAGGCGCTGGTCCGGGCCGTCGACGCGACGGACGCCCTGCGGCTGCCCGGCCTGTTCGCCCGGACGGCCCGGGGCCGTCCGCCGCCGCTGCCGGTCCGGCTGCGCACCGTCGACGGCGGTCTGCGGCTGCTGGAGCTCTGGGAGGCGAGGGGCGCGCAGAGCCCCGCCGACGCCCCCGCCGGGTCCCCCGCGGCGCCGTCACCCGTCGCCGGGGTCCTCCTCGACCCCGGTCCGGGCGCCCTCGCCGACGGAGCGGCCGACCTGCTCCCGGAGGGCGTGTTCTGCCTGGACCGGATGGGGTTCGTGGTCTATGCCAACCCCCGGGCCGGGCAGCTCCTGGGCGTGCCGCGCGAGCTGCTGGTGGGCCGGTCGCTGTGGGATTCGGTGCCCTGGCTGAACCAGCCGACCTGCGAGGAGCACCTGCGGGGCGTCCTGCTGGCGCCCGAGCCGGCGCACTTCCATGTGCGGCGCCCCTCCCCCGCAGCCCCCTCCGGCGACGGCGGGCCCGCGCAGGGGCGTCCCTACGAGGGGGACTGGCTGCGCGTCTCGCTGTATCCCGGCGCCGACCTCGTCACCTGCACCGCGGTCCCGGCGAGCCGGGTGCCGGACGACGCGCTCGCCGAGCCCGCGGACGCGCCCCCGCCGGACGCCGCCGCGTCGACCGCCCCCTTCTACCGGCCCATCGTGCTGGCCATCGCGCTGACGGAGGCGGTCACCGCGCGGCAGGTCTCCGCGGTGGTGATGCGGGAGCTGCTGCCGGCGTTCGGGGGCCGCATGCTGGCCATCTACCTGCTCCAGGAGCGTCATCTGTACCTGGCGTGGGAGTCCGGCTTCCCCAGGGGATTCCTCGCGCCCTTCGAAGGGGTGGGCCTGGACGCCCGGCTGCCGGGCGTGGAGACGCTCACCACGGGCCGGCCGCTGTTCTTCGACTCGATGCAGCAGCTGGCGGACGCCTATCCGGGCATCGCCCTAGACGCGGAGGAGGGCGCCCGCGCCTTCCTGCCGCTGATCGCGTCCGGCCGGCCGGTCGGCTCGTGCATCCTCGGCTTCGACCGCTCGCGCAGCTTCGGCTCCGAGGAGCGCACGGTGCTCACCGCGCTCGCCGGACTGATCGCCCACGCGATGGAGAAGGCCCAGCGCTACGACACCGAGGCCGCCCTGGCCCGCGGGCTCCAGCAGGCGCTGCTCCCCCGGCGGCTGTCGCAGCACCCGCGCGTGGAGACCGCGGGCCGCTATCTGCCGGGCACCGAGGGCATGGACGTGGGCGGGGACTGGTACGACGTCGTGGAGGCCGGGGACGGGCTCGCCCTGGTCATCGGCGACGTGCAGGGCCACGGCGTGCAGGCGGCGGCCACGATGGGGCAGCTGCGCAGCGCGGTGCGGGCGTTCGCGCTCTCCGACCGGCCCCCGCAGGAGGTCATGGGCGGGACGAACCGGCTGCTCATCGACCTCGATCCGGGCCAGTTCGCGAGCTGCTGCTACGTCCGGCTGGACCCTGCCACGGGACTGGCCCGGGCCGCCCGCGCCGGGCACCTGCCGCCGCTGCTGCGCCACCCGGACGGCCGGACGGAGGTCGTGGAGCTGCCCGGCGGGGTCGTCCTCGGCGTGGACCCGCGAGCCCACTACCCGGTCACGGAGCTGCGGTTGGAGCCGGGCGCGATCCTCGCCCTGTACACGGACGGCCTGGTCGAGCGGCCCGGCCACGACATCGACGAGGGCATCGCCGCACTGCGCAGGGCGCTGGCCGAGGCGGGCGGGCCGGCGGTGCGGACCCGGCCCGACGGCCCCGCACCGGCGTCGGCCGCCGACGCAGGCGCACCCGGCGCTCCCGCTGCCGCAGCCGACGGCGCGCCCGGCCGGGCCCTCGGAGCCGTCGCCGACCGGCTCACCGCGCTGGCCCGGCACAGCGCCGACCGGCCCGACGACATCGCCCTGCTCCTGGCCACCCGGCGCGCCGGCCGAAACGATCACCCATGGCGAGCGTGAGCGGCGCGTCCTGTGACCCTGTGTGACGCCTCTCGCCTCATCCGGCCGGGCAGTGTAGACATGGCACATGGTCCGACTCCTGGGGCGCGCGGATGCCCGGCCGGCCCGTCGTCCCCGGGACCCGGCGGCCCGGCGTACGCCCGAGTCCGCGCTCGGCGGGCGCAGTCTCGCCGCGCAGGTGTTCGTCCTGCAAGTGGTCATCGTGCTGCTTCTGGTGGTGGCCGCCGTGGTGGCGCTGCTGCTCCAGGTGCGGCACGACACCACCCAGGAGGCCCGCAACCGGTCACTGGCGGTGGCGCAGACGTTCGCCAACTCGCCGGGCATGGTCGCGGCGCTGGAGAGCCCGGACCCGACGGCCGTCCTGCAACCCCGGGCCGAAGCCGCCCGCAAGGCCTCGGACATGGACTTCATCGTCGTCATGAACACCGAGGGCATCCGCTACACCCATCCCAAGCCCGACCGCATCGGGAAGAAGTTCGTCGGGAACATCCAGCCCGCGCTGGACGGCGGGGTCGTGGTCGAGGAGGTCGACGGGACCATCGGCCGGCTGGTCCAGGCGGTGGTGCCGGTGCGCGCGCCCGACGGGAAGGTGGTCGGGCTGGTGTCGTCCGGCATCACCACGGCGCACGTCGGCGGCACCGCCGACCGCCAACTGCCGCTGCTGCTGGCCAGCGCCGCCGTCGCTCTCGCCCTGGCCACCGCGAGCACGGCCCTGGTCAGCCGGCGGCTGCTGCGCCAGACCCACGGCCTCGGGCCGCGGGAGATGACCCGGATGTACGAGCACCACGACGCCGTGCTGCACGCCGTGCGCGAAGGCGTCATCATCGTCGGCGGCGAGGGCGACCTGCTGCTCGCCAACGACGAGGCGCAGCGCCTGCTCGACCTGCCCCCGGACGCCGAGCGACGGCAGGTCCTGGACCTGGGGCTGGACCGGGACACCGCCGAGCTGCTGGCCTCCGGACGGATGGTCACCGACGAGGTGCACCTGGTCGGCGAGCGGCTGCTGGCGATCAATCAGCGGCCCACCGACCTCGCGGGCGGTCCCGCGGGCAGCGTCGCCACCCTGCGCGACTCCACCGAGCTGCGCGCCCTGTCGGGCCGGGCGGAGGCGGCCCGCGAACGCCTCGACATGCTGTACGCGGCCGGCGTGGGCATCGGGACGAGTCTGGACGTGACCCGTACCGCCGAGGAGCTGACGGAGCTGGCCGTGCCGAGGTTCGCGGACTTCGCGACGGTCGACCTCTTCGACGCCGTGCTGGAGGGCGAGGAGCCCGAGACGCGGGGCGCGCTGCGGCGCACGGCGATCAGCGCGATCCGCAAGGGGGCGCCGCTGTACACGGTGGGCGAGCGGATCCGCTTCGTGGACAGCTCGCCGCAGGGCCGCAGTCTGCGCGAGGCCCGCGCCGTGCTGGAGGCCCGCCTCACCGATGCGCCGGGCTGGCGCGCCCAGGACCTGGAGCGCACCGAGCAGGTCGTGGAGTTCGGCATCCACTCGCTGATCACCGTGCCCGTGCGGGCCGGCTCGCTGATGCTGGGCGTGGTGAGTTTCTGGCGCTCGGAGCGGCCCGACCCGTTCGATCCGGACGAGGTGGTGCTCGCTGAGGAGCTGGTGGCGCGGGCCGCGATCTCCATCGACAACGCGCGCCGCTTCACGCGTGAGCACGGTATGGCCGTCACGTTGCAGCGCAGTCTGCTGCCGCGCACCCTGCCGGAGCAGAACGCCCTGGACATCGCCTACCGGTACCTGCCGGCGCAGGCGGGCGTGGGCGGCGACTGGTTCGACGTGCTGCCGCTGTCGGGGGCCCGGGTCGCGCTGGTGGTGGGCGACGTGGTGGGCCACGGTCTGCACGCTGCGGCGACCATGGGCCGGCTGCGCACCGCCGTCCACAACTTCTCGGCCCTGGACCTGGCGCCGGAGGAACTCCTCGGGCTGCTGGACGAGTTGGTGGCGCGCATCGACCAGGACGAGGCCGACGACAGCGCCAACGCGCCGGTGTCGGGGGCGACCTGCCTGTACGCCATCTACGATCCGGTCTCCCGGCGCTGCACGATCGCCCGCGCCGGCCATCCGCCGCCGGCGTTGGTCCACCCCGACGGGCGGGTGGAGTACGTGGAGGTCCCCGCGGGGCTTCCGCTCGGGCTGGGCGGGCTGCCGTTCGAGACGGTGGACCTGGAACTGGCCGAGGGCAGCCGCCTGGTGCTGTACACCGACGGGCTGGTCGAGGACCGGGAACGGGACATCGACACCGGTCTGGAGCTGCTGCGCACCTCCCTGGAGCGGGGCGCCGGGGGCACGCCGGAGCAGGTCTGCCGGGGCGTGCTGGACGAACTGCTGCCGGCCCGCCCGAACGACGACATCGCGCTGATCGTCGCGCACACCCGGGCGCTGGGCGCCGACCGCGTCGCCGAATGGGACGTGCCGCTGGATCCGGCGGCGGTCGGCGAGGTGCGTGCCGCGGTGGTCCGGCAGCTGGCGCGCTGGGACCTGGAGGAGCTGTCCTTCACGACCGAACTGATCCTCAGCGAGCTGGTGACCAACGCGATCCGTTACGGCAGCGCGCCGGTGGGCGTACGGCTGCTGCGCGACCGCACCCTGATCTGCGAGGTCTCCGACAGCAGCAGCACGTCGCCGCATCTGCGGTACGCGGCCATGACCGACGAGGGCGGGCGCGGGCTGTTCCTCGTGGCGCAGCTCACCGACCGCTGGGGCACCCGCTACACGCCCAAGGGCAAGGTCATCTGGGCCGAACAGCCCCTGCCCTGAGGGCGGTCGGCGGTCGCGCCGCCCGGCCGCACCGCTCATAAAGTGTGGTTATGAGTCCATAGACCGGACCCGCGTACCGGGTTAGGCATGCCTCAGTTTAGGCTTCCCCCGAGTCGATTCATCGCCACTCGAAGGGAACCTGATCATGCCCCGCCCCCTGCGGGTAGCCATTGTCGGAGCCGGCCCCGCCGGGATCTACGCCGCCGACGCGCTGCTCAAGTCCGATGTGGCCGCCGACCCGGGTGTCTCCGTCGACCTCTTCGAGCGCATGCCGGCCCCGTTCGGCCTGATCCGCTACGGCGTCGCCCCCGACCACCCGCGCATCAAGGGCATCATCACGGCCCTGCACCAGGTCCTGGACAAGCCGCAGATCCGGCTCTTCGGCAACGTCGACTACCCGAGCGACATCAGCCTGGACGACCTGCGCGCCTTCTACGACGCGGTGATCTTCTCGACCGGCGCGACGGCCGACCGCGAGATGTCGGTGCCCGGCATCGACCTCGACGGCTCCTACGGCGCCGCGGACTTCGTCTCCTGGTACGACGGCCACCCCGACGTGCCGCGCACCTGGCCGCTGGAGGCCGAGAAGGTCGCGGTCCTGGGCGTCGGCAACGTCGCCCTGGACGTGGCCCGGATCCTGGCCAAGACGGCGGAGGAGCTGCTCCCGACGGAGATCCCCGCGAACGTCCACGAGGGCCTGAAGGCCAACAGGGCGCGGGAGATCCACGTCTTCGGCCGGCGCGGCCCCGCGCAGGCGAAGTTCTCCCCCATGGAGCTGCGGGAGCTGGACCACTCCCCCACCATCGAGGTCATCGTCGACCCCGAGGACATCGACTACGACGAGGGCTCGATCGCGACCCGGCGCGGCAACAAGCAGGCCGACATGGTCGCCAAGACGCTGGAGAACTGGGCGATCCGCGACGTCGGCGAGCGCCCGCACAAGCTGTTCCTGCACTTCTTCGAGTCGCCGGCCGAGATCCTCGGCGCGGACGGCAAGGTCGTCGGGCTGCGCACCGAGCGCACCGCCCTCGACGGCACGGGCAACGTCAAGGGCACCGGCGAGTTCAAGGACTGGGACGTCAGCGCGGTCTACCGGGCGGTCGGCTACCTCTCGGACAAGCTGCCCAAGCTGCCGTGGGACCTCGACTCGGGCACGGTCCCGGACGAGGGCGGCCGCGTGATCGAGGAGTCCGGCGGGCACCTGCAGTCCACGTACGTCACGGGCTGGATCCGGCGCGGTCCGATCGGCCTGATCGGCCACACCAAGGGCGACGCCAACGAGACGGTGTCGAACCTGCTGGACGACCACGCGAACGGCCGGCTGCACACGCCCGTCTCCCCCGAGCCCGAGGCCGTGGACGCGTTCCTCGCCGAGCGCGAGGTCCGCTTCACCACCTGGGAGGGCTGGTACCGGCTGGACGCCGCCGAGAAGGCGCTGGGCGAGCCCCAGGGCCGCGAGCGCGTGAAGATCGTCGAGCGTGAGGACATGCTGCGCGAGAGCGGCGCGTAAGCATCCGCTGAAGCGTGCGCGGAGGGGCCCGGCGGACACCCGCCGGGCCCCTCCGCGCGGTCCTCCCGCCGACGGCCGACGCCGTCAGCGGGAGGAGGCGAGGTCCCGTCCGCCGACGACGGCGAGGGCCGCGGTCAGGAGCAGCGCGGCCGTTCCCTGGACCACGAAGGCGACCAGGGTGCCGGTGGGCATCGGGATGCCGCGCCACGGGTAGAGCGCGGCCAGCCGCAGCGCCAGGACCAGCAGCCCCAGGACGGCGAGCGCCAGGGTGGCGTCCGCGCCCCCGCGACCGTGCCGGGCCCGCCACGCGAGGCGTCCGAGGGCGACCAGCAGGAAAGAGGTCGCCGGGGCCCAGACCGGGTCCGCGGCCATCGGCGCCAGCACGACCGAGGCGCCCATGACCACGCAGCAGCCCAGGTAGGCCAGGCCCGGCGGCAGGACGGGCAGCACCGGCGCGGGCGCGTCACGGTGGTGGGCCGTGCACAGGGCCAGGGCCGAGAGCCAGGCGAGGACCAGGGAGACGGGGGCGTACGGCGTGCTCGGCGGCAGGGCGTCCGTCACCAGGGGTGCGACGAACGGCCACAGGCTGGGCAGCGCGGCCAGGAGCGCCGCGCTCTGCGCGAGGCGGCGACGGCCGTGCAGGAGCGCGAACCAGGACACGGTCCACAGCAGCGGCAGCAGCCCGATCGCCGTGGCGGCGACCGGGGGAACGGTCCCGCCCCCGGTGAACCCGGTGAGGAACGCGTGCCACTGCGCGGACCCGCCGGTCGCGGCCCAGGTCAGCTCCAGCACCCGGTCGACGACCGCGGCGGCCGCCTGGAGCAGCACGGCGACCAGCGCGAACAGCCGGACGGCCGAGCCGAGCAGGGCGTAGCCGCGCGGCGCGGCGCCGGCGGCGCCCAGCCGGGTGCGCACGGCGAGGGCGGCGATGCTGGCGGTCTCGCCGAGCGTGGGCCGGCTCTGGTCCTGCGTGTCGCGGTCGACGTCCCAGAGGTAGACCTCGACCATCTCCTCCTCGCGTTCCCGGCGGTAGTACGCGGGCAGCATGCGCAGGACGGTGCGGTAGCGCGCTTCGAGCAGCGTCGTCGCGCCGGTCGTCGTACCGCTCATGCCAGACCTCCGGCGAGTCCGGGCCCGGGGGCGGGCGGGATGACGGGGCCTGGGGTCCGGCGCCCCTCGGCGATGCGTCGCCGGGCCGCGCCGGCGCCGGCCGCCATGCGGTCGGCCTCAGCGGCGAGCGCCCGGATCCCCTCGTCGGTGACGCGGTAGTAGCGCCTGAGTCTGCCCTGCTGGACCTCCTCGCGGTCCAGGGCGATGAGCCCGTCCGCCGTGAGCCGGTCGAGCACGCCGTACAGCGTGCCCACCCTCAGCTGCACCTCGCCGCCGGAGAGCTCCTCTATTTCGCGGAGGATGCCGTAGCCGTGTCTGGGCTGGTCGGCGAGGGCCGTCAGCACGAAGAAGGCGGGCTGGGTCATGCTCTTCGATGCCATGGGACCGAATATATCGGAAGCCAATATATTCAGCACGCCGAAACACCGGAACGTCCGTCAGCCGTCGTCGCGCGGGTGGGTCTCGATCACCCGGCCGTGCACGTCGGCCTTCAGGTACGCGCTCCCGTAGTCGTCGGACAGGTAGACGCTCATCGTCGGCTCGGTGTCGAAGACCGTCGACGCCGGGTTGACCAGCAGATACCGGCTCGTCGGCTGCGGGACGCCGAGGGTGCGGCCGGCGCGGGCGAGCAGCGCGGGCACCGCGTCCCAGTCGTAGAGGCGCAGGTCGACGGGGAGCGTGCCGGTCATGACGGTGCCGCCCGGCCCGTCCTTCACCGCGACGTCGCCGCCCCGGTACATGTAGCGGTCGTAGAGCCGGGGACGGCCTGAGACCGGCGCGTCGGCGATGGCGTACTCCTCGTACACCGCGAGGCTGGTGACCTTCGAGCCGCCCATGGCCGCGGTGAGCTTGTCGACGGTGCGCGCGACGCCGTCCCCGCCGAGCAGGTCGACCTTCCGCGCGGCGGCCCCGCCGGATCCGGTCCGGGGCGTCTGCCGGCCGGCCGGCGCCGCGGGGGCGCTCGACGAGACCGCGGCGCCCGACGCGGAGGGGGCGCCGTCGTCGTGCGCATCCGTGCCCAGGTGCGGCAGCAGCGCCCACACCAGGACGCCCGTGAGCGCGGCGGCGGCGAACGCCCCGGTCAGGACGGCGCCGCGCGGCCGGGTCGCCCGGCGCGCCGGACCAGTGTGCGGCACGGCGGGCGTCGCGTCGCCGGAGGGGGACGGGCCCGGGGGCTGGGA
>NZ_JAHHIT010000149.1 GCF_024539675.1 Streptomyces hilarionis | reverse complement strand
GTCGTGCGGCGGCCGGAACATCTCGGGCGGGGGCGGCCCCGGGGGTGGGGGCGATGCCGCGGCCGGGCCGTCGGCGACTGCGGCGGGCACGGCGGGCGTCGAGCGGGCAGGCGAGGAACGGGTCGGCGGCGGGTCAGCCGAGGACGACGCAGGACGCGGCGGGGACCGCGATCGAGCCGCCGCGCCGGGGCAGACCCGTCGACGGGTCCAGGGCGAACCAGGTGACGTCGCCGGAGCGCTCGTTCGCGACGTAGAGGAAGCCGCCGGACTCGGCGAGGGCCCGCGGCCAGCGCCCGGCGCAGGGCACCGTTCCGACCAGCCTCAGCGCCTCCCCGTCCCCCTCGACCGCGAACACGGAGAGCACGTCCTCGCCACGCGTCGCCGTCCAGACGAACCGGCCGTCCGCTGAGACGGCGAGGCCGGAGGGATAGGCGTCCCCGGCCGGCGCGCCGGGCAGGACCGCGACCTCGGCGAGCGGCTTCAGGGAGCCGTCCACGGCGTCCCAGCGGCACACGGTGACGGTCGGGGTGAGCTCGTTGACGACGTAGGCGTGCCGCCCACCGGGGTGGAAGGCGAGATGACGTGGGCCGGAGCCGGGACGCAGCGCGTGCTCGCGGTGCACGACGGGGCTGCCGTCCCGCAGGGAGCACACGCGCACGGAGTCCGTCCCGAGGTCCACGCTGACGGCCCAGCGCCCGCTCGGGTCGGGCTGCACCTGGTGGGCGTGCGGCCCCTGCTGGCGCCGCGTGTGGGGGCCCGATCCGGTGTGCCGCAGGACGCCGGAGGCGACGCGGGCGAGGGTGCCGTCCGGGCGGACCGGTACGGCGGTGACGCTGCCCGAGCCGTAGTTGGCGGTGAGGACATGGCCGTCGAACACACTCAGATGGGTGGGTCCGCTGCCGTTCACCGGCACCGGCGGGCCCGCGGGCTCGGGCACGTCGCCGCTCACCCGGTAGGCGGCCACCGCGCCGTCCGCGGTCTCGCTGACCGCGTACAGCGTCGCGCCCGTGGCGGAGAGAGCCAGATAGGAAGGGTCCGGGACGCCGTTCACCCTGCTCAGAACGGTCAGCGCCCCATGGGCCGGATCCACGGCGGCGGCCACGATGCCGGGCCCTCCCGCCGCCGTGAACGAGCCGATGAACGCGCGCCGTCGCCTTCCGCCGAGGTCTGCCACCGCTGTCCCCTTCCGGGTCGCCGCTGCCGCTGCTGACGCTGCTGCTCGGGGTGACGGTAGCAGTCGATCACCAGCGGTCTAGACCAGGCTCGCTCGCCCGCCGCCCCTGGACCGGGAACGGGACCGCGAGCACGAAGGCGGAGGCGGAGGCGGAGGCGGAGACGGAGACGACCGGGAAGAGCAACGGGAACGGGACGGTGGCGCTCAGGCGCCGACGGAGACGCGGCCGGAGCCGCGCAGCGGCCCGGCGAGTTCGAGGAGCGCCTGCTCCAGGGCGTGCAGATGAGCCAGGACCGGTTCCGCGGGGGCGCCCTGCGGCTCGACGGGGGCCCGCTCGGGGCGGCCCGCGCCGTCGGCGGCGGGGGCGGTCAGCGCCTCCACCGCGGTCTCCACCCGCCAGCAGGCGGCGACGAGCCGGGCGTCGTGCGAGGCCTCCGGGTCGGCGGCGACCGCGGCGAGTCCGCGCGCCTCGCGGGCGCAGTCGTCGAGCAGCGCGAGCACGCGCCGGGCGCGGCCCTTGCGCGCCCGCAGGGGGCTGAGGGGGTGCACGAGCGGGGCCAGCGAGAGGCGGACCCGCGCGAGGATCTGTTCCAGCTCGGCCACCCGCAGCGCCGGGTTGGCCGTGGTCGAGCCGGCGAGCCGGGCGGCGGCCTCGGCGGTGCAGAGGTGCACGCAGCGCAGCGCGCGCTCCACCCAGGCGTCCGTCACGGAGTGCGTGGTGACCGGGAGCACCAGCAGCACCGCCAGCACCGCGCCCAGGGCCCCCACGGCGGTCTCCGCGGCCCGCAGGGCGAGCAGAGCGGGGTCGAGCAGACCGAGCAGCCCGTACAGGGCGCTGGCCATGACGGTGACGGCGAGCATCATCCACGTGTAGGAGACGGCCGCCGTGTAGAAGATCCCGAAGACGGCGACCGCGACGACCACGGCCGACGCCACCGGCTCTCCGTGCAGGGGCACGGCCACCACAAGCCCCAGGGCGATCCCGAGAACGGTGCCGAGGAACCGCCGGAACCCGCGGACCAGCGTCTCGCCACGCGAGGCGGTGTTCACGAACACCCACCAGGTCGCCCCCACGGCCCAGTACCAGCGCTGGTCGGAGAGCGCCTGGCCGACGACGAGGGCGATCCCCGCCCCCACGGTGGCCTGCACGGCCTGCCGGGTCGTGATGCGCGCCAGGCCGGTCCCGCCCGTCGGCGGGGCGAGGGCGGCCGGCGGCGGCATGCGCCGCTCGTAGCACCACGCCCCGAACCGCACGGCCGACGACGCCGCCAGGGAGAGCGCCACGGCCGCGTAGAGCTCCGGCAGCCGGGCGGGGACCGTGTGCAGGAACTGCGCGGCGAAGAAGGTCATGAAGGCGAACACCCCGAGGGCGTGTCCGCGCGGGCCCCACCGGCGGGCGTAGCCGCCCGCGCCGACCACCGCGAGGAAGGCGAGGTCGCGGGCGACGGGGACGTCGTGCAGGAAGGCCGCCAGCGTGAGCACCGGGAGCCCGACGACGGGCAGCAGCGCGGTCGTCACGGCCTGCCCGCGCACGGTCGGGTCGGTGACCGTGAACAGTGCGAGCAGGGCGGCCAGGCCGCCCGTGACGGCCGCGGTCAGGGTGTGCCCCGCCGCCGCGCACAACGTGACGGCCAGCCCGATGCCCAGCACGGCCCGGGCGGCGAACCGCAGTCGCACCCGCCCCGGATCCGGTGCCACGAACGCCCTCTTCAGCAAGCTGCCCCGCCCTTTCCCCACCCTGACGCGCCACCGCGGGCGCGCGAGACGACGCGGTCCGTGGGACGACATGAGAAAGGCGCCGCGGAGTCCGCAGCGCCATCGACCGGGCCATCTCAGCATCCGATGGGCGACTGGTTCAACTCGGCCCGTTCGGACTGTGCCAATGGCCCAGCAACGGCCGGAGCGGGTGGGCCGCCGGTCGGCCAACGGCCCACCGGCCCACCCGCCTGCCGGTCCACCTGCCCGCCGGCCCCCGTGACACGGGCGCCCTCGGGCGGGCCGCCCCGGCCCGCCCGGTCGCGGCGCCCCGCTCACGCCACGCGCGCGTTGGTACTGTCGCGCTGATCACGTACGGGCGGGCCGATCACGTGCGAGCGAGGGACGGACGGGGCGACGACATGGCGGTGGACGAGCTGGACACCCGCATCCTGCGCCTGCTGCTGGAGCAGCCGCGTACCAGCGTGCGCGAGTACGCCCGCCTCCTCGGCATCGCGCGCGGCACGCTTCAGGCCCGCCTCGACCGGCTGGAGCGCGACGGCGTGATCACCGGCTCGGGGCCGTCGCTCTCCCCCGCCGCGCTGGGCCATCCCGTGCTGGCGTTCGTGCACATCGAGGTCACCCAGGGCCACCTGGACGACGTGGGCGACGCGCTGGCCACCGTGCCGGAGATCGTCGAGGCGTTCTCCGTCACCGGTGGCGGCGACCTCGTCACCCGGGTCGTGGCGCGCGACAACGAGCACCTGGAGGACGTGGTCCAAAAGCTCATCAGCCTGCCCGGCGTGGTGCGCACCCGCACCGAGGTGGCGCTGCGCGAGCGCGTCCCGCACCGGCTGCTGCCGCTGGTGGAGTCGATCGGGCGGGCGGCCGCGAAGTAGCGTCCCGCTCCGCAACTTTCGGTCGCGTCACCACCGTTGACGCCCCAGCGTCCCCCCTCTAACGTCTGGTCGAGCCGCTTGGTCGACCATCCGCACGTTGTTCGCCATACCGAACGAACAGGTCGGTGCGCGGCACGCGGACGCGACGCCACCGGTCGGCCGACGGGCCGGATCACCGGGGGACGGGACGAGCCCGGAGCACCCGTGGACCGAGGAGCCGAGCACCGTGGACCGGAGGAGCAAGCACATGGCACCGCCCTTCACCCGACGCACCCTGCTGCGGAGCGCGATGCTCGCCGCAGCCGTCCCCGCACTCTCCGGCACGGCGGTCGGCGGCGCCTCGGCGAGCGCCCTCCCACCGCCCGACGCGTGGTCCCTGCAGCCCTTCCCCCTCGAGGACGTCGCCCTCGGGCCCGGCGTCTTCGCCGCCAAGCGGCAGCTGATGCTGGACCACGCCCGCGGCTACGACGTGAACCGGCTGCTTCAGGTGTTCCGCGCCAACGCCGGCCTCTCCACCCTCGGCGCGATCGCCCCCGGCGGCTGGGAGGGCCTGGACGGGGAGGCCAACGGCAACCTGCGCGGCCACTACACCGGCCATTTCCTGACCATGCTCGCGCAGGCGTACGCGAGCACCGGCGACCGGGTGTTCGCCGACCGGATCCGCACCTCGGTCGACGCGCTCACGGAGGTCCGCGAAGCCCTGCGCCACGACCCCGCCGTCCTGACCGTCGACGGGCGGTTCGGCACGGCCGTGGAGAACGTCCGCGGCTCCCACCGCTACGTCGACCTGCCCTCCGGCGTCCTCGACGGGGCGGCCGAGGTCACCCTCGCGGCCTGGGTGAAGCCCACGCACGACGCCGCCTGGACCCGGATCCTCGACTTCGGCGACGACACGACCCGCTACCTGTACCTGGCCGCCCGCAACGCGAACGGGGTGCCCCGGTTCGCCATCACGCGCGGCGGGGCA
The DNA here is from genome assembly GCF_024539675.1 of Streptomyces hilarionis. Lineage (GTDB taxonomy): Bacteria > Actinomycetota > Actinomycetes > Streptomycetales > Streptomycetaceae > Streptomyces > Streptomyces hilarionis. Next base: position 17,793 of record NZ_JAHHIT010000149.1, on the reverse strand, counting down.
GGCGGCGAGCAGGGACTCGACGGCACGGCCGCGCTGCCCCTCGGCCGGTGGAGCCACCTCGCGGTGACCCTCGCCGGGAGCGTCGGCACCCTGTACGTCGACGGCACGCCCGTCGCCCGCAACACCGCCATGTCGCTCACCCCGGCCGCCCTCGGCACGCTCGCCGACCACTGGCTCGGCCGGTCCCACTACGCCTCCGACCCGGTCTTCGCGGGCGCCTTCGGCGGCTTCGACGTGTGGTCGCGCGCGCTGAGCGCCGACGAGGTCACCGCGTTGCAGGACGGCCGGGCGGCCGGCGACCTGGCCTCCTACGCCTTCGAGGAGACCTCCGGCGGCACGTTCGCCGACGCCTCCGGGCGAGCCCTGACCGCCACCCTGCGCCGCACGTGGGGCGCCCCCAGCCATCCCGGTTTCCTCGCGGCCTACCCGGAGACCCAGTTCATCCTGCTGGAGTCGATGACCGGCAGCGACTACACCAAGGTGTGGGCGCCCTACTACACCGCCCACAAGATCCTCAGGGGCCTGCTGGACGCCCACCTGGCCACCGGGGACGACCGGGCGCTCGACCTGGCGTCCGGGATGGGCGACTGGATGCACTCCCGGCTGTCGAGACTTCCCGGAGCCACGCTGCAACGCATGTGGGGCATCTTCTCCAGCGGGGAGTTCGGCGGGATCGTCGAGGCGGTCTGCGATCTCCACGCCCTCTCCGGCCGGCCCGAACACCTCGCGCTGGCCCGGCTGTTCGACCTGGACCGGCTCATCGACGCGTGCGCCGCGAACACCGACGTCCTCGACGGGCTGCACGCCAACCAGCACATCCCGATCTTCACCGGGCTCGTGCGGCTGTACGACGCGACGGGCGAGGAGCGCTACCTGAGCGCCGCCAGGAACTTCTGGGGCATGGTCGTCCCGCACCGGATGTACGGCATCGGCGGCACCAGCACGGGCGAGTTCTGGAAGGCGCGGGACGTCGTCGCGGGGACCATCGGCGCGACCACCGCCGAGACCTGCTGCGCGTACAACATGCTGAAGCTGAGCCGGACGCTGTTCTTCCACGAGCAGGACCCGGCCTACATGGACTACTACGAGCGGACCCTGTACAACCAGGTCCTCGGCTCCAAGCAGGACCGGCCGGACGCGGAGAAGCCGCTGGCCACGTACTTCATCGGGCTCGGCCCGGGGCACGTGCGCGACTACACGCCCAAGCAGGGCACCACCTGCTGCGAGGGCACCGGCATGGAGAGCGCCACCAAGTACCAGGACTCGGTGTACTTCAAGGCGGCCGACGGCGGCGCGCTGTACGTCAACCTCTACAGCCCCTCGACCCTCACCTGGGCCGAGAAGGGCGTCACCGTCGCGCAGCGCACCGACTTCGGCCGAGAGCAGGGCAGCACGCTCACCGTGCGCGGACGGACCGCCGCCTTCACGCTGCGGCTGCGCGTGCCGGCCTGGGCCACGTCGGGCTTCCGGGTGACGGTCAACGGGCGCGGGGTGGGCGGCACGGCCGCGCCCGGCAGTTACTTCACCGTGGCGCGGACCTGGCGCGACGGGGACGTCGTCCGGGTGGCGACGCCGTTCCGGCTGCGGGTGGAGAAGGCGCCCGACGACCCGTCCCTTCAGACCCTGTTCTACGGCCCGTTCCATCTCGTCGCCCGCGATCCCTCGACCGAGTACCTGGAGTTCGGCCTGTACCGCAACGCGGCACTGTCCGGGGACCTGCTGCCGTCGCTCACGCCGGTGAGCGGCGAGCCGCTGCACTTCACGCTCGACGGCACCGGGTTCGCCCCCTTCCACGAGGGGACCGAGGACCCGACGCACGCCTACGTGCGCCGCGTCGAGCCCCGGGTCGTCTTCGGCAACCGCGACTCGGGCGTCGCCAACCCGGCGAGGACGGACGGCGTCACCCTGCTCGACGAGGTGTGGGCGGCGGCTCCGTTCGACGGCAAGCCGGCGCTGGTGGCACGGGTGCGCGCGACGGTGGACGCCTGGGTGGCAGGCGGCCTGCTCGGAGCGGCCGACGGGGAGCGGGTCGTGGACACCGCGCGCGGGGCGACCTACGTGCGCTGACGGCCGCGGGGGCGGGCCGCGCTACGACCGGCGGCGGGGCTTTCCGCCGCCCGCGCCGCGCCGGCTCCCGCCGCCCTTGGCCCCGCCGCTCTTCGCGCCGCCGCCCTTGGCTCCGCCGGCGCTCTTCGCCCCTGCGGTGCGGCCCCGGATCCCGCCGGCCGCGCCCCGGCGCGGTGCGCCGCCCGGCTGCGGCTTGCGGCGTTCGTCCTTCTTCTGATCCGCCGCGGGCGCCTGCTGGGCACGGCCCCGCGTGCTGTTCACCGTGCGGCCCCGGACGATGCCGATGAAGTCCTCGACCAGGTCGCTGGTCGCGTCCTCGGGCCAGGAGAGGGCGACCTCCGACTGCGGGGCGTCGACGAGCGTGCGATAGGTCAGGTCGCGGCGGTGGTGCAGACGGGCCAGGGACTGGGGCACGACGAGCACGCCGATGTTCGCCGCGACCAGTTCGATCGCGTCCTCGGTGGTCGCCGGGCGCTCGAAGGCGGCCTCGCCGGGCGGCCGCTCCCAGCCGACGACGTCGTCGAGGGGATGCAGGACCACCTCGTCGGCGAGGTCGTCCACAGTGATCTCCTCGGCGGCGGTGATCACATGGTCCCTGGGCACGACGACGACCGTCGTCTCGGTGTACAGGGGGATGGCGCTGAACACCTCGCGGTCGACGGGCAGCCGCACGAAGGCCGCGTCGGCGCCGCCCCCGCGCAGGAGCGCGTCGGCCTCGGCGGGGGACGTCTGAAGGAGGACGAGGGGGGTGTCGGGCAGGCGCTCCGCCCAGATCCGCGCCCATTTGGCGGGCGTCACTCCGGGGACGTACGCGAGCCGGAAGGAGGGGGAGTCCGCGGAGTCGGTCATCCCGCCAGGTTACCGGCTGTGGTCGGGGCCCTCCGCCGCGGCCGATACCCTGGACTGCATGAAGTCGCAAGCGAACACCCAGACGATGAAGGCCGCCACCGCGGCGAAGAAGCTGGGTGTGTACCTCCCCGCCACGCCCGCCGAGTTCCAGGAGGGCGTCGTCACGCGCGCCGAGCTGAACGAGCTCCAGGCGAACCCGCCCGCGTGGCTGGTCACGCTGCGCGAGAGCGGACCGCACCCCCGGCCGGTGGTCGCGGCCAAGCTGGGCGTGTCCATCGCCGGTCTGGCCCGCGGCGGGGTGACCGACGCGCTCACCACCGAGGAGATCGAGGCGATCAAGGACGCCGGCCCGGAGTGGCTGGTGAAGGAGCGCGCCACGCAGGCCGACGTCCGCAGGGAGTCGGCCCGCATCAAGAAGCGCGACGCGGAGCGCACGGAGTCCTGACCGGCCTGCTCCAGGGGCTTCGCCCGCCCGGCGCGGGAGCCGCCCCGGTGCGCCGCGTCCGGTGCGCCGCGTCCGGTGCGCGTTCCGCGCTCGCCCGGGGACCGTCGTTCTGACTACGATCTGGGCAGGTTCACCGACGTGGGTGTTTCGAGGTTGCTGGGGGTTGGGATGGTTGCTGGTCGTGTGGTGCGCTTCGACAGTCAGCGCGGTTACGGGTTCATCGCGCCCGACGACGGCGGGGAGGACGTCTTCCTGCACGTGAACGACATGCTGATGCCCGAGTCCCAGGTCCGCCGGGGCATCGTGGTGGAGTTCGAGATCGAGGACGGCGAGCGCGGTCCGAAGGCCTCCGGCGTGCGGCTCGCCCGGGGTGAGGACGGCAAGCCCCTCGCCGCCGACGACGACGTCCTGTGCGACGTGCTCAGCACGGACGAGTTCACCAGGGACGTCACCGAGGCGCTGCTGACGGCCGCGCCCTCGCTCACGGGCGAGCAGATCCTCCAGGTGCGCGCCGGGCTCGCGCAGTTCGCGAAGAACCACGGCTGGGTCGAAGGCTGACCCGCGCCGCCTCCCGCCGCGGCGGGAGCCGCGCGACCGGAACCGGGTGACCGGAACCGGATGACCGGATCCCGTCCGCGTACCGGGCTCGCGCCGCCGGGCCCGACGACGCCGCGCTTCCGCGGTGACCTGCGACGTCCCTCGCCCCGACCGGCAGGTCACCGCCCCTTCGCCGATGGGGCGACCCCGTTGTCAGTGGCTTGATCTACAGTTCCCGACACTTGATCACAGCGGGTGCGGGAGGCACGCATGGGGTGGGTGTCGGCCGGCGACTACGAAGTCGCTCTGGATGACGGCAAGGTGGTGTGCCGCAACGCGGCGGGGCGGCGGTTGAAGTCCGTGCCGCCCAAGATCGCCGACGAGCCGGCGGTGGTGGGGCTGCGCCGGCTCGTCGAGTGGCTGGAACGGCACGAGCAGCGCTGCCTGGCCGACGTCGAGCGGTGGATGGTGCGTTCGCTGCCGGTGCCGTTCGCCGTCGTCGCCCACGTGTGGCCCGACCCCGCCTGGCGGGCCGCGCTGCGCGACCTCGTGGTCACCGGGGACGACGGCGAGGTGGCGGGGTTCCTGCGCGACGCCGACGTGGAGCGCGGTCTCGGCCTGGTCGACCTCGACGGCGACACCGTGCGCATCTCTCCCGACCTCGTGCGGCTCTGCCACCCCGTGCTCCTGGACGACCTCGAGGAGCTGCGGGAGTTCGCCGTGGAGCTCGGCGTCGAGCAGCGCGCCCAGCAGCTCTTCCGCGAGGTGTGGCGACGGCCCGCCACGCTCGACGCGCAGGCCACCTCCGTCGAGGAGTACGCGGGCGGCGCCTTCAAGGAGCAGCGGTTCCTGCACGGCCGGGTCACCCAGCTCGGATACCGGGTGCGCGGCGGCAACGCCGTGACGTCCGTCCTGGAGGACGGCCGCACCGTCGAGGCCCGCGTGTGGGTGGGCGACTACGAGGGCTACGAGGAGGCCGAGACCGGCCCGCTGACGTTCACGGACGCCGCGGGCAGGGCGCTGGAGCTCGGCCAGGTCGGACCGGTGGCCTGGTCGGAGGGCATGCGCATGGCGGCTTCGCTGTACGCCGGACGCGACATCGAGGACGAGGAGCGGGCGGCATGACGACCCACTACGAGAACACCGCCGCCGTCCTGCTCGACGCGGGCGCCGTCCTGCCCCCGGGCAGCACGACCCGCGAGGACGCCGACACGCTCACGGTGCGCACCTACGGTCATCCCGCGCTCGACGACCGCAGGATCGTGCGCCTGGTGCCGGGCACCCTCGGCGAAGCCGAGGACCTCGCCCTGGACTTCCTCGGACTGACCCGCGAGGCGCCCACGCCCGAGGTGGGCCAGGTGCGACGCGAGACGCTCGGCTTCCCCGCCTGGGCGCTGGTCAACGACCCGGCGAACGGCCATCACGCGCTGGCCCTGGTCAAGGACGTCGAGCGACTCGCCCGGCAGGCCAAGTCCCGCCCGGGCAACGCCAAGGAGGGCTTCGAGGAGCTCGGCGCCCGGCTCGGCCGGACCGTGCCGCACTTCCTGCCCACCTACTACGAGCACGCGGCCCGCGTCTTCCTCCAGCACGAGAACACGACGTACGCCTCCGCCTTCTTCGGCAAGGCCCGTGAGGCCGAGCGGGTGCACGCGCTGGCGGTCGACGAGGAGCGTCAGCGGGCCGTGTTCCTGGAGTTCGCCTTCGCCGGCGCGCTGACGGTCAAGGCGCTCAAGGAGCACGTCAGGGCCCTCGCCGCCCGGCTGGACCCGGCCGCCGCCTGGGCGCAGTTCCGGCAGCTGACCGTGGAGCGCTGCGCGGCGGGCATGCCGCCGTACGCATCCCTGCCGCAGGACGCGCGCGGTCTGATCAGGGCGGCCGGTCTGGACCGGGTCGCCGAGGAGTGCGCGCTGGTCGCCGACCTGCTCGCCTCCCCCGCCGCGGTCCGTGCTCCCGCGTCCTTCTGGAACTCCTACCGCTCCACGCTCGCCGTCCTCGCCGGGCAGCGGCCGCAGGTGCGCGCACGACTGCTGGAGATCATGCCCGCGGGTCTGGGCCGTACCGTCGAGGACGACGAGTTCTGGCTCGCGCTGCTCGCGGAGTGCGGCGCGGACCTGCTCCTCACCGGGGAGACGGCGTCCGACGTCGACGCGGCGGAGTGGCTCGGACGGTGGGCGCTGCACCGCAAGCACGGCGGCACCGTCAGCGGCCGTTCCCCGGCCACGCTCGCCCTCGTGGAGCGCATGGCGCCGCGGCTGCGCGAGCTGGGCCGGCCCGTCGACCTGTGCTCGGGGCGCTGGCACTGCGGCGCCGACCTCGACCTGCTGGACCTGTGCGTGGCGCAGGAGGTGCCGCTGGTCCTGCCGGCCGCCGACCGGGTCGTGCATCTCTCCCTCGACCGCTGGCTGGGCGAGACCCGCGGCGGTCGGCGCGATCTGGCGGCGACGGCGGCCGATCCGCGCACGCGTCGTCTGCTGTACGCCGGCGTCGGCGCCGTCAGCGGCGCCCGTCCGGGCGCCGAGGTGCTGGAGGGGCTGGCCGCCCACCCCGTGCTCGGCGACGTGCTGCGCGAGTGGCTGGACGACGCGGCCGGCGACCTGGCCGCGGCGGTCGGTCTGCCCGCCGCGCGGGCCGCTCTGGAACGCCTGCAACCCTTCCGCACGGTGGCCGCCCGGGTCAGCCCGGCGGCCGTGGCCCGGGTCGCCGCGCGCGAGGTCGCACCGCTGCTCGGACACACCCTGCGCGCGGGCGTGCCGGACGAACTGGGCTGGCCGGCGCTCGAGGAGGCCCTGCGCCGGATCGACGCCGAGACCAAGCCCGGCCGTGATCACGACAATCCCCTGACGGTCCACGAGGCGTGGCCCGCGCTGATCGTCTCGCGTGAGCACAAGGTGTTCGTCGTCGGCCCGCAGGAGATCTGGCTGGAGCACGACCTGCGGCTGCCCGTGCCCCCGAACCGCTGGCAGCGTCCCTCGTTCCGCTACACGGACGGCGAACTGCTGGTGATGTGGCGGCAGGACGGCAAGCAGTTCGGCTACTGGTCCGCCCGCCCGGCCGACGTGTTCACGCTCGGCGGCGAGCAGATCCCCGCCTACTGGTACGGCTCCTCCGAGGCCGGCGCGCCGTCGGTCCCGCTGCCCGGCGGCGGGCGCGCGAGCGGCGGGCGCACCCTGCACACGGGCGACACCGTCCTGCCCGCCACCCGCCGTGTCCTCGGCGACGGCTCCTCCTGCTGGCGGCAGGGCCGCCAGGGCCGGCAGCAGGTCTGGCTCGAGTACGACCCGGCCACCGGCACGCACGGGCGTGCCTCCCTGCCCGCGTTCCTGCGGTCCGGCATCCGGGAGGACGCGACGCTGCTCCAGGAGGAATGCGAGCTGCTTCCTCTCCAACCGGGCCTGGAAGAGACCCCGTTGGGAACCGACGGAAAGGTCCTCGGCCGCTGGGTGCGCACCGAGGGCGAGGGCGCCGAGGCCCGTACGGTCGCCGGCACGCCGGACGGCCGGACCGTCGCCCTGCCCTGGTCGGGCGGCCGGGCGCCGGGCGTTCCGCTCGGGGCGCTGCGGCTGCCCGGCGGGGCGGAGCCCGTCGCCGTCCGCCTCCACCGCCAGATCGCCCTGTACGCGGGCGACGACACCGGCCCCGCCGGCGAACTCGGCCGGGTGACGCCGATGGAACGCGGCGGCGAGTTCGCGGCGGGCACCCGCTTCGTCCCCCCGGTCGAGTACTGGCACGCGCTGCGTCCGCGCGACGAGCAGGCGTCGGCCGCGCTGCGCGCGCTGACCGACGAGCAGGCGGCCGAGATCGTGCGGAGCGCGGCGCGGGCGCTGGCCGAGCGGCAGGCGGTGCTCGACGCGGCCGGGGCCGTCGACGGCACCTCGAGGAGCCGGTCTTCGGCCCCCACGGCGGACGAGGTCGTGCAGGAGACCGTGTCCCGTCTCCTGCCGGCGCTGCGCGACCGCAGGCTGGTCACGGGGGTCGGCGCCCTCGTGCGCGCGGTGCTGCGCCTCGCGGTGTCGACCACCGCGTTCGTGACGCCTGCGGTCGCCCGGCCGAAGACGCGGAGCAGCCGGGTCGACGGCATGTTCGCGGACCTGAAGCCCGAGTACGGCGACGACCAGACGCTGCGCGAGGCCGTCACCGGCCTCTCCCCGATGCAGGGGTGGTGGGGCGGCGAGACGCGCTGGGCCACGCTGCGGCAGATCCGTGCCGTGAACCACGTGCTGTCCGGGAAACCGGCCGACGGCAAGGCCCTGCCCGAAGCCGCCCGGCCGGCCGGCGCCGGCGACGGATGGCGCAGCGACGAGTTCACCGTGCCCGGCATCGGCCCGGTGTGGACGCCCGTGCTGGACGTTTTGCGCCCGCTCGCCTACCGGGCCGCCGGCCCCACGACGACCGCGCAGCACCGGAGGCGCTGCTGCTGCTGCTGGAGGCCGTCGCCGACGGGCCGCTGGCCGCGCCGACGGGCGGGCTGCGGGAGGTCGTGCTGAGGGAGCCGCACGACAAGCAGGAACGGGCCGGTCAGGTGCTGCGCCGGGAGGGCCGCACCGTCGTCGTCCTCGGCTGCCAGAACATCGACCGGCAGAACGGGCGGGTGGACTGGCTCGCCCTCGACCACGATCCGTCCGGACGGTTCGGCGCGATAGCCCACTTCACCCTGGTGCGGGAGACCGCGCGCCCGGCGGCGTACCCGGCGCCCGCGCTGACGGCCGTCACCGCACTCGTCCGGGACAAGGGCCCCGCGCCCTGGCAGCCGGAGGCGCCCGACGCGCTGGCCTCCGCCACGCTCGGCGGGCTCGGGCCGGTCCAGGCGGCGCTGCTGCTCGCGGGCAACCCGCCGCAGCTCACCGACGAGGTGAGCGCGGCCACCGGGTTGAAGCCCCGCCAGAAGCAGCTGGGGGACGGCCTGCTCGCGTCGGTGGGCGTCGGCGACCGGGCGGCGCTCGTCGGGGCGCTGCTGCCGGACGCCCCCGGGGACCTGTGGACGGCCGGACCGGACACACGGGCGGCCGGACGGGTGTGGGCCGAGCGGCTCGCCGACGTCGTACGACTGCCCGAGGAACTCGCCGGGGACCTGGCGCTCGACGGGCTGCCCACGGGTTCCGCGGAGGAGGTCCTCAACCCCCGGCTCACCCCGTGGATCCACCGCACCACCGTGCAACGGCCGGACAAGGACGGAAACCTCGTCGCGGAGGACCCCGCTGCGCTGCCCGGCCGGTACGACCTGACCCGGGCGGTGGCCGCGCTGGCCGGGCTCGCCTACTCGCTGCCGTACGCGCACCCGCTGCGGGCCGCCCTGCCGGAGAGCCTGGCCGCGGTGCGCCGGCGCGTCGCCGACCCCGGGCTGCTGATCGACCTGGACGTCGCGTGGACGGACAAGGGTTCCTCGACCGCCGTCGAACTGCGCAAGGCCTACGGGTTGCCGCCTGCCGGGGGCGCCGACGCGCACGGCCTGACGGCCGCGGGCGAGGCGCTGGCACTGCGGCCGTGGTACGGCGACCAGGAGACCGTCCTGGTGCGGCCCGGCGCCCTCGGCGACCCCGACGACCCCGTGTTCGGGCTGGTCGAGGGCCTCGTTGGCCCCTCGCGGGGCCAGGGCATGCGGGCCTTGCGGACGCTCCTGGGCGAGGACCTCGGCGCCGCGGTCGCGGCGGGGACCGATCCCCGGGGTCCGTCCGGCCACGCGCAGGACCCGGCCTTCAGCGTGCCCGAGCTGGTCGCCGAGGTCGCCGCCCGGCTCGACCTGGGCGAGGACGCGGCGGCGCTCTACCTCCAGCTGCTCGCCCTCCCGGATCCCACGGACCGCAACCGCGCCCGCTGGACGGGACTGCGGCCCGCCCGGGCGAAGAAGGCCCAGGCCGAACTCGCGGCGACCGGGGTGGTGGTGGAGGCCAAGCGGGCGCGGGCGGGCCGCACGCTCTTCCTGCCCTGCGGCTGGCTGGACCTGAAGTCTCCGGCCCTGCCGGTGGAGACCTGGAAGGAGGGCCTCTACCCGGTGCGCGACCGAGTCCGCGCCGTCCCTCTGGTCCCGGTGCCCGAGCTGTTCGCCCGCGCGTGGGAGCGCGTGCGCTCCGGTGACGCCCCCGCCTACGAGGAGCTCACCACCCGGGCCACCCGCAAGGGCCGCCGCCGATGATCACCGTCCCCTCACCCCTGGAAGAACCCGCGCCGATGACCGCCACCGCCGTGTCCCCCGCCCCCGAACGCCAGATCGTGCCGCCCGAGGACCGCCACGCCGCCGAACTGGCCTTCCTCGCCGCGTACGACGACGGGCCGCGCCCGCCGGCCTGGCGGCTCACCCCGCGTGCCGTCGTCACCTTCGTGATGGGCAGCGGCGGCCGGGCCTTGAAGCTGCCCGAGGGCGTCGACTCCCCGGAGGGAGTGCCGCGGCGGCTGGTCGTCGAGGACAAGTTCGTCGGCGACCGGGCGCTGGTGGAGCGCTGTGTGGTCACCCTCGCCGGCGAACGGGGGCTGCTCCTCGTCGGCGAGCCCGGAACCGCCAAGTCGATGCTGTCCGAGCTGCTGTCCGCCGCCGTCTGCGGCACCAGCGGCCTGGTGGTGCAGGGCACGGCGGGCACCACCGAGGACCAGCTCAAGTACGGCTGGAACTACGCCCTGTTGCTGGCGCAGGGGCCCAGCCGGCAGGCGTTGGTGCCCTCGCCGGTGCTGGCCGCGATGTCCCGGGGCGCCGTCGCCCGCGTCGAGGAGGTGACGCGCTGTCTTCCCGAGGTGCAGGACTCCCTGGTGTCGCTGCTCTCCGAACGGCGCATCGCCGTCCCCGAACTGACCGGAACGGCGGAGGCGTTGGCGCACGCCGCGCCCGGCTTCAACCTGATCGCCACGGCCAACCTGCGCGACAGGGGCGTCTCGGAGATGTCCGCGGCCCTCAAGCGCCGCTTCAACTTCGAGACGGTCGCACCGATCCCGGACCTCGACGCGGAGACCGCGCTGGTACACCGCCAGGCCCGCGCCTCGGTGGAGCGGGCCAAAGCCCCCTTCCAGGTCGACGACGCCGTGCTGGAGGCCCTGGTCACCGCCTTCCGCGATCTGCGGGAGGGACGGTCGGCGGAGGGCTGGGAGGTGGAGCGGCCGTCCACGGTGATGAGCACCGCCGAGGCCGTGTCCGTCGCGGGGGCGCTGGCGCTCTCGGCCGCCTACTTCCCCGGGGACCGTGACGTCCTGGGGCTGCTGCCCGGTCATCTGCTCGGCGTCGTCCGCAAGGACGACCCCGCGGACGCGGCCCGGCTGCGCGGCTACTGGGACGGCCCCGTCCGGCGCCGTGCCGAGCAGGGCTCCGCCACCTGGCGCACCCTGTGGGAACTGCGCACGGTGCTGGAGGGCTGACGGCCGTGTCCCCGCACCCCACCACGCCGGACGGCGAGGGCGGCGCGCTCGTCGCTCCCGCCGAGGCGCTCGCCGCGCTGACCGACCCGGCCGGGCCCTACCTCGTCGGCGTGCGGCACCACGCGCCCTCGCTGGCCGCCGCCGTGCCCGCGCTGCTGGACGAGGCGAAGCCGGACGTGCTGCTCGTCGAGCTGCCGGCGGAGATGCAGGAGTGGCTCCCCTGGCTCGGGCACGCGCGGACCCGGGCCCCGGTCGCGCTCGCCGCGGCTTCGGGCGACGCCGGAAGCGGCGCGAGCCCGGCGTTCTACCCGTTCGCCGACTTCTCGCCCGAGCTGGCCGCCGTGCGCTGGGCGGTCCGGCGCGACGTCCCCGTGATCGCCTGCGACCTGCCCCTCGCCGACCGGGCGTGGGGCGAGGGGCACGACGACCCCGCGCCGGGAGAGCCCCTCGGGCTCACCAGGGCGCTGCGGGCCCGCCTCACGGGCCGCCCGGGGGACGACCTGTGGGACCGGCTCGTCGAGGCGACGGCGCCCGGCTCGCCCCCCGAGGCGCTGCGCCGGGCCGCGCTGCTGACGGGGTGGGCGCTGCGCGCGGAGACGGCCGCCTCGGGCGGGGTCGCGGCGCTCGACCTGCGGCGGGAGCGGTGGATGCGGGACCGGATCGCCGAGGCCACCGCGGGCGGCGAGCGGGCCGCCGTCCTCGTCGGCGCCTTCCACGCACCGGCGTTGACGGGCGGGGCCGCGCACCGGCTCGCCGCACCGGGACCGGACACGCACGTGGACACGCACGCGGACGCGGACCCGGACCGGTCCCCGGACGTGGTCCCGGACACGGACCCGGGCAAGCCCGGTCGTCTGAAGGGAACCCGGCGGGTCTCCTGGGTCACCTCGCTGATCCCGTACGCCTACCCCCTGTTGGACGAGCGTTCCGGATATCCGGCCGGCATCCGGGACCCGGAGTGGCAGGACATGGTGCTCCGGGCCGCCGGCGACCCCGTCGCGCTGGAGGAGGCGCTGACGCGGGCGGCCGTGCGGGTGTGCGCGCAACTGCGTGACCTGGGGCATCCGTCCGGGCCGGCCGACGCGCGCGAGATCGTCCGGGTGGCCTCGGACCTGGCGCGGCTGCGCGGACTGCCCGCGGCCGGCCGGGGCGAGCTGGTCGAGGCGGTGCAGACGGTCCTCGCGCAGGGCGAGCCCTACGGCAGGGGCCGGGCCGTCGCGCGGGCGATGGAACGGGTCCTGGTCGGCACCCGCACCGGGCGGCCGGCGCCGGACGCCCCGCGCAGCGGACTCGCCCCGGCGGTCGAGGACGAGGTCGCCGCGCTGGGCCTGCCGGGGCCGGACGGCTCCTCGGGCGCCGCCCGCGAACTCCGGCTCGACCCGCTGCGCTCCGACCTCGACCGGCGCCGGGAGCTGCTGCTGCGCAGACTGACGGTGTGCGGGGTGCCCTACGGGCAGCCGAAGGACGTCGTCGGCGCGGGCGGCGCCGAGGCGCTCACCTCCCGCTGGGAGGCGCGCTGGACGCCCGCCACGGCGGCCGTGCTGACCGCCGCCGGGGCCCGCGGGGTGACACCGGCCCAGGCCGCCGAGGGCGTGCTGCGGGAGCGGCGACGGGCCGAGGTGGAGGACGGCGGGCCGACGGCCGCACAGGTCCTGCTCGGTCTCGAGCAGGCCGCGCGGTGCGGGCTCGGCGCGCTCACCGACGAGCGCCTCGACGACCTGGCCGAGGTGCTGCCGCAGGCCGGAGCCCTGCCCGAACTGCTCGCCGCGCTCGCCCTGTCGGACCGGCTGCGAGCCGGACACGTCGCGGGACTGGGCGCCGACGCCGGCCGTACGGCCCGGGCGACCGCCGTCGCCGAGCTGCTCACCGCGGCGGCGGTGCGCCAGGTGGAGGGCCTGACCGGTTCGGAGGATCCGGCCGACGCCCATGCCCTGCTCGAACTCGCCCACCGCGCCGACCTGTTCGGCGGCATCCGGCTCGCCCACGCCCTCGAGCGGCTGGCCGAGGACGGCTCCCCTCTGATGCGCGGCGCCGCGGGGGCCGTCCGGGTGCTGCTGGGTCAGGAGGACCCCCGGGTTTTCGGCGACCGGGTGGCGTCCTGGGTCGACGGCGCGGTCGACGCCGAGTCCCGGTCGGCTCTGACCGCCCGTCTGAGCGGCGTGCTGACCGCCGCGGGTCCCCTGCTGGAGGCCGCGGCTTCGGCGCTGGAGCCGCTGCTCGACCGGGTGTCGGAGCTGCCCGACCGGCGGTTCCTGGACCGGCTGCCGGCGCTGCGCGGCGGCTTCGACACCCTCAGCCCGGCGGCCCGTGACCGGCTGCTGGCGTCCGTGGAGGAGCGCCTGGGCGCCGCGCGCGTGGCCGACACCGACGGCCTCGACCCGGCCGCCCTCGCCGTCTGGGCGGGCGCGGACCTCGCGGCCCGCGCCGTCCTTCGCTCGTTCGGACTGCTCCCCTCGCGGGACCTCGACGAGCCCTCGTCCCCCCGTCCCGCCACCACGGAGCCCGCAGCCGCCCGCACCGCCGTCACGGCACCCGCCGAGGAACCGGAGGAAGCAGCGGGAGAGGGTGCGGGAACGACAACCGGAGTGGGTGCGGGAAGGGGGGCGGGAGAGACGTCGGCGGAGGCGACGGCCGAGGATCGTCTCCTCGCGCCCGCCGACCGCTGGCGGCTCGTCCTGGGCCGGCGCACCGACCGACTGCCGCCGTCCGCACGCTCGTTGGCCACGGCCCTGGACGAGCTCTACGGCAGCGGCCGCGGCGAAGGCAGCCGGGGGGACCTCACGGGCCGGGGCGGCCCCGGCGGCCGGGAGACGCCGTATCCGGGGGTGCGCGAGTGGTCGCAGGAGCTGGCGGCGCTCTTCGGGCCGGGCATCCGGGAGGAGGTGCTGGCGGCGGCCGCGGCGGCGGGCCGCGACGACGTGCTCGCCGAGCTGGACGCCGACAGTGCGCGGCCCTCGGTCGATCTGCTGCGCACGGTGCTGCGGCACGCGGGCGGGCTGCCCGAGGCGCGGCTGGCCGCGCTGCGCCCGCTGGTGCGCCGGCTGGTGGAGGCCCTGACCCGGCAGCTGGCCACCCGGCTGCGTCCCGCCCTGCACGGCACCGCGCTGCCGCGGCCCAGTCGCCGGCCGGGCGGCGGGCTGGACCTCCCCCGCACCCTGCGCGCCAACCTGGCGACCGCCCGACGCGGCCCGGACGGCACGGTCCGGGTCGTCCCCGAACACCCGGTGTTCCGTGCCCGGGCCCGGCGGTCGGCCGACTGGCGGCTGATCCTGGTGACGGACGTGTCGGGTTCCATGGAGGCGTCCACCGTGTGGGCGGCGCTGACGGCCTCGGTGCTCGCCGGGGTGCCGACCCTGTCCACCCACTTCCTGGCCTTCTCCACCGAGGTCATCGACCTCACCGGCCATGTCGAGGACCCGTTGTCGCTGCTGCTGGAGGTCAGCGTCGGCGGGGGCACGCACATCGCCGCGGGCCTGCGGCACGCCCGCGAGCTGGTCACCGTGCCGTCGCGCACCCTCGTGGTGGTCGTGAGCGACTTCGAGGAGGGCTACCCGCTCGGCGGGCTCCTCGCCGAGGTGCGTGCGCTGGTCGGGGCCGGCTGTCACGTGCTGGGCTGCGCGAGCCTCGACGACTCCGGCCGGCCGCGCTACTCCACGGGCGTCGCGGGCCGGCTGGTCGCCGCCGGCATGCCCGTCGCCGCCCTCAGTCCGCTCGAACTCGCCCGCTGGGTAGGGGAGAAGATCGCATGAGCCAGGATGTGCTGCCGCCGGTCGCGCCGTCCGTCACCGCCGAACTCGTCGAGGCGCTCTCGCCCCGGCTGCGCAAGCGGCTGGACGCGGGGGTCGCCAAGCTGGCGGCCCGTCCGGTGGTCCGCGAGGGCGACACCGTCCGCATCGCCGTCGACGACGAGACCGAGCTGGAACTGCGCGTCGTGGGCGGTGCGGTGAGCAGCGCGGACGCCATCCGCTGCGGATGTCTGCTCGCTCCGGACTGTCTGCACCGCGCGGCGGCGGCCTCGGCCGCACCGGTCGCCGAGCCCGCACCGCCGTCCGCCCCGGCCGCTGACGCCGACGCTGTCGCTCCCCCAGCCCGCCCTTCCGCCCCAGCCCCTCCTTCGGTCTCCGCCGCGGGTGGCGCCTCGGCGGCTGACTCCGCTGGTGCCGCTCCTGCCGCAGCCGACCCCAACGCCGCGCAGCCGGAGGCCCGAAAGGGCGAGGGCGCGCCGCAGGCGACGGCGGACGAACCAGCCGGTCCCGGCCAGATCGACGCGGCGCGGGCCGTGTTCGACGCTGCCGCCGCCGTACTGGACGCCGGCGCCGACGGGTCGGGAGCCGTGCTCCAGGCGGAACTCCTGCGCGCCGCGCACACCGCACGGCTCGCGGGGCTCCCCCGTGCCGCCGCAGCGGCGGTCTCGGTGGTCAACGGGGTCCGCGCGGCCCGCTCGGACGATCCCGCGCACCGGCTGGCCGACCTGGTGGACGCCCTGCGCCTCGCCCTCGGCGTGGCGCACCGGCTGCCGTCGGCGCGCGGCCCGGAACTGGCCGACCTGCGCGGCACGGTCCGGCAGCCCTACGCGCCGGACGGCTCCCTGCGCCTGTACGGGCTCTTCTCGGAGCCCGTCCTCACCGCGACCGGCTACGCGGGCGCGGTCACCTGGACCGCGGACGCCGAAGGCCGCCTCTACTCGGTCTCCGACGTCGCCCCGGGCGGCGCGGGCCGGGCGACGGGCGCCGCCGACCGGGCTGTCCGCATCGGCGACACCGCCCTGACCCACCGTGAGCTGTCGCGCGCCGGGCTCGCGGTCTCCGGCGCGACGGTCTCCCCGACCGGGCGGCTCGGCGCGGGCGCCGGGGTGCGGGCGGTGCGCGCCGCCGGCGTCGCCTGGAGCGCCGAGCCGCTCGACAGGCTGTGGGCCGCGCCCGTCGCGGAGCAGGTCGCCCGGGCTCTCGACGGCGGCCATGACCTGCTGTTCCTGGACGTCACCCTGGCGGGCACGGTCCGGGAGGCGACGGGTGACAGTCTGCTGGCCGACTGCGCCGGTCTCACGGTGCGGCTGGCGACCGCTCACGAGGACCCGGCGCTTGCGTACCGCGACAACCTCCGGCTGCTGGCCGCCGCCCGGGGCAGCCGGCTGCGGATCGTGGCCCGGCTCCTGCCGGGGCCGCTGCCGCGCGCGCTGCTGCTCGCCGCCGAGCATCCGGCCGACCCCACGGCCCGGGTCGACCTGGGCCTGGACCGTCTCCAGCACGCGGACCTGCCCCCGGCGGCCGCCGCCCCGGTCGCGGTCCACCCCGTGGACGAGGCCCCGCTGCACCTGCTGCGCCGCCGGGTGCACCAGGCGGTCTCCGGGGGCCGCCGGGTGCTGGCGTTCCCGGGCGGCGCGGCCGGCGACGGCGCGCGGCTGCGTCGCGTCGGCCTCGGCACCGCGGCCGACCTCCTCGACGCGCTGCACGCGGCCGCGGCGGACCGTTCCCGTGACGCCTTCGGCCGGCTGCTCCCGGCCGACACGGGCCGCTTCGCCCGGACCTGGCTCGCCTCGGCCGTGTACACCGCCGAGGCCGAACGGGCCCTGTGCGCCGCGGCCTGGGGCGCGGCGATCCCACGGCCCGGCGACCCCACGACCCGACGACCGGAAGCCCTCGGGCCTCGCGATCCGGCGATCCGGCGATCCGGCGATCCGGCGATCCGGCGATCCGGCGATCCGGCGATGAGTACGACTCCCTGAAACCAGTGGGCTGAAACCAGTGGGCTGAAGCCGGTGGGCTGAACCCGTCCTGCCCACCGGCCAATTAGGTCAGGATCTGACCTCCATCGCTCCTATGGTGGTCCTACGACCGCGGAACAGCACTCACGGAAGAAGGCACCCCATGAGCAAGCCCACCACGCCCGCCGGCCCCGACGAGACCACCGCCGCAGCGCCGGCCGTCAGCCGCGAGCGTGCCGACCTGCTGGAGGCCCTCGCCAAGCAGCGGCACTTCCTGCGCTTCACCGCCCGCGACCTCACCGACGAGCAGGCCGGCGAGCGGACCACGGTCAGCGAGCTGTGCATCGGCGGGCTGATCAAGCACGTCAGCGCGACCGAGCGGGGCTGGGCGGGCTTCATCGTCGAAGGCCCCTCGGCCCTGGGCGACTTCAGCGCCATGACCGAGGCCGACTTCGCCGCGCGGGCCGACGAGTTCCGCATGCTGCCCGGCGAGACGCTGGCCGGGGTGCTCAAGGACTACGAGGCGGTGGCCGACCGCACCGACGCCCTGGTCGCGTCCCTGCCCGACCTGGACGCGGCGCACCCGCTGCCGTCGGCGCCGTGGTTCGAGCCGGGCGTCCAGTGGTCGGCCCGCCGGGTCCTGCTGCACATCGTCGCGGAAACCGCCCAGCACGCCGGTCACGCCGACATCATCCGTGAGGCCCTGGACGGTTCGAAGAGCATGGGCTGAGCGGCGCCGAACCACCCGGGGGCGCCGGGGCCACGTGGCCCCGGCGGTGCGGGCCCACCTCGGGCGTCGGGCGCCACGTCGCCGACGCCGCCCGTGTCCGGCCCCGGTCGCCCCCCCCTCGCC
>NZ_JAHHIT010000148.1 GCF_024539675.1 Streptomyces hilarionis | reverse complement strand
GTACGGCCGGGAACGGCGCCGCCCCCGCGTCCGGCTGGGACGCGGGGGCGGGCGGTACGGCCGTTCGGGTCACTTCACCGGCTGCGGCTCCGGCTCGCTCTCGGTCTGCGCGTCGCCCGCGGGGGGCTCGTCGTCGACCGGGGTCTTGACCGACTCCAGCAGGAGCTGGGAGACGTCCACGACCTGGACGGACTCCTTGGCCTTGCCCTCGTTCTTCTTGCCGTTGACCGAGTCGGTCAGCATGACGAGGCAGAACGGGCAGGCGGTGGAGACGATGTCGGGGTTGACGGAGAGGGCTTCGTCGACGCGCTCGTTGTTGATGCGCTTGCCGATCCGCTCCTCCATCCACATCCGCGCGCCGCCGGCGCCGCAGCAGAAGCCGCGTTCCTTGTGGCGGTGCATCTCCTCGTTGCGCAGGCCCGGGACGCTGGCGATGATGTCGCGCGGCGGGGTGTAGATCTTGTTGTGCCGGCCCAGGTAGCAGGGGTCGTGGTAGGTGATGATGCCCTCGACCGGGGTCACCGGGATCAGCTTGCCCTCGTCCACCAGGTGCTGGAGCAGCTGGGTGTGGTGGATGACCTCGTAGTCGCCGCCGAGCTGCGGGTACTCGTTGCCGATGGTGTTGAGGCAGTGCGGGCAGGTGGCGACGATCTTCTTCGCCGACTTCGGCTTGGCGGACTCGGGCACGACCTTGCCGTCGTCGTCCAGTTCCTCGCCGAACGCCATGTTCAGCGCCATGACGTTCTCCATGCCGAGCTCCTGGAACAGGGGCTCGTTGCCGAGACGGCGGGCGGAGTCGCCGGTGCACTTCTCGTCGCCGCCCATGATCGCGAACTTGACGCCCGCGATGTGGAGGAGTTCGGCGAACGCCTTGGTGGTCTTCTTGGCGCGGTCCTCGAGGGCGCCGGCGCAGCCGACCCAGTACAGGTACTCGACCTCGGTGAGGTCCTCGATGTCCTGGCCGACGACCGGCACCTCGAAGTCGACTTCCTTGAGCCACTCGAGGCGCTGCTTCTTGGCCAGGCCCCAGGGGTTGCCCTTCTTCTCCAGGTTCTTGAGCATCGTGCCCGCCTCGGACGGGAACGCGGACTCGATCATCACCTGGTAGCGGCGCATGTCGACGATGTGGTCGACGTGCTCGATGTCCACCGGGCACTGCTCGACGCAGGCGCCGCAGGTGGTGCAGGACCACAGGACGTCGGGGTCGATGACGCCGTTCTCCTCGGCGGTGCCGATGAGCGGGCGCTCGGCCTCGGCGAGGGCCGCCGCGGGGACGTCCTTGAGCTGCTCCTCGCTCGCCTTCTCCTCGCCCTCCATGGTCTTGCCGCCGCCGGCCAGCAGGTAGGGGGCCTTGGCGTGGGCGTGGTCCCGCAGGGACATGATGAGGAGCTTGGGGGAGAGCGGCTTGCCGGTGTTCCAGGCGGGGCACTGCGACTGGCAGCGGCCGCACTCGGTGCAGGTGGAGAAGTCCAGCAGGCCCTTCCACGAGAACTGCTCGACCTGGGAGACGCCGAAGACGTCGTCGTCACCGGGGTCGGTGAAGTCGATCGGCTTGCCGCCGGAGGTCATCGGCAGGAGCGCGCCGAGCGAGGTGGCGCCGTCCGCGTTGCGCTTGAACCAGATGTTCGGGAACGCGAGGAAGCGGTGCCAGGCGACGCCCATGTCGGTCTTGAGCGCCACCGTGATCATCCAGATGAACGAGGTGGCGATCTTGAGACCGGCGAAGAAGTAGGTGAGGTTCTGGAGCGTGGAGACGTCCAGGTGCCCGAGCGCCGAGACCACCGGGTACGAGATGAAGAAGGAGGCCTCGTAGGCGTCCACGTGGTGCTGGGCGCCTTCGAGGGCGTGCAGCATGAAGATGCAGACGCCGACGATGAGGATGACGGCCTCGACGAAGTACGCCTGGCCGAAGTTGGAGCCGGCGAAGCGGGACTTGCGGCCCGGCCGGTCCGGCCGGCTCAGCTGGCGGATGACGATCAGCACCAGGATGCCGAGCACCGTCATCGTGCCGATGAACTCGACGAAGACGTTGTAGGGGGCCCATTCGCCGATGACCGGCAGCAGCCAGTCGGCCTGGAACAGCTGGCCGATGGCGTTGACGATCGTCAACAGCAGCGAGAAGAAGCCCACCGCGACGAACCAGTGCGCGACACCGACGACGCCCCAGCGGTTCATCCGGGTGTGGCCGAGGAACTCCTTGGCCACGGTGACGGTGCGCTGGACGGGCTCGTCGGTGCGGGTGCCCGCGGGCACGTTCTGACCGAGCCGCATGAAGGTGTAGATCTGCAGGACGGCGCGGGCGAAAAGGGCCACGCCGACCACGATCAGAACCAGCGACACGATGATCGCGGCGAGTTGCATTTGGGGGCTCCTCGGGCCTGCGAGGGGACTTCGTCAGTGATTACTAAGCGGTAACTTATGCAGTCCGTCTGAGACTACCCCGGATTCTCCGTCGCACTGTAGCGGGGAGCGGAGTGATCTGAGTCGCTGAGGGTTGCCTCAGGGTTGCCTCAGGATCCGGCCGCAATCCGGCCGTGTTATTCGTACCTAATTGGTACATTTATGACTAATTTATATCCCGTGCTCTACGGGATCGCCGCCGCCGCCATCGCCCTGTTCCTCTCCGCCGCCCTCGCCGCGCTGCTGCGCGTGCCCGCCCTGCGCCTCGGACTGCTCGACCGGCGGCAGCGGCAGCGGCGCGTGCCGTTGTTCGGGGGCGCCGCCGTCGTCCTCACCACCTGTCTCGTCGCGGTCGTCGGCGACCGGACGGGCATCGCCCCCCTCGGGGACGGGATCGAGATGCTGATCGCCGCCGCGGGCGCGGTCGGCGTGCTCGGTCTGATCGCCGACGTGTGGCGGCTCAACGTCCGCCTCCTGGTGATCGGCACCGCCGTCGCGGCCGCCTTCGTCGTGCCCTACGGCGACACCGGCCCGCTCTGCGGGATCGCGGCCGTCGGCTGGATCACCTTCGTGGCCCTCGCCTTCCGGGCGCTCGACCACGCCGACGGGGTGGCCGGCACCGTCGGGGTCGTCACGGCCTTCGGGGTGGCCGCCTGCGTCGCCGTCGAGATCATGGACGGGATGGTGGTGCTGCTCAGCGTCTTCGCCGCCGCGCTGACCGGGTTCCTGATGCACAACTGGCCTCCCGCGCGCGTGGCCCTCGGCGCGTGCGGCTCGCTCTTCTCCGGCTTCCTGCTCGCCGCGGCCGCCGTGATCGCCCGCGCGGGACAGGACCCGGTCGTCGGCACGGCCGTGCTGTTCGCGCTCACCGCGGTCGCCGGGGCCGACGTCGTGCTGGTGCTCGTGTCGCGACGGCTGGCCCGACGGCCCGTCCTGCGCGGCGCGCCCGACCACCTCGCCCACCGGCTGCGCCGGCTCGGGCTCACCCCGCAGGGGGTGGCCGTCCTCCTCGGCGTCGCGGCCTTCGGCACGGTCCTCGTGGGGGTCCTGGTGCACGGCGGATGGGTCCAGGCGCGGGCGGTTCTGTGGGTGGCCGGCGGGGTACTCGTCGTCGTGCTCGGGCTGCTGCGGGTGGCGGTGTACGCGCCTGCCCGCGCGCGGGCAGGGCGTCAGGGCGGCGGACGGGACGCGCACGGAGGCCGCCGCGGCGCCCGTGCGCCGCGCGCCCCCCGCGCGCGCGGGGCCTCGCAGGAGGAGCGGGCCGTCCCGCGCTCCGGGCCGCGGACGATGACGCGGTCCGCGCCCGTCTACGCGCCCCGACGTCAACCTGAAGCCGTGCGAGCGTCCCCCGATTCCGCGGTGCGACGGCCCGGCCGATCCGAATCGCCGCAGGTCAACGCCTCCTTGCGTGTAAGGAACGGATAAGAGTTGAGTGCGCCTGACTCAGGTCTGTTGACCGAGCGCCGGGCGTCGTGCACACTTGAGTCCGTTCCACTCAAGTCAGCTGGAGGAAGATCACCATGGCACGTGCGGTCGGCATCGACCTGGGCACAACCAACTCCGTCGTCAGCGTTCTGGAGGGCGGCGAGCCCACCGTCATCACCAACGCCGAGGGTGCCAGGACCACGCCGTCCGTCGTCGCCTTCGCGAAGAACGGCGAAGTCCTCGTGGGCGAGGTCGCCAAGCGGCAGGCGGTCACGAACGTGGACCGCACCATCCGCTCGGTGAAGCGCCACATGGGCACCGACTGGAAGATCGAGCTCGACGGGAAGCCCTTCAACCCGCAGCAGATCTCCGCGTTCATCCTTCAGAAGCTGAAGCGGGACGCCGAGTCCTACCTGGGCGAGAAGGTGACCGACGCGGTCATCACCGTCCCGGCCTACTTCAACGACTCCGAGCGTCAGGCCACCAAGGAGGCCGGCGAGATCGCGGGCCTCAACGTCCTGCGCATCGTCAACGAGCCCACCGCGGCCGCGCTCGCGTACGGCCTCGACAAGGACGACCAGACGATCCTCGTCTTCGACCTCGGCGGCGGCACCTTCGACGTGTCCCTCCTGGAGATCGGTGACGGCGTCGTCGAGGTGAAGGCCACCAACGGCGACAACCACCTCGGCGGCGACGACTGGGACCAGCGCGTCGTCGACTACCTGGTGCAGCAGTTCAAGGCCGGCCACGGCGTGGACCTCGCCAAGGACAAGATGGCGCTTCAGCGTCTGCGCGAGGCCGCCGAGAAGGCGAAGATCGAGCTGTCCTCGTCCACCGAGACCTCGATCAACCTGCCCTACATCACGGCGTCCGCCGAGGGCCCGCTGCACCTGGACGAGAAGCTCACCCGCGCCCAGTTCCAGCAGCTGACGGCCGACCTGCTGGAGCGCTGCAAGACGCCGTTCCACAACGTCATCAAGGACGCCGGCATCAACCTCTCCGAGATCGACCACGTCGTTCTCGTCGGCGGTTCGACCCGTATGCCGGCCGTCGCCGAGCTCGTGCGCGAGCTGACCGGCGGCAAGGACGCCAACAAGGGCGTGAACCCGGACGAGGTCGTCGCCATCGGCGCCTCGCTCCAGGCCGGTGTCCTCAAGGGCGAGGTCAAGGACGTCCTGCTCCTCGACGTCACCCCGCTGTCCCTCGGCATCGAGACCAAGGGCGGCATCATGACCAAGCTGATCGAGCGCAACACCACGATCCCGACGAAGCGTTCGGAGATCTTCACGACGGCCGAGGACAACCAGCCGTCCGTGCAGATCCAGGTCTACCAGGGCGAGCGCGAGATCGCGGCGTACAACAAGAAGCTCGGCATGTTCGAGCTGACCGGCCTTCCGCCGGCCCCGCGCGGCGTCCCGCAGATCGAGGTCTCCTTCGACATCGACGCCAACGGCATCATGCACGTGACCGCGAAGGACCTCGGCACGGGCAAGGAGCAGAAGATGACCGTCACCGGCGGCTCCTCGCTGCCGAAGGACGAGGTCGACCGCATGCGCCAGGAGGCCGAGCAGTACGCGGACGAGGACCACCGCCGCCGCGAGGCCGCCGAGGCCCGCAACCAGGGCGAGCAGCTCGTCTACCAGACGGAGAAGTTCCTCAAGGACAACGAGGACAAGGTCCCCGGCGAGGTCAAGACCGAGGTCGAGGCCGCCGTCGAGGAGCTGAAGGCCGCGCTCAAGGGCGAGGACACCGCCGAGATCCGCACCGCCACCGAGAAGGTCGCCGCCGTCTCGCAGAAGGTCGGCCAGGCGATGTACGCCGACGCCCAGGCCGCCGGCGGTCAGGACGCGGCGGGCGCCGCGGGCGGCGCCGAGGCCCCCAAGGCCGACGACGACGTCGTGGACGCCGAGATCGTGGACGACGAGCGCAAGGACGGTGCCGCGTGACGGAGGAGACCCCGGGCTTCGAGGAGAAGCCCGACGTCCCCTCCGGCGCCACCCCTGAAGACGCCGAGCCGAAGACCGCCCCCTCCGCCTCGGCGGACGGGGCGGCCCCGGCAGGGGACGACGCGAACCAGACGGCCGCTCTGGTGGCCCAGCTGGACCAGGCCCGCAAGGCGCTCGACGAGCGCACCGCGGACCTCCAGCGCCTCCAGGCCGAGTTCCAGAACTACCGCCGCCGGGTCGAGCGCGACCGGATCGCGGTCAAGGAGATCGCCATCGCGAACCTCCTGACCGAACTCCTCCCGGTGCTCGACGACATCGGCCGCGCGCGCGAGCACGGCGAACTCGTCGGCGGCTTCAAGTCGGTCGCCGAGTCGCTGGAGACCGTCGCGGCGAAGATGGGCCTTCAGCAGTTCGGCAAGGAGGGCGAGCCCTTCGACCCGACGATCCACGAGGCCCTGATGCACAGCTACGCGCCCGACGTCACCGAGACGACGTGCGTGGCGATTCTCCAGCCGGGGTATCGAATCGGCGAACGCACCATCCGCCCCGCGCGGGTGGCCGTCGCCGAGCCGCAGCCCGGCGCGCAGCCCGCGAAGGCCGAGTCGGAGGCGGGCGCCGCCACCGCGGAGGCGGCGGACGACAAGGAGAGCGGTGGCCCGGACGAGGGCTGAGCTTGAGACGGCCGGGGAGCCGGCCGTCCTGACGACGCGAGAGGAGGGACGTCGAGGATGAGCACCAAGGACTTCATCGAGAAGGACTTCTACAAGGTCCTCGGCGTCCCCAAGGACGCCACCGAGGCCGAGATCAAGAAGGCTTACCGGAAGCTCGCTCGCGAGTACCACCCGGACGCCAACAAGGGCAACGCCAAGGCGGAGGAGCGCTTCAAGGAGATCTCCGAGGCGAACGACGTCCTCGGCGACCCCAAGAAGCGCAAGGAGTACGACGAGGCACGCGCCCTCTTCGGCAACGGCGGCTTCCGCCCGGGCCCGGGCGCCGGCGGCTCCTTCAACTTCGACCTGGGCGACCTCTTCGGGGGCGGCGCCCAGGGCGGCGGCGCCTCCGGCGGCTTCGGCGGCGGCATCGGGGACGTCTTCGGCGGCCTGTTCAACCGCGGCGGCACGGGCACCACCCGCACCCAGCCGCGGCGCGGCCAGGACATCGACACCGAGGTCACCCTGACCTTCACGGAGGCCATCGAGGGCGCCACGGTCCCGCTGCGGATGTCCTCGCAGTCCCCGTGCAAGGCCTGCTCGGGCACCGGCGACAAGAACGGCACCCCGCGCGTGTGCCCGACCTGCGTCGGCACCGGGCAGGTGGCCCGCGGCTCGGGCGGCGGCTTCTCGCTGACCGACCCGTGCCCCGACTGCAAGGGCCGCGGCCTCATCGCCGAGCACCCCTGCATGGAGTGCAAGGGCAGCGGTCGCGCCAAGTCGTCGCGGACCATGCAGGTCCGCATCCCGGCAGGGGTGACCGACGGCCAGCGCATCCGGCTGCGCGGCAAGGGCGCTCCGGGCGAGCGCGGCGGCCCCTCGGGCGACCTGTACGTCGTCGTCCACGTGGGCGCCCACCCCGTCTTCGGCCGCAAGGACGACAACCTGACGGTGACCGTGCCGGTGACGTTCACCGAGGCGGCCCTGGGCGGCGAGGTCAGGGTCCCGACGCTCGGCGGACCGTCGTTGACGCTGAAGCTGCCGCCCGGCACCCCCAACGGCCGCACCATGCGGGCGCGGGGCAAGGGCGCGGTCCGCAAGGACGGCACACGCGGCGACCTCCTGGTCACCGTCGAGGTGAGTGTTCCGAAGGACCTGTCGGGGAAGGCTCGTGACGCGCTGGAGGCGTATCGCGAGGCGACCGCGGACGAGGATCCGCGGGCGGAGCTGTTCGAGGCCGCGAAGGGAGCATGAGAGTGATGGACGGCCGTCGACGTAACCCGTATGAACTGACCGAGGAGACCCCGGTCTACGTCATCTCGGTGGCGGCCCAGCTCTCCGGCCTGCACCCGCAGACGCTGCGCCAGTACGACCGTCTGGGCCTCGTCTCCCCCGACCGCACCGCCGGCCGGGGCCGACGCTACTCGGCCCGCGACATCGAACTGCTGCGCACCGTCCAGCAGTTGTCGCAGGACGAGGGCATCAACCTGGCCGGCATCAAGCGGATCATCGAGCTGGAGAACCAGGTGGCCGCCCTCCAGGCGCGGGCGGCCGAGCTTCAGGCGGCGCTGGACGGCGCGGCGGCGGCCATGCAGCAACGCGAGGCCGCGGTGCACGCCTCCTACCGGCGGGACCTGGTGCCGTACCAGGAGGTGCAGCAGACCAGCGCGCTGGTGGTCTGGCGGCCCAAGCGGCAGCAGGCGGCCGACTAGACCGCGCAGGCATGGGCGAGGGGCCCGGGGACGACGTCCCCGGGCCCCTCGCCCATGCCTGCCGTGCCTTCGCCCTCCGCCGTGCCCGCCATGTCCGCCCTGCGGGTCAGTCCAGTTGCTCC
Source organism: Streptomyces hilarionis (assembly GCF_024539675.1). Taxonomy (GTDB): domain Bacteria; phylum Actinomycetota; class Actinomycetes; order Streptomycetales; family Streptomycetaceae; genus Streptomyces; species Streptomyces hilarionis. The sequence goes on along the minus strand of NZ_JAHHIT010000148.1, from coordinate 14,425 downwards.
GTCGATCCGTCCGGGTGGATGAGGAGGCGGATGGCGCCGCCGTAGCGGTTGTCGGTGACGGTCGCCGAGGTGGGGGCGCCGAGCTGCTGGGCGCGCTGCTGGAGGATCGACAGGACGACGTCCTGGATGTCGCCGTAGGGCGGGGCGGTGACCGGGACGCCGTCGACGAGCCCGGCGTTGGGGGAGAAGACGTGCACCTGGGCGTCCGCCGTGGCGGGGGGCGGGGGCGGCGTCGTCGGTTCGGTCATCGGGGGTCTGGGTTCCTTCCGGCTCGGTTCCGGATCATCCGGCTCAGGCGCTCTTCGCCTCGCCCCGCTCGGGAGCGCTCGCGGCGACGGTCACGGCGGCGTCCGCGGTGACGACCGTGGCGCCGACGTCCGTGGCGCCGACGTCCGTGGCGCCGACGTCCGTGACGGTCACGTCCGTGGCGGTCAAGTCCGCGGCGACGTCGGCGGTGCGAGCGTACGTGCCGCGGGTGAGACGCCGCAGACCGCCCGCCTTGACCATCGCGGACAGGACGTTGCTGATCGTCTTCGACGGGTCGCCGTAGACGCCCTGGGGCAGCGCGCGCAGCACGTCGCGGGCGGAGAACGGGCCGGGGAAGGTCGACACGGCCGTCTCCACGGCCGCCCGGATGCTGGGGGTGTTGAGGGCGGTGGCGTGACGGCCGCCGGCGGAGGCGAGGGCCGCCGCCTGGCCCGGGCCGGCGGACGTCCGGCCGCCCGGCGCCGGATGGGGCAGGCACGCGCGGACGCCCTGGAGCGCGGTGCGGATCGGCTCCAGGTGGCTCCCGTCGCCGCCCGGGGACCCGGCCGCGGCGAGCATGGTCGCCACCTTCTCTATGTTGGCCAGGGAGGAGGCCAGTTCGCGCAGCAGCGGCTCCAGGAAGTCGCGGCGCAGGGCCGCCACCGGGTCGCTGGTGGCGAGCTCGACCGAGACCGAGCCGGTCAGGGCGCGCGGGGGCGAGACGCCGGGGGCGGCCTGGGCGGCGTCCTGGGCGCCTTCGGGAGCGGGGGCCAGTGCCTCCACGGCCCTGCGCGCGGCGCGGACGGTCTGCGGCGTCTCCGGCGCGATCTCGCCGCCCGGCACGCTGGCCAGCATCGCGACCAGCTGCTCCAGGCTGTCGAGCGTGGGCAGCGCGGCGCGGGTCAGAGGCGCCAGCAGGGCCTGTCGTACGGCCTGGGCGGGATCCTCGTAGGAGAAGGCGATCCGCTGCCCGGACTCGGCCGCTGCCATGTCCTCGTTCCTGCTTTCCGGGTGTGCGTGGGGGTGAGGGTGGGGATGCGGGTGTCCCGCGGCCGTGGGGCGCCGGCCGTGGCCGTCGGCGTCGCCGAGCGGCCGCTGTGAGCCGCTGTGCTGGTGCAACTGCCTCGGTATGGCGGGCAACTCGCGCTGTCGGCGGGCCAGTTGGTCCTGCCGGGCGTCGAACGCGTCGAGGACGCGCCCCAGCGCGGGCAGACCGCTCCCGGCGGCGTCCGGGACGGCCGGGCCCGCGCTGCGGGAGCGCAGCCGGAGCAGGCGGCGTGACGTTTCGGCGGAGTGGTGGCCGGGGCTCGCGCCGGGGCCGTCCACCGGGTGGTGGGTCGGCAGGTCGCCGTTCGCGTCGCCGACGCCGAGGGCCCGGCGGATCCAGCGGCGGTCCTCGACCGTCGTCGCCGCCGTGTAGCCGTGGGGCTCGGCGTGGGCGACGGCGTCCTGGAGGCACTCCGCCCACAGGGGGCAGGAAGCGCACAGGTCGCGGGCGGTGCGCAGCAGTACGAGGTGCTGGTGGCGCTGCTCGGGCGAGGTGTGCGGAATGTCCGAGGGCGCCTCCAGCAGCGGGTGCTGGAAGACGTCCGGTCGGCGCTGGCAGGGCAGGGCGGCGTCGGGGCCGTGTGCCCCCGCGCCCGCTCCCGCTCCTCGTGCCGGCCCGCGCGCGGGGCGCGCGGGCAGCGCCGTATGGCTGGCCATAGGCATGCGTGTGTTCCCCCGTGGTGATGCGTGATCCGGGGGGACTCTAAAGCGTTCCGTCAAGCAGGTGCAACGCATCTGCAAAGCGTGTGCCGACTTGGCACAGTGACGCGACGAAACGTTCACACGGGCCTCAACTGTCCGCCGGTTCAGTGGCTTTGCCCGGCCGTACCCGGCCGAATGCCCGGCGCGCCCGGCCCGTAACCGCTTTCGCGGTGCCTCCGCGCAGCGCCAACACGGCGAGCACGCCGAGGAAACCGAGCGGTACGCCCGCTTCCGGCAGGAACATTCCGACGCCGGAGGCGATGACGAGGATCACATCCGCGAGCACGACGGTGACCCCCCGTCTGCCGGGGTGGTCCTTCACCATCCACGCCCCGAGCAACGCCATGCCGGCGAGCGCCCAGTAGCCGAAGGCGGCCTGGCCGGTGACGGTCGCGCCCGCGTCGTCGTAGCGGCGGGCCGCGTCGCCGACGGCGGAGAAGTAGCCGGTGAAGGCGACGGCGAGGACGCTCACCCCGAGGGCCAGGAGGAGCTGGGTGCGCCGGCGCATGAGCCACAGTGCGAGACCGAGGAACGACGTGGCGACGACCGCCACGAAACTGGATCCGCTCCGGGAGGCGAGGACGATCACCGTGTAGAGGGCCGCCACGCCGAAGACGACGCGGGGGAGGAGACGGACGGCCCAGGTGTCGTTCTCCTCCTGGCGGAGGAAGCGGCGCATCAGGGGGAGGGCCGGGCCCGGGGACGCGCCCGGCCGGTCGGCGCGGGGCCGCCCGGCGGGGCGGGAGGTCCGGGAGGCGGGCGGGGTGCGGCCCGACGGTGTGCGGCTCATGGGCGCGTCACACTTCCCTTCCGGTGTCACGCGACTGTTCCGGAGCGGGAGGGGCTTGTGGGGCGGCAGCCGGGGCGTCGGTCCTGTCCGCGAGGACCGACTTCGCCTGCGCGTCGACGCCCGGCAGGAAGGCGTGGGCGTGCGCGGCGGCCGCCCCTGCCGCGGGGAAGGCGAGTGGCGTCAGCGGGGCCGGCCCCGTCCTGGCGTCGACCCTGACGCCGGGCAGGTACTGGCCGTGGGTGCTCACGGCGACGGGTGCGGGCGCCGCCGGCGCGTTCGGGGTCCGCTCGCGCAGGCCGGCCGCCCACTCCCGGTCCTCGACGCCGGGGAGCGTCACCTCGTGGTCCGGGCGCAGCACCTTGATCTCCTCGACGAGCCGCTCCACGTCGGCCGCCCGGGCCGGACCGTCCAGGGACGCCACCCGGGCGCACACCTCCAGGACGGCGGCCCGCTGCGCCTCGGGGGTGGGAAGTGCCTTGAGCTCCTCCAGGTCGAGGTGGCCCGCCCTGGTCAGCGGCGTGAACTTGGGGTCCGTCTCGTCGTACGAGAACGTGTGGATCTGCGCGCGCACGGCCTGGGATGCCAGCAGTTCCTGCGTCTCCGGGGCGAGATCCGCGTACTTCTGCGCCGGCGCCGGATACATGAACTCGATGATGCCGAGCTTGCCGTCCTGACGGAGCTGCCGGGACTCGGTCTGGTAGGCCACGGCGCTGGGGTTGAGCTCGGCCATGAAGAACAGGGCCTCGTTCTCCGTCGTCGCGGCGTACTTCTCGGAGAGGGTTCCCCAGGCTTCGTAGGCCAGGGCCCTCCCCTCGTCCTGGGACAGCTTCAGTTCGTTCTGCACCTGCACGTCCCACAAGTGCAGTTCGCCGAGGGCTTTGCCGCCGGGCGTCCCCTCCAGATACCGCAGGGTGTCCTCGACGATCGCGTTCTGTGATTCCGTGTACGCCGCCGCCATGTGCATGCTGTGCAGGGTTTCCCCCGTCGCCAGATTCAGATCGGGGTGATTCTCCAACTGGTAGGACCAGAACGTGGATCGTGTGTCCGGGCTGGGCAGATCGAGATCCTGAGCGGCTGCGAAGTCCCTCAGCCGCACACGGAGTTGTTCTCTGTACTCCTCGGGCGGCAGGCCGCCGATGCCTTCCCGCAGCCGTTTTGCGATGCGCCTGGCCTCCGCCGGTGACAAGGCGGGATCGCCTTCCCGCTGGCGGTCGCGAGCGTCGTCGAGGACCTGGTCCGAGACATGTACCTGAATCACAGGTCCTCCGGCGGATGGCAGACGATGTTGATGCGGGCGCTTCGGAGTTCACCGGGTACGAGGGCTGACCCCAGGCTGACGGCCATGACTGTGATGCGTCCTTCCGGACCGTCTTCTCGCCAGAGGGCCATGCGGTAGGGGTCCATGTCCTCCATACGGAGATCACGGGGCATGAGCCAGTGCCGGTCGTGCGGCGGCTCCGGGAACCGCGAGTCGTCCCAGGCACCGGCGAACGAAGGCTCGCCGAGTACGGGGCGGGCTGCCGCCACATAGGCGGCCCAGGTGTCGGCGGCGTGAGTGAGGACCTCGTCGTTCTCGGACGTGTTCTCCGCCCACATGTTCCAGCTGGTCCAGCTGAGCAGCTTGACCGGTGCCCATCCGGCCTCGCGCACGGGGTAGAGCCCGAAGTCCTGACCTGTCGCACTCCGCACCGTCAGCACCCGCTCCACCGACGTCGGCGTCCAGCCGAACAGCGCGCACCAGTCGTCGAGCGCCTGGCCGGGGTTGGGCGGGCCGGCCCAGACCGCCGGCCAGTCCACGTGCTCCAGGGCCTCGAGCTCCTCGGCCAGCTGCCGGGGGCTGCGGTCGATCCTGAGGGTCGTCATCGTTGGTCGCCTTCCTCGTGTGCCGCACGGCTCCGGATCATCCGCGCCGCTCCTGCCGACGGGATTCCACGTGGTCGGGGTCGTGGCAGGCGAGCACGATCCTCGCATCGGCCGGTACCGGACGGTTTCGTGCGGTGACGCCGCGCGTCATCCTGAGCTCGAACACGGGCGCCCGCGGAACGCGGAACCGCCACACCGAGACGCGGTACGGGTCCTGGTGCTCCGCACGCCAGCGGGCGTCGGGCCACGCTCCCGACCACGGCAGTTCGGGGAACTCCGGCGTCTCCCACGTTCCGTTCCAGGTCGGGTTGCCCAGCAGGCCGCGCAGAGCGGTCAGGGAGTCGGTCCACCGGCCCTCGGCCAGGTCGGTGACGTGGGCGTTCTCGTCCAGGTGCCGGGCCCGGGCCGCCCACACGGTGTGGTCGATCCGGGTCACCGGACCACCCGGCGCCCGCGCGACCAGGTGGAGCCGCCCGCCCACATCCGTGCGGACGCGCAGCCCCGCCTCGGCCCACAGCGGACGCCAGCCGAAGCCGGCGCACCACGCCGCCCGTTCCTGCGCGTCCTGCGGAACCCCCGACCACACCGTGGGCCAGTCCACGCCGATGAGCCGTTCCAGCTCCGCGACCAGCTGGTCGGGGGTGCGGTGGGCGGTCAACGAGGGCATTCAAGGGCTCCCAGGAGGGTGGTGGGCAGAGGTCCGGGGTCAGACGCGGCCACTGGGGCCGCGCGGATCCCTCGGCGACGGGGCGGGCGCCACCGGAGCCTCGACGGGCCGGGGGCGGGGTGCCGGCGCCTTCGGCGCGGGTGCCGGCGTGGGTGCGGGCGTGGGTGCGGGTGCGGACGCCGGGCGGGACTCGGTCGGCGGCGCGGGCTGCGGAGTCGGGTTGCTGCTGGACCCGCTGACGCGGCGGCCGCGGCTGCGGGGCTGCTCCGGAGCAGCGGACGGCCCGCTCTCGCCGTCGCCGAACTCCCGGTCGTGGGTCTTCTGCGCCGTCTGCGCATTCCGGTACGACGCCTGCCGCTGTTCGCGCTTGGACTGGCCCAGCCAGCCCTTCTCCTGCATCTTGGCCCGGCCCTTGCCCTTGAACGCGAGCTTGTCCACCGCCCAGGCGGTCCCGCGTGCCGTGCTGCCCGTCGCACGGGCGGAGGTGCTCGCGACGCGGCCGGTGGTGCGGGCGGTCGTGGCGGCGGTGGACGTGGCGAGGCCGGGCGCGACGGCGGTCACCTTGCCGGCCATGTCGCCGACGCCGAGTGCGTCGTCCGCCCCCTGGACCTGCGGACTGAACTTCCCGGACAGCAGGTTCTTCAGCAGCATGACCACGGCGACGGTCACCAGCAGGAGCATCAGCAGCTGCATGCCGAGCGGGATCTGAAGCGGCAGGATCAGCTGGTAGAAGAGCAGCAGGATCGTGAGGATCACGCCGAACCCGGCCCGCAGGACGAAGCTGTGGACGAAGGTCTGCCACCAGCCCCGCAGCAGCTTCTGCTGGGTCGGGTGGATCGAGATGATCGCGATCAGGGGCAGCAGGATCACCATGATGAGCGTCACCGCGTGCCACAGCAGGGTCAGGGCACTGAGCACGATCACCATCAGGCCGACGATGAGGGACGCCACCAGCGCGTAGACGCCGATGCTGATGCGGTTGGACGGCTTGTCACCGGACCACTGCTCGTAGACGCGGGCGTCCTCGTTCTTGGCGATGTAGTTGCGCAGCTTGCCGTACTGGTTCTCCTTCGCCTTGATGATGTTGCCCTCTTCGCCCTCCTCGACCTCGACGGGCGAGGGGTGCTGGTAGTACTCGATGTTCGTCACCGACTGCACGATGACCTGCTTGACCCGCAGGTCGGTGCAGCGTCGGCCCGTGCCGAAGTCGCACTCCTTGGGGCCCTTGTACTCCATGCGGGCCTTGCCCGGGTCGCCGAACTGCCCGATGGCCCAGGGGCGGAACGCGAGGGTGTCGTACATGGCGCAGCTCGAGATGCGCATGCCGCGCTGCGGTGCGCCGTTGGGGAGGTCGCAGGGCGGCTCGACGCCGTCGATCGCGCCGTCCAGGACCGCCTCGGTCAGCGCGGCGTTGCCTTGCGCGATCCCGGAGTCGGCCGTCTCGACCACCGCCACGTAGTTTCCGTTGACGAGGAACGCCGAGACGGCGATGACGACGAAGGCGGCCCAGCCGACGCCGGACCAGACCTCACGCATGTCGCCCTTGCGCCACTTCCCGAACACCCACAGGCCGGTGAGCAGGATCATGGTGGGCACGGCGAGTTTGAACACGCCGTTGTTCAGGCGGTCGACGACGCTGTCGTCACCCGAGACCGTGCCGTCGTAGAGGGCGGCGAGCGGGCTGGGGTTGGACGAGATCTCCTTGATGCTGATCGCGGCGCGGCTCACGATCTTGCTCATGTCGAAGATGGCCTGAGCGATGCCGTTGAAGATCTCGTTCTGGAGGCTGCACTCGTCGTCGTGTGCGGCCACCCCGCGTTCCTTCTGCTTCGCCTCGTCCTGGCTCTGCTGGGTCGAGGCCCAGTTGAGCCCGCGCATGGCGCTGAGTTCGTACAGCGTGTAACTCGATGCGGCCCCGTCCATCTTCGTGGCCCCGGAGACGAGTTCGCGCTTGCCGTCCCACTGCTTCACCGACGGGAAGATGTTCTCGGCGGCGGGGCCCGGCATGTCGGCCATCTGGTTGGTGCTCTGCTGCGCCCAGTCACAGGTGTCGAAGAGGGCCTGTGCCTGCTGGGGAGCGGAGAACGACAGCGCGATCACCCCGAGCGTCACGAACAGGGCGGCCCGTGCGGCGACGCCGGTGCTGATGACTTTCTCGCGCAGGGAGCGTTTGGTCCGGGGCCGTGCCGGACGGCCGGAGCGCGGCCGGATGCGGGTCAGCATGACAAGCCCTTCGGAGGCATCAGTTGTCGAAGTAGTTCGTGAGGACGCAGCCGTCCACCTGCGCGGGCTCCTGCTTGTAGCCGCTGGGGATGTGGCGCGTCGGATCGCAGGACAGGGCCACGAGTCCGGATGCCTTCAGGTCCTCGGTCGTCTCGGCGCCGCCGGGCGCCACCGCGAAGTCCTTGCCGATCAGGATGGATCCGTAGTTGTCGGCGTGCATGGAGGCCTGGAACTTCTTCATGTCCGACAGGACGAGCAGCGTGCTGGAGTCGTCGTAGTCGTCGCGGCAGACGGCTCGTTCCTTGATGCCCCAGGCGGGCTCGCGGGTCATGTTCTCGTCACCCCAGGCGGGGTCGTGATCCGCCAGCGAGGAGTCGTCGTACTCCTCGCCCGTCTTCAGATCCAGGCAGGACCCGTGCTGGTTGAGGAAGTACGCGATGGACGCCATGTCCGAGGCCTCGGGCAGGCCGCCGCCCTTGGGCGCGCTGCCGCCGGCGCCGGCGCTCGCGCCGGTCCTGCCGTCGCCGTCGCTGTTGCCGCCGGCCTTGGTGTCACCGTCGTCGCACGCCGTCAGCGTCGCCGACAGGAGCAGCAGGGCGCCGATGGTGACTGCTCGCCTGATTCGCATGGTGTTTCCCGCTCTACTCGGGGACGTAATCGGTCAGGGCACAGCCGTCCACGAGGGCCGGCGTCTTCTCGAAGCCGCTCGGCACCGCCAGGTCCGGGTCGCACGCGAGGAACCGCAGGCCGGACCGCTGGAGGCTGCGGATCGTCTCGTCGCCGACCGGGACGACCGCGAAGTCCTCGCCGACCAGGAACCTGTCGCCGCTCGCCTTGGCGGCCGCCTGGAACTTGCGCATGTCGGAGACGGAGAGCAGGGCGATGGGGCGCTCGGATCCGTCCGTGCACACCGCGCGCTCCTGGATGGCCCAGGCGGGGTCGTCGGACTCGTCCGTGCCCCAGGCGTCGCCGTCGTGGCCGTTGTCGTACTCGTCGCCCGTCGCCGGGCTCTGGCACTGGGTGTACCGGCTGAGGTAGTCCGCGATGGCCGCGGTGTCGGACGCCTTGGGCAGTCCGCCGTCGTCGCCGGCCGGGCCGGAAGCGTCCGGCTGACCGGAAGCGTCCGCGGGGGTGGTGCCTGTGGCGGCGGTCGAGGAGGTGGCGGAGTCGCCGCCGTCCTCGCTGCTGCCGCACGCGCCGACCGCCGTCAGGGCGACGAGGGTGAACCCGATGGTGAGTGCTGTGCCGAGTCTCATGTCCGCCTACTGGTCCAGGGGGTCGGGGAGGTGGTTGGTCAGCACGCAGCCGTCCGTCCGCGCATCCTGGACGCGGTAGCCGTCGGGAGCCTTGAAGGCGGGGTCGCCGTTCTCCAGCAGCAGCCCGGCTTCGAGGAGGGACTTGCTGGCCTGGTAGTTCGTGGGATCGACGACGAAGTCGGCGCCGATCATGAACTCGCCGCGCGGCAACTGGCTCTTCCAGCCGTCGTCGCTCGTGGCCGGCTTCCGGTAGTTCTCCTGGAACGCCTTCATGTCGCGTCCGAGCCGGAGCCGGAGCCGCTGTCCGACGAGGTGGTGGACGAGCCGCCGGAGCCCGTGGCCGAGCCCGTGTCCGCGTCGGATCCGCAGGCGGTGAGCGCCGTCAGCAGGGTGACGGCGACGACGCCTGTGGTCAGGGGCTTGTGCAGGGCCGTGGGGATGCGGGCCTCCGGGGGAGAGGTGGGTGCGGGCCGGGTCATACGGCGGCCGTCTCGGGCGCGGGGGCCGGTGCGGACGCGGCGGGGTCCTCCTCCGCCTCCTGAAGGAACGTCCAGTCCCAGACGCTCAGGGGAGGGTTGACGCCCTGGCGGGCCGGGCGGGTGGTGCCGTTGGTGTCCGTGGCGGCGAGGATCTCCTGGAAGACCAGGTCGACGGCGACCGTGCCGACGCGCTTGTCCGCGTCGCGCTGGAGGCAGACGCCGGTGCGCAGCTCCTGGAGCGCGGCGATGACCTTCGGGTCGTTCTCCGGGCGGCCGAGCAGCGGGGCGACCAGGGACGCCTCCTGGGCCGACTTCTGCTTGAAGGCGAAGACCGTGTGGATCTGGTTGGCGCCGCCGCTGCGGGCCTCGGAGTCCTCGATCTGCACGAGGTCGATGGCCTGCTGGGTGATCAGGACCGTCACCGCGAGGTAGGAGCGGCCCTGCTTCAGCGCGCGGCGCATCAGGTCGCGGCCGGACTCGGTGGCCGTGACCACGTACGCCTCGTCGACGAAGAGGGCCTTGGGGCGCAGCCCGATCTCGCCGGTCACCGGGTTCTTCTCGTAGCCGACGTCGAGCATCTGGCTGCCGAGTTCCACGACCGCCATGAGGGCCGTGGCCGCGAGGCGTTCCGCGGGGTTCCAGTTGCGGGGGTCGGAGGCGGCCGGCGACTGGAAGCCGCGCAGGGTGATGACCGTGCGGCGCTTGCGCATGCTGGACAGCGGCTGCGGGTGTTCGGCGAAGGACAGCCGGGCGTAGGGGAGCGTGCGCAGCTCGGTGAGGAGCATCTGCGCGAGCTTGAGGTCCTTCTGCGCCTCGCGGTCGCCGGTGGCGACCGCGTGATCGTACGCCGCGACGACCTCGTCGACGACCTGCCACAACGTCGGGCGGGGGACGGCGAGTTCGGCGTCGCGGGCTGTGTGGCCCTGCTCGACGGCCTGGCGGATCGCGGAGTTGTAGCGGCCGATGACGGTCGCCATGCCCTCGATGACGGGGAGGCGGACGCGCTGGTAGTCCTCGTCGCCGAGGAAGCCGCGGAGCATGGACTCGGCGAGCAGGCGGCCCGCGGGGACGTCGCGGGCGATGACCCACGGGTCCAGGACGCCGGCCTGGCCCTTGAGGAGGTCGACGACCTCCGTCTCGGCCCAGAACTCGGGGTTGACGGGCCGGAAGCGGCTCTGCGGGGTGCCGAGGAGGCCGGCCTCCGCGTCGCCCGCGAAGTCGGGGTCGTTCACCTGGGCGCCGAAGGCCAGGTAGTAGCACATCTGGGCGAAGTCGGTCTTGGGGTCGATGACCAGGCAGCGCACGCCCGACTCGGACTCCTCGTAGAACTTCTGGAGGGCCAGGGAGGACTTGCCGCCGCCGGACGCGCCGACGATCGCGAGGCCGCCGCCGTCGTTGCGGGCCGGGCCCACGTGCAGCGAGTAGTGGACGGGCATCTTGCCCGCCCAGCCGACCAGGTTGCCGACCCAGCCGAGCCGCTTGCCCGAGCGCTGCTCCGGGTTGTCGCCCAGTTCCGTGCCGGCCGTGGGCAGTCCGGCGCCGAGCTGCTCGACCTCCTGGAGGCGGAGGTAGGGGGCGATGGGCAGCTTGGGCGCGTCGCCGGGCAGCTGGGACTGGAGCAGCCGCCACTGCTGGCGGGTGGGACGCAGCAGGGTGACCTTCAGGTCCTGCTTGAACTGCATCTCCAGGACCCGGCGCCGGCGCTCCAGCTCCTTGACGTCGGGGGCCGAGATCGTGAAGCGGATCTGCGCCTCCATGCCCGGCATCTTGTGCTCGTCGATGTCGTCGACGAGCTCCTGGGCGCGGGTGACCTGGGTGGCCAGCTTGGTGTCGGGGCTGCGGCCGGAGTTGGCCATGTCGTTCATCTCGTCGACGAGGTTGCCGCGGATCTTGTCGGCGCGGTCCTTGAACTTCAGGTACGGGATGAGCGTGAACCGCATGTCGATCTCGACGGGGAAGTCCACGTGCTGGGCGGCGTAGCGTGCCCACGCCGTCGACTGGCGGAAGCGGGTCTCGGCCGGCCAGTTGGCGGCGACGAGGGTGGTGGTGTAGCTGGTCTGCTGCTCGCCGGTGACCTCGTCGTACTGGTTGAGCACGATGTGCGTCTTGCGGTTCTCGCCGGAGAAGTCGACGACCAGGTCGAACTGGTTCGGGCCCCAGGCGCGCGAGCCGAGCACCGGCTCCGGCGGGACGGGGAGGTCGCCGTGGAGCGGCTTGCGGATCAGCCAGACGAGCTCCTCGCGGCTGAGCGGGGCGCCCCTGAGGCCTTCGAGGCTCTCGTGGACCTCGACGGCCGTCTGCGTCCACTCGGCGAGGACGTGCGGGGAGAGGTACTCGTCGGCGACGCCGGTCGCGGTGGCGGCGGCCTGGTCGGCGGCCCCGCGGACGCCCCGCAGGAGGCCGGGCTCGTCGTACGGCTCGTCGTCCTGGGCGACGACTCCGCTGCCGCCGCCTGTGCGCCGCAGCGAACCCAGCTTCACCAGCAGGACGTTCCGCTCGCGCTTGGCGCCGATGCGCTCCTGGTACTCGGCCTTGCGCAGGTTGTACGCCTTGTAGTTCTCGGTGGGCTCCCAGGCGACCGCGTTCAGCTCCTCCGCCCAGGTCATCGCCGTGATCGGCTGGTACACCTTGCGGTAGTGGCACTCGACGTTGCGGTCGCCGCGGGCCAGGTTGAGCAGACCGCGGGCCGGGCCCTCGGCCATCGCCTGGAGCTCGCCGGCGTTCAGGTACTCGTCGATGGCGTTGGGCAGGACGATTCCCGTCCACACGGAGTCGCCGTGCACGAAGATCATGTCGTCGGCGTAGCGGTAGGGCAGGCGGAGGTCCTCGCGGCGGGCGGCGGCCGAGGAGCCGGACGGTCGGGAGCGGGCGGAGGAGGACCGGTTCGAGCCGCCCTGGCCGTTCTTCTTGCTCGACGTGGCGGCCATGATCATGGCGACCACGAAGAAGGCGGCCGCCCCGCCCAGAAGGATCAACATGAACATGGAGGAGTCATCCTGCGGTAGTCGACGTGGAGTGGTGACGGGGGCGGTGGGTCAGCGCCTGGCGGCCGCGAAGGCGGTGCCGCGTTCGGCGGCCGTCCGGCGCGCGGCCTCGTAGCGGGCCTGCCAGCGCGGCGAACCGGGCGTGAAGAGGATGACCTGCCAGTGCAGGTGCTCCGGCTCCTGGTCGGCGGCCAGACCCTGGAGGCGCTTGGGCTGGAACCACCAGTCGGTCCACACCACGATCTGCTGGCTCAGCGTGAGCGCCGAGGGCAGCGGCCGGCCCCAGACGAAGTAGACGGCGAACGGCGGCCCGAAGTACAGCACCGACGTCCACATCGACATCCCGAGGAACGGCAGGAACGCCGACACGGTGAACAGGGTGATGAGCCAGACCAGCCCGAAGCCGAAGGCGGCGCCCAGCGCGGGCAGCAGCAGGCCGGGCAGCGGGATGTTGCCCCAGTTCCAGATCCGCTTGGGGCGGTTGACCAGATCGGTGTGGTCGTACGCGACCAGCGGCTCCGGCGCCTCCTGGCTCATGTCCGGTGACTCCCCTTCTCACAACGGCTGCTGACGTGGCGACGGGCGGGGCCCGCGCGCTCGGTCAGCTGCCGCCGCCGATCTGGCTGCCGAGTCCGATCAGCACGCCGGCGAGGCCGCTGGCGCCGCCGATGATCAGCGCGGCGAGCGCGATCATGCCGAAGCCCTGGAACGCCTCGCGCATGCCGTCGCCGCGCTTCATCGACAGGAGCATGCGGATGCCCAGGATGAGGAGGGCGATCACGGCGACCATGGTGCCCGCGTTGCGCAGGATGTCCTCGATCTGCCCGAACATCTCGTTCAGGGTCGTCCCGTCGGCCAGGTACATGGTGGTTCCTCTCGGGTGGTGGAGCGTGGCGAGTGAGGTGGGGCGGGGGCGGTGACCCGGCGCGGTCAGGGCTTCGCGGGAGGCGCGCTCTTCGACGGCTTGGGAGCCGTCGGGGCGGAGGCCGCGGGCGAGGGCGGCGTGGAGGCCGCGGACGACGGGGAGGCGGATGCGGTCGCCGGCGCGCTGTCGCTCTCGTCGTCGGCCCGGCCGCCCTCCGCGTCGAGCACTCCGCCCCGGATGTCCTTGACGAACCAGCCCTGGGCCGTGTTCACGATCGTCATCCGGTAGGCGCGGCTGACGGCGACCCCCTTGGCGTCGCTCCAGTCGACGACCACGCGCACCTGGACGGGCTGGCCGACGGCGTAGGCGTACGGCTTGGAGTCCTGGGCGCTCGCCGGGACCAGCGCGACGACGGCGCCGACCTGCGGGCCCGTCAGCCGGCCGGCCAGGCCGGTGGTGGCCGTCAGGGTGGCGTCCGGGGTGAGGAAGCGGGCCATGGCCGTGGCGTCGGAGGCGGCCCAGGCGGTGAAGTACCCCGGCAGGACCTCCTTCTGGAGCTTCGTGGACAGCGTGTCGTCCACGACCTCGTCGCCCTGGTCGACCTCGGGCACGTCGGCGGCGGCGGGCATCGGCATCTGGCCCACGTCGCCGGCGACGCGCATGCCGTCGCCGGTCCTGAGGTCCTTCACGTAGACGGGGACGGTGAGCGTGGTGAGCGTGCCGTCGTCGGCGCGGACCTGCACTCCGATGTAGCGGCCGTGGTCGCCGAACTCGGCGAGCTTCTCGGCGGTGCCGTCCCAGGCGACGGAGACGGCCTTGCCGGTGCCCTCGCCGTTCCAGCCGCACTCCGGGTCGACGCCGGAGGAGGCGTAGCGGGCCAGCTCGGCGCGACGGGCGGACGAGGTGTCCGGGGAGAACGTCATGCACAGCTGTGCGTACTGCTCCGCGAAGGCCGCGGCCTGTTCGGTGGGGAACTCGGTGAGGCGGTACCGGGTGGCGTCGGCCTCGTCCAGCCCCGGGGTCGTCCTGGCGGACGACTTTCCGACCACGAGTCCCATGACCCCGCACGAGCCCAGCGCGAGGACGCAGGTGGTGATGAGCAGGGTGGCGCGCAGCGCGACATGCGTACGGCGTCCGCCGCCGGGGATGCGGCCGCCCGGCTTGGGGACGTCGAAGCCGCGCGCGGGGGCGGTGTGTCCGCTGCCGGCGGGCGGTACGGCCGTCCGGGAGTCCGGCGCGCCGGACGGGGTCCCGGGCGCGGGCGACATGCCGCCGGGAGTGGACGCGGCGGCCGGGGCGGGGG
>NZ_JAHHIT010000147.1 GCF_024539675.1 Streptomyces hilarionis | reverse complement strand
GCCCCGCCCCTCGCCCGCCGCGAGCCCCTCCCGGGGGGTGCGGCGGGCCCGTGCGACCTCTGGTGCGCAACCTTACTTATCAGTAAGTTACTCCCCGTCACACGCCAGCCCCACCGCGACCGGGAGAGCCGTCCATGGGTGTCCGCAGGGATCTGAAACGGGCCAGACAGCGCGCCGACCTGGCCTCCCGCACCCGGATCGACCTGCTGAGGGACGACACCGGGGCCGTGCGGGAGGCCCGCACCGCCCCCCTGGCGCCGCCGCTCGCCGCGGGCAGCATCGCCGACCTGCCCTTCACCAACGCAGCCGAGGCCCCCGACGCCGTCGTCCTGCGCCGCCGGGAGGCCGGTGCGTGGCGCCCCGTCACCGCGCGGGCCTTCGCCGACGAGGTCACCGCCGTCGCCAGGGGCCTGATCGCCGCCGGCGTCGAACAGGGCGGCCGCGTCGCGGTGATGTCCCGCACCCGCTACGAGTGGACGGTCCTCGACTTCGCCGTCTGGGCGGCGGGCGGCCGGGTGGTCCCCGTCTACGCCACCTCCTCGGCCGACCAGGTCGACTGGATCGTCCGCGACTCGGGCACGACCCTGCTCGTCGTCGAGAACGCGGACAACGCCGCGACGGCGACGACCGGCACGGCGCACCACCCGCACCCCCCGCGCATCCTGGCCATCGACGCGGACGCCCTGGGCGAGCTCACCGCTCTCGGCGCCGACGTCCCCGACGACGAGGTGACCAAGCGGCGCTCCGCCCTCACCCCCGACGCGATCGCCACCATCTGCTACACCTCCGGCACCACCGGCCGCCCCAAGGGCTGCGTCCTCACCCACGCCAACCTGCACGCCGAGGCCGCCAACACCCTGGAGCTGCTGCACCCCGTCTTCCAGGAGGTCACCGGCCAGACCGCCTCCACCCTCCTGTTCCTCCCCCTGGCCCACATCATGGGCCGCACCCTCCAGATCGCCTGTCTGGCCGCCCGCATCGAGACCGGCCACTTCCCGAGCGTCAAGCCCGACGAACTGCGCCCGGCGCTCAAGGAGTTCCGGCCCACCTTCCTGGTCGGCGTGCCCTATCTCTTCGAGCGCATCCACGACGCCGGGCGGGCCACCGCGGAGAAGATCGGCCGCGGCGCCTCCTTCGACCGGGCCGAACGCGTCGCCGTGCGCTTCGCCGAGGCGTACCTCGACCGGTTCCTGGGCCGGGGGAGAGGTCCCGGCCCCGGCCTCTACGCCGCCTGGGCGCTGTACGACCTGCTGGTCTACCGGCGCATCCGCCAGGAGCTCGGCGGCCGCATGCGCTACGCGATCAGCGGCGGATCCCCTCTCGACCGAACCCTCGGGCTCTTCTTCCACGCCGCCGGGATCGTCGTCTACGAGGGGTACGGCCTCACCGAGACCACCGCCGCCGCCACCCTCGTCCCACCCCTGGAGCCCCGCCCCGGCACGGTCGGCCGGCCCGTCCCCGGCACCGCCGTGCGCATCGCCGACGACGGCGAGGTGCTGATCAAGGGCGACGTGGTCTTCGCCGCCTACTGGAACAACCCGGTGGCCACCGCCGAGGCCCTGGCCGGCGACTGGTTCGCCACCGGAGACCTCGGCGCCCTCGACGACGACGGCTACCTCACGATCACCGGCCGCAAGAAGGACATCCTCGTCACCTCCGGCGGCAAGAACGTCTCCCCGGCCGTCCTGGAGGACCGGCTGCGCAGCCGCGCACCCGTCGGCCAGTGCCTCGTCGTCGGCGACGCCCGCCCCTTCGTCGCCGCCCTCGTCACCGTCGACCCCGACGCTCTCGCCCACTGGCTGGCCGTGCGGGGCCTGCCCGCCGACACCCCGCTCGCCGAGCTGACCGACGACCCCCGGCTCCGCGCCGACGTGCAACGCGCCGTGGACTACGCCAACGAGGCCGTCTCGCGCGCCGAGTCGATCCGCGCCTTCGCCCTGGTCGACGGCGAGTTCAGCGAGGCCAACGGCCTGCTCACGCCGTCCCTGAAGGTCAAGCGGCACGAGGTGACGCAGAGGTACGCCCGGGAGATAGAGGACCTGTACCGCAGGTGACGGGCCGTGAGACCACGCGTCGCACGGGCACGCACGACGGCGGGCCACCGGAGAACCGGTGACCCGCCGTCGCGGAACGCGGAGCGCTGCTCAGCCGTTGCCGACGCCGTTGCCCGCCAGGACCGAGATGTCGTCCAGGAGGTGCGACAGCGGCTCGTCGCCCTTGGCCTGGGTGCTGTTCTCGACGCACTGCTGGTTCTGCGGCGCGGACAGGATCGGGATGTCCTGGACGCCGATGTTGAGGGCCGCGATGAGCGACTGGGCGTTGATCTTCGCGGGCAGGCCGATGCACGGCTTGTTCAGCGAGCCCTGGACCAGCGAGAGCTGCGGGCTCATGTCGCCGAAGGTCGCCGAGTTGCCGAACTCCGACGAGGCGCCGTTGCCGCTGGCCGACGTGGTGCCGCTGTCGTCGCCGATGGCCAGCGCCTGCGGGGCGGTCACGGCCGCGAGACCGGCGACCGAGGCGGCGAGGGCCGCGGATGCCCACAGCTTCTTCATGTTCGTTCCCTTCGAAAGCGGGCTCCCGGGGGAGGAGCTGCGTGATCAACAACGTGCGCCACCCGCCCGGGGTTGCGTGCTGTGCCCCGATCGGCCCAGCGCACCGGGCGCGGCGGCCGCGCGCCCCTCAGGTGCACGCGTACGCGCTCCCGCGCACCGGCACCGTGCTGCCGAGGACGGTCGGCGGGTCGGCGGGCCGGGGGTTCGCGTTCGGGGCGACCAGGGGCTGGTCCTTGCGCACCTTCGCGAAGAGCGCGTCCGCCTTCTGCTCGTCCCAGGTCAGCGCCGCGCCGATGCCCAGGGACGCCGGGGCGAACCCGCTGATCGGCACCGTCGTGAACTCCGTGGCCGAGGGGGGCAGCCCGCGCAGCGCGGACGCCTCCTGGACGAGTTCGTTCAGGGAGAAGCCCTGCGGGCCCGACCCGAGCAGCGTGCGCGCCAGGTGCAGTGCGCGTCCCGGGTCGCCGAGCAGCCCGCGCCCCTGCAACTCCCGCCAGGCCTGCACCAGGAACCGCTGCTGACGCTGGATGCGGCCGAGGTCGGCGCTGGAGTCGACGTGCCGGGACCGGACGTACTGCAGGGACCTGCCGCCGTCGAGCCGGTGTTTGCCGGGCGTGAGGTCCAGGCCGGTCGCGGAGTCGCGCAGCCGTCGGGGCGTGCACACCTCGACCCCGCCGGCCTCGTTCACCGTGTCCATGAAGCGCCGGAAGTCCACCTGTACGAACCGGTCGACGTTCACCCCGGTCATCGACTCCACGGTCGCCACGGCGAGCTCGGGTCCGCCTTCCTGGAAGGCCGCGTTGAGCTTCGCCGGATGCGGCGGACGCTCCCCGGCGCCCGCCCCCTGGCGGTACGGCGGGATCTGCGCGGCGGAGTCGCGGGGCATGCCGATCACGCTGACACGGTCCCGGTGGGCGGAGAGATGGATCAGCATCAGGACGTCCGTGCAGCCGCAGGGCTGTCCGCCGGCGTGGAACTGCTGTTTCTCCGCGTCGCTGATGACGTCCCGTTCGTCGGTGCCCATCAGCAGGATGTTCATCGCGCGCGGGACGTGTTCCCTGCCGGGCAGCGCGGAGGCGCCGAGCAACGCGCCCGCGCAGGCGAGGACGACTCCGGGAATCGCCAGGCGGCGCGGCCAAGGGTTTGTCTTCACCGTCACGCGCCGCACGCTAGAACAGCGGGCCGCCGATGATCCGGCGGCCCGCTGTAAGGGCGGAGATTCCACCCCTGGGCTCAGGAAATGAACCCGTTCACCACGTCGGGCTCAGTGGTTGGCCGCACCGTTGCCGGAGAGCGCGGAGATGTCGTCCAGGATGTGCGACAGCGGCTCGTCGCCCTTGGCCTGGGTGCTGTTCTCGACGCACTGCTGGTTCTGCGGCGCCGACAGGATCGGGATGTCCTGCACGCCGACGTTGATGAGCGCGAGGACCGACTGCACGTTGGCCTTCGCCGGCAGACCGATGCAGGGCTTGTTGAGCGAGCCCTGGATGAGCGCCATCTGCGGGCTCATGTTGCCGAAGGTGGCCGAGTTGCCGAACGACTGGCTGGCGCCGTTGCCGCTGGCGGACGTCGTGCCGCTGTCGTTGCCGATGGCGAGGGCCGGGGCGGCTGCGACGGCGGACGCGCCGACGACGGAGGCGGCGACCGCAGCGGTGGCCAGTACCTTCTTGATCACTTGTGAATCCCTTTCGTGAAAAACCCCGTCCACCGGAGTGTTCTGGTTAACCAACGATCCGTGTTTTGGTTCCTCGCCTTCACTCCGATGGCCTATCGGTGAGAGCGCGGCCCGGCGTGTCGGGGAAACCGATCGGGTGACGTGCCGCAACCAAACCGGCGACAACGTGTTGGTTCGGTGGCAGGCACATGGTCCTGGCCCGGAGCCAGGACAGGGAAAGGAATAGCGAAATGCTGAAGAAGGCAATGGCCGCGGCTGCGGTCGCCGCTTCCGTCATCGGAGTGTCGGCGGCTGCCGCCCCCCAGGCGCTTGCCATCGGGGACGACGCGGGCACCACCTCCGCCAGCGGCAACGGAGCGCACGAGGCGTTCGGCAACTCGGTGACCAAGGGCGACATGAGCCCCCAGGCGACCCTGGTCCAGGGCACCGCCAACAAGCTGTGCGTGGGCCTGCCGGTCAAGGCCGACCTGCAGTCGCTGGTCGCCGTCCTCGCGAACGTCGGCGTTCAGGACATCCCCGTCCTGTCCGCTCCGCAGAACCAGCAGTGCGCCGAGAACAGCACCCAGGCCAAGGGCGACGAGCCGCTGTCGCACATCCTGGACGACATCTCCGCCCTCTCGGGCAACGGTGCGGCCAACGGCTGACGCTTCACCGGCGCCGCCCGCCGCACGGTCCGTCCCTCTTCCGGCGGCCGTGCGGCGGTCGTGTTTTTCGCGGCCTCTTCCCCTCCGGTTCCGCGGGAGTTGTCCCGCCGCCCGGGTGAACCGTTTTTTCGCTGATGAGTCCGACCTGTTGATTATATGAAGGCGTTCGAGTGAATTCTCGCGCCACGCGTGTTCCTCAGTTTCTTCGGCCGTCTATCTGTCGTTTGCAGCCTGCGAGTCATGGTGCGAGCCCTTCCGGTTGCGCTCGCTCGGTTTCGACCGTCATCTGGGCATGACCGCAGAGAAGGGAAACTCATGAAGAAGAGCGCTGCTGTTGTCGCGGGTCTGATCCTGGCCCTGGGCGGGGCCGCCCCCGCCTTCGCCGACGCCGGTGCCAACGGTGCGGCCGTCGGCTCGCCGGGCGTCCTGTCGGGCAACGTCATCCAGGTTCCGATCCACATCCCGGTCAACGTGTGCGGCAACACGATCAACGTGCTCGCGCTGCTGAACCCGGCCGCGGGCAACACCTGCGTCAACGACTGACGACGCGTCACCACCGGCCGCCGACGGCCGGAACGAGGCCGGCCCTGGACGACTGCGTGTGGTCCAGGGCCGGCTTTTCCACTTCTCCGAGCAGGAAGACAACGGAATTGCGACAGACCCTGAGCAGGGGAATGGTCGCGGCGGCTGCCGCGACGAGCATTCTGTCCCTGTGCGGGGGCGGGTACGCCCTCGCCGACTCACAGGCAGAGGGGGCCGCCAAGGGAGCGCCCGGCGTCCTCTCGGGCAACCACGGCCAGGCACCGGCGCACGTCCCGGCGAACGTCTGCGGCGACTCGGTCGACGCCGTCGCGGCGCTCGACCCCGCCTTCGGCGCCGCCTGCGCCAACGCCTCGGCCGCCCACCGGCGCAGCTCCCGCACCGCACCCGCCGACGACGACTCCGGATACGGAAGCTCCCCGAGCAAGGGCTCCGACCACGGCGGCTCCGCATACGGGGACTCCGACCACGGCGGCCCCGGGTACGGGGACTCCGGGTACGGGGACCACGGCAACGGGAACGAGGGCCCCGCGGACGACTGCGGAGGCTACGGCGACACGTGCGGCGGCGGTCACAGCAGTCCGCCCGGTGGCGGTCACTCGTCCCCGCCTGGTGGCGGTCACAGCAGTCCGCCTGGTGGTGGGCATTCGTCCCCGCCCGGGGGTGGGCACAGCAGTCCGCCCGGTGGCGGTCACTCGTCCCCGCCCGGTGGCGGCCACAGCAGTCCGCCTGGTGGTGGGCATTCGTCTCCGCCCGGTGGCGGCCACAGCAGTCCGCCTGGTGGCGGTCACTCGTCCCCGCCCGGCGGGGGCCACAGCAGTCCGCCCGGTGGCGGTCATTCGTCTCCGCCCGGGGGCGGGCACAGCAGTCCGCCCGGTGGCGGTCACTCGTCCCCGCCCGGTGGCGGGCACTCCTCGCCTCCTTCGGGTGGCGGGCATTCGACACCGCCCCCGCACGGGGGTCACAGCACGCCTCCGTCCGGGGGCGGGCACACCATGCCGCCCGGGGGCGGCGGGCACGATCGGCCCCAGTTGCCGCACACCGGCAGTGACAGCGCGGCGTTGCTGGCCGCCTCCGGGGTGAGCGCGGCGCTCATCGCGGGCGGCGCCGTCCTGTACCGGCGCGGCAAGGGCGCCTCGCGCCGCTGAACCCCACGGGTGCCGGGCGCTCCGCGCGTCCGGCACCCGTGTCCCGTCCCACCACGGACGCGCCACCCCGCCCCCGCCTCAGCCGCGGACGCTCTGCGCCGCCCCGCGCCGGACCGGCGCCGGGATCACCCCGGCCGGCCCGCCGGTGCGCAGCCGGCGCCGTACGCCTCGCACGAGGGTCCCGGCCGTGAACGTCGCGCCGTGGACGAAGCGCATCGCCGGGCCGAAGCCGGCCGCCGTGACCAGGCCGGCCAGGAACAGTCCGGGGTGGGAGGTCTCGAAGTCCGGGCCGACCTCGGGGGAGCCGTCCGCCACCACGGCCAGCGTGTCGCGCAGTTCGGGGGTGAGCAGGCCGAGCCGGTCGCGCGTCGCCCGGAAGCCGGTGGCCGCGATCACGTGCTCGGTCTCGACGCGGCCCGCGCCCGTCACCTCCAGCCGGACCCCGCCCGGCACCGCCCGCGCCGCCGTCACCTCGTGGCCCAGCCGCACCTCCACCGAGCCCTCCACACGGTCGCGCACCCACCACGCCCCCGCCGGTCCGAGCGCCGTCGCCGCGATCCGGGCCCGGGTCGGCTCCCGCAGCCGGCGGTACAGGCCGGGGTGTTCGGCGTAGAACCAGTTCCGCCAGCCGCAGCCGAGCCCGCTGTGCGGCGAGCGGGCCGACCGCCACCACGGCCGCTCCCAGGGCGGCGGCACGTCGTTCCAGGTCAGCCGGTCGGCACGGGTCAGGACCCGGACGCGGGTGCCCTGTTCGGCGAGGAGCGCGGCCGTCTCCAGGGCGGCCTGGCCGCCGCCGATCACCGTGACGTCCCGGCCGCGGAATCTCCCGAGGTCGCCGTGGTGGCTGCTGTGCGTGACCAGGTCGCGGGGCAGGGCGCGCAGGGCGGCGGGGAGTTCGACGAACGGCGTCACGCCGACGGCGAGCGCGACCGTGCGGGCCCGGACCGTCTCGCCGTCCTCGGTGACCGCCTCGAAGCAGCCGGGGCGGGGCGTGATGCGGGCGACCGTGCGCTCGTCCACCCCGGGGACCGCGTTGCGGGCGAACCACAGGCCGTACTCGGCGAACGTCCGTACCGGGATCGGCTGCCCGTGCCGGGCGGCGGCGCCGCGGGTCGCGCAGTACGCGTCGAGCCGCAGGCGGGCCGCCGGGTCGGAGAGGTTGGAGGCCCACGGCTCGGACTTCAGGAACATCCCGTCCGGCATGTTGTCGCGCCAGGAGGCCATCGGCCGGCCGAAGACGCGCAGGCTCAGCCCCGCGTCCGCGGCGTGGGACGCGATGGACAGGCCGTACGGGCCGGCGCCCACCACCAGCAGGTCGTACATCAGCATCTGCTCGCTCTCTCGTCGTCGGTCGGTTCGGTCGGGGTCGGGCCCGCGGCGCCGGTCAGGCCCGGCAGGCCGGTCAGGGACGGCGGGGGCGGCGGCGACTGGCGGACCACCCTGGGCCGCTCGCCGGTGACGCCCGCCGTGCCCGGCCGAGGGAGCCGGCCCAGCAGCCGGCGGGCGACATGGGCGCCCCACAGGCCCCACATGGCGCGTCCGGGCGCGATGTCGTCGTGCGCGTGCCAGGCCAGCTCGCGATTGCGGCGCGAGGGGCGCAACGCGGCCAGCGGCGCGTAGTTCTCCACGACGAACGCCCGTCCCGGCTGGGGCGCCCGCACCGGCAGCGGACGGTGGGTCAGGTCGAGGTGCTGGGCGCGGACGACGTCCAGTCCGGCGGCGTCGGCGAAGAGCCGGAACTGGGCGCCGGGGCGGGGGTTGAAGTCGAGCAGGTGATAGGCGCCCGTCGTGCCGCAGCGGCGGAAGTCGAGGTCGAAGACGCCCCGGTAGCCGAGGCTGTCGGCGAGCCGCTCGGCGTGCGCCCCCACCTGCGGGTTGTCGGTCCATTCGCCCACCGCCGTGAGACCCGCCCCGCGCGGCCAGGCGCACAGCTTGCGGCCGGGGCCGCCGGCGGCGAGCGTACCGGAGCGGTCGGCGTAGCCGTGGAAGAACCAGTCGCGGTCCGGTCCCGGCGGCAGGAACGTCTGCAACAGCAGGCGGCTGCCCGCCTCGTCGGTGCGCAGGTAGAGGTCGCGGGCCTCCTGGCTGGAGCGCACCACGACCGTGCTGCGCAGCCCCGAGGCGGCGGGCAGCAGCCAGGGACGGCTCCACTTGGCGACCACCGGCAGGCCGAGCCGCCAGGCGGCGGAGGCGGCCTGGTCCGCGCTCTCGGGCACCAGGGTGACGGGGTGCGGTACGTCGGCCGCCGCGCACAGCGCGGCCAGTTCGGCCTTGTCGGCGACCAGTTCGGGCACATGGCAGGGCTGTTGCGGCAGCAGGTAGGCGGGCGCCAGCTCCGCCCGCAGCCGGCTCACGGCGATCGCGCCCGCGTCGTCCATGGGGATCAGCACGGCGGGCCGTTCGACGCGGGCGGCGACCCGCAGCAGCACGGCGGCGATGTCGGCGGGGTCGGCGCCGGGCCGCGGCGGGGGATGCAGCCGGGTCACGAACCGGGAGGCGCTCACCGGGCTTCCCGTCGAGTCGGCGATCACGTGCACGTCGACTCCGGCCCGGCCGAGCGAGCGCACGGCGCCCAGCGTGCCGTGGTGAAAGGGATTGCGGTCGATCCGCAGGAGGACGGCGGGGACGCGGGTGTCGAGGGGCGACTGGGGCATGTGCTGCGTTGTCCTTCGGCTCGTTTCACCGGAATGGGCGAGGGAGGCACTCGAAAGCCCTAACGGCGGTGGCGTGATTCCTTTTCGTGTGACTTTCATATGACTGAGTGTCAGTAATGCGCGGGCAGTGCGCGTTACGCGAAAGTGGAGAAAGGAGCAGGCATGGCTCCACAACAGCGACGCGCACGGTCCCGCCGGCTGGCCGTCGTCGCGGCGGCGGTCGCGGCATCGGCCGTCCTGGCGTCCGGACCCGGATTCGCCGCGGGCGCGGGGGTGGTGCGGGTCGCCGATCCTCCCGCTCCCACCCCGACCGTTCCGGCGCCCGCCGCGGCGGACCCGGCCGGTCCCGCGCCGAGCGCGACACCGGCCCCGCCGGCCGCACCGGTGACGCCCGCTCAGAGTCCGGACCCGTCCGCCGAGTCCGCCGCGCCCAGCCCGTCCGGCGCGACCGCGGCGCCGACCCCCTCCGGCACGGCCGCCACGAGCGCCCCCGCCTTCGGCGCCTACCTCGACTACGACGCCCGGGGCGTGGCCCGGATCGCCGAGCTCAGCGAGTGGCTGGGCGGCTCGAAGCTGCGCGTCGGCCACACCTACCTGCCGGGCGACCGGTGGCACAACATCGAGGGCCCGCCCGGCTTCCTCGACGTGTGGGCGGACTGGCGGCGGGAGGAGGACGACCGGATGCTCGTCCTCAACGTGCCCATGATGGAGCGCAACGAGGAGGGCGTCTCCGACGCCGAGGTGCGCAGGCTGCTGCGGCAGGGCGCGGCGGGGGACTTCGATCACCACTTCCGGGCCCTCGCCCGGCGGCTGGTCGCGCTGAAGGTGCCGGACACCGTGATCGTGCTCGGCTGGGAGATGAACGGCATCACGTACACCCATCGCTGCGGGCCGGACCCCGAGGCCTGGAAGCGGTACTGGAACAGGATCGTCTCGGCGATGCGTTCCGTGCCCGGCCAGAAATTCAGGTTCGACTTCACGCCGAGCCGCGGCAAGGACGCCGTCGCGTGGACCGAGTGCTATCCCGGGGACGACACCGTCGACATCCTGGGAATGGACTCCTACGACCAGCCGACCGGCCTGTCGTTCGACGAACAGGTGAGAGAACCGTACGGACTCCAGGCGCACGTGGATTTCGCCAGAGCCCACGGCAAGCCCATCTCGTATCCCGAATGGGGACTCTTCCGCAACGGTGACAACGCCGAGTACATGCGGCGCATGATCGCCTGGATGGACGAGCACAGGCCGCTGTACAACACGCTGACCGACTACTGCCCGCACGGCGTGTGGCAGTGCCGGCAGAACCCCCGCGCGTCCGAGGTCTACCGTTCGCTGCTGTCGGGCCGCGTCGACGGACCGGGCACGACGCCCACGACCCCGGCGCCCTCCCAGGAACCGTCCGTGGAGCCGACGCCCCCGCAGTCGCCCGCTCCCGACCCGACCGGCGAGCCCCCGGCGAACTGCACGCCGATGGACCTCGGCGACTGGGTCGAGTACTGGCTCGGCGGCAAGCTCTGCTTCCGCCTGGACTGGTGGCCGAACTCCGAGTGATCCGCGGTGCGGTGGCGGCAGGCCCGCGTCAGGACCTGCCGCCACCGGCTCGCTCCCTCCGCTGCTCCGCCCGGAGCAGCAACTCCTTGCCGCGCCGGCGCGCCGCCACGTCGCAGACGGCCGCCGACAGCAGCGGGGCGGTGCGCCGACGGGCCAGCAGCAGCCGCTGGTTGACGACCGGTTCGGGCCGCCAGTGGTGCTTGTACGGTTCGTCCCCGCGCAGCAGGCTCAGCGCGGCGCGCCCCCCGTCCCGGGTGTGCTCCGCGCACGCGTCCAGCAGCATCACCGCGACGTCCGCCTTGCTCTCCCGCAGCCGCGGATGGGCTCCGTACAGATACCCCCCAGCCAGCCGTCGCGACAGCAGGGTCAGGTCGACGGCCACCACGTCGTCGTCCAGCCGGAACTCGGTCACCACCGCGTCCCCGGCGCGCACCATCGGCCCGACCGAGCGCACCAGGTGCTCGCAGAAGCGCGAACGCAGGTGTTCTCCCGTCACCTTGCGGCCCTGCCACTGCAATGCGTGCAGTTCCAGCAGCCGCCGCAGCGCCGCGTCCACCTCATCCGGGCAGACCGCCTGGCGCTGCACACCGAGCGCGGTCAGCTTGCGCAGCTTGGCGCGCACCCGCTGCGCCTTGGCCGACGGCAGCCGGGCCACCAGGTCCTCCATGGGGACGGCCGGCAGCTCCAGGCACACCGAGTCGCTGACCCGCCGGCGCGGCCCGTGCCAGCGTTCGTAGACCTGCTCCACCGCGCCGCCGGGCCGCACCTCGCGGAAGTCGATCAGCGCGGTCCGCGCGACCCCGGCGAGCGCGTCGGTGAGCGCGTCGACGGCCCGCTCACCGTGTCCGTCGTCGACGAGGACGTCCCCGTAGTCGGAGATCGCCCCGCCGAGCGGCACGAGCGCGGGCAGCGGCCGGCGGACGGCCGTCAGCGGGGCCGCCGCGACCAGTTCGTCGCCGTCGCGCACCAGCAGCAGCCGCAGCCGGCCGGGCCGCCCGTAGGAGAGCCACCACGAGTGCAGCCAGGCGTGGCTCTGGAACGGCGTGGCCGTCGCGCACCGCCGGTACAGCCGGCCCCAGGCGGGCGCCAGTTCGGCGAAGGCCCGCTCGTCGGTGACGAGTTCGGTCGTGAGCGTCGGCTTCACAGCGCTCCGTGGGCGTCCGCGGCCAGGGCCGGGCCGGGGACGGCGGCCGGGCGCCCTGCCTCCTCCCGCGCGCCCCGCCTCGGCCGCACCAGCAGGACCAGCCCGCCGAGCAGTCCGCCCGCGCTCGCCCCCACCAGCCCGGTCACCGCCGGGGACGGCGAGGACGGCGCGGTCGGCCGCACCGCGCGGGCGAACTGCTGCAACTCGACGTTGGTCGCGGCCTCGGAGCTCTTGGCGTGCTGGGTCAGCGCGCGGGTGACGGCGTTGGCCATGTCGGCGGCGAGGTCGGCACGCGGCGAGGTCGCCGTGATGGCGACCATCGGGGCGTCCGGGGACGTCGCCGTCTGCACGTTCTGCTGAAGCGTCCTCACGGGCACGCCCGCCCACACCTGGGCGTCGCCGAGCACGGCGAGCTGCGTGGCGACCCGGCCGTAGGCCTGCGCGAAACCGAGCGCGGACGCCGGGTCCGACTTGGCCGTCGGCACGGCCACGACGTAGGCGGTGGCCGTGTACACGGGCGGTTTGACGGCGCCGTACGCGCCGCCGAGCAGACCGCCGGCGACGACGCCGGCCGCCAGCAGGGACCAGGGCGGCAGCGTCCTGGCGCGGCGCAGGGGGGCAGGACGACGGGGGTTCTCGGTCATGGGGAACTGACTCCCTGGGGTGTCGGGGAAGCGGAGGACGACCGGGGTGGTCCGGTGAGGGCGGCCGCGTACACGTCCATGAGCTGGGCGGCGCTGCGGGTGATGTCGTAGTGGCGGGCGGCGTCCGGGGCGGCCCGCCGACCGGGGGCCGGCGCAGGCGTCCCGGTCAGCGCGCGGACGAACGCCGCGGCGCCGCCGCTCACCCGGCGGGCGCCGGCCACCGGCGCGGGCAGGTGCTCGATCGCGGGGCAGGAGGCGTACAGCACGGGAAGCCCCGAGGCGAGCGCCTCCACGGCTGCGAGGCCGAAGGTCTCCTCGGGGGAGGGGGAGACGAACACGTCCATCGCGCTGAGGAGGGAGGGCAGGTCGGGGCCCGGGGTGCCGTCGGGCACGCACGGGCGTTCGCCGGTGAACAGGACGCGGTCGGCGACCCCCGACTCGTGGGCGAGGCGCCGCAGCACGCTCTCCTCCGGCCCGCCGCCCACCAGCAGCAGCCAGTGGTCGCCGGGGAGGCGGGCGAGGGCGTGGACGAGGACGTCGAAGCGTTTGCCGGCCGCGAGCCGCCCCACGCCGCCGACGACCCGGGCGTCGTCCGGCAGCCCGAGCCGTCGGCGGGTGGTCACCCGGGCCTGCGGGTCGAAGCGGAAGCGGGCCAGGTCGACGCCGTTGGGCACGACCTCGATCCGGGGAGCCGGCACGCCCCAGTCGAGCAGCCGGTCGGCGACCGTGGGGGAGACGGCGACCGTGGTGCGGCCCAGCCGTTCGCTGGCGAGGTAGAGGGCGCGCACGCCGGAGGTCAGCGCGCGGCCCTCCAGCTGCGACTCGCCCAGCGAGTGCTCGGTGGCGACGATCGCGCGGACCCCGGCCAGGCGCGCGGCCGGCCGGCCGTAGACGCAGGCCCGGTAGAGGTGGGTGTGCACCAGGTCGTAGCCGCCGGAGCGGATGATCCGCACCAGCCGGGGCAGCGCGCCGAGGTCGCGGTTGCCCGCCATGCCGAGGTGGACGACCCGGACCCCGTCCTCGGTCAGTCCGGCGGCCACCGCGCCCGGGTTCGTCAGCGTCACCACGTCGCACCGCGCGGGCAGATGGCGCAGCAGCAGCCGCAGTTGCTGCTCCGCGCCGCCGACGCCGAGTCCGGTGATGATGTGCAGCGCCTTCACCGCAGCCCCTCCACGGGACGCCGGCGCAGCCCGTGCAGCCGGTACTTCAGAGCCAGACGCAGGGCGCCGTCGTTCTGTCCGACGTGCAGCCGGGGCAGCGCGTGCAGGCCGTTCAGCGGGCCCGGGTCGATCGCGCAGGCGTAGGCGTAGCCGGCCTCGCGCACGGCGTCCACGGCGCGCCGGTCGATCGTCCCGTAGGGGTAGCAGAACCCGTCGGGCCCGGCGCCCAGCAGGTCGGCGAGCACGGCCCGGCTCTCCACCGTCTCCGTCTTGAGCGTGAGGTCGTCGGCCGCGGTCAGGTCGACGTGGGTGAGGCCGTGCGAGCCGATCTCGACGCCCTCGTCGGCCGCGCGCCGGATGCCGTCGGCGGTCAGCAGGGGCTTGCGCGGGCCCAGCGGGTCCCAGGCGTTGTCGCCGCCCAAGCGGCCGGGCAGCACGAAGAGGGTGGCCGTGCAGCCGTTGCGGCGCAGGACGGGCAGCGCCCCGGTGAGGAAGTCGGCGTACCCGTCGTCGAAGGTGAGACCCACCAGGTCGCGGCCCTCGCCGCGGGCGCGGGCGGCGAGCAGCTCGGCCATGGAGACGCCGCGCAGCCCGCGCCGGCGCAGCCACCGCAGCTGCTCGTCCAGTCGCTCGGGGGTCACGGTGATGCGGTACGGGTCCTCGGAGCAGTCGCCGACGGAGTGGTACATCGCCACCCACGGGACGGCGGCGGGAGTGACGCGGTCAGGAGCGGCCATGGGAGACCCTTCGGGTCGCGGAACGGAGGAATCGGAGTGCGCGGACGACGCCCTGGGCTCGCAGGGCCACGCCGAGCGACAGGAAGACGACGGTCACGGTGAGCCCGCCGACGACGAGCCCGGGGAGCGCGTCGTCGCACCCGCGGGCGGCGAGGGCCCCGGCCACCGTCGCCACCAGGGCGGCCCGCACCGGCCGGCTCAGCTCGCGCAGCACGCCCCGGACGCCGACGGGGACGCTGCGCGGGCCCATCCCGGCCAGCAGCACCAGGGCGGTGACGGTGATGCCGACGGCGTTGGCGGCGGCGATCCCGTAGACCCCCCAGGCATGGACGCTCTCGGCGCCGATCCAGGAGGTGACGACGATGCCGCAGGCCATCGCGCCGACCGGGTACCAGGTGCCGCGGCCCGCGGAGAAGTAGGAGCGCACCAGCACGCCCGTGAGGGTCTGGCCGAGCAGCCCCAGCGCGTACACCCGCATCAGCCCGGCCGTCGCCGCGGTGTCCCGCGCGGTGAACGCGCCCCGCTGGAACAGCACCTCGATCATCTGCGGTGCGCAGGCGACCACCGCCGCCGTGCCGAGCAGCACGATGCACGCGGCCAGCGCCAGGTCCCGCTCGACACGGTCGCGGGCGCGTGCCACGTCCCCTTCGGCCAGCGCCCGCGCGACGACGGGGAAGGTGACCGTGCACACCATCACCGACAGGATCATCGGCATCTGCGCGACCTTCTGCGCGTAGTTGAGGTGCGAGATCGCGCCGGCCGGCAGCTGCGAGGCGAGGAAGCGCTCGACGAGGACCTGGGACTGCCGGCACAGCGCGAACAGCAGGACGGTCGCCAGGAGCGCGGTGTCGAGGGGCCGGGGCGCCTCCTGCGCCGCCGCCGAGGCCCGCTCCCCCTCCCCGGACCGCCTCCTCAACCGACCGGCCAGGGAGGGAAGTTGGACGAGCACCATGAGGACGCCGCCGACCGCGACCCCGGCCGCCGCCGACCGCACCCCCCAGCGGCCGCCGAGCGCGTACATCCCGGCGATGATGCCGACGTTGTAGGCCACGTAGATCGCCGCCGGCGCGACGTACCGCCGGTGCGCGCGCAGGGCGGCGCTGCAGTACCCGGCGAGCCCGAAGCTCACGGCGCAGGTGGCGGTGAGCCGGGTGCAGTCGACGGCGAGCGCGGGGTCGGGCAGGCCGGGCGCGAGGACCTCGACGAGCTGCGGAGCCGTGCCGATCAGGAGCGCGCCCACCGCGACGAAGGCCAGCGACAGCCGGGGGAGCGTGCCGGCGACCAGGGCGCGGACCGGGTCGCCGGGCGCGCCCCGGGAGCGGCGGGCCAGTGCCATGCTGAACGCCGGGATCAGCGCGAACGCCAGTCCGTCCTCGATGAGGAGGGTGGCGGCGAACTCGGGCACGGTCCACGCGACGAGGAACGCGTCGGTGTCGCTGCCCGCCCCGAACAGCCGGGCCAGCGCCTGGTCCCGGAGCAGCCCGAGCAGGGCGCCGGCCACGGACAGCGCGGCGGTGACGAGAGCCGCCCGGGCGAGGAAGCCGCGGGACGCCGCCGGAACGTCGCAGGGTTCCCGGCCGTCGGCCCCGTCGGTCCCCTCCCCGCTCCGAGCCGCCCCGGTCGCCCCGGGGACCGCGGCGGCACCGGCCTTCCGGGCGGTCCCGGGGGCCGGGGCGGCGTCGGTCGTCCAGGCGGTCCCGGTCGTCCAGGTCGTCCCGGCGCTTCCGGCCCCACCGGTCGTCCAGGTCGTCCCGGCTGCCTCCGCCGCCCTCGAAGCCCCGACCGCCCCGGCCGCCTGCGAGGCCTCAGCCGTCCCGGCGGTCCCTGCCGTCCCGGTCGTCTCGGTGGCCTTGGTGGACGGCGGGGCGTCCCGTGCCGGGGGCACGGACGGGGGGCCGTCCGTGCGAGGCGTCCGGGGAGGCGTGAGGGTCATCGCGCGAGCGCCTCCTCGCGGCCGTCGGCGCCGACCAGCGCCCACCAGGCCACGACCCCGAAGACGACGGCCGTCAGGACGGTGGAGGGTCCGCCGATGTCGGCGTACACGAAGTCGATCAGCTGCCAGACCAGCAGGCCGCAGGCGACGAGCGCGCAGTCCAGTCCGGGGCCCGCGCGCCGCACGCGGGACCAGCCCCGCAGCCCGCGGGCCAGCAGCGCCAGCCAGCCGCCCGCCAGGGCGAGCAGCCCGATCAGGCCCTGCTCGGCCAGGACCAGCAGGTACATGTTGTGCGGGGACAGCAGCGGCTGCCGGACGAAGCCCGAACCCGCGCCGTCGGTGTCGCTGCCGGAGGACAGGGCGAGCGGGGCGTGCGCGTCCCGGTGCTCGGGGAACCCCTTCAACCCCACGCCGGTGAGGGGCTGTTCGCGCCAGATGCCGATCGCGGCCGCCCACAGCGTGTACCGGTCGGTGACCGACTGGTCGGGGGCGTCGGCGACCTGGGTGATGCTGTCGACGCGTTCCTGGAGCATCGCCGAGCCGACCCCGAAGCCGCCGACGAGGACCACCCCGGCCGCCAGGACCACCGCGCCGACCGTCAGCGCCCGCCGCAGTCCGGCGAGAGCCAGCTGGACCGTGCAGGTCAGCGCGGTCGCGATCCAGGCGCCCCGGCTGAAGGAGAGCGCCAGCGGCGCCAGCAGCGCCAGCGCGCAGCAGGCGGCGACCGCCCGCTGCCGCGCCCGGGAGCGGCCGAGCGCGAGCCCGAGCGCGCAGATCAGCCCGAAGGACACGACGGTCGCCATGCCCATCACGTCCTGCGGCCCGAACGTGCCGACCGCCCGGATCGTCTCGCCCTGGTACGAGGCGCCGGTCGCGGTGACGAACTGGTGGACGCCGACCGCCCCCTGCCACCCCGCGAGAGCGACGAACGACCAGGCCAGCACCCGGAAGTCGGCCCGGTCGCGGACCAGGAGCACGACGGCCGCCGGGACCAGCACGAAGATCTGAAGGTAGCGGCCCAGGCCGGTGAGGCCCGCGCCCGGCGAGGAGGCGCCCATCGCGGCGAGCGCGAGTCCGGCGACCGGCAGGGCGAGGAGCAGCACGGCCGTCCCGGACAGCGGACGCCGTCGCTGCCGCAGCAGCCGGACCGCGCAGAACAGCACGACCAGCGCGGACAGCGCGTCCGCCGGTCCCGCGCCGCCCTCGCCGCCCGGTGAGAGCGGCAGACAGAGCAGGGCGAGCACGGCGACCACGGGCAGGACCGGGGACGGCGTCCGCGCGGACGACGGCGGCAGGGGGAGGGCCGGTCCGGGATGCGCCGGCGACGGGCCGCGCGGCGCCTCGTGCGGTGCGTCGCATGAGGCGGACGCGCCCGCGTGGGCGTAGGCGGGCGGCCCCGGAGGCAGGGCGAACCGCCGTGCCAGGCGGCGCAGCGCCGGCGGGAAGCTCCGGACGGGTCCTGGGGTCATCGGCGGTTTCAGCTCCCGGTCGGTCGCACGAGGGCGGCCGCGGTGCGCAGCAGGATGCACACGTCCTGCCACAGCGACCAGTTGTCGATGTACGCGTTGTCGAAGCGGGCCCGGTCCTCGATCGAGGTGTCGCCGCGCAGCCCGTGCACCTGGGCGAGGCCGGTGATGCCGGTCTGCATGCGGTGGCGGGCCGCGTAGCCGGGGTAGCTCTGGCTGAACTGGCCGACGAAGAAGGGACGTTCGGGCCGGGGGCCGACCAGGCTCATGTCGCCGCACAGGACGTTCCACAGCTGGAGCAGCTCGTCCAGCGACGTCTGGCGCAGGAACCGGCAGAAGGGGTTCATCTTGCGTTCCCCGGCCACGCTCCAGCGGGTCGCCGCCTCGTGCTCGTCGACCGGGCGGTGGGTGCGGAACTTCAGCAGGGTGAAGGGCCTGCCGTCCTTGCCGATGCGCTCCTGCCGGAACACGACGCCGGGCCCGTCGGTCAGCCGCAGCACGGTCGCGCACAGCAGCAGCAGCGGGCTCACCAGCAGCAGCAGCATTCCGGAGACCGCGACGTCCAGCAGGCGCTTGCCGAGGCTGCCCCGGCGCCGGGCGCCCATGTCGAGGCGCCGGCAGGAGAACCCGGCGAGCTGTTCGCGGCTCGCGTAGGAGGGGGTGTCGGCGTCGAGCTCCCACACCGTGCAGCCGGACTCGGCGAGCGCCCGCAGCAGCGGGCCCTGCACACCGCGCACGGCCGGGTGCACGCACAGGACCTCCCGCACGCTGTTCTGGATGAGGGCCCGCTGCACCTCCTGACCGGTGGTCAGGACCGGCAGGCCGTCGGCGCCGTCGGGCTTCTCGGCCACGATCCCCACCGGACGGACCCCGCACCGGGGGTGACGCAGCACGGCGGCGGCCACCCGCTGCGCGGTCGTGGCGGGCCCGATGACGAGCGCGGCGCGCGGGCGGCGCAACAGCGCCCGCCGCCGCCGCAGATGGACGACCGCCCGGCCGGCGCAGCAGGCGACGGCCTGGGCCGTGCAGCCGAGGAGCAGGGTGCGGGCCGAGAGCGGGTGCCCGGGGTGCCACGCGCCGACGACCGCGGCCAGCGCCAGCCAGCCCACCGCGATCCGGCCGCACAGCGCGGGCACTTCGTCGAGCACCCCCGCCACCGGACGGCTGCGCTGTGGACGCAGCAGCATCGTCGCCGCCACCAGCACGGCGGTCAGCAGCGGCCGGCGGTGCGCGCCGGTCAGCGTCAGCGCGCCGGCCAGCGCGGCGAGGCCGTCGGTGAGCAGCAGCGGCAGCGGCGACGCGGGCCGTGCGGGGGGCCGTCGGGCGGGGAACCTGAATCCCGTCGCACTCTCCCGGCGCGGGATGACCGAGACGGACGAGTATCCGGGCTGCGCGCCAGGAGAGGGGACGGTGCTTTCCGCAGTCACGAGTGGATGGACTCCCTGCACTCGGTGGGCGCGACGGGCGCCCCTTGTGTGGTCGTGAGCAGCTCGCGGTACAGGCCCGCCACCGTCTCGGCCGTGTGCCGCACGTCGTGCGCGGCCAGGACGTGCCGGCGCCCCTGGTGGCCGAGCGACTCGCGCAGCAGCGGGTCGAGGAGCAGCGCGGTGACGGCGTCGGCCAGCGCCGCCGGGTCCTCGGCGGGTACCAGACAGCGGGGCGCGAGGGCCTCCGGCAGGCTCTCCCGTGCGCCGTCCACGTCCGTGACCACCACGGCCCGCCCGCAGGCGAGCGCCTCCAGCGGGGCCAGCGCCATGCCCTCCCACCGGGACGGCAGCACCACCAGGTCGGCGGCCTGGTACCAGGGCACGGCGTCGGGGACGGCGCCGGCGAACAGCACCGACTCCGGCGCCCCGTGCCGCAGCCGTTGCGCGTCCGGTCCGTCGCCCACCAGCACCAGCCGGGCGCCGGGCGTGCGCCGTGCTACGGCGTCCCACGCCCGCAGCAGGACGTCCTGCCCCTTCTGCCGGCACAGCCGCCCCACGCACACCACCAGCGGGGCGGCCGCGTCGAGCCCGGGCAGCAGGGCGGCGCGCACGGTGTCGACGGGGGCGGGGTGGAAGCGCTCGGGATCGATGCCGTTGGGGACGACGCTCCACCGTCCGGCGATCCCGGCGCGCACACCCGTCTCGCGCTCGGCCTCGCTCACGCAGACCAGCCGGTCCGTCCAGCGCGCCCCGAGCCGCTCCCAGCGCAGTGCGAGCGCCGCCGTGGGGCCGCCGACGGCCTCGAAGGACCAGGCGTGGGGCTGGAACACCGTCGGGATCCGCCCGCGCAGCGCGAGCCGGCCGGCCAGCCCGGCCTTCGCGCTGTGCGCGTGCACCAGATCGGGGCGTACGTCGTCGATCAGGCGTGCGAGCCGCCGCACCTCGCCCGGGAGCGAGGGCCCGGGCGACCGGGCGGCCGTCCAGCGCCGCACGTCCGCGCCCAGGGACCGCAGGTCCTCGGCCAGCCGGCCGGCCGGGCAGGCCACCGTGACGTGCAGACCGGCCGCGAGCTGGGCCCGCGTCAGGTCCGTCACGACCCGGGCGACCCCGCCGTCCACCGGCTGGGTGAGGTGCAGGACCCGGGTGCTCCGGTCGGGCTCTGGCAGGTGCATTGCGCGGATTCCTCGCTCACGGTGGCGCTCGGGACGTGCGGGAACGCGCCTGACTACTTCTTCCGTGTGTCGACGGCGACGAAGAGCGCCCCGGCCCACGCCGCGTCCCGGTGGGCAACGAGCCGAACCGCCAGACGGTCACCGCCGAACCGCAAACCCCTGCGCAGATCGAACACGTCGGAGTCGTAGCCGAGGGTGTTGGCGTACGCCGGTACACGCGCCGCCGGAGCCTCCCCCGGCTCGCTGATCGTGGAATTCAACACATCGTCAGATGGGTTGACCGGGTTCGTGAGCGCGACGGGGGCCCGGTCACCGGTCGACACCATGAGCGAATCACCCGAACGGCCGCGGTCGCCGTCGTAGGCGACCAGCCCGGCCCGGCCGCCCGCGGCCGCCGGGACACGCAGCCCGCGCAGCCGGATCTCCTTGCCGGCGGGGGCGTCGAGGGCGTCGAAGCCGTCCCAGACGGACAGGTCCCGCAGCGGCTCGGCCGGGTTCTCGTACGCCACGACCAGCGTCCAGCCGCCCCAGGCGCCGGCCGCCGACCTGCCCATGGCCACGTTGACCTGCGCGACCGTGTACAGGCCCGAACCGCTGTCGCGCACCAGCTTCGTGACGTCGGCGGAGGCCTGGAAGGCGTCGGCGCCGTGCGCCGCCCGGTGGCCGACGACGGTGTCGGCGAGCACCGCCTTGTACGCGCCGCCCGGCTCGGCGATCAGCACCCGCCCGTTGTCCTTGGGCGGCTTCTGCTCGCCGACCCGCAGGTTGCCGCCCCAGTACAGCCGTGCGTACGACACCCGCGCGCCCTTGGGCAACCGGACCTCGGCGCGGGAGGAGTTGTAGGTGTTGGGGTCGTCGTCGACGTCGACGTAGAACATGTCGAAGTCGTCGTTGCGCGCCGCCCGGCCCGCGCGCACGGCCGGGCAGGCGGGGACCGCCGCGGCCGCCGGCGCGGCGCGGCAGCTGATGGCGGCGTTGGCCGCGCGCACGATCCCGCCGTGCTGCGTGGAGTGGTAGCGCTGGGCGAAGGCCAGGCGTGGGGCCTCCGCGGCCGGCGGCGCGCCGGCGGCCCGGGCGCCGCCCGGCGCCCAGAGTGCGGCGAGGGCGAGGACCCCGACCGTGGCGCGATGCAGCGTCGGAACCAGGGAATTGCGCATGACCGGCGGTGCCCTTTCGTGCGATTTGCTTGCTATAGGCGTACGTCGGATGGGGCGCAACTCTAACCGCTGTCCGGATTAATCCCCTGAAACCGGTCAAAGGTGTCGGAATGGTGAAGCTCGTTCGCCGGAGACATCACTCATTCGGCCGCACAACCCCCGTGAGCCCCACGCGTTGACTTCAGCGCCGGGCATCCCCGCCCAGGTGTTTGTGTCAAAACCCCCAAGGAGCACCTCTCCATGTCGCGTATCGCGAAGGGCCTGGTCCTGACCTCCGTTGCCGCCGCGGCCGTCGCCGGCGCCTCCGGCATCGCCGCCGCCGACAGTGGCGCGAACGGCGTCGCCGAGCACTCCCCGGGCGTGCTGTCGGGCAACGTCGTCCAGGTTCCCGTCCACATCCCGGTCAACGTCTGCGGCAACACGATCAACGTGATCGGCCTGCTGAACCCGGCGTTCGGCAACACCTGCGTCAACGACTGACGTCACCTCCCCGAGAGGTCACGACACGTCATTCGCCGAACGGCCGCCCTCCTGCCAGGAGGGCGGCCGTTCGCGTGTCGTGGGCGTTGCCCCGGACGGGGGAAGCGGGACCCTCCTCCTCGGCGACCCCCGGCACGCTCCCCATCAGGGGCGATGCGGGTGGTGTGAGCTGCGAGGAGTCACCCGGTGCGACGGTTGTGTTGCGGGGTGCGACGGTGCTTTGCACCGTGAGCACGAGACCCGACGCAATCGAAAGGATTTCCCATGCGTGGTCTGCCCGTACGGCGTATCGCTTCCACCGCACTGTGCGCCTCCTTCGTCCTCGGACTCGCCGCACCCGCCGCCCTGGCGGCCGACGGCGCCGCACCCCGCGAGCGCGTCGCAGCTGCCTCCGATGCGCCCGTCCCCGGTGTCGCCGCGCTGCTCGCCCAAGGCAAGGGTCTCGGTGATCTCAGCGCCGTCCTCGCCCCCGTCACGCAGACGCTCACGACCGCCCTCAAGGCCGACGACGGCCGCCTCACCCCCGGGCAGGCGACCCGGCTCGGCGACGCCGTCAGGACGGCCGTCGCCAAGATCTCCGCCGAGACCCCGGCCGCCCCCGCGTGGGAGCGGCTCGTCGGGCCCGCCGCCCG
>NZ_JAHHIT010000146.1 GCF_024539675.1 Streptomyces hilarionis | reverse complement strand
CCGCCGGCCCCCTCGCCCCCCACGCCGTCCCCGGCGTCGGCGGCGCCCCGGCCGTCTTCCGCGTCGTCCCCCGCCGTCGCCGCGGCCCGTTCCTCGAACCCGGCCAAGGAGCACAGCAGTTGTGGTCCAAAGCCGTTCACCTCCATGGCGCTGTTCACCGCGTGCAGGTCGTTGACCAGCGCCGACAGCTCGTCGGGTGCTCGGTGCGAGACGAGCCAGGAGTAGCCGAAGTCGTCCCGCACGAGCCGTACCGGCGGGCCGGTGCGCTCGGTGTCCGCGTCGAGGAGCGCCTGGACCTCGCGGTGCGTCTGCTCGAACGCCGAGCCCTCGACGGTGGCGAAACACACGGCGCCCTGCCCGGTAGGGGTGAACCGGGTCGCCGCCTCCAGCGTCACCGCCGCCGACGGCAGCGCGAACAGCTGGTCGAGGTCCGGCACGACCGGCCTGGTCCGGCCGAGCAGGATGTCCAGCAGCCCCATCCCGTTCAGCCGGCCTTCCCGGGCGCGGCCGCCTCGCCCAGTTCGGCGGAGATCCGCCCCAGCTGGTCGAGGCGCTGCTCCAGGCTCGGGTGGGTCGAGAAGACGCGCTCGATGCCGGGCTCCCTTCCGGTGGCCGGGGTGAAGTAGAAGGCGTTGAACGCCTGCGCGGTGCGCAGGTCCTTGGTCGGGATGCGGGCGATGTCGCCGGACACCTTGGCCAGTGCCGACGCCAGCGCCGAGGGCCGTCCGGTGAGCAGCGCGGCGGCACGGTCGGCGGCCAGCTCCCGGTACCGCGACAGGGCCCTGATCAGCAGGAAGCTGAGCGCGTACACGGCGGCCGACACCCCCATGACGGCGGCGAAGACGGCGGCGGTGTTCTGGTCCCGGCGGCCGCCGCCGAACACCTGCGAGTAGAACGCGAACCGCACGATCAGCCCCGCGATCACGCCCAGGAACGAGGCGACGGTGATCACGGCGACGTCCTTGTGCGCCACGTGCGACAGCTCGTGGGCGAGCACGCCCTCCAGCTCGGACGGATCCAGCCGGCGCAGCAGCCCCGTCGTCACGCACACCACGGCGTTCTGCGGATTGCGTCCGGTGGCGAACGCGTTGGGCATGTCCATCGCCGACACCGCGACGACCGGCTTCGGCATGTCCGACAGGGCGCACAGCCGGTCCACGACGGCGTGCAGCTCGGGATACTCCTCGCGCTCCACCACCCGCCCGCGCATCGCGAACAGGGCGATCCGGTCGGAGAACCAGAACTGGGCGACGAACATCGCGGCGATCAGCGCCACGACCAGCAGCCAGGACTTCAGCAACACGATCAGCGCGACGACGAACGCCACGTACAGCAGTCCGAGCAGGAACATGGTGACCGTCATCCGCACGGTCAGCCCACGGTCGCTCCGGAAACGACTCCGCATCTGCACCACCCCGCAGTCAGGCACTCGTCCCACCGCCCATTGTGCGCCCGCGCCCGCCATGGACGGGCCCCGATACGTCCTTCGGGAAGCAAAGGAATGCCGTCAGAAGTTGGAGATCACGCTGGTGATGACCTGGTCGATCGTCTCCGCCTTCTTGGCGTCGTAGTACTTCCCGCCGCCGTCCTTCGCGATCTCCTTGAGCGCGCTGCTGCCCTGCTTGTCCTTGGGGTCGGCCTCACTGCCGTAGGCGATGGTGAAGATGCGGATCCGCTGCTGGGACGGGTCCTTGATCTCCCGCTCCAGCGCCGCGTCGGACAGGCTGTCGCCGTCCTCGTTGAACCCGTCGGTGAGCAGCACGATCGCGTTGATGGCCCGGGGATCGTAGTGGGCCCGCATGGCCTTGAGCGCGGCGTCGAGGGTGTCGTTCAGACCGGTCGCGCCCTCCGCCGTCAGGTTCTCGACGTTGGCGGTCAGCAGCTCCGCGCGGGTGCTCCCCGCCAGCCGCGCCCGGTACGGGCCGAGCGGCACCAGTTCCCTGTAGTCGTTCTCGCCGCCGAGGGTGAAGGCGTCGGAGAACTTCCACAGGCCGACCCGGTCGGCGGCGGTGAACTCGCCGAACAGCCTCGAATCGGCCTGCTTCAGGCGCTTCAGCTTGGAGTCGCCGGTGCCCGGGATCACCTTGTTCATCGACTCCGACGTGTCGATGAGGATGCAGACGTTGGCGCGCCGGCGCAGGCCGGGCCAGATCTGTAGCAGACGGGCCAGGACCGTGCCCTCGGGCATCGGCATGCGGGTGAACTGCGCCTCGGGGATGCCGTTGGCCTCGGTGAGCAGCGTGGAGCCCGCGGGGATCGCGCCCGTGTGGGTGCGGAACCCGTAGGGGGCGAACTGCGCCTTGTACACGGCCGGGCTCTGCAGGTACCGCAGGAAGTCGTCGGCGACCGCCTTGCGGGCGGAGTCCATCCCGTTCAGCTCGATGTACGGGTGGTCGGAGAACGGGACTCCGTCCTTGGGGTGGAACGAGACCAGCGGGGTGTCCGGCGGGGTGGTCCTGCGGCAGTCCTTGTCCGCGCTGAGCGCGCCGCAGGGGTAGCCCGCGTTGTAGGCCGCCACGCTGCTCTCCTCCAGGGTGACGGCGGAGATGTACGACATGGCCTTCTGGGGGCTGCTCCGGTCCGCCTCGCGGAGGTTGGCCAGGAACGTCAGGGTGGTGTCGCCGTAGTGGACGGCGGCCTGCTCGATGCTCCGGACGAACGCCTGGTTGCCGGGGTTCTCGATGTGCGGGACGCCCAGTTCGCCGCTGGTGCCCGTCTTGGCGTAGAACGCGGCGACGGTCGCGTTGAGCCCCGACGTGGAGTACTTGGGGTTGGTCTTGCCGAGCTTGAACGAACCCCATTCCGGCTTCTTGCGAGCCGCCCAGAAGCCGTCGGCGTGCTGCGCCCACTGGGCCAGCTGCCGCCAGGTGAAGCGGGTCTCGGGCCAGTTCAGGACGTCGGCCATGGGCTTGGGCATGGCGACGGTCAGCGGGCTCTGCACGACGGACTGCGCCCGGGCGGGGAACTGCTTCGCGTTCGCCCCCCGGGCGCCGGCCCTCGCCAGCGAGAGCCAGGTGCTCCCGGCGGGCGCCCACACGTCCGGCCGGGTCCCGTCGGACTCGCTCCAGCCGTCGACCAGGGCGCGCATCGCCTCGCCCGAGTTGCGCTCCTCCACCTTCACCGCCAGGCAGGAGCCTCCCGCGGCCCGGTTGCCGTACGCCTGGGCCGCCCGCCGCATGGGCTCCGACTTGTCGGCGGAGGCGGCGACGACCAGGGGTGCGGTGTCCGTCCGCGCACAGGCCGCGAGGGTGGGAACGACGGGTGCGGAGGTCGGCCTGTCGTCGTCGGAACCGGTCGCGCCGCTTCCGCACGACTGGAGGACGATCCCGAGCGTGACCGCCCCCGCGGCGACCGGGAGCCAGGCGAGCTTCGCCCGTCCCCTGAGGCGGCCGGAGCGCGGTCCCGTCCCCGCCGGCCGACGCCGGGGCCCCTTCCCGCCGCCCCCGCCCTTGCCGCCGCCCCCGCCGATTCCGTCGCCTGCGCCCCCGCGCCGGGTGGGGACGCCGGCGCCCGGTAAGCGGCCCCCCGACCGGAGGAAGCGGCTCCACCGGACCGGGGACGGCGGCGTTGCGCCGGCCCCGTCGGGCTGGTGCTCGACCAGGACGGCGACGGCCACCTCGGCGGCGTGGGCGGCCGCCCGCTGCTGGCCGCCGCCGGCGTCGGCGGCGCCCTTCGCGCCGTCCGCACGATCGCTGATCCCGCGGATGACCAGGGCCTCCGTGCGGTGCCGCTGCGCCGCCTTGCAGAAGCCGAAGCCCTCCATCTCCAGGGCGGCGGCATCCTGGTAGGTGGTCCGGAGCCGGTGGCGGATGTCGCCGGACTCGGCGTCGAGCACG
The DNA here is from genome assembly GCF_024539675.1 of Streptomyces hilarionis. GTDB lineage: Bacteria > Actinomycetota > Actinomycetes > Streptomycetales > Streptomycetaceae > Streptomyces > Streptomyces hilarionis. The sequence continues at coordinate 19,137 of NZ_JAHHIT010000146.1, read as the reverse complement.
ACGTCGCCCGAGGCGATCGGCTTGAAGTGGCACCTGGCGCCGACCTGGGCGTACAGGGCCGTCTGCTCCAGCGCGTGCGAGGTGTCCACCGCGTCGGGACGCGCGCCGCGGCCCTCGGCCGTCACCTTGGCGCCGTGGATCTCGTACACCTTGGTGGCGACCACGACGTCGCCGGGCGGGATGTCCTCCTTGAGGCTGCCGGCTATCCCGACGAGGAGCGCGACATCCGGCCGTAGCACCTCCAGGAGGCCGTGCGTGCCGAGGGCCGCCACGACATTCGTCATGCCCACCTGGGCCAGATGCACCGTCCACGAGGCATGGGCGCCGCCCAGCGCGAACGTCTGCACGATGATGGTGCCGACCCTGCGCTGGCCCAGGGACCGGGCCCCGACGGCCCCGAGACGCTCCCGCAACGGGAAGAACTCCACGGGGAGCGCTGTCACGACGACGGCGGTACGCGCAGGGCGGGCTGTGGTCACCGGGCCAACCGTTCTCGATGCCGCCGTGGATACCGACGGTGAGCGAAGGGCCACAAAAATAGCACCGCGCGGCCGACAACCCCGGCGGTATCGGGCATCACCTTGCGGTCTAGTACGGCGCCCGGAAGCGCACGTACCCCAGCAGCACGATCAACCCCGCCACGCACCCCAGCACCAGCGCCGTCGACAGCCACGACGAGCGCCGGGGGGCCACCGGAGTGGGGTCGCCCCGGAAAGGCACTGGCCGAGGGGGGTTCTCCTTCCACCGGGCGGCCAGCATCCTGGCCCGCGCCGAGGGTTCCCTGTGCGCTGCGGCGTCGGCCCACTTGAGGTCGAACTCCCGCTCCGTGTCGTCCTGTTCGGGCATCCCCGTGTCTCCCCGTCACCCGTCGTCGAACAGCAGTGCCCCGCACCTTACGACGACGCCCCCGTCCTCAGAAACAGGACGGGGGCGTCGCTCGTCGCATCCCTGGACGGGAAGCTCTCACAGAGGGCAGGGCACTGCCGGTTCAGCAGATCCGCTCCCCGAGGCCGGGAGGGGCCGAGTGACCGGGCAGGCGGAGTGGGGGCCGGGCCCGAGGACCCACCGCCGTCGGCGACCGATGCCGGCGCCCCCGGAACGGGCCGTCGGCCGTGCCCTTCCGGTGAGGAAGGGCACGGCCGACGGTCCACACAGGGCCCAGGGGAGCGGATGCCCGCTCTGACCTGGGGCGATATCACACGTCGAAGTACAGCTCGAACTCGTGCGGGTGCGGGCGCAGCTGGAGCGGGGCGATCTCGTGGGTGCGCTTGTAGTCGATCCACGTCTCGATCAGGTCGGGCGTGAAGACGTCGCCGGCGAGCAGGAACTCGTGGTCCGCCTCGAGGCGGTCGAGGACGGCCGGGAGCGAGGTCGGGACCTGCGCGACGCCCGCGTGCTCCTCGGGGGCCAGCTCGTAGAGGTCCTTGTCGATCGGCTCGGCCGGCTCGATCTTGTTCTTGATGCCGTCCAGGCCCGCGAGCAGCAGGGCGGAGAACGCCAGGTACGGGTTGCCGGAGGCGTCGGGCGCGCGGAACTCGACGCGCTTGGCCTTCGGGTTGGAGCCCGTGATCGGGATGCGCATGGCCGCGGAGCGGTTGCGCTGCGAGTACACCAGGTTGACCGGCGCCTCGAAGCCCGGCACCAGGCGGTGGTAGGAGTTCACCGTCGGGTTGGTGAAGGCCAGCAGCGACGGGGCGTGCTTGAGGATGCCGCCGATGTAGTAGCGGGCCGTGTCCGACAGGCCCGCGTAGCCGGCCTCGTCGTAGAACAGCGGGGAGCCGCCGGTCCACAGCGACTGGTGGACGTGCATGCCCGAGCCGTTGTCGCCGAAGATCGGCTTCGGCATGAAGGTCGCGGTCTTGCCGTTGCGCCAGGCGACGTTCTTCACGATGTACTTGAAGAGCTGGAGGTCGTCGGCCGCGGCGAGCAGCGTGTTGAACTTGTAGTTGATCTCGGCCTGGCCGGCGGTGCCCACCTCGTGGTGCTGGCGCTCGACCTGGAGGCCGGACGCGGCCAGCTCCAGGGAGATCTCCGCACGCAGGTCGGCGAAGTGGTCGACCGGCGGGGTCGGGAAGTAGCCGCCCTTGTAGCGGACCTTGTAACCGCGGTTGTCCTCGAGCGCACCGGTGTTCCAGGCGCCGGCCTCGGAGTCGATGTGGTAGAAGGACTCGTTCGCGGACGTCTGGAAACGCACACTGTCGAAGACGTAGAACTCGGCCTCGGGGCCGAAGTACGCGGTGTCGGCGATACCGGTCGACGCCAGGTAGGCCTCCGCCTTCTTCGCCACGTTGCGCGGGTCACGGGAGTACTGCTCGCCCGTGATCGGGTCGTGGATGAAGAAGTTGATGTTCAGCGTCTTGTCGCGGCGGAACGGGTCCACGCGCGAGGTCGACAGGTCGGCGCGCAGCGCCATGTCGGACTCGTGGATGGCCTGGAAGCCACGGATCGACGAGCCGTCGAAGGCGAGCTCCTCGTCCGGGTCGAACGCCTCGACGGGCAGCGTGAAGTGCTGCATGACGCCCGGCAGGTCGCAGAAGCGGACGTCGACGAACTTGACCTCCTCGTCCGCGATGAACTTCTTGGCCTCGTCGGCGTTCTGGAACATCCAGCTCCTCCTACTCCCGGCCGTCGAGCCGGGGTGGTAGTTCGTTCGTGCGGCCAGTGCGGTGGCACACGCTGTCGTCGACCCTAGGGACGGCTGATTTCTCGGGCGTGACCCGTTTGTTTCGCACAAGTTAACCGGACCCTGCCCGGTGTACCCCACCTGTCCGTATCGCGAAACGGGCGCAGTACCGTGGACGCGTGGACAACAGGGATGCAATCGGCTCGTGGCTCTCGGGCCCCCGAGCGGCCGCCGAGGACGCCGGTGTCGACTTCGGATACCGGGGCGAACAGCTCGGACTGCCGCAGGAGGGACCGGGCTCGATCGCCCGCCCCGGCCGGCGGCTGGGCGCGCTCGCCGTGGACTGGGGCCTCAGCGTGCTGATCGCATACAGCTTGATCACCGACGGCTACCGGCCCGCGACGAGCAACTGGGCGCTGCTGGTGTTCCTGGTGATGAGCCTGCTGACGGTGGGCACCATCGGCTTCACCCCGGGCAAGCGCCTGTTCCGGCTGCGGGTGGTCGCGGTCGACACCGGCGCCGTCAGCCCCGCGCGCTCCGCCGTGCGCACGGTCCTGCTCTGCCTGGCCGTGCCGGCCCTGGTCTGGGACCGCGACGGCCGAGGCCTGCACGACCGGCTGGCCCGGACGGTCGAAGTCCGGACCTGAGCGCCGTCGGTCCGCCGGCCCTGACGTCCGCCCACGCCGGCCTTGACGTCCGCCCACGCAGGCGCGTCCCGCCCGTGCGGCGTGGCGTGACCCGGCGGCCCGCGCGCCGCGCCCGTACGACGACGAAGGGGCGCCCGGAGCGATCCGGGCGCCCCTTCGGGACGTGAGGGGAAAGACGGGTCAGCGGGACTTGCCGCCGCCGCCCTTCGGCAGGCGCATGCCCTTGGGCATCGGACCCTTCGGCAACGGCATGTTGCTCATGAGGTCGCCCAGCGCGCGCAGCCGGTCGTTGGTCGCGGTGACCTGCGGGCCGGCCAGGACGCGGGGGTACTTCAGCATGGTGGTGCGCAGCTTCTTCAGCTCGACCTGGCCCTCGCCGGTACCGACGATCACGTCGTGCACGGGGACGTCCGCGACGATGCGGTTCATCTTCTTCTTCTCGGCGGCCAGGAGGCTCTTCACCCGGTTCGGGTTGCCCTCGGCGACCAGGACGATGCCGGCCTTGCCGACGGCCCGGTGCACCACGTCCTGGCTGCGGTTCATCGCCACGGCGGGGGTGGTCGTCCAGCCCCGGCCGATGTTGTCGAGGACGGCCGCGGCCGCGCCGGGCTGGCCCTCCATCTGACCGAAGGCGGCCCGCTCGGCCCGGCGTCCGAACACGATCGCCGTCGCCAGGAAGGCGAGCAGGAGACCGAGGATGCCCAGGTAGACCGGGTGGTCGATCAGGAAGCCGATCGCGAGAAAGACGCCGAAGGTGAGGAGGAAGACACCCGCGAGAACAAAACCGATCGTCTTGTCGGCCTTGCGGGTCATCTTGAACGTCAGGGCGATCTGCTTCAGTCGCCCGGGGTTAGCGGCGTCCGCCGCGCTGTCACTTCTCGCCATGCCACGAAGTCTACGTGGCCCGCGAAGCGCCTACGACGGCAGGAGGGGAGGTGTGGGGAGGGGGTGGGTCAGGGACGGACGGAGGTGACCGCTTCGAGGACGCGCTGCGCCTCGACCCGGTCCTTGGCGCGACGGCGGTCCTCCAGGACGGAGGTCCAGGCGTTGCGTCGGGCGGTGCGCTGGCCGCTGCTCAGGAGCAGCGACTCGACGGCGCGCAGTGCGGTGCTGAAGGTCGGGATCGCGGTGGCGCGAACGGGCGCGGCCTGCATGACGGGTGTCCCCCTCGGACAAGGTTCGGGCACGGGGTGTACGGGGTGGTACGGGGTTGTCTGCACGTGACGTGATATCAGCGTCACTGTTTGGTGTTACCAGGGCGTGACCGACCGGTCAAACGCGAATGAAACCTTGATGCGGGGGGCCGAAACGCTGACGCGGCCCCGACGTGCGTCCTCATCTGCGGGGACGGTCGGGACCGCGTCGAATCGGTCACTACTGGCGAGTAGCTGCTTGTGCGCGAGTTCACACACTCGGCTTGCGGCCGTACGGCGCAAGTGAGGTGACGTCTCGTCAGACGGCCTGGCCGGCGACGAAGGAACCGCGCTTCTCGACGGCCATCCGGTAGAGGCGTCCGGCGCGGTAGGAGGACCGTACCAGCGGGCCCGACATCACGCCGGAGAAGCCGATCTGCTCGGCCTCCTCCTTGAGCTCGACGAACTCGTGCGGCTTCACCCAGCGCTCCACCGGGTGGTGGCGCACGGAGGGCCGCAGGTACTGCGTGATGGTGACCAGCTCGCAGCCCGCCTCGTGCAGCTGGCGCAGCGCCTCGCTCACCTCCTCGCGGGTCTCGCCCATGCCGAGGATCAGGTTGGACTTGGTGACCAGCCCGTAGTCGCGGGCCGCCGTGATGACGCCCAGCGAACGCTCGTACCGGAAGCCGGGGCGGATCCGCTTGAAGATCCGCGGGACGGTCTCGACGTTGTGCGCGAAGACCTCGGGCCGCGAGGAGAAGACCTCCGCCAGCTGCTCCGGGACGGCGTTGAAGTCGGGGGCGAGCAGCTCCACCTTGGTGCGCCCGGCCTCGCGCCCGGCGGTCTGCGCGTGGATCTGCCGGACGGTCTCGGCGTACAGCCACGCCCCGCCGTCCGCCAGGTCGTCGCGGGCGACGCCGGTGATCGTGGCGTAGTTCAGGTCCATCGTGACGACGGACTCGCCGACGCGCCGGGGCTCGTCACGGTCCAGCGCCTCGGGCTTGCCCGTGTCGATCTGGCAGAAGTCGCACCGCCGGGTGCACTGGTCGCCGCCGATGAGGAAGGTGGCCTCGCGGTCCTCCCAGCACTCGTAGATGTTCGGACAGCCGGCTTCCTGGCACACGGTGTGCAGCCCCTCGCTCTTCACGAGGTTCTGCATCTTCGTGTACTCGGGACCCATTTTCGCCCGGGTCTTGATCCACTCGGGCTTGCGCTCGATGGGGGTCTGGCTGTTGCGGACCTCCAGGCGCAGCATCTTGCGTCCGTCGGGTGCGACTGCGGACACGACCGGCTCCCTAGCGATTGATTCTTCGGCGTGCTCAAGCGTACGCCCGTGGATTTGAAAGTCCGGCGGCGGTGCCGACCGCGGTCAGGCCGGGGCCCGCTCGATCTCGCGCGGCTTCGGCTCGGCGTTCTCCAGGACGTCCGTCAGGTGCCGCTCCACGACGGGCAGCACCTCCTCGATCGTGACGTCCCGGCCCAGCTCGTTCGCCAGCGAGGCCACGCCCGCGTCGCGGATCCCGCACGGGATGATCCGGTCGAACCACTTGTTGTCCGGGTTCACGTTGAGCGCGAAGCCGTGCATCGTGACGCCCTTGGCCACGCGGATGCCGATCGCCGCGATCTTCCGGTCCTCGCGCCGCTGGCCGGCGTTGGAGGGGGCGTACTCCGGACCGTTGAGCCGCGGGTCGAACTCCTCGTCGGTGAGCCGGGGGTCGAAGTCCAGCGACAGCCCGCCGAGCGAGGGGCGCGTCTCCACCGGGTCGCCGAGCACCCACACACCGCTGCGGCCCTCGACCCGGGTGGTCTCCAGGCCGAACTCCGCGCAGGCCCGGATCAGGGCGTCCTCCAGACGCCGCACGTGCGCGACGACGTCCACCGGGCGGGGCAGCTTCAGGATCGGGTAGCCCACCAGCTGGCCGGGGCCGTGCCAGGTGATCTTGCCGCCGCGGTCCACGTCCACGACCGGGGTGCCGTCCAGCGGGCGCTCGTCGTCGGCGGTGCGGCGGCCGGCCGTGTAGACGGGCGGATGCTCCAGGAGCAGCACGGTGTCCGGGACCTCGTCGGCGAAGCGGGCCGCGTGCACGCGGCGCTGCTCGTCCCACGCCTCCCGGTAGTCGACGGCGTTCTCGCCGAACCCCATCCGGACGAACCGCAACTCGCTCACGGCAAGCGCCTCCCTGGAAAGTCGTCAGGCGCGTCCCGCGCCCAAGCCACTGTACGTCCGCGCGCTCCGCGTCAGCCCCATGGCCAATCCTCACACGATCGGATGAATGAATGCGGAGATTTGCGACCGTGTGCTCACTCTCCGCTACATTCGCGCCGTTCAGAGGCCAAAAGGGCTGATCACCGCATCAGCGCACTTCATCCGGGCACGTCACAGGCCCGGGAGGCAGGAGACCGCACCGCAGATGACGGAACGACCCGCGCAGCGCACTCCCAACCGCCAGCTCGCCGCGCTCATCGCCGAAGCGGGCTTCTCCAACGCGGGACTGGCCCGTCGCGTCGATCAGCTCGGCCTCGAGCACGGGCTGGACCTCAGATACGACAAGACGTCCGTCACCCGGTGGCTGCGGGGGCAGCAGCCCCGGGGCACCACCCCCGCCCTGATCGCCGAGGTCTTCACCCGACGGCTGGGCCGCCGCCTGACCGCCCAGGACCTCGGCCTGGACGCCTGCGCCCCCGTCTACGCGGGCCTGGAGTTCGCGGGCACCCCCGAGGAGGCCATCGACATCGTCGGCGGCCTGTGGCGCAAGGACTCCGGCAGCCATGCCGAACTCCGCAAGATCGCCTTCACCCCGGCGGGGCTCGTCGTGCCCAGCCGGGACTGGCTGATCGGGCGGCCCGACGACAAGGTCGCCCGCAGCGAGTCGCCGGCCCGCGTGCCCCTCCAGGGCCGTCCCGGCGGCAGGCCCCCCGTGCCCGCGCACCCCGGCGCGGCCCACCAGCCCGCCGCGCCCCAGCAGCATCCCCCGGCCCCGCAGTCCGCCGCGGCTCCCGCCCGCGCGGGAGCCGGGCCGACGGCCGTGCCCCGGCAGCGCGGCCAGGGCGGCGAGCGCGGACCCGGCCAGCGGGTCACCGGCGGCGACATCGCCGCGCTGCGCTCGGTCGGCGAACTCTTCCGCACCCTGGACGACAGGTACGGCGGCGGCCACGCCCGCCAGGCCCTCGTGCGGTACCTGGAGCACGAGTGCGAGCCGATGCTGCGCGGGACGTACGGGGAGCAGACCGGCCGCCGGCTCTTCGGCGCGGCCGCCGACCTGACCCGCCTCGCGGGGTGGACCTCCTTCGACATCGCCGCGCACGGCCTGGCCCAGCGCTACTTCGTCCAGGCTCTGCGGCTGTCCCAGGCGGCCGCGGACCGGGCGTACGGGTCGTTCGTGCTCGTCACCATGAGCCGCCAGGCCGTCTACCTGGGGCACGGGCGCGAGGCGGTGCAGCTCGCGCGGGTGGCCCAGCAGGGCGTCGGCTCGGGCGCCCCGCCCGTCGTCCAGGCGCTGCTGCACTCGGCGGAGGCACGCGGACACGGGGTGCTCGGCGAGGTCCGCGCCTCCACCGCGGCCCTCGTGCGCGCCGAACGGGCGCTGGAGGCGGCCAAGTCCGGCGACGAGGTGCCGCACTGGGCCCGCTTCTTCGACGAGGCGCAGCTGGCCGACGAGTTCGGGCACTGCCACCGCGACCTCCAGCAGTTCCGGGCGGCGGCGCAGCACGCGGAGCGCTCGCTCCAGCTGCGTCCCGCCGCCCACGCCCGCAGCAGGGTGTTCTGCCGGGTCGTCCTCGCCTCGGCCCGGCTGGGCCTCGGCGAACTCGACCAGGCGTGCCAGCTCGCGGCGGAGGCGGCCGGGCAGGCGGCCGAGATGAGGTCCGTGCGGGCGCTGGAGTACGTCCGGGACTTCGAGCGCAGGCTGGAGCCGTACAAGGACGCGGCCCCGGCGCGCGTCTACCGGGACAAGGTGGCGGCACTCGGCTGACGGCCGGCGGACGGCCCGTCCCGGGGGCGGCGCTCCCGGGACGGGCCGCTCACGCCGCCGCCCGCTCCTCGCGCGCCGTCGGGCGCGGGTCGGCCGCGTTCAGCGAACCGGCGGCGCCGAGGTCGGACACGATCGCCGAGGCGGCCCGGCGCGCCGAGTGCAGCGCGCCCTGGACGGTGCTGGTGTCCCGGTGGTCGCCGCACACGTACAGGCCCGCCAGCAGCCGTACCGCGCGCCGCAGGTCGTGCGGCGCCCGCATCGCCGGCACCGCCTCGGCCGTGTGGTGCACGGCCAGCGTCTCCCAGCGCGCGGTGGAGACGCCGTACAGCCGCGACAGATGCATGCGCACGGCGGTGTCGACGCCCGGCGGCGGCGTGCCGAGGACCGTGGACGAGATCAGTGTGCGGCCCCCGGGCGCCCGGCTCGGGTCGACCCGGCTCAGCACCGCGGTGTGCGCGACCGGGCCGCCCCGGTCGGCGTCCAGGAGCAGCGAGGCGCCGGTCGGGGGCGGCTCGTCCGTCGTGTGGTGGACGACCGTCACCGGGTGGAAGTCCGGTACGCGCAGCCCCGGCAGCAGTTCGGCCGCGGTGCGCGCGTCGGTGGCCACCAGGACGGCGCGGCAGCGGAACTCGCCGTGCTCGGCGGTCGTCACCGAGGTCGTGGAGACCCCGGTGACCCGCACCCCCGTGTGCACGGCGCCGGCCGGCAGCGTCCGGGCGAGCAGCTCCGGCAGGACCTCGGCCCCGCCCTCCGGCACAGCCAGCCGGCCGGCCGCGAAGGCGCGCAGCGCGAGGTCCGCGCAGCGGCTGGAGGTGGTGAGGTCCGGATCGCACAGCAGGGCGGCGAGCAGCGGACGCAGAAAGCCGTCGACGGTGCGGGCGGGCAGACCGCGGGCCGCGAGCGCCTGCCCGGCGGGCGACTCGGGGCGGCGCAGCAGCCGGTCGACCGGGGTGACGGCGAGCCGGGTGAGCGCGGCCCCGAGCCGGGCCTGGTCCACGGCGCTGCCCAGCGGCGCGCCCGCCCGGACCCTTGGCGGGGCCGCCGGACGGCCCTGCGCGGGCAGGGAGCCGCCGGCGCGCGGCCGGGGCAGCCCGCCCGGTCGCGGAGTGCTCGCCAGGGCGCGTACGGCATGGAGTGCGCCCCGTGCGCTCCCCGCGCCCACCTGCGCGCCGGCGCGATGACGGCGTCCGTCGCTGTGCAGCAGGACCCCTGGCGCGAACGGACGCAGCACGAGCGCGTCGAGCCCCGGTGGGGAGGCCAGTTCGGGATACGCCGTGGACAGCAGCTGCCCGATGCGGTCGAGCCGGAACCCGTCGATCTTCTCCGTCGACATGCGGCCGCCCACGTAAGGGGCGGCCTCCAGGACCGCGGTCGTTATTCCTGCGCTGGTCAGCCGGTGCGCGGCGGAGAGGCCGGCGACCCCGGCCCCCACCACGACGACGTCTGCCTGGTACGCGGGCTCAAGCACGTGCCCCTCCTCGAGGTTGCGCGGCGGCTGGAGACGTCATGCCCCCAACAGCCGTCCCGGATACCCGAGTTCGGGTCGAGGTTAGGGCTGTGATCGGTCAGGAACAGTCGCGCATGGACAGGGCACGGTCGCACAGCGGTCGCATGCGGTCACGAGGAGGATCAGGCGGCTCGGATCGCGTCCTCGATCCCGGGAAACGCGAAGACGAACCCCGACTCCAGCAGCCGCTTCGGCACCACCCGCGCACTGCCCAGCACGTCCCCGGCCATCTCGCCCAGGACCGTGCGCAGCACCCGGGCCGGCACCGGGAACAGCGTCGGCCGGTGCAGCACCCGCCCCATCGCCTCGGTGATCTCCCGGTTGGTCAGCGGCTGGGGCGCGGTCAGGTTGAAGGGCCCCGACAGGTCGTCGCGGTCGATGAGATGCCGGATCGCCGCCACCTCGTCGTGCAGGGCGATGAACGACCAGTACTGCCGGCCGTCGCCCATCCGCCCGCCCAGCCCGGCGGTGAACAGCGGGAACAGCTTGCCCCAGGCCCCGCCGCCACGGGCCACCACCAGGCCGGTGCGGGGGAGGACCGTGCGCACGCCCGCCTCCCGCGCCGGCGCCGCCGCCGCCTCCCACTCCACGCACAGCTCCGGCAGGAAGCCGCTGCCGGCGGGCGAGCCCTCGTCCACGACCCGCTCGCCCGTCTCGCCGTAGAAGCCCATCGCGCTGCCGTTGACGAAGACCCGCGGCGGCGCGTCGAGCGAGGCGACGGCCTTCGCCAGCGCGGCCGTGCCGTGCACCCGGCTGTCGTGGATCCGCCGCTTGTACGCCTCGCTCCAGCGCCGCTCCCCGACCCCTGCCCCGGCCAGGTTGACCACGACGTCGCACCCGGCGAGCCCGGCCGCGTCCACCCGCCCCTGCTCCGGGTCCCAGCGGACCTCGTCCGCCCCCCGGGGCGCGTGGCGCACCAGACGCCGCACCTCGTGGCCGTCCGAGGTCAGAGAGCGCACCAGGGCGCTGCCGATCAGACCGGACGCGCCGGCCACCGCGATTCGCGTACGTTCCATGCGCTCATCCTGCCCGCGCAACGGAGAAAACCTCCGTTCACCCACCGGCCGCCCGCACTAGGGTGACCGCCATGCCCGAGCCGTCCGCCCCCCTCGCCCAGCCCGACCTGCGCATACGCGCCGCACTGCCCGCCGACGACGATGTGCTCTCCGCCGTCGACCGGGCCACCTGGTCCACCCTGCACGCGGTGATGCCGCGGCCCGAGCCGCCCTACGGCGCCTTCTTCGACGAGCGGCACGCCCCCGAGGACCACCTGGTCGCCGAACTGGACGGCCGCGTCGTCGGGTACCTCCGGCTGGTCCGGTCCACCCCGCTCGCCTGCAACGCGCACGTCCGGCAGATCCAGGGGCTCGCCGTCCTGGACGAGGCCCGCGGCAGAGGCGTCGCACGGGCGCTGCTGCGCGCCGCGGCCGAGGAGACCCGCCGGCAGGGCGCCCGCCGGCTCACCCTGCGCGTCCTCGGCCACAACGCCCCCGCGCGCGGGCTCTACGCGTCCGAGGGGTTCGCGGTCGAGGGGGTGCTCCCCGGGGAGTTCCTGCTCGACGGGAAGTACGTGGACGACGTCTTCATGGGCCGGTCGGTCTGACCTCGCCGCGCGCGGCTCAGGAGGTCGTCAGACTGCCCGTGTCGACCGCGCGGGTCGCCGTGGCCGCCCGCTCGGCGTCGTCGGCGACCTCGGCCGCGGTCAGCACGTACCCGGTCTCGTCGTCGGAGGTGGAGCGCGCGAAGACCACGCCGTAGACCCGGCCCGTCGTGGTCAGCAGCGGGCCGCCGGAGTTGCCCGGGCGCACCGTGGAGCGGATCGAGTAGATCTCGCGGGTGACGATCCCGTCGTTGTAGATGTTCCGGCCGGTCGCCTTCACCCGGCCCGCGACCGTGGCCGCCTGGAGGTCGAGGTCGCCGTCCTGGGGATAGCCGGCGACCACCGCGGAGTCGCCGCGCGAGGCGGCGTCGTCGAATCGCAGGACCGGCGCCCGCAGCTCCGGCACGTACAGCACCGCCACGTCCCGGTCCGGGTCGAAGAGCACCACGCGCGCGGGGTACGACCGCCCCACGCCGCCGATCCGCACGGTCGGGCGGTCGATGCCCGCCACCACGTGCGCGTTGGTCATCACGTGCTCGCCCGCGTAGACGAAACCGCTGCCCTCGCGGCCCTGGTCGCCCGAGGAGCCCTCGATCTTCACCGTGCTCCGTTTGGCCGCCTCCGTCGCGAGCGCCGTCACGCTGTCGCCGGTGGGCTTGGCGACCTCGGCCGTCGACTCGTTCTCGAAGGGGTTGAAGACCTGCGGGAAACCCGCCTGGGTCAGCGCCGACGTGGCCCGCGAGAACCAGTTCGGCGTGGTGTCCGGCATGGCGTCCTGCACGGCCCCCAGCAGCCGGGAGTCCCGTATCGACGACGTGACCACCGGCGACGAGGACGCGCCCAGCACGCTCGCCGCCACCCAGGCCACCACCAGCACCGCGACCGTGTTGGCCGCCGCCCCGCCGACGCCGTCGGCCACCCGCAGCGGCCCCCGGTCCAGCTCGCGCCGCAACCGCAGCCCCAGCCGGCCCGCCAGTTCGTGCCCCACCACCGCGGGGACCAGGACCGCGAACACCGCCGTCACCGTCGCCGCCGTGGTCCCCGGCGTCACCAGGTCCATCAGCCATGGCAGGACCCACACGCCGATCACCGCCCCGCCGACGAACCCGGCCAGCGAGACGCAGCCGGCCACCAGCCCCCGCCGGTAGCCGGACGCGGCGTAGGCCAGGATCACCAGCGCCAGCAGGATGTCGAGCAGGTCCACGAGGCCCCCCTTCTCTCGGATCCCCTAGTACGTGCGGGAAGCGCGCAGTGATCAGTACCCGCCGTCCACGCGCGCGTGATCGCGGACACCCGCCACACGCGCGTGCACCCCGTAAAACGGCGTGCACCGGGAGGATGGTTCCACCAGGTGGCACAGCACACATCGCGGACGGACCGGAACAGGCCGACAGTGGAGCCATGTGTGCCCTCCGACCGGCATCCCGCGCCGCGCGCGCCCGGCGCGGACGGCGCCCGGCGCGCATACCGGGCCCGGTCCTCGTGCTGCTGGGCTGCCTGCCGGGCCTCGCCGCCCTGGCCGCGCTGGGCCTGTGCGCGGGCGGCGTCGAGCACGCCGCCCGCCCCGCGCCGTCCGCGCGCACGGCCGACGCGCGCGCCGCCACCGCGCACCGGGCGGCCCGGCCGCCCATCGTGCCCCGCTCCGCCTGGCTGGACGCCCTCGCCCGCCACGCCCAGCCGCCCCCGCGCTACGACGACAAGGTCGTCGCCGTCTTCGTCCACCACACCGACTCGCCCAACGGCTACGACTGCGCCGACGCGCCCCGCATCATCCGCTACCTGTACGCCGGCCAGACCGGCGCCCGGGACTGGGACGACATCGGCTACAACTTCCTCGTCGACCGTTGCGGCACCATCTACGAGGGCCGCGCGGGCGGCGTCGACCGTCCCGTCACGGGGGCCCACACCCAGGGCTTCAACCACCGCACGGCCGGCATCGCCGCGCTCGGCACGTTCACGGCCGGCATCCCGGTCCCGCAGGCGATGGTGGACTCGATCGCCGCCCTGACCGCCTGGAAGCTCGGCCTCGCCGGGGTCGACCCGCGGGCGCAGGCCCGCCTCACCTCCAGCAACAGCCACAGCCGGTACGCCGCCGGCGCCACGGCCGTCTTCCCCGCCCTGGCCGGCCACCGTGACGCCTACATGACCAGCTGCCCCGGCGCCGCCCTCGCCGCGCGTCTCCCGGAGATCCGCCGGGCGGCGGCGCGCATCCAGGGCAGGACGGCCGCACGGGCACTCACAGGAACGCCTTAGGCGCCGTTCAGGGTGTTCCCATCCCCGGGTCCTACGGTCGTGCACACCACGAACCGACCGGAGGCGGGGAACATGAACGGCAGCCGTGAGCAGTCCCCTCGGTCCACCTCCCGCACCGAGCCCACCGAGCCCACCGAGCCGGCCGCACCGGGGGCCGGGCGGGGCGTCGGGCGGGGCGTCGGCCGGGCCCTCGCGGCCCGCGGGCCCTGGACCGTCCTGTGCGCCGTCGCCGCGGTCGTCCTCGGCCCCGCCGCGGCCACCGCGTCGGCCCTGGAGCAGGCCAACGAGGCGCCGCTGCACCACGCGGTGCGGACGGACCGGGCCCAGGCGTACCCCCCGGCGGACAGCACCCGCCGCAGGCCCGCGTGAGCGCCGTTGCGCGCCCGCCCGGGCACGACCCCGAGGCGCGGGGGACGTCCCGGACCGTCATCTCCTGACGGAGGTCATTCCTTGAAGCGCTGCCACAGACGCGGATACCGCTCGGCCAGCGCCGACTCGTTCTCGAAGTCGACGGGCGTGCCCTCGGGCTCGGGGGGCGGGGGAGCGATGCCGAGATCCGGGGCGACGTTCCCGGTGAGCTGCTCGTAGGCCTCGTCCGCCGCGTACCCCAGCTCCTCGCCGTCGCCGTCGATCTCCTCGTCGAAGTCGTCCAGCAGGTCGGCCAGCGCGTCGGGGTCGCCGTGCAGGGCGCCCTCGAAGACCTCGCGGCCCTGCCCGATGAGCCAGCACCGGAAGAAGTCGAAGGCGTCGTCGCTCGCCCCGTCCAGCAGCAGCCACGCCGCGCCCCACAGGTCCCAGCGGTAGGCGCGGTGGTAGCGGGACTCGAAATGCCGGGCGAAGTCGAGCACGGACTCCGGGTCCAGCCCCAGCAGCCGCTCCACGAGCACGTCGGCCTGCTCCTCGGGATCGCCCTCGGCGGCCTCGCGGGAGGCGTCCACCAGCTCCCAGAACTCCGTCTCGTCCATCACGCGTCCAGCATCGTGCCTGACCGTGCGGGACGCACCCGGAGTGCCGCGGATTCTCACCGCGGCCGATACAACTCCGCCATGCGGGCCGCGTCCTCGGCGAATCGTTTCCGCAGAGACTCCGGCGAGATCACCTCGGCCTCCGCCCCCAGGGCCCTGAGCTGGGCGTACGCCACGTCCTGCGACTCGGCGCCCAGCGTGACCGTCACCCTCCCCCGGGCGTCCGGATCCCCGGCCGCCGCCAACGCGTCCCTGGCAGCCACCGGGTCCACGGCGTGCGGCAGCGCGCGCACGCCCGCCTCCGACAGCCGCACGACCACCTCGGTCCGCAGGATCGACCGCGCGAAGCGCTCGGTCTGCCCGGCCCAGAAAGCGGGGAGATCGAACTCCTCGTCCCGGCCGAAACGATCCCCCAGGGCCTCGGCGTCGACGAACCGGTCGATCCGGTACGTCCGCGGCGCCCCGCCGCCGTCGCCCCGCACCCGGGCGCACAGGTACCAGACCCCCGCCTTCAGCACGAGCCCGTACGGCTCCAGCTCTCGTTCCACCTCCGCCTCCCCGCGCCGGTAGCGGGCCCGCAGACACCGGTCGTCCCACACCGCCTCCGCGATCAGCGGCAGCAGCGCCGGCGCCCGAGGCTCCCGGAACCAGGCGGGGGCGTCCAGATGGAACCGCTGCGCCGCCGCCCGCGGGGCGTCCCGCAGGGACGGCAGCAGCGCCGCCGAGACCTTCAGCCGCGCGGCAGAGGCGACGTCCGCCAGCCCCATCTCGCGCAGCGCCTGCGGCACCCCGCTGAGGAACAGCGCCTCCGCCTCGCCGCGCCCCAGCCCCGTCAGCCCGGTCCGGTACCCGCCGACGAGCCGGTACCCGCCCGCCCGGCCCCGCTCCGCGTACACCGGCACACCGGCCTCCGACAGCGCCTGCGCGTCCCGCGTGACCGTGCGCTCCGACACCTCCAGTTCCCGCGCCAGCTCGGCGGCGGTCATGGCGGGCCGGGACTGCAGGAGGAGCACCATCTTGATGAGCCGGGCAGCACGCATGCGCCCATGATGCCGGGCCCCACCGACAACGCCCCGGGCCTCACACACCCGGCCCGGAACCGTCGCCCCGAGCGGGCGCACGGAGGTTTGCCTGCGGTGGGCCGGGGTCCTCCGGGGTGGGCGGCGGCTGTGGTCGGCGGGGGTGCGGCGGGCCGTCGTCGGCCGGGTGGGGAGCTGCTGTCGTTCGCCGGTGCGGCGGGCCGTCGTCGGCCAGGGTGCGGAGCGGACTGCGCAGGGTGGTGTGGGGTGGCGCGTGGCGGGTCGTCGTCGGGGGACGGCGAAGGGGGTACGGCCTCGGGCCGTACCCCCTTCGTGTCGCGCCGCGACGGTCCGGCCGCTACAGGCCGTACCGCTCGCGGGCCTCCTTCACCGCCGTCGCCTTGACCTCGCCGCGTCGGGCGAGCTGGGCCAGGGCGGCCACGACGACCGACTCCGCGTCCACGCCGAAGTGGCGGCGGGCCGCCTCGCGGGTGTCGGACAGACCGAAGCCGTCCGCGCCCAGCGAGGACCAGTCCTGCTCGACCCACTGCGCGATCTGGTCCGGGACCTGGCGCATGTAGTCGGAGACCGCGAGCACCGGGCCCTCGGCGCCCTGTAGCGCCCGGCGGACGTACGGCGTCCGCTCCTCGCCGCGCAGCAGGGCCGCGTCGGCCTCCAGCGCGTCGCGGCGCAGCTCGGTCCAGGAGGTCGCGGACCACACGTCGGCGGCCACCCCCCACTCCTCGGCGAGCAGCTTCTGCGCCTTCAGCGTCCAGTGGATCGCCGTGCCCGAGGCCAGCAGCTGGATGCGCGGGGCGTTGGCCGCCGCGACCTCCACGCCGGCCGACTCGGCCGTGTTGAAGCGGTACAGGCCCTTGAGGATGCCCTCGTCGACGCCGGGCGCGGACGGCTTGGCCGGCTGCGGCATCGGCTCGTTGTAGACCGTCAGGTAGTAGAAGACGTTCTGGTCCTCGCCCGGGGCCGCCTCGCCGTACATCCGGCGCAGACCGTCCTTGACGATCGCCGCGATCTCGTAGGCGAACGCCGGGTCGTAGCTGAGCGCGGCCGGGTTGGTCGCGGCGATGACCGGGGAGTGGCCGTCGGCGTGCTGGAGGCCCTCGCCCGTCAGGGTCGTGCGGCCGGCCGTCGCGCCGACGAGGAAGCCGCGGCCGAGCTGGTCGCCGAGCTGCCACATCTGGTCGGCCGTGCGCTGCCAGCCGAACATGGAGTAGAAGATGTAGAACGGGATCATCGCCTCGCCGTGCGTCGCGTACGACGTCGATGCGGCGATGAAGTCGGCCATCGAACCGGCCTCGGTGATCCCCTCGTTGAGGATCTGGCCGTTCTCGGCCTCCTTGTAGTACATCAGCTGGTCGCGGTCGACCGGCTCGTACGTCTGGCCCTTGGGGGAGTAGATCCCGAGCGACGGGAACAGGCTCTCCATGCCGAAGGTGCGCGCCTCGTCGGGGACGATCGGCACCCAGCGCTTGCCGGTCTCCTTGTCGCGGACCAGGTCCTTGACCAGGCGGACGAAGGCCATCGTGGTCGCCACGTTCTGCGAGCCGGAGCCCTTGTCGAACGAGGCGAACGTCTTGTCGGCCGGGGCCGGCAGCGGCGCGAGGGCGTGCGTGCGGCGGGCCGGGGCCGGGCCGCCGAGGGCCGCGCGGCGCTCCTGGAGGTAGCGGACCTCGGGGGAGTCGGCGCCCGGGTGTCCGTAGGGGACGACCCCGTCGACGAACTGCGCGTCGGAGATCGGCAGCTCCAGCAGGTCGCGCATCGCCTTGAACTCGTCCACCGAGAGCTTCTTCATCTGGTGGTTGGCGTTCTTCGACGCGAAGCCCTCGCCGAGGGTGTGGCCCTTGACCGTCTGGGCCAGGATCACCGTCGGGGCGCCCTTGAACTCCACGGCCGCCTTGTAGGCCGCGTAGACCTTGCCGGCCTCGTGGCCGCCGCGGGAGAGGTGGAAGCACTCGAGGATCTTGTCGTCGCTCAGCAGCTTCGCCATCTCGGCGAGCGCCGGGTCCTTGCCGAAGAAGTCCTGGCGGATGTAGGCCGCGTCCCGCGTCTGGTACGTCTGCACCTGGGCGTCGGGCACCTCGCGCAGCCGGCGTACCAGCGCGCCCGTGGTGTCGAGCTGGAACAGCTCGTCCCAGGCCGTGCCCCACAGCGTCTTGATCACGTTCCAGCCGGCGCCGCGGAACTGGGCCTCCAGCTCCTGCACGATCTTGAAGTTGGCGCGGACCGGGCCGTCGAGGCGCTGGAGGTTGCAGTTGATGACGAAGGTCAGGTTGTCCAGACCCTCGCGGGAGGCGAGGGCGAGTGCCGCCGTCGACTCCGGCTCGTCCATCTCGCCGTCGCCGAGGAACGCCCACACGTGGGAGGCGGAGACGTCCTTGACGGCGCGGTTGGTGAGGTACCGGTTGAAGCGCGCCTGGTAGATGGCGGAGAGCGGACCGAGTCCCATGGAGACGGTCGGGAACTCCCACAGCCAGGGCAGCCGCCGCGGGTGCGGGTAGGACGGCAGGCCCTCGCCGCCCGACTCCTGGCGGAAGTTGTCCAGGTGCCGCTCGGTCAGCCGGCCGTCGAGGAAGGCGCGGGCGTAGATGCCGGGGGAGGCGTGGCCCTGGATGTAGAGCTGGTCGCCCGAGCCGTCGGCCTCCTTGCCCCGGAAGAAGTGGTTGAAGCCGGTCTCGTAGAGCCAGGCCGCGGAGGCGAAGGTGGCGATGTGGCCGCCGACGCCGTGCTTGGCGCCGCGGGTCACCATGGCGGCCGCGTTCCAGCGGTTCCACGCGGTGATCTTCCGCTCCATCTCCGGGTCGCCGGGCGCGGAGGGCTCCGCGGCGGTCGGGATGGTGTTGACGTAGTCGGTCTCGAGCAGCTTGGGCAGCGCGATGCCGTTGCCCTCGGCCCGCTCCAGCGTGCGGCGCATCAGGTACGCGGCACGGTGCGGCCCGGCCGCCTTGGCGACCGCGTCCAGGGAGGCCTGCCATTCGGCGGTCTCCTCCGGATCCCGGTCGGGGAGCTGGTCGAGCGCGCTCGGCTGGATGGCGTTGGGGTCGGTCATGTCGCCGCCTTCCTCAGTCGAAGGGGGTTCCCTCATCGGTAAGGGTTCGGGGGTGCCCTTGGGTCTTGGCAGGACAGGGCACGAGGGCTCGCCGCGGCGTCGTTGTACGACTCCGCGGAGCGGCCCGTCGGTGACTGTAACTCCCTGATCGATGATCGATCAAAGGATCCATGGGAAAAAACTCTCGATTACGAGAAAGTAGGCACGCGGTGCCTTTCGGACGGACACCCCGTGCCGCGGTTTCGCCTTGTTTTCGCAGGTGAGCGTCGGTCCGCTCGGCTGTGCCGGGCCGGTTCCGGAAGGGCCGGGAGGGGCGCGGGACGGGGCCGGGGAGGAGCTTCGGAGGGGCGTGGAG
>NZ_JAHHIT010000145.1 GCF_024539675.1 Streptomyces hilarionis | reverse complement strand
CCCCACCTCCCACGCCCCCGCCGCCCCCGTCGGCCGAGGAGAAGCGCGCGGCCCGCGGCGCCACCCGGCCCGGCGACCGCATCTTCCTCGCCCTGTCCCGCGGCTCGGGCATCTTCCTGCTGGTGATCATGGCCGCCATCGCGGTCTTCCTCACCTACCGCGCCTACCTGGCCATCAGCAAGGACGACGCAAACTTCCTCACCGCCTTCGAGTGGAACACCAGCCTCCTGCCGCCGAAGTTCGGCATCGCGGTGCTGGCCTTCGGCACGGTCGTCTCGTCGATCATCGCCATGGTCATCGCGGTCCCGATCGCGGTGGCGATCGCCCTGTTCATCACCCACTACGCCCCGCGCCGCCTGAGCGGCCCCGTGTCGTACGTCATCGACCTGCTCGCCGCCGTGCCGTCCATCGTGTACGGCCTCTGGGGCGCTCTGGTCCTCGTACCGCACATGGACGGCCTGTTCGGCTGGCTGAACGACTACCTGGGTTGGACGGGCGTCTTCTCCTGGGACCAGGGCGCACCGCGCTCGATGCTGACCGTGGGCATCCTGCTCGCCGTGATGATCCTGCCGGTCATCACGAACGTCAGCCGCGAGGTCTTCCGCCAGGTTCCGCAGATGCACGAGGAGGCGGCCCTGGCGCTGGGCGCCACCCGCTGGGAGGTCATCCGCATGTCGGTCCTCCCCTTCGGCCGCTCCGGCGTGATCTCCGCCTCGATGCTCGGCCTCGGCCGCGCCCTCGGCGAGACGATGGCCGTCGCCACGGTCCTCTCCCCCGACTTCGACATCCACGCCAGCCTCCTCAACCCCGGCGGCGGCACCTTCGCCCAGAACATCGCCAGCAAGTTCAACGAGGCGACGGAGTTCGGCCGTGACGCGCTCATCGCCTCCGGTCTGGTCCTGTTCGTCATCACCCTGCTGGTCAACGGCGCGGCGCGCCTGATCATCGCCCGCCGCAAGGAGTACTCGGGGGCCAACGCATGAGCCACGCAAGCGCAGTAGCCGACAAGTCCCCCAGCACGCTCCGCGGCGCCAGCCTGCCGGCCTGGTCCCCCTGGGCCATCGCGGCCGGCTCGCTCGTCCTCGCGGTCGTCATCGGCCTCGCCGGCGGCCTGGACAGCAAGGTCCAGTGGGGCCTGATCGCCGGCATCCTCTTCGTCGTCGGCACCTACGGCATCGCCGCGAAGGTGGAGGGCCGCCGCCAGGCCAAGGACAGGATCGCGACGAGCCTGGTCTGGGTGGCGTTCCTGCTGGCCGTGGTCCCGCTGGTCTCGCTCCTGTGGACGACGATCGCCCGGGGCGTGAAGGTCCTCGACGTCTACTTCCTCACCCACTCCATGGGCGTGGTCGCCGACAGCGAGCCGGGCGGCGGCATCTACCACGCGATCCTCGGCAGCCTGGAACAGGTGGGACTCGCCACCGCCATCGGCGCCCCGATCGGCATCCTGACGGCGATCTACCTCGTGGAGTACGGCCGCGGCAACCTGGCCAGGGCGGTCACGTTCTTCGTGGACGTCATGACCGGCATCCCCTCCATCGTGGCCGGCCTGTTCATCCTCAGCCTGATGCTGATGATGGACATGCAGCCCTTCGGCTTCGCGGGCTCGCTGGCCCTGGCGATCCTGATGATGCCGGTCGTCGTACGCTCGACCGAGGAGATGCTGAAGCTCGTCCCGAACGAGCTGCGCGAGGCGTCGCTCGCCCTGGGCGTCCCCAAGTGGCGCACCATCCTCAAGGTGGTGGTCCCGACCTCGATCGGCGGCATCATCACCGGCGTGATGCTGGCGATCGCCCGCATCGCCGGCGAGACGGCCCCGGTCCTGCTCCTGGTCTTCGGCAACCCGTTCATCAACGCGAACCCCTTCGAGGGCGCGCAGGCGTCGCTGCCGCTGTACATCTACCAGCAGTACGCGCAGAGCGCGGGCTCCACGGCGGCCTACGACCGCGCCTGGGCGGCGTCGCTCACGCTGATCGCCTTCGTGATGATCCTCAACCTGCTGGCTCGCGGCATCGCCCGCTGGAAGGCCCCGAAGACCGGTCGCTGACGCGGCCACGGCGACTGATCCACACGATCGGGAAGTGAAGTAGAAGACATGGCCAAGCGAATCGACGTAAGCGGACTGACCGCCTACTACGGATCCCACAAGGCGATCGAAGACATCTCGATGACGGTCGAGCCGCGCTCGGTGACGGCGTTCATCGGCCCCTCCGGCTGCGGCAAGTCCACGTTCCTGCGCACGCTGAACCGCATGCACGAGGTGACCTCCGGCGGCCGCGTCGAGGGCAAGGTGCTGCTCGACGACGAGGACCTCTACGGCGCGGGAGTGGACCCGGTGTCCGTGCGCCGCGAGGTCGGCATGGTCTTCCAGCGCCCGAACCCGTTCCCCACGATGTCGATCTTCGACAACGTGGCCGCGGGCCTCCGCCTCAACGGCAGCTACAAGAAGTCCGAGCTCGCCGACGTGGTGGAGAAGTCCCTCAAGGGCGCGAACCTCTGGAACGAGGTCAAGGACCGCCTCAACAAGCCCGGCTCGGGCCTGTCGGGCGGCCAGCAGCAGCGTCTGTGCATCGCGCGGGCGATCGCGGTGGAACCGAAGGTCCTGCTGATGGACGAGCCCTGCTCGGCCCTCGACCCGATCTCCACCCTCGCCATCGAGGACCTGATCGGCGAGCTGAAGGAACGCTTCACGATCGTCATCGTGACGCACAACATGCAGCAGGCGGCCCGCGTCTCGGACCGCACGGCGTTCTTCAACCTCGCGGCGGTGGGCCAGCCCGGCCGCCTGATCGAGCTCGACGACACGGAGCGCATCTTCTCCAACCCGTCCGTCCAGGCCACGGAGGACTACATCTCCGGCCGCTTCGGCTGACCGACCCCCCGATACCCCTCGCGGTGCTGCATGGCGGTGCCACCGCGAGGCCGCAAGAGCCCGCCCCCTGACTCCCGGGGGGCGGGCTCACGCCACTCCCTCCGGGAGAGGGACGGCCGACCAGAAAGCCCCCGCCGGGGGGTGCGGGGCCAACGCAGGGGACGAAGCCATCGCCAGAGGTGCGGGGCCAACGCAGGGGGCGGAGTCCCCGCCGGGGGATCGGAGCGGAGCCGGCGGCTCGGAATCAGGGCGAGCACCGGGCGGGGGCGGCGGTGGCTGGTCACCCACCGAGCCGGGCGGGCGGGTGAGCAAGCACCGCATAGGGGTGCAGGGGGCGCAGTCCCCGCAGGGCGCAGCCCGCCCGGTTCGGGGCGGCCCCCGCCGGGATCGGGGCGAAGCCCGTGGCCGAGGGCAGCCCCTCATCAGCCACCGAGTCGAGCCGACAGGTGGGCGGGCCCCCGCAGCAGGTACGACGGACGCACACCCCGCAAGGGGCGAGGGGCCCCGCAAGGGGCGAGGGACTCCGCAAGGGGCGAGGGACTCCGCAGGGGGCGCGGGCCCCACTGGGGCGAAGGGGGCGGAGCCCCGCCGGGGGTTCGGGGCGGAGCACTGGGCGACGGTGCCCCGGTCACCCACCGAGCCGCGGGCGGGTAGGTGGGCAAGCACCGCAGGGGTCATGGGGGTGGCGCTGCCCCCGCCGAGATCGGGGGCGAAGCCCCTGGCCGAGGACAGACGCTCATCACCCACCGAGTCAGGCAGACAGGTGGGGAGACGCCGCAACAAGCACGGCGGACGCAGACCCCGCAGGGGGCAACGGACCCCAGGGGGCGAGGGACCCCACTGGGGCGCAGGGGGCGCAGGCCCCACCGGAACGCAAGGGGCGGAGCCCCCGCCGGGGGATCGGGGCGCAGCCCCGGGCGACGGTGCCTCCTCACCCACCGAGTCGGGCGGGTGGGTGGGCAGCATCCGCCCCCTACAGAAACGCCAGGTTCACGACCCAGAACGCGCAGGCCGCCACCGCCGCAGCCGCCGGCATGGTGATGAACCACCCCAGCACGATGTTCTTGGCGACCCCCCACCGCACGGCGTTGATCCGCTTGGTCGCCCCGACACCCATGATCGCCGAGGTGATCACATGCGTCGTCGAGATGGGCGCCTTGAACAGGAACGCCGTCGTGAACATGATCGACGCCCCCGTCGTCTCCGCGGCGAACCCCTGCGGCGGATCAAGCTCGATGATCTTCCGTCCGAGCGTCCGCATGATGCGCCAGCCGCCCGCGTACGTCCCCAGCGACAGCATCACCGCGCACGCGATCTTCACCCACACCGGAATCGGATCGTCCGCGCCCTGCACATCGCCGATGACCAGCGCCATCACCACGATGCCCATCGTCTTCTGGGCGTCCTGCAAACCGTGCCCCAGCGCCATGCCCGCGGCGGAGACGGTCTGCGCTATACGGAAGCCCCGCTTCGCCTTGTGCGGGTTGGACCTCCGGAACAGCCACAGGATGGCCGTCATCACCAGATAGCCGACGATGAGTCCGACGACCGGCGAGACGAACATCGGGATGACGACCTTGTCCAGCACGCCGGACCAGATCACCTCCGTGCCGCCCGCCAGCGCGGCCCCCACCATCCCGCCGAACAACGCGTGCGACGACGACGAGGGCAGCCCGAAGTACCAGGTGACGAGGTTCCAGACGATCGCCCCGATCAGGGCCGAGAACAGGATCCCCATTCCCTTGGACCCGTCGGGCGTCTCGATCAGCCCCTTGCTGACCGTGTGCGCGACGCCACTCCCGAGGAACGCGCCTGCGAGGTTCATCACGGCCGCCATCGCCAGCGCCGCTCGCGGCGTCAGCGCCCGGGTGGACACGGACGTGGCGATGGCGTTCGCCGAGTCGTGGAAGCCGTTGGTGTAGGTGAATCCGAGCGCGACGCCGATGGTCACGACCAGAGCAAAGGTGTCCATGAAAGGTTCAGGACTCCTTGACCGCGATGGTCTCCACCGTGTTGGCCACGTGCTCGAAGGCGTCGGCGGCCTCCTCCAGCACATCCACGATCTGCTTCAGCTTGAGCACCTCGATGGCCTCGTACTTGCCGTTGAAGAGATGCGCGAGCAGCTTGCGGTGGATCTGGTCGGCCTGGTTCTCGAGCCGGTTGACCTCGATCCAGTACTCCGTGAGGTTCTGCATGGTGCGCAGGTTGGGCATGGCCTCGGCCGTGAGCTCCGCCGCCCGTGCCAGCACCTCGATCTGCTGCTCGACGCCCTTGGGCAGTTCCTCGACGTTGTAGAGGACGACCAGGTCGACGGCCTCCTCCATGAAGTCCATGATGTCGTCGAGGGAGGACGCGAGGTTGTAGATGTCCTCGCGGTCGAAAGGCGTGATGAACGAGGAGTTCAGCTGGTGGAAGATCGCGTGCGTCGCGTCGTCACCTGCGTGTTCCGCGGCCCGCATACGCTCTGCGATCTCGGCTCGGGCGGAGGTGTCCGCCCCGAGGAGTTCCATCAGGAGTTTCGAGCCGGTGACGATGTTGTCCGCGGACGCGGCGAACATGTCGTAGAAGCTCGTCTCCCTGGGGGTCAGACGAAAGCGCACGTGGGGTCCTCAAGATGCATCGGTTTCGGTCAGGCTGATGCTAGGCGCATCATCCGGCCACGGCTAATGGGCCGTCCACCAGTGTCGCCCATCGCGCACGGAGACCGGCAGGGGGGCGACCGGCGCAGTGCCGTCGACGGCCGCACCCCCGTGAAAGTTCGGTAGCATATACCCAGTAGGGGTATATGTCTGGAGCTGGAGCGCTGGAGGACACGATGACGACCACCGAGGCCGGCGCGAAAGCCCCCTCCGCCCCCGAGCCGGGCGGCGCCCCGGAGCCGGACCGCGTCGGCGAACCCGCCGCGATGGCCGAAACCGATCCCCCCGCCGCGACGGTCCACGGCTACCACGACCAGAAGGCCGAGCACCTCAAGCGCCTGCGCCGCATCGAGGGCCAGATCCGCGGCCTGCAACGCATGGTGGACGAGGACACCTACTGCATCGACATACTCACCCAGGTGTCGGCGTCCACCAAGGCCCTTCAGTCGTTCGCCCTGCAACTGCTGGAGGAGCACCTGCGCCACTGCGTCGCCGACGCGGCCCTGCGGGGCGGCGGCGAGATCGACGCGAAGGTGGAGGAGGCGACGAAGGCGATCGCCCGGCTACTGCGGACCTGAGCCGCCCGGCCCGCCCGAGCCGCCCGGCCCGCCCGAGCCGCCGGCCCCGTCGGGCTCCTCTCCCACCCGCAGCACCAGGTCGATGCTCTCCATGCTGAGGCGCTCCCCGCCGGCCGCCGAGGCCGCGATGATCAGCTCCCCGCACAGTTCGATCTCCGCGAGGGCCACGTGGTCCTGAACTGCCGTACCGCCGCCCGGAGCCACGCGCATCACCTCGTCCCTGCCGTCACCGACTTCCTAGAGTAGGGAGCGCTATACACCGTGCGCATGGCACGGACGGGCTAGTCCTTGTTGCCGCGTGGCCGAAATCATCATCTCGAAGCCATCCGAAACATCCTGAAGCATCCGAAGTCGGGCGCAGCCGGGACCGGACGCAGCCGAAACCCGCCGCGCCGCGCCCCGCCGCGCCCCACCCCGATCGCTCGCCCGAGCGTTCAGTCCTCCGCGATCCGGCCCGCGTAGATGTCGCGCGCCGCCGGCAGCCGTACGTTCACGGGCGCGCCGAAGTCGTACAGCAGCGTCGTCGAGGCGACCGCGACGGCCTCCCCGTGCCGCGCACCCTGGCCGCCCTGGCCGCCCTCTCCGCCCTGCCCACCCGCTGCGCCCGCCCCTGCCCGGCCACCGTGCCCGGCCTGCGCGTCCCGTCCGGCCCGGCCGTCCCGGCCCTCGTCAGTCCCCCGGCCGTCGTCCGCCCCCCGGCCGTTGACGAAGGCGAACCGGTGCCGCACCTTGCGGATGCGCCCCTCGTCGTCCAGATACGCGTCGAACGGCACGTGGGCCGTGGCGAACCCCCTGGCCGCCGCCCGCAGCGCGTCCCGTCCGCCCGCCGAGGCGTCCCGGGCGGCGGCCGTCAGGTCGGCGGTGCCGCGATAGTGCCGCACCTGCGTCCCGGCCACCTCGGTCCTCCCCACGTACGTCGCCGTCCGCGTCCCCCGCAACACCTCGGCGGCGGCGAACGGATCGGTGGCCCCGCCGGTCACCAGGTTCCCGTCCGACAGCGTGGCCGTCTCCACCCGCACCCATTTGTCGGCCGGCACCCCCGCACCCCGGTTCTTCATGAACAGGGCCCCGGGTGCGAGGAGTTCGGTGATCGGCCGGTGTTCGCTGGTCCCGGCCGGATCCTGCGGCAGCATCACCTTCAGCTCCCCGAGCTGCCGGCGGTAGTCGTACACCCCCTGCCCCCGGATGGTCACCCGCGTCCCGCCGGTGGCCATCTCCATCGACGTACGGGCCTTCGACGTGCCCGCCTCGACGAGCGCGTCGGCGGCCCGGTGCAGGATCTCGACGGGGTCGCCCACCGGGCCGTCCTCGGCGGCGCGCCCCGTGCCGGAGCACCCGGCGGCGCATACGCACACCCCGGCCACGATCCCCGAGAGGACCGCGGCGCCCCTCTGCCTGCGCTGGCGCTCCGTCATGGCCTGTCTACCCCCAGCCGGTAAGTCCCTCACGGGCCTGCTGCCGTACCGGCTAACGACCGGCGTGGGCCCGCCGTCACGCAACGGCGAAGGCGTGCGACCGCCGTGCGGGTCCTTCGCCGAAAGTGGGTACCGTTGTTCTTGTGACGCAGCAGGACGGCTCGGCCCCTTCCCGCCCCGCCGGGGAGCACAGCACCACGACCGTCGAGCAGGGCCGGTTCTGCCTGGCCCGCTGCACCTGCGGCTGGCGCGGTCCGGCCCGCCGGGCGAGGAGCCTGGCGAGATCGGACGGGGAGGCCCACGTCCGGGGCTGACGTCACCGTTCCGTCACCGCCGGCGCCGTGCGGAACCCGTGCTCCCCCCAGCGCCGTCTCGCTCGGTGAAGCCGACGGGCGAGGGAAGGCGCAGGGACATGGAACGGCGAAGGTTCATCGTGGGCGGCACGGCCGCCGTCGCGGCGGCGGCGACCGCGTGCAAGGCGACCGGCGGCAGCGCGAGCGCCTCCACCGCGTCCCCGCGGAGCACCGGCTCCGGGGACGGCAAGGGATCGGCGCTGACGACGACCAGCGTCTCCGCGGCGGCCGGCTGGACGGGGCTGGCCCGCGACCTCGACGGCACCCTGGTCCGTCCCGGCGACGCGTCCTGGACCGCCGCCCGTCAGCTCTACAACACCCGCTTCGACAGCCTCAAGCCGGCGGCCGTGGCCTACGTCGCCCACGCCGAGGACATCCGTACCGTCATGGCGTACGCCCGCGCCCACCACACCAAGGTCGCGATCCGCAACGGCGGCCACTCCTACGGCGGTTGGTCCTCGGGCGACGGCCGGCTGATCGTCGACGTCTCCCGGCTGAACCGGGTCCGGGCGAGCGGCGGCACGGCCGTGGTCGGCGCGGGCGCCAAGCTGATCGACGTCTACCGGGCGCTGGCCGCCAAGGGCGTCACGATCCCGGCGGGCTCCTGCCCCACGGTCGGCGTCTCCGGACTGGTGCTGGGCGGCGGCCACGGAGTGGTGTCCCGCGCCTACGGCCTGACCTGCGACAGTCTCACCCGGGCGACGATCATCACGGCCGACGGCAAGCAGCTCACCGCCGACGCGACGACCAACAAGGACCTGTTCTGGGCCCTGCGCGGAGCCGGCAACGGCAACTTCGGCGTCGTCACGGAGTTGCAGTTCAAGACCCATGCGGCGCCCCAGGCCGTCACGGGCTATCTCACCTGGCCCTGGTCGAGGGCGGCCGCGGTGGTCAAGGCCTGGCAGGAGTGGGGTCCGTCCCAGCCCGACGAGATCTGGTCCTCCCTGCACGTGGCGAACTCGCCGGGCGGCACGCCCACCATCTCGGTCGCCGCGTTCTGCATCGGCACCTACGGCCAGCTCCAGAACGCGGTGGACCGGCTCGCGGACCGGGTGGGGGCGCCCGCGGCGAGCGTCTCCCTGCGCCGCCGCACGTACGAGCAGGCGATGGAGGCCTACGCCGGCTGCTCCTCCTTCTCCTCCGACGCCCAGTGCCATCTGCCGGGTTCCACGCCGGGCCGTTCCGCGCAGGGCAGGCTCGTGCGCGAGACGTACGCGGCCCGCTCCGACTTCTTCGACGTCTCGCTGTCCGCGGCGGGCATCCAGGCCCTGCTGAAGCAGATCAGGTCGGTGCAGGGTGGCTCGGGCAGCATCGCGCTGACGGCCCTGGGCGGCGCCGTGAACCGGGTCTCCCCCACGGCCACCGCGTTCGTCCACCGCCGCTCGCGCATGCTGGCGCAGTACATCGCCTCATGGCGGGCGGGCACGACGGGGGCGGCGGCGCAGTCCTGGCTGAACACGGCCCACAAGGCGATGGCGCCATACGCGTCGGGCGCCGCCTACCAGAACTACGCGGACCCCACGCTGACGAACTGGCGCAAGGCCTACTACGGCGCGGCGCTCCCCCGCCTGACCCAGCTGAAGAGGCAGTACGACCCCAACGGCTTCTTCACCTACCCCCAGGCCCTCTGACACCCCCCGGGCCCTCTGCGCGGCACGCCGAGCCCGGCGCGCGGCCTCCGGCCCCCGCACGTCCACACCGTCGATCCGGCCGACGGCCCTCGCGCGTCGCGAGGGCCGTCGTCGCCTCACGTGCCGGGGAGGCGGACCGCCAGGGTCTTTCGTTCGGATCAGGCCGGCCGAAAGGGACTGCGCGTGCCGGACCCCACGACGCCGACATGCTCCGAACGACAGGCCCTAGGCCGCGAGGTCCCGTTCCTCGGCGGCGAGTTCGGGGCGCGCGCCGGTCGGCAGGGCCTCCCGCTCCGCGGCCCGGGCGGCGCGGCCGCGCACGAGCCCGCCCGCGCGCGGCGACCGGTCGACGGCCTTCAGCACGGGGGTGAGCATCATCGAGGCGATGGGAGACAGCAGCAGGGTCACCGCGGTCCCGAGGGCGAACCCGCCCACCACGTCGGTCGGGTAGTGCACGCCCATGTACACCCGGCAGAACCCCTCGAGCAGGGCGATCCCTATCCCGACGAGCCCGAACTTCCGGTTGGCGACGAACAGTCCGACGGCCATGGCCATGGTGAGGGTGGCGTGGTCGCTCACGAAGGAGTAGTCGGTCTTGCCGGAGACGAGCACCTCCAGCCCCTGGTGGTCCCGGAAGGGCCGCGGCCGCTCGACGAACCCGCGTATGGGCACGTTCACCAGGACGGCCAGGCCGGCGGCGAGCGGCGCCCACACCAGGGCGGCCACGGAGGACGCGGCCTCCTCGGCCCCGCCGGGCCGGCGCCGCACACCCCACCAGCACCACACGATCAGTAGCACCATGGCGAGGAGCAGCCCGTACTCGCCCACGAACTCGACCACCCGGTCGAGCCAGTGCGGCGCGTCCTTGGCCAGTCCGTTGATGTCGTAGAGGAGGTCGACGTCGGGGTTCGACCCGGATTCGGCGAGTCCAGCCATGGTGCTGCGGCCCCTTCGTCGTGTTCCGCTCGGCGCGCCTCACATGCGCCCGCTCCAACAGGAACGCACGGCCCCGGTTGATACGTTCCACTCTCCACTGAATGATCACTCAGACGTTATCGAAGAGAGACAGATCGCCGCAGCTCAGAGGCGGGTCGAACGCCCGGTTCAGACCGTCGTCGGGAGCGCTTTCGCGCCATCTTCGGTGACCCGGGTGGCCCCGAAGTACTCGGACGTGTCGATCGGGTCGAACCGGATCACGGCGCCCGTGTACGGCGCGTCGATCATGTATCCCCCGCCGACGTAGATCCCCACGTGGTGGATGGCCCGCGAGTTGCCGAGGTCGGTGGAGAAGAACACCAGGTCCCCGGGGAGCAACTCGCTGCGCTTGGGGTGCGGTCCGGCGTTGTACTGGTCGTTGGCCACCCGGGGGAGGGTGATCCCGACGCTCTCGTAGGCGGCCTTGGTCAGACCGGAGCAGTCGAACCGTCCGCCCTGGTCGGCGGTGCCGTTGCCGCCCCACAGGTAGGGCGTCCCGAGCTTCTTCTGGGCGAAGTAGATGGCCCCGGCGGCCTGCTTCGAGGGGTCCACCCGGGTCACCGGCGCGGCGAAGGACTCCTCCAGCGTCGTGATCGTCTTCACGTAGTTCCGGGTCTCGGAGTACGGCGGGACTCCGCCGTACCTGATGACCGCGTCCGGCCCCGCGTTGTACGCCGCGAGCATGTTGTGCGTGCTGTTCCCGGGGACGGTCTTCACGTACGACGCGAGCTGGCAGTCGTACGAAGCGGCCGACGGAATCGCGTCATTCGGGTCCCAGACGTCGCGGTCGCCGTCCCCGTCGCCGTCGACGCCGTGCGTGGCCCAGGTGCCCGGGATGAACTGCGCGATGCCCTGCGCGGCCGCGCCGCTCTGCGCCCTCGGGTTAAACCCGCTCTCCTGGTAGAGCTGGGCGGCCAGCAGGGCGGGGTTGAGGGCGGGGCAGAGGTTGCCCCACTTCGCCACGAGCGGCTGGTAGAGGGCGGGCACGGCGCCCTTCGCCAGTTGCCTGGTCGCTCCGCTCACCTCGTTGGCGAGGTTCCCGCCGATGACGTAGACCCCGACGACGAGCGCCATCATGAAGGCGGCTCCGGCGCTGACGACAGCGGTCACCACGATCCAGGTCCTACGCACCGTCAACCGCCCCTCGCCGCCCGGGAGTCCGCCCCGGACAGTGTAGAGGCGGCCCCGTGGTCACGGGGTGATCGCAGCACGGCGGAAAGCGGGCGTCCGACGCCCGGCGCCCCTACGGGTCGGCGGTGGCGTCGCGGTACAGCTCGGCGGCCTCCGCGCCAAGGACGACGCTGTAGGACACGTCGGCCGTGGATCCGCCCTGTTCGTGACCGCCCAGGACGCCCACGATCTGGCCGTCGCCGTTCACCCAGGGGCTGCCGCTCGTGCCGCCGGTGAGGCCGGGGCAGGCGATGCGCTGCTGGGCCGGGTTGTGCAGGGTGGGCCGGTTCGTGCAGCGGACCGGGTCCTCGTCCTCGTGCGGGTAGCCGGTGACGGTCACGGGGGTGGCCCCGGTGGTGGTGCCGGTGGCGAACCGGTTGGCGCCGACGACGTCCTCGACACCCCGGGCCTTCAGCTCGTCGAGGGCGGCGAACGCCACGTCGCTGTCCTCGTCGCGGTTCTTCTCCCACCCGTCGGGCAGGAAGACGCGGTCGACCTTCCACATCCCGTAGGGGGCCTGTCCCTTGCGGTACCCGGGGACGAAGACGAACTCCCCGTCGCCTTCGAGGCAGTGCGCCGCCGTGGCGATCAGGTTGTGGTGCGGGCTGCGCACGACGGAAGCGGTGCAGAAGTGCTCGCCGACGAGCCTGCCGTCGGCGGCGTCCTCGGCGTCGAACAGCGCGCCGACCCGGGCGGTCTGCGGCGTCGCCACGGCGACGGCCGTCACCCCCAGGGGGCCGGGCCCGCCGTCGGCGGCCGCCTCGGAGGCGGAGGTGACGGCCAGCATGATGACCGCACCGAGCAGGGCGTTTCGCTTCATCGGGTTCACTGTGTCCCACGAAGGTGAGAGAAACGTCAGTTGACACTTTCGACGCTACCCGCACTCGGCCCGCACAATCTTCCCGATCCCGGACGTGCGTGCGAGGGTCGGCGAGGGCGGCGGGCGGGGTCGGCACGGGCGGCGGGCAGGGGTGGGCGGCACGGCCACGGAGAGCGCGGACACCCCGCACGCCCCGGTCGGACCGGTCGGTCGTTAGGCCGTTGGAGTGAATCCGGCGCGGCCCGTCGGGGACCTCCCTGATGTACTCCGGGTAAGGAAGAAGCCCACCCTCCTCTCAAGGACGCCCGCCGTGACCGACATCCCCCCCGACCTCGTGTGGACCCGGGCCGCTCCCCCGGACGCGACCGGACCCGGCCCCTGGATCGAGATCGCCTTCGGCGACGGCGAGGACGGCGAGGCTCCCGTCTACCTCAGGGAGACCAGCGCCCCGCAGACCGTCGTCACCACGAACCGCCGTAAGTGGGACGCATTCGTCCTCGGCGTGCAGGCCGGCGAATTCGATCATTTCGTGGAAGGCGTGCTGGAAAACGAACCGGGCGAATGAGCGCCGGAGATCGGAAGGGCCCCCTGGACGCTCGTCGAGGGGGCCCTTCTCACCGGATTTCCTTTTACCAGCGGTACCAGCGGCCCTTGCGGCCGCCGTGACCGGCGGGCCGGACCACGAAGCCCACCAGCCAGACCGCCAGGACGATGACGGCGATCCACCACAGCGCCTTCAGAGCGAAGCCGGCGCCGAACAGAACCAGAGCGAGAAGCAGAACAAGAAGCAGGGGAACCATGATTATCAACCTCCGCAAAGTCAGGTGCCCCACGAAATCCCCTTCACGCACACGAATCTTCGACGCATGTATGCGGGATTCCGGGTAATACGCCTTCCTTCAGCGGACGGTGGGGACGGCCGACTTGGGCGCCGACCTCGTCCGGGGAGCCCTCAGAGGAAGCGCCGGATCGGCAGGACGGCGGTCTCCCGGGCCCGCTGCACGAGGGAGCGCCGCTTCCAGCGCCCCTCCCGGATCAGCTCCGAGGCCCGCACGTCGTCGTCGAAGTGGCCGTCGAGGGTGGCCGTGAACTCCTGGTCCAGCACGGCCAGCATGATCTCCTCGTCGTGGTCGAGGGACCGGCGGTTGAAGTTGGTCGAGCCCACCAGCGCGGCCACGCCGTCGACGGTGATGACCTTGGCGTGCATCATCGTCGGCTGGTACTGGTAGATCTTCACGCCGCAGGCGGTGAGGTCCTCGTAGTAGTGCTGGCCGGCCAGCTGGCAGACCCGCTTGTCGGTGTGGGGGCCGGGCAGCAGGATCTCCACCTCCACCCCCCGACGGGCGGTCGCGCACAGGAGCTCGATGAAGTAGGCGTCCGGCGAGAAGTAGGCGGTGGCCAGCCGGAAACGCTCCTCCGCGGACTCCAGCATCACCCGGATCAGGGTCTGCATGTCCTGCCAGCCGAAGCTGGCCGAGCCGCGCACCACCTGCACCACCGCGTCGCCCTGGGGCCGGTGCGACACGAACCGGTCCTTGTCGTCGAAGAGCTCGTCGTGGCATTCGGCCCAGTTCTGCGCGAAGGCGGCCGCGACACCGTCCACGGCCGGCCCGCGGACCTCGACGTGCGTGTCGCGCCACTCCTTCTCGTTGCGCGCGTCGCCGCACCACTCCTCGGCGATGCCGACCCCGCCGGTGAAGGCCGTCTGCTCGTCCACCACGAGGACCTTGCGGTGGCAGCGGTGGTTCTGCTTGAGCGGTGACAGGGTCAGGGGTCTGCGGAACCAGGCCACCTGCACACCGGCCCGCTCCATCTCCTCCAGCAGTTCCTTCTCGATCAGCCGGCTGCCGAACCCGTCCAGCAGCAGCCGCACCCGCACGCCCGCCCCGGCCCGGTCGGCCAGCGCCCGCGCGAAGTCGCGGGCGATCTCTCCCCGCCAGTAGACGAACGTCATCATGTCCACGGTGTGCTCGGCGGACCGGATGGCCGCGAGCATCGCCGGGAAGATCTCGTCCCCGTTGCGCAGCGCGGTGAGCGCGTTGCCCTCGGTGGCCGCGATGCCGATCAGCCGCTCCAGGCGGCGGCGTATGCGCGAGGCGCGCTCGGAGAAGTCCGTCACCGGCGCGAGGGCGTCGCCGTCGGCGCCGGGGGTGGCCGGCTCGGTCCGGTCCTGCGTACTGGTCATGAGTTCACCGGCCGGCACTCGGAGGGGACAGGGGCAGCCGCGGGGCCCGGTCCGGCACGGGACGCGGCGAGCAGACTTTACTCCGCCTTCACCTCGCCACCACGGCGCGACCCCGAGCACACGCGACCGCGGGCGCACACCCCCCGAGCCGGTCGGCCCGGAGCACGCGCGGCCGCGATCCGGCCGCCCCGGCCGCCCCGGCCGCCGGGACGCCCCTCCCTTCCGAGCTGGGCCCGCCCCGGGCGCGGTCACCCCGCCTCGCGACGCCCGTCCGGAGCGCGCCCCCGAGCCGGGCGAGGTCAAGTTCCGGCCATCCGCGGGCCATCCGCCCGCCATTGATCAGCAATCCCCCAACCCCCTTCAGTAAGGCGGAAGTCAGGATTCCGTCGCCCACCTTGTTGTCGCGTACTCAACAAAGGAACAGTCGTCCGCGGGCCGCCGCCCGCCTTCGGGGATCACGCACCGACGGCAAGCACCACACCGCACACCCCCACCCGCACTGCCCCTGCCACCCCACTTCCAGGAGCGTGTCCGTTGCGTACCACCACCCCCAACTCCTCCGCCATATCGGGCAGATGGCGCCGCATGGGCGCCTCGGCCCTCGGTGTCGCCGCCCTCGTGCTCGCCGGACTCGGCAACGCGGCCCACGCGAGCGCGGCTCCCGCCGTCACCGCCGGAGCCACCGCCGCCGCGACCACCGCGGCCAAGGTCACCTGGGCGCCCACCCCGTGCGCCACCCCCAAGCACCGGGGCGACCTGACCTGCAACTCGTTCCGCGTCACCGGCGGCACCACCGCCTTCCAGAAGCAACGCGCGGCGCAGACCGGCAAGGCGGCCCAGGTCACCCCGAAGGCCGCCGCCGCGAGCCCCACCGGCTACGGCCCCTCCGACCTCCAGGACGCCTACGGCCTGACCGACGCGGCCTCGGCCGGCGGCTCCGGCGAGACGATCGCCGTCGTCGACGCCTACGACGACCCGAACGCCGCCGCCGACCTCGCCGCGTACCGCTCGTACTACGGCCTTCCGGCCTGCACGGTCGCGAGCGGCTGCTTCAAGAAGGTGAGCCAGAGCGGCTCCACCACCTCGCTGCCCACCGCCGACAGCGGCTGGGCCGAGGAGGAGTCCCTCGACCTGGACATGGCCTCCGCGGTCTGCCCCAACTGCAAGATCCTGCTCGTCGAGGCCACGTCGTCGTCCATGGCCAACCTCGGCAAGGCCGTGAACGAGGCCGTCGCACTGGGCGCGAAGTTCGTCTCCAACAGCTACGGCGGCTCCGAGTCGTCCTCGGACACGTCCTACGACACCTCGTACTTCAAGCACCCCGGCGTCGCCATCACCGTCAGCGCGGGCGACGAGGGCTACGGCGCCGAATACCCGGCCGCCTCCAAGTACGTGACGTCCGTGGGCGGCACCGCCCTGTCCAGGTCCTCCACCAGCCGCGGCTGGACCGAGAAGGTGTGGAACACCAGCTCCACCGAGGGCACCGGCTCCGGCTGCTCCGCCTACGACGCCAAGCCCACCTGGCAGACCGACACCGGCTGCGCCAAGCGCACGATCTCCGACGTCTCGGCCGTGGCCGACCCGGCGACCGGCGTCTCGGTCTACGACTCCTACGGCGTCACCGCCGGCTGGTACACCTTCGGCGGCACCAGCGCCTCGGCGCCCGTCATCGCCGCGGTCTACGCCCTCGCCGGCGCCCCCGGCACCAGCGACTACCCGGCCGCCTACCCCTACGCGGCCGGCGCCTCGGCGCTGAACGACGTCACCAGCGGCAGCAACGGCTCCTGCTCCTCCGGCGCCGCCTACCTGTGCACCGCGAGGTCCGGGTACGACGGACCCACCGGCCTCGGCACCCCCGAGGGGACGGCCGCCTTCACCGGCTGATCCGGCGTCATCTGCACCACACAGAGCAGCCGCAGTGGGCCGTGGGGGCCACGCGCGGCGAAGGGCGGACGGACCGCGGCGCCAGCCATGGCCCGTTCGCCCTTCTTCTGTGCGGACCGTGAGATGTTCGTCATGAGAACATCGAAACGTACGCTCACCCGACCGGCCGTCAGAAACGGCACAGGGCCCTGAAGTGGGCCAACGACGGAACCACACCACAGGTTCCGCACCGGCCTCATTGCCCGGCGTTACCTGCCGTGATACACAGAGTGACCATACGAGCCAATCGTACGAATCCGATCCGTCAATGGCGTCAAGTCGACATACGACGGCGACTTTGTCGGCGAGAATGAGACGTGACCTCTGCACACCGGCAGAGGAACGGCGGAACTACCCACCAGGGGCGGTGACTTACATGCTGTTCGCGGCCGACAAAGGCGACATCAACACCATCATCGGCGGGATCGCTCCGGACTGGGGGCCCTTCGGCAGCCTGGGCAACGAGGCCAAGGTGTTGATCGAGGTCGTGATGGCGGTC
Source organism: Streptomyces hilarionis (assembly GCF_024539675.1). GTDB lineage: Bacteria > Actinomycetota > Actinomycetes > Streptomycetales > Streptomycetaceae > Streptomyces > Streptomyces hilarionis. The sequence continues at coordinate 6,042 of NZ_JAHHIT010000145.1, read as the reverse complement.
GCCATCCTCCTCTGCCTCGGCATCGCCATCTGGGGCGCGGCCAAGCAACGCATCGGCGCGACTGCCCTGCGGGACACCTTCAGTGCGGAACAGGGCAAGGGCCTCATCATCGCCGGCCTCACCGGCGTCTTCATCATCGGCTCCCTCGGGACGCTGTTCACGATCGTGTACGGCATGGCCGTCTAATCGCGCCTCTGCGCAACACCCCCGTCCCGTCCGGGCGCGCCCGGCCCGCCACCCCCACCCACCTGTCGTGCCCACCGGCTGAGGTTGCGTTTCCCTGATGTCCCTGATGTCGAGTCACCACACCGCGCCCGCGCGGGAACCAGCACGGCTACCGTCGTACTACCACGCGTTCGGGTACGGCAACGAGGGGGCGTACGCGGCATGACTCCCGGCGACGAACACGACTACGGCGAATCCGCGCGCACCGAGGAGGGCCGCGGCTACGGCGGCACCCGGCTGCGCCTGCCCGAGAACGACCCTTACGGCGGTGCCCGCAAGGGCGGCCGCTCGTCGTCGCGCAGTCTGGTGACGGTGGTCGGCGTCGTCGTCGTGCTGATCGCGGCGATCGCCTTCGCGAACCGTGGAGGAAGCGATTCCGCTTCGCCGTCGGCCGGCGAAGCCGAAGCCGACAAGCCGGCCGCGACCAGCACGACGGCAACCGGCACGAAGCCGGTGCGGGCCACGAGCGGCGGCATCCCGGTGGGCTACGCCCACGACGCGCAGGGCGCGCAGAGCGCAGCGGCCAACTACGCCGTGGCACTCGGCTCGGCCGACATGTTCGTCACGGCACAACGCCACCGGATCGTCGACGCCGTGTACGCACCCCGAGTCGCCGCCGTCAGACAGTCCGCCCTGGACAAGGCGTACGCGAACGAGACGTTCCTGGGCAACATCGGGCTCGACAAGGACGGCACCGCACCGGACGGCCAGACCTTCGTCTCCCGGGTCATCCCCGTGGGCACCAAGGTCGTCGCCTCCACCGCGAGCGCCGCCACCGTAGAGGTCTGGTACACCTCGCTCTTCGGTCTCTCGGGCGCGGCCTCGACCAATCCCGTCGCCGAGAGCTGGTTCACCACGACCTACCAGCTCGCCTGGACGGACAACGACTGGAAGGTCACCGACTTCCAGCAGAAGGACGGTCCCGTGCCGGTCGGGCGCGACCAGAAGGCCTCCACCGCCGACGACATGACGAAGGCCGTCGAGGAGTTCGGAGGGTTCACCTATGCGCGCTAAGCACCTCTCACTCAAGGTGACGGCCGCCCTGGCCGCCGTCCAGGCCACGGCCGTGCTGCTGGCCACCCGTGCCGCCGCCGTGCCGACCCCGAGCCCGTCCCCGTCTCCCTCGACGTCCCCCAGCAGCAGCGCGTGCAGCGAACTCATCCGAGGCCCCGCCAGGGACTACTGCGAGAAGGGCGAGAACCCCTCCTCCACCACCAACCCCGGCGTCTCCGACACCCTCGACCCCCTCTCCTCGCTCGCCAAGGGCTGTGCCGACGCCGCCTCCTGGACCGTCGACAAGCTCAGCGCCGCCGTGAAGGACACGGCGAACGTGGACTTCACCAACGAGAAGTTCCTCCAGCAGTACGCCGTCGTCTTCGCGGCCTCGACCGTCCTGACGCTCCTGCTGTGGCTGCTGGCCGTCGCCAAGCGGGCGGTGCGCGGGGCGCCCCTCACCACCGCCATCGGCGAAGCCGTCGGCTTCCTCTGGCTGACCGTCCTGGCCTCGGCCTTCACGCCCCTGATCCTCTACAGCGTCGTCTCCGCCACGGACGGCATCACCGACGTCCTCGCCAAGACCACCGGCAACCAGACCGACACCTTCTTCGGCACCTTCTCCGCCGCCCTCGCCAAGGGCGAGAACATCGGCGGCGGCCCGATCATGCTGATCGTGGTGTCCCTGGTGTCGATCCTGGCCGCCGGAGTGCTCTGGCTGGAGCTCGTCATCCGGGCCGCGCTGCTCTACGTGGGCGCCCTGCTCGGCACCGTCGTCTACGCGGGGCTCGTCGACAAGAACCTGTGGAGCCACGTCCGCCGCTGGGCCGGGATCATGATCGCCGTCATCCTGGTCAAACCGGTGATCGTGATCGTCCTCGGACTGGCCGGGGCGCTGTCCGCCGGCGACGGCCCGAACGCCTTCTCCGCCGTCGTCTCCGGCCTCGCCATCATCCTGCTCGCCATCTTCGCCAGCGCGATGATCTACCGCTTCGTCCCCGGCTTCGGCGACGAGATCGCAAGCGGCCGCAACAACCGCATCATGCAGGGGGCCGAGGGCAAGGCCGCGGCCGTCATCAGCTCCCCGGCGACCCTCGTCGCCCAGGGCATCAAGACCCACAGCACCCGTGCGGACAACAACGGCGGCGGCCAGTCGGGTTCCTCCGGCGCCCGTCCCTCCAACCCCGTCGGCGGCGGGGTGGCCGCACACAGCTCGCGCGCCTCGAACGCAGGCGGCGGATCCGTCCCCTCCGCCGCGCCCGCGCCCCGCGCCGGCAACCCGATCAACACCCCGCACGCAGGCAACACCCGCAACAGCAGTACCAACCGCACGGGAGGTGAAGGGCGTTGACGACCGATTCCCACGTGTCCCACGCGGTCACGCCCCGCCGTACATATCTGATCGGACGCGCCAGGCCCAACGCGATCGTCGGCCGCAACCGCGAGTCCGGCGAGATCGCGCTCATCGTCCTCGGCGCGTTCCTCGGCATGATGTCCGGCCTCCTCGTCCCCGTCCTCGCCCTGCGCATCGTCCTGCTGAGCGGCTTCCCCATGCTCGCCGTGGCCGCCGTCTACGTGCCGTACAAGCACCGCACGTTCTACAAGTGGTTCGAGATCAACCGCAGTTACAAGCGCACCCTGCGCCGGGGCACCGCCTACCGCTCGTCCGCCGTCGAGGCCGGCACCCGGCTCGACGGCCAGGAGATCGAGGTCGGGCCGCCTCCCGGCATCGGCCGCATCAGCTGGCTGGCCGCGCCCTTCGGCCCGGACGAGATCGCCGTCCTCCTGCACGCCGACCGCCGCACGGTGACGGCCGCGATCGAGATCGAGGGCCCGGGCGTCGGCCTGCGCGACAGCGAGGACCAGGAAGCCCTCGTCGACCGCTTCGGCACCCTCCTCAAGCACGTGGCCAACGGCGACGGCTTCGTCACCCGCCTGCAGATCCTCGCCCGCACCCTGCCCGCCGACCCGGACGCCCACGCCAAGGACGTCGCCGTGCGGGGCGACGAGCGGTCCCCCGACTGGCTGGCCCGCTCCTACGACCAGTTGCAGTCCATGGTCTCCACCAGCAGCGAGCAGCACCGCGCCTACCTCGTGGCCTGCATGCACTTCACCCGCGAGCTGTCCGCGGAGGCCCACGCCATGGCCCGCGCCGCCCGCCCGCAGGCCGGCCGCAGGCTCGACCGCGACGCCGGCCTCGCCGTCGTCATGGCCCGCGAGCTCACCGACATCTGCTCCCGCCTCCAGGAGGCGGACATCCGCGTCCGCCAGCCCCTGGGCCAGGGCCGGCTGTCCTCCCTCGTGCACTCCATGTACGACCCGGACCACCCGATCGACCACATCCAGGCGATGACCAAGCGCAACGCCTGGCCGGCCGAGCTGGACGCCATGGAACCGACGTACCTCCAGGCGAAGACCCGCGAGTCGACCACCCGCGCCCCCTGGTGCCACGCCACGGCCTGGGTGAAGGAGTGGCCGATGACCCCGGTGGGCGTCAACTTCCTGGCCCCGCTCCTGGTCCACACCCCGGACGTCATCCGCACGGTCGCCGTCACCATGGACCTCGAACCCACCGAGGTCGCGATCGAGCGCATGCTGACGGAGAAGACGAACGACGAGGCGGAGGCGAGCCGCGCCGCCAAGATGAACCGCACCGTCGACCCCCGCGACGTGGCCGCCCACTCCCGCCTCGACCAGCGCGGCGAGGACCTGGCGTCCGGCGCCGCCGGGGTGAACCTGGTCGGCTACATCACCGTCTCCTCCCGCAGCCCCGAGGCACTGGCCCGCGACAAGCGGACGATAAGGGCGTCCGCCGGCAAGTCGTACCTGAAGCTGGAGTGGTGCGACCGCGAGCACCACCGCGCGTTCGTCAACACCCTCCCGTTCGCCACCGGAATCCGAAGGTAGGGGCTGCACATGCGGGACCCGATGTCCGTCCTCACCGACGCCTTCACGTCCTTCCTGTTCGGCAAGGTGGAGACGACCCGCCTTCCGGTCCGCACCTCCACCGGCCAGGCCCAGGCGGTCTACCTCCCCACGGCCGCCCCCGGCCTCGGCGACTCCGGCGTCATCATCGGCCGCGAGGTCTACTCCGGGAAGGGCTACATCTACGACCCCTTCCAGCTGTACGGCCAGCAGCTGCCCGCGCCCCACTGGCTCGTCCTCGGCGAGTCCGGCAACGGCAAGTCGGCCCTGGAGAAGACCTACGTCCTGCGCCAGCTCCGCTTCCGCGACCGCCAGGTCGTCGTCCTGGACGCCCAGGGCGAGGACGGCGTCGGCGAATGGAACCTCATCGCGCAGGCGCTGGGGATAACTCCCATCCGCCTGGACCCGACGGCCGCCCTCGACCACGGCATCCGCCTCAACCCCCTGGACCCGTCGATCACGACGACGGGCCAGCTCGCACTGCTGCGCACGATCATCGAGGTGGCGATGGGCCACGGCCTCGACGAGCGCTCGGGCTTCGCGCTCAAGGTCGCCCACGCCTACGTCAACGAGACGATCGTGGAACGCCAGCCGGTGCTCACCGACATCGTCGAGCAGCTGCGCCACCCCGAGCCCGAGTCGGCGGAGGCGATGAACGTCGCCATAGACGACGTGCGGGCCTGGGGCCTGGACGTGGCGCTGGTCCTGGACCGCCTGGTCGACGGCGACCTGCGCGGCATGTTCGACGGCCCGACGACCGTCGGCATCGACCTCGACGCGCCGCTCATCGTGTTCGACCTGTCCCACATCGACCGCAACTCGATCGCCATGCCGATCCTGATGGCGATCGTCGGGGTCTGGCTGGAGCACACCTGGATCCGCCCCGACCGGATCAAGCGCATCTTCCTCGTGGAAGAGGCCTGGCACATCATCAACAGCCCGTTCGTCGCCCAGCTCTTCCAGCGCCTGCTGAAGTTCGGCCGCCGGCTCGGCCTGTCCTTCGTGGCGGTCGTCCACCACCTCTCCGACGTGGTGGACGGCGCGGCCGCGAAGGAGGCGGCCGCCATCCTGAAGATGGCCTCGACCCGCACGATCTACGCCCAGAAGGCGGACGAGGCGAGAGCGACGGGCCGCGTGCTCGGCCTGCCGAGGTGGGCGGTGGAGATCATCCCGAGCCTGACCCCCGGCATCGCGGTGTGGGACGTCAACGGCAATGTCCAGGTGGTCAAACACCTGGTCACCGAGACGGAACGCCCGCTCGTCTTCACCGACCGCGCGATGACGGAGTCCTCCGCCGACCGCACCATGTCCGACGACGACGCCCTGCTCGCCGCCGAACTGGAACAGGAACGCCGGGCGGCGGCCTTCATGGAACAGCACCTGGCCGACTTGGACGGCTCGTCCGAGTCGACGGTGGCGTAGGCGGGGCGGGGATGGCCATGAGACCGGGAGACGAGCACCGCCCCGCCGGCCAGGGAGGCGTCCCCGCCGGCCAGGGAGGCGTCCCCGACGGCCTCCTGGTCGGCATACTCGCCTTCCTGCTCGGCATGACGCTGCTGGTCTGGACGGCGACCGGTCTGGCCGCCCTGTTCGCGCACGGCTCCTGGCCCGCGGGCGTCACGTTCACCCACACCCCGCAGGCCATGCGCCACCTCGTCGCGCAGCCCCACGACGTCCCCGGCGCCTGGCCGGAGGCCACAGCCTCGGACCTGTCGGGCTACGGCCTGTTCTGGGGCCTGTTCATCGGCGAACTGATGATCCTCTTCATCGTGACGGTGTTCGCGATAGGGACGTTCGCCCGTTGGAAGGCCGTCCGGGCCAGGAGCCGCGCCAGGACCGCGCCCACGGACCGGGAACCGGCCCCGCCGCCCCACCACGAGGTCCCCACCCAGCGCGTCC
>NZ_JAHHIT010000144.1 GCF_024539675.1 Streptomyces hilarionis | reverse complement strand
GGCGGGCAGGGGCCGCGGGCGCGCGGGCCCCGGGGGCGTTCCGGCGGCCGGCCGGCGGGCATCCTGTGCGGGCAACGCGCCCGCCGACGGAAAATACGTGGTGGGCCGGGCGGTCGCCGGACACCATGCGGGGATGACGACACCGCGCACCGAACCCGCCCAGAACGCCGACGAACGCACGATGCTGGAAGGCTGGCTGGACTACCACCGGCTGACTCTGGCGCACAAGTGCGAGGGGCTCACCGACGCCCAGCTGCGCACCGCGTCCGTGCCGCCGTCCGAACTGTCCCTGATGGGACTGGTGCGGCACATGGCGGACGTGGAACGCAGCTGGTTCCGCAGGGTGCTGGCGGGCGACGGCGCCGGGCCGCTCCACTACAGCGACGCGGACCCCGACGGCGAGTTCCACCTCACGGAAGGGGACACCTGGGCCGAGGCGTACGCCACGTGGCAGGCCGAGATCGAGACCGCCCGTCGGTACGCGGCCGGCTTCGCCCTGGACGACCTGTCGCGGGGCCCGAGCAGATTCACCGACGAGCCGTTCAGCCTGCGCTGGATCTACACCCACATGATCGAGGAGTACGCCCGCCACAACGGCCACGCCGACCTGATCCGCGAGCGGATCGACGGCGCCACCGGGGACTGACGCGCGCGGCCGCCGCGCCGCGCGCACCGGTCGGCGTGCGCGGGGGCGTCAGCACGGGCGGGGTCGCGCCCTTCGTACGAGGTAGGAGATCACCCGTGCGGGGCAACCTCCGCCCGTGTGCTCTTGCGCGGGCGGCCGGACCCAGCAGAGTGGCGCGGGTGCATCGAACGACGACTACCGCGACGCTCCTGGTCACCGTGGCCCTCTCGGCCCTGTCCGGCTGCGTGACCGTCCAGCGTCCGCCCGTGCCCGGTCCGGCCGCGGCGCCCTCCGAACCGTCCGTGCCGCGGCCGGACGGGCGGGCCGGGACCCAGGTCGTGCAGGCGCCGGTCCGGGAGGCGCTGGAGATGGCGGAGCCGTCCCGCGAGCGGGAACGGCGGCGAACGGCGCCGCGACCGGAGGCCACCGGGGAGCCGTCGACGCAGCCGCCGCCGTCCGGCCCGCGAGCGCAGGCCCCTCCGCCCGAGGCGCACCCGCGGCCGCACGAGCGGCCGCGCGTGGACCTCCAGGATGTGGAGGACGCGGTCCGTGGGAAGGCCGACGTCTGCGCCCTGGGCAGGAAGTACGGGGCCTGGCAGGGCGACAGCCCGGGGGCGGTGCTCTGCCGGCGGGCCGTCGGGCGGTGACCTCGACCGGGGCGACGGCCAAGGGGCGGCGGGCTGCCACCGGCCGCTCTCACCGGTCCCCTCTCCACTCCCCCTCCCCCAGGCGCAGCTCCATCCTGCTGATCGCCGCCCGCACCCCGTCGCCGTAGCTGTCGTCGCCCAGCGCGGCGGCCGCCCGGCGGGCCCGGCGCACATGGGAGCGGGCGGCCTCGGGGCGGCCGAGCTTCACGTAGTCCGCCGCCAGGTTGAGGTGGAGGGAGGGGAACAGCGCCCTCGCCTCGCAGGACGCCCGAGCGAGCGCGCCGCCCCGGGCCTCCTCCCCCGGACGCCCGCGCTCGCCCGCCGAGCCGTCGTGCTCCTGCGCCGCCGTCAGCGCCCGCAGATCCCAGGCCAGTTCGTCCGCCGGGTCGTCATGGGTGTCGGCGAGGTAGTGGGCGAGGGTGCAGCGGTGCAGTGCGTCGCCCTCCTCGCCGAGCTCCGTCCACAGGTCGAGGAGACGGCGGCGGGCCTCCTCGCGGTCTCCCCCGTGGTGCAGCATCACGACCTGCCCGATCCGCGTGAGCAGCGTGTCCGGCGTCGTCCGCCCCTGTCGCTCCGCCACCCTCGGCCTCCTTGCGTCGTTGCGACGACGCTAGCCGCCGACGCGGACGATCACGGTCAGGCGACGCCGGGCCGGGTCCCTCGGGAACCGGCCCGGCGGCGGCGCGGGGCCGCGGCGGCGCGGGTCAGGCCAGGTTCGGGACGGTCCAGTCGATCGGCTCGTGGCCCTGCTGCGCCACCGCCGCGTCGATCTGGGTGAAGGGGCGGGAGCCGAAGAACTTCTTCGCCGAGAGCGGCGAGGGGTGGGCGCCCTTGACCACGATGTGCCGTGTCTCGTCGATGAGGGGCAGTTTCTTCTGCGCGTAGTTGCCCCACAGCACGAACACCGCCGGGTCGGGCCGGTCGGCCACCGCGCGGATCACCGCGTCGGTGAACTTCTCCCAGCCCTTGCCCTTGTGCGAGTTCGCCTCCCCGGCGCGGACCGTGAGGACCGCGTTGAGCAGCAGGACGCCCTGCTGCGCCCACGGCATGAGGTACCCGTTGTCCGGGACGGGCGTGCCCAGCTCCGCGTGCATCTCCTTGTAGATGTTGCGCAGGGACGGCGGGATCTTCACCCCGGGCCGCACCGAGAAGCACAGGCCGTGTCCCTGGCCCTCGCCGTGGTACGGGTCCTGTCCGAGGACGAGCACCTTCACCCGCTCGTACGGCGTGGCGTCGAGCGCGGCGAACACCTCCTCGCGCGGAGGGTAGACGGGCCCCTTCGCCCGCTCCTCCTCGACGAACTCCGTCAGCTCCTTGAAGTAGGGCTGCTGCAGTTCGTCGCCCAGAACCCCGCGCCAGGACTCGGGCAGCATGGCGATGTCGGTCACGTCAACGTCCTTCGGTGTGCGGTCGCTTCGGATCACAGAACCTACAGGCGACCACTGACAACCCGGCCCCCGGCCGGGTGCCGGCCCGTTCCGCGACCGGCCCGTCGGCCCCTACCAGCTGGTCTTCCGCGAGAGCTCCCACACCATCATGATCGTCGACGGGTCCAGGGCGCGCTCCCCGCCCGAGACCTCCTCGGAGGAGGCGATGTACTGCTTGCCCTGCCACAGCGGCAGCAGCCGGGCGTCCCGGACGAGGATCTGCTGGGCCTCCTCGAAGTCCGTCGCCACCTCGGCGCGGTCGCTCTCCTGGCGGGAGTGCGGCAGCAGCACCTGCGTGATCTTCTTCGCCGGGTACGGCGTGCCCAGCGCGTTCTGCTCGCCGACGAAGGGGGCGATGAAGTTGTCGGGGTCGGGGAAGTCGGGGGCCCAGCCGCGTCCGAACACCGGGTACTCGCCGTTCTGGTAGCCGACGACGTAGGCGTTCCAGGGGCGGCTCTTGAGCGTGACCGAGAACAGGCCCGAGGCCTCGAGCTGGCGCTTGATCTCCTTGAACTCCACCGCCGTGTCGGAGCCGTAGCGGTCGGTGGTGTACCAGAGGGTGAGCGGCACGGTCTCGGTGATGCCGCCCTCGGTGAGGATCTTGCGCGCCTTGGTGGTGTCGGGGTCGCCGAAGGAGTCGAAGAAGCCGGTGGTGTGGCCGGTCAGCCCGGTCGGGACCATGGAGTACAGCGGGTCGACGGTGTCCTTGTAGACCTTGTGGGCGATCGCGGCCCGGTCGATGACCTGGGCGACGGCGCGGCGCACGGCCAGCTTGTCCGACCAGGAGTCCTTGGGGTTGAAGACCAGGTAGTTGATGTTGGTGGCGGCGCCCTCGACGAGTTGCAGCCCTTCGTTCTCGGCGCCCTTGCCCTCCAGGTCGACGATGTCGTCGGCGGCGAGCCCCTGGTAGGTGATGTCGATGTCCTTGGCCCGCAGGGCCTTGACCATGGCGCCGGAGTCCTGGAAGTAGCGGATGGTCACCGCGTCGTTCTTGCGCTCGGCGAGACCCTTGTAGCTGTCGTTGCGCACGAGGACGGACTGCTTGCCCTCCTGGTAGGAGTTCAGCCGGTAGGGCCCGGAGCCGACGATGCCGTCGCCCTTGCGCAGGGACTTGGCGGGGTAGTCGTCGGGGTCGACGACCGACATGCCGGGGGTGGCGAGCACGAACGGGAAGGTGGCGTCGGCCTTGTTGAGGCGGAAGAGCACCACGTCGTCGCCCTTGGTCTCGACGCTGTCCAGGCTGCCGAGCAGTCCGTTGGGGCCGGTGGGGGCGTTGATGGCCCGGATCCGGTCGATCGAGTACTTCACGGCCTTCGCGTCGAGGGCGTCGCCGTTGGAGAACGTGAGCCCGTCGCGCAGCTCGCACTTGTAGACGCGGCTGGTGCGGTCCGTGAACCCGCAGGACTTGGCGGCGTCCGGCTGCGGGGCCGTCGTGCCGTACGGGTAGCTCAGCAACGTCTGGTAGATGTTGCGGAACAGCTCCCAGGAGCCGTCCCACGCGGCCGCGGGGTCCAGTGTGCTGGGAGCACTGGTGGTGCCCACGACGATCGGCCCGGCGTCGTCGGAGCTCTCCTCCCCCAGGAGGCTGCACCCGGCCACCAGGGATATGGACACGATCGCCGCCATCTGCTGCAAGGATCGGTTCCGGTTGAACACGCGCACGCTCCTCGATCTGCCATGCCAAGGGTTGGCAGACCATACCGCAGCGCCAGGCGGCCTGAACCCGCGCCTGTACGGCGTTCTTGATCACTCTCGGTATGACGACGTTGTCATCCGCGTGGCCGAGGCGGGCATGTCCCGGTATACGACGACACGGGCGCCGTTTCCGTCGGGGAAACGGCGCCCGTGGACGCGGTTCTCATGGGGCGTCTTCCGGGCCGGCGCGCGGCCCGGGGGTCTCAGCCCACGCCGGCGTTGAGGAAGATGCCGCCGTCGACCACCAGGTTCTGGCCGGTGATCCAGGCCGACTGCTCCGAGGTCAGGAACGCGGCCGCGCCGCCGATGTCGGAGGGCACGCCCAGCCGGGCCATCGGGTAGGCCGCGGCCGCCTCCTCCTCCCGGCCCTCGTACAGGGCCTGGGCGAACTTGGTCTTCACCACGGCCGGGGCGATCGAGTTGACCCGCACGCGCGGCGCGTACTCGTGCGCCAGCTGCACGGTCAGGTTGATCATCGCGGCCTTGCTGATGCCGTACGCGCCGATGAAGGGGCTGGCCGACAGGCCCGCGACGGAGGCGATGTTGACGATCGCGCCGCCGTTCTCCTTCTGCCAGGCGTGCCAGGTGCGCTGCGCGAAGCCGAGCGCGGAGACCACGTTGGTCTCGAAGACCTTGCGGGCCACGTTCAGGTCCAGGTCGGCGATCGGTCCGAACACCGGGTTCGTGCCGGCGTTGTTGACCAGGAAGTCGACGCGGCCGAAGGCCTCCATCGTGCGCGCCACGGCGGCGGCCTGGTGCTCCTCGTCGTGCGCCTTGCCGGCGACGGCGATGACCCGGTCGGCGCCGAGCTGCTCGACGGCCTCCTTGAGGGCGTCCTCGCCCCGGCCGGTGATGCAGACCCGGTCGCCGCGGGCGACGAGCGCCTCGGCGACGCCGTAGCCGATGCCTCGGCTGGCGCCCGTGACGAGGGCGACCTTGCCGGAGAGTGCGGGCAGTTCAGTCATGTTCGTGATCCCCAGGGTCCTTGGCAGCGGTTAGTCGAGCGGTCCGCCGGCGACGTACAGCACCTGGCCGGAGACGAAGCCGGCGGCCTCGTCGGTGAAGAAGGCGATCGCGTTGGCGATGTCGTCGGGCTCGCCGACGCGGGCGACCGGGATCTGGGTGGCGGCCGCGGCCTTGAACTCCTCGAAGCCCATGCCGACGCGGGCGGCGGTGGCGGCGGTCATGTCGGTCGCGATGAAGCCGGGGGCGACGGCGTTGGCGGTGATGCCGAACTTGCCCAGCTCGATGGCCAGGGTCTTGGTGAAGCCCTGAAGACCGGCCTTGGCGGCCGAGTAGTTGGCCTGGCCGCGGTTGCCGAGCGCCGAGGACGAGGACAGGTTGACGACCCGTCCGAAGCCCGCGTCGACCATGTGCTTCTGGACGGCCTTGGTCATGAGGAACGAGCCGCGCAGGTGCACGTTGAGGACGGTGTCCCAGTCGGCCGCGCTCATCTTGAACAGCAGGTTGTCGCGGAGCACACCGGCGTTGTTGACGAGGATCGTCGGCGCGCCGAGCTCCTCGACGACCCGCGCGATCGCGGCTTCGACCTGGGCTTCGTCGGAGACGTCCGCGCCGATGGCGACGGCCCGGCCGCCGGCGGCGGTGATCTTCTCGACGGTGTCCTTGCAGGCGGCCTCGTCGAGGTCGACGACCGCGACCGCACGGCCCTCGGCCGCCAGTCGTACGGCGGTGGCCGCTCCGATGCCCCGCGCCGCGCCCGTGACTACGGCGACCCGCTGCTCAGTGGTGGACATTGCTGGTTCTCCTCGCCCTTGAGAAAGCCTGATGCGCCCGGAGCGCCGATCCGCCCGGGGCGGTGGTGCGCCCGACTGGTGAGCGACCGCTTAGTACCTTCGGCAGACGTGACGCTAGAAGCCCTGGCACCCGGTGTCAACGCCACACGTCGCCGGTGTGATCCATTACCTCACCAGCAGCTGGAGGAGCCGGTCCGTCTCGGCCGCCGGATCGGCGGTGAGCCCGGTGTGCACGGGGCCCGGCTGGACGATCGTCGAGCGGGGCGCGATCAGCCACCGGAAGCGCCGTCCGGCGTCGTCGTGCGCCGCCTGGCCGGCCGCGGCGCCGCCCGCGCAGACGCCCTCGACCGCGCGCAGGGCGGCCCGCACCCCCGCCACGTCCGCTTGCGGGTCCAGCGCCAGCAGCTTCGCCTCGTCGAGGTGGGTGCGGGCGCCGACGTAGTCCCGGCCCCGGCAGTAGACGAGCACACCGGCGTTGATGCACTCGCCGCGTTCCACGCGCGGGACGACGCGCAGCAGCGCGTACTCGAAGACGTCCCGGTCCCCGCCCTGACCCGGCCGGATGATGTGGCGGTCGTTCACTCGGTCCCCTTGATGCGGTCGTGGATGACGGCGGCGCGGGCCAGGAGCGGCGCCGCGTAGGCCTGCCGGAGGCTGTCCGGGGTGTCGAAGCCGGGCTCGTCGGTCAGCCAGACGTCCGGGATCTCGGCGGTGATCTCCGCGAGCAGGTCCGCGGTGACCAGCGGGGCCAGCCGCCGCGCCGCGGCCGCGACGTCGGGCCCGAAGGGGGCGAGGACGTGGTCGCCGGCGTCGTAGGGGCGGGCGGCGGAGGTCTCCGCGGTGGGCCAGTTGTGCTGCCAGATCATGGTGGCGCCGTGGTCGACGAGCCACAGGTCGCCGCGGTGCACCAGCAGGTTGGGGTTGCGCCAGGAGCGGTCGACGTTGTTCACCAGCGCGTCGAACCAGACGATCCGGCCGGCCTCCTCGGGGCTCACCGGAAAGGCGAGCGGATCGAAGCCGAGGGCGCCGGAGAGGAACTCCATGCCGAGGTTGGTCCCGCCGCTCGCCTTCAGCAACTCCTGCACCTGGCCGTCGGGTTCGCCGAGGCCCAGCAGGACGTCGAGCTCCACGGCCGCGAGCCGGGGCATGCGCAGACCGAGCCGCCGGGCCAGCTCGCCGCAGACCACCTCCGCGACGAGCGTCTTGCGGCCCTGTCCCGCGCCGGTGAACTTCAGGACGTACAGGCCGAGGTCGTCCGCCTCGACGAGCCCCGGCAGGGATCCGCCCTCGCGCAGGGGCGTGACATACCGGGTCGCGGTGACTTCCTTGAGCATCGGCCCAGGTTACTCGAGGGTCGCCGCAGGTGGCCGGGCCTGGGCCGATGCGCGGCCGACAGCTCGACGACAGCCGCGGCTCACGCCGTGCTCATGTCCGGACGGTCATCATCTCGGCACTGCCCGAACTCGGCGGAGGCGCTGAACACGGCGCGCCCCCGGCTCGTACCTCACGGCAGATCCACACTCCCCCCTGGAAGGGAACCCCCCAGCATGACCAGCGCATCGATCAAGTCCGCGTCGGGGCCCGCCCGCCGTACCGTCGTGGCCGCGGCCGGAGCCGCGGGGCTCTCCGTCGCGCTGACCGCGTGCGGAGGCTCCGACGACGACTCGTCGAGCTCCTCGTCGTCGGCCGGCGCCGCGGGTTCCGCGGGCGGCACGGCGGCCGCGAGCACGGGTGGCACGAGCGGCACGAGCGGCGGGGACAACGGGGCGGCGGGCGCGGCGCTCACGAAGACGGCCGACATCCCCGAGGGCGGCGGCAAGGTCTTCGGCTCCGAGAAGGTGGTCGTCACCCAGCCGACGGCGGGAACGTACAAGGCGTTCTCCGCGGTGTGCACCCACGCGGGCTGCGCCGTGAAGTCCATCAGCGACGGCGTGATCAACTGCCCCTGCCACAACAGCAACTTCTCGATCGCGGACGGCAGCGTGAAGAGCGGTCCCGCGCGCAAGCCGCTGCCCGAGGTGCCGATCAAGGTCAGCGGGGACTCGATCACCCTCGCCTGACGCGCGCCCGCTCCGGGGCGCCGCGCCGCAGGCAGTCCAGCACCTCGTCGGTGGTCGCGACCGTGGCGACCAGCGCGAGGGTGTGGCGGATCATCGCGGCGGTGTAGTCGGCGGGCACCCCGGCGACGGCGTCCGACGGCACGACGACCGTGTAGCCCCGGTTGACGGCGTCGAAGACGGTGTTGGGGATCGCGACGTTGGCGGAGACCCCGGTCACGATCAGGGTGCGGCAGCCGAGGTTGCGCAACAGGGCGTCCACGTCGGTGCCCTGCACGGGCGAGAGCCCGTGCAGCCGCCGGACGACGAGATCCTGCTCGGCGACCTCGATCGGAGGTGCGACACGGGTCGCGTCGGTCCCGGCGAGCTGCTGGACGGGAAGGCGTTCGGCGGCGCGGAACAGCCGGGCGTTGCGATTGGCGCCCCGGCCGTCGGGCCGGCGCTCCGCCACCGCGTGCACGATCTGGACGCCGTTCGCGCGGGCCGCCGTCACCAGCCGGGCGATGTTGGCGAGAGCCCCCGACTCCCGTGCCGCGGCGGCGAGTTGCGGCAGGGCGGCGGCCGGTCCGACGACGCCCTGCTGGCACTCCACCGTGAGGAGCACGGTCGCGGCGGGGTCGAGCGGGTCGCCGAGCTCTTCGTGCGACGGCATGGTCTCCCCCTGACGTCGGTGTGGGGCGGGCGACACTAACCGCCATTGCGCGGAGAGGGAAGAAGACCCATCATTTTCTGACGAGGTCTCAGAAATTCAGCACAGGACGACACAAGAGATGAATGAGGGGGCCGGATGACCGTCACGCAGCGTCGGGGCCGGAAGATCATGATGACCTCGGGCGAACTGGACGCGTTCCTCACCGTCCAGCGCACCTGCCGGGTCGCGACCGTGTCCACCGACGGCGCCCCGCACGTCAGCGCCCTGTGGTTCCTCTGGGACGGGAACGCGCTCTGGCTGTACTCGGTCGTGCGCAGCAAGCGCTGGGCCGATCTGCGCCGCGACCCCCGGGTCGCGATCGTGATCGACACGGGCGAGGAGTACGACACCCTGCGCGGGGTCGAGCTCTCCGGCGCCGTGGAGTTCGTCGGCGAGATCCCGCGCACCGGTGAGCTGTGCGCCGAACTCGACGCGGTGGAGACGCTGTTCGCGCGCAAGAACTTCGGCCTCGACGCGATGCCGCACGACGGGCGGCACGCCTGGCTGCGGCTGAAGCCGGAGAAGGTCGTGTCCTGGGACTTCCGCAAGCTCGGCGGGGCGTGACCCGGCAGGCGCGCCTCATTGCGTCCGTTCCCGCGTCGGCTCGCCCGCCGTCCGCCCCAGCGCCAGGCCCGCCGTCTTGAGCGCCTCCACGGCCGCCCGGATGGACGGACGACGGTCGGCGTCCGCCCGCCACACCGCGTACACATGACGGCGCACCCGCTGCCGCAGCGGGACCGTCACGACCCCGTCGGGCACCGGGTGCCGTCCGAGCAGCGGGGCGATGCACACGCCCAGCCCGGCCGCCACCAGGCCGAGCTGGGTGTGGGTCTCGGCCGCCCGGTGCCCGACGATCGGCTCGACGCCCCGCGAGCGCAGCGTGAACATGAGCCACTCGTGGCAGAACTCGCCCTCGCCCCAGGTGATCCACTCGTCCTCGGCGAACTCCGCGAGGTCCACCTCGTCCCGGTGGGCGAGGGGGTGTCCGGCCGGCATCGCGACGTCGGCGGGGTCGTCGAGGATGGGCGCCTTGACCAGGCCGTCCGGCACCGGCATCGGCTTGTTGTACCAGTCCAGGACGACGGCGAGGTCGAGGTCGCCGCGCACGACGCCGGCGATGCCGCGTTCCGGCTCCAGCTCGCACGAACGCAGCCGTAGCGCCGGGTGCGCCTTGCGGAGACCGGCGAGCACGCCGGGGAACAGCCCGCGTGCGGCGGTCGGGAACGCCGACAGCCTCAGTTCCCCCGCCACCTGGCCGCGCTGGGCCTCCAGATCGGCCTGGGCCAGCTCGACCTGGGAGAGGATCCGGGACGTGTGCTCGGCGAGGAGCCGCCCCGCGTCCGTCAGCCGCACCCCCCGCCCGTGCTTGGCGAGGAGTCGCTGGCCCACCTCCCGCTCCAGCTTCGCCATCTGCTGGGAGACGGCCGACGTGGTGATGTGCAGCCCCAGGGCCGCCGCGCTGACCGATCCGTGCCGGGCGAGGGCGTCGAGGGTGCGCAGGCGCTCCAGATTCAACATGTAAGCGATGCTACGAGGTACTGCGCGAATATTCTCGATTGTGCTACGAGAACCTCCTCCCGCATGGTGGAGCCATGACCACGGCGACCGCACCCGCTCCGACCCTCACCTCCCCGCCCGCCGGCGCCCCCCGGCGCCCCGCCCTCGACTGGCGTCTGCGTTTCGGCGCGCTGTCGCTGATCTGGGGTTTCAGCTTCCTGCTCATCAAGGTGGGCACCGGCGGCTACGCGCCCTTCCAGGTCACCTTCGGCAGGCTGGCGTTCGGGACGGCCGTGCTGGCGGTCGCGATGGCGGTCCAGCGCGAGCGGCTCCCGCGCGGGGCGCGCACCTGGGCGCATCTGACCGTGTCCGCGTTCCTGCTCAACGCCCTGCCGTTCTCCCTCTTCGCCTACGCGGAACTGACGATCCCGTCCACCCTGGCCGGCATCTGCAACGCGACCTCGCCGCTGTGGGGCATGGCCCTGTCCCTCGTCGCGTTCTCCGAGGACCGGCCGACCCGGCTGCGGGTCGCGGGGCTGGGCCTCGGGTTCCTGGGCGTGCTGACCGTGCTCGGCGCGTGGCAGGGCTTCCACGGCCTGGACGCCCGGGGAACGACGCTGGCGCTGCTCGCCTCGCTCAGCTACCCGGTCGGGTGGATCTACCTCCGGCGCACGCTGGCGGGGACCGGTTCCTCCGCCCTGTCGATGACCGGCGCGCAGCTGTTCCTGGCCACCGTGCAACTCGCCGTGGTCACCCCGTTGTTCACCACGCTGCCGACCCGGTTCCCGCTGCTGCCGCTGCTCGCGACGGCCGCACTGGGGGCGCTGGGCACGGGCCTGGCCCTGCTGATCCAGTACGGCCTGGTGGCGGAGGTCGGCCCGACGACGGCCCAGATGGTCACGTACTTCATCCCGGTCATCGCCACGGCGGCGGGCGTCGCCCTGCTGGGCGAGCCGCTGAGCTGGTCGACGCCGGTCGGCGCGGCGATCGTCCTGGCGGGCGCGGCCCTGACCCAGGTGCGCCGCCGGTCCTGACCCGCGCGATGCGGGTGCGGACCGGGCCCGGGCGGGACAGGTCCGTGCGCGGCGGCGCCGCCGGGAGCGGCCCCGCGCGCCGTCGGCGTCAGACGTATCGACGCACGCCGCCCACCCGGACCGCGGCGGCGACCGCGTCCGCGAGCCCGTCGATCTCGTCGTGCGTCAGGGCGGACACGGTGATCCGGATCCCGGGCGGGGACTCGACGCGGAACCGCGCACCGGGGGCGACCGCCCAGCCCGCCTGTAGCAGGCGGGCCACGGCCCCCGTCTCGTCCGGCACCGGGACCCACACGTTCACTCCGCTGCGGCCGCGCGCCCGGACCCCGCGGGCGGCCAGTGCGGCGATCAGCGCGTCCCGCCGGCCGCCGTACGCCCGGGCCACCTCCCGCGGGTCCACCGCGCCGTCGGTCCACAGCCGCAGCACGGCGCGCTGGGTGATCCGGCTGACCCAGCCGGGGCCCAGGCGCTGCCGTCCGCTCACCCGGTCGAGGGTGACGTCGTCCCCGGCGAGGACGGCGAACCGCAGGTCCGGCCCGTAGGCCTTGGCGGCCGAGCGGACGAAGGCCCAGTGCCGGGTGACTCCCGCGAGGGGATGCAGGGGCAGGTCGACGATGTGGTGGCCGTGGTCGTCCTCGACGAGCAGGGTGTCCGGATGCTCCCGCAGCACGGCGCGCAGGGCACGCGCGCGGGGGCCGCTGACCGCCGCACCGGTCGGGTTCTGCGCCCGGTCGGTGACGATCAGGGCGCGCGCGCCGGCCTCCAGCGCCCGGCGCACGTCCTGGGGCAGGGGGCCCTCGTCGTCCAGGCCGACCGGCACGGTGCGCAGTCCGAGGGCCGGCACCAGGTCGAGCAGGGAGCCCCAGCCGGGATCCTCGACGGCCACGACGTCGCCCGGCCGCAGGTGGGCGGCGAGGACCCGTTCGATCGCGTCGAGCGAGCCGGAGGCCACGGCCGGCGACCCGGCCGGTACGCCGTCCGCCGCCAGACCGGCGCGGACCAGCTCGGCCAGCCCGGGTTCCACGGGCGCGTGACCGTACAGCACCGGCTCCCGGTCGCCCTGGGCGGCCGCCCAGGCGAACGCCGGGGCCAGCGCCGGCAGGAGCGCCGTGTCCGGATTGCCGGAGGACGCGTCCCGCACGCCCTGCGGGACGTCCACGCCGATGAACTCGCGCCCGGTCGTGGCGGGCTTCGCGCGCACCCGGCTGCCCCGTCGGCCGTCCGTCTCGATCACCCCCCGCTCGCGCAGGGTGCGGTAGGCGGCCGCGACGGTGTTCGGGTTGACGCCCAGCGCGGTGGCCAACTCCCGCATGGGCGGCAGAAGTCGCCCCGGACGAAGCTCGCCGGAGCCGACCGCCGCCTCGACGCTCGCGGAAATCTCTGCTGCTCTACGCCCTTGGATCGGATAGTCTCCTAGCACAAAACCAATTATGCACTAGTGCAATGGAGAACGCCATGCAGGGGCCCCAGCAGCCGACGCCGCCCGCCGCCTACACCCCGACCGAGCGCACCGTCCCCACCCGGGCGGCGCAGAAGGCGTCGTACGACCGGGACCTGGTGCACTCGATACTCGACGAGGGCTACGTCTGCCACCTCGGCTTCGTCCGCGACGGCGCGCCGGTCGTGCTGCCCACGCTCTACGCCCGGGTCGGCGAGACGCTGTACGTGCACGGCTCGACGGGCTCGCGGCCGCTGCGGATGACGGGCCAGGCGGACCCGGGGCTGCCGGTCTGTCTGACGGTGACGCACGTCGACGGTCTGGTGCTGGCCCGCTCGGCCTTCCACCACTCGATCAACTACCGCTCGGTGGTGGTGCACGGCACCGCGTACGACGTGACGGACCCGCAGGAGAAGCGCGACGCCCTCGACGCCCTCGTCGACCACGTCGTCCCGGGCCGGGCGGCCGACGCGCGCCCCGCCAACCGCAAGGAGCTCGCGGCGACCGCGGTGATCCGCCTCGACCTCGGCGAGGTCTCGGCCAAGACCCGCACCGGAGGCGTGAACGACGAGCCCGAGGACCTCGCCCTCCCCCACTGGGCCGGCGTCCTCCCGCTGCGCAAGGGTTACGACGCCCCCGTCCCGGAGGCCGACCTCGCGCCCGGCGCCCGGGTCCCCGACTACCTCGCGGCGCTGTGATGCTCGTCCACCCCTGGGACGCGCCCCACGACGACGCCGAGTGGCGGGACTGGCTGGCCGCGCACGACTTCGGCGAACTGGCCGTCAACGGTCTGCCGGGCGAGCCGCCGTCCGTGCAGCCCCTGCACTTCGCCTACGACCCCGACGACGACACCGCCGTCACGCACCTCGCCCGCCCCAACCCGCTGTGGCCCGCGCTGGAGGCGAACCCGGCGGTGACGCTGAGCGTGGTCGGCGACTACGTCTTCGTGCCCGGCCCCTGGCAGGCGCCACCCGGCGCCCCGGCCGAGCACGGCACCCCGACGAGCTTCTACACGGCGGTCCAGCTGCGCTGCACGGCGCACATCGTGGACGACCCGGCGGCCAAGGCCGACCTGCTCGTCCGCCAGATGGCGCACTTCCAGCCGGAAGGGGGCTCCGCGCGGCCGGCGCCGGGCGAGGCGCCGTACGGCCGCCTGCTCTCCGGCATCCGGGGGATCCGGCTCGAGGTGACCTCCGTGGAGGCCAAGTTCAAGTACGCGGCGCACCGGCCGGCCGAGACCCAGGACCGCATCGCCGCGGGCCTGGCGACCCGCGGCGCACCGGGCGACGCGGCGGCCCGCGAGCACCTGCTGCGCCGCCGCACGACGCGACCGCGGCGGTGACCGGGCGGCCGGGGGTCCGGTGAACCGCCGACCGGCCCGCTCGGGCCCGGGCCCGGGCCCGCCGTCCGGCCGACCGCCTCCGCGCGACGCGTGCCGCGGGGACGCCGCAGGACACGGCCTCGCGGACGCCCCCGGAAATACCTCACGCGCCGTTGTCGATCCGGCCGGTTCCCGTTCGACATCCTGATGTAGGACGCATCGCCACACCAGGAGGCGACAGAACCGATGAGGACACCCGTGGATCAGCTGCTGCGCGTGCAGAACTTCACCATCTCGAGCGACGGCGTCGCGGCCGGCGAGGACCAGAGTCTGGAACGGCCCTTCGGCCACCACATCGATCCGGGCAAGCTCTTCGCCTGGGCCGGGGCCACCGCGAGCTGGCCCAACCGCAGCGAGCCCGGGGGCAGCCGGGGCCTCGACGACTACTTCACCCGGGACTTCGGCCACAACATCGGCGCCGAGATCATGGGCCGCAACAAGTTCGGACCCCAGCGCGGCCCGTGGACCGACGAGGCATGGCAGGGGTGGTGGGGCGACGAGCCGCCCTTCCACACACCGGTCTTCGTCCTGACCCACCACCGGCGTCCGTCGTTCACGCTGTCCGACACCACGTTCCACTTCGTGGACGGCGACCCCGCCTCCGTGCTCGCGCAGGCGCGCGAGGCCGCCCGGGGCAAGGACGTACGGCTCGGCGGGGGCGTGACCACGGTCAGGGAGTTCCTCGACGCCGACCTCGTCGACACCCTGCACATCGTGGTCTCACCGGTGAAGCTCGGGTCGGGGCTCCGCCTCTGGGACTCGCCCGACGAGCTGCTGGACCGCTTCCACATGGACGTCGTGCCCAGCCCGAGCGGGGTGACGCACCACCTCTTCTGGCGCAGGTGACGAGCGGCGCACTCGGCCGGGCCGGGTCCGCCGGGTCCGCCTAGCGCGCTAGCGCGGTGAGCCCTTCGGGTCGCCGCGCCGGGCGGCCGTCGCGTCGGCCGGCAGCCCCCGTTCGGGGCCGCCGGCGGCGACCGGTTCCGGCGAGCCCTTGGCGGGCGCGGACGACTGGGCGATGAACGCGCCGAGGAGCACCACCGCCCCGCCGGCGATCTGCGGGGCCGAGAGGTGCTCGCCGAGCAGCACCCATGCCAGGACCGTCGCGACGACCGCCTCGAGACAGGCCACCACCCCGGCGACCTGCGGGGAGAGCCGACGCACGGAGACGACCCCGGTGACGTACGCGACGACCGTCGCGAGCAGCACGATCCACACGAGCAGCAGCCAGGAGGGGACCTCGGCGCCGTTCATGCCCGCGGTGTGCGCGAGGACGGACCAGTCCATGCCCCAGGGCCGGGCGACCGCGGTCAGCACGACGGCGCCGACGAGAAGGCCGTAGGCGATCACCCCGAGCGGGTCGGGGACGTCCTCGCCGCCGTCGCTGCCCTGGTCGGAGAGGACGAAGTAGCCGACCTGGCAGCAGGCGGCCGCCAGCGCGAGCAGCAGGCCGAACGCGTCGAAGCCCAGGCCCGCCCAGATCTCGACCACACAGGCAAGGCCGCCCACCGCCAGCACGACGCCGAGCGCGGCGGCCCGGGTCACCGGCCGCCGCTGCACGAAGCGCACCCAGCCCAGCACCAGGGCGGGCGCGAGGTACTCCACGAGGAGCGCCACACCGACGGGGATCCGGGATATCGCGGCGAAGTAGAACGCCTGGACCCCGGCGACGCCGAGCAGGCCGAAGCCGGCGAGCAGCGCGGGCCGGCCGCGCAGCAGCGCACGATGGCGCACGGCGAGCGGCAGCATCACCAGCGCCGCGCCGGTCACCCGCAGCCACACCACGTGCAGCGGGTCGAGGCCCGCCTCGATCAGCGGCTTGGCCGCGACCCCGGACCCGCCGAAGGCGAGGGCCGACCAGAGAGCGAGAGAGAGGCCGATGCCCCTTCCGCGGTCGGCCCGGCTGTTCACAGAGATGGACACCGCCTCATGATGACAGGCGATGACATGAGCGTCATCCCCGTTGACACCTGTCTCATCGGCTGGACGCGAGCGGCGGGCCCGGTCGTTTCAGCAGGCGGGCGAGCCGCCTTCGAGACACCCCTCGCGCTCCTGGAGGCCGTCCTCGATCCCCGCCCGCAGCGCGTACGGGTCGACGCCGACGTGGGTGAGGACCTCGACCGCCCGGGCCCGCGGGTCCGCGACCATCGCCGCGAGCAGGTCGACGCCCCGGGCCGGAGCACCGGTGCGCCGCGCGGACTCCTCGCACGCCCGCTCCATGGCGGCCGCGGCCAGCGGCGACAGTCCTTCGACAGCCGTCACGGCGGCCGCTCCGAAGGCGGCCGCTCCGACGGTGGCCGCGCCCCGCGGCGCCGCGGACGTCCGGGCCGGCGGATCTGCGGCCGTCACGGCGGGCGGCGCGCCGGAGTCCTCGACACCGCTCTGCCAGCGCAGTCCGTAGCCGATGCTGCGCTGGACGAGGTAGCCGAGCAGCCGGGCGAGCTGGGGGCCGCCGCCGAAGGCGGCGCGGACCAGGGGGTCGTGCTCCAGGAGCGAGTGCAGCAGATGGGCGGTGTCGACCTGCCGGTCCCCGTCCCGCAGCGCCCGGCGGCGGGCGGCGGCGAGCGCCGCCGTGGCCTCGGCGCCGAGCCCGGGGACGTCGCCCGGGCCGTGGGCCGCCCGGTCACGGGGGGACTGCCGGGGGATACGGGGTTGCACGCCGCCCATCCCATCAGCCGCCGCCGGGTGCGGTCGTCCCCGCAGGGAAGCATCTTCGCGTCCCACGCGAAGCGGAGTCGGGCCGCCCGGGTCTCCTCCTCACGGAGGAGATCAGGCCCTTTCCCCCGACGGGCGGCGCGCCGCCTTGCCCCACACTCCTCACGTAGGCGCACGGGTGGATGCCCCGGCGAACGTGCTGCCCGCCGACACTTCCTGACGGTTCGTCAGTATTGAATGTTCGGCCGTCCGGAGCTACGTTCCGCGACACCGCAGCCGGAGCTGCCCGACACGAAGAGGTGGTCGCATGGCCGAAGTCAGCGCGGAGGCACGCATCCAGGCGCCGGCCGAGAAGGTGTGGGCCCAGCTCACCGACTGGCCGGCCTACGGGGAGTGGAACGCGACGCACACCAGCTTCCCCAAGGGCGGCCCCGCGACCCTCGAACCCGGGGCGACCTTCCTGGAGAACATGAAGCTGATGGGCTTCCCCGCGGAGGTCGAGTGGACCGTGGCGGAACTGGAGCCGGCCCGGGTCCTCGCCATCCGCGGCAAGGGGCCGATGGCCGTGTCCGTGGCCACGCGCTACACCCTGACCCCGGACGGCGACGCCACGACCGTCCGCATCGACGGCGAGTTCACCGGCGCGGCCGTGTCGCTGATGGCGGGCAAGCTCAAGGACTCGGGCACGGCCGCGCTGAACGAGTCGCTGCGCAAGCTGGGCGCGCTGGTGACCTGAGCCCCTCGCCGCCGCGGCCGACGCCGGAACGCGTGAGCGGCGCCGGATACGCGAAGGCGCCCCGCGGTCGGTTCCGCGGGGCGCCTTCGCGGCCGTACGGCCCGCTCGCACGGGCTCAGCCCTCGTCGGCTCAGCCCTCGTCGGCGAGGATCAGGTACAGCTTCTTGCGGGCCTCGTTGACGACCGCGAGGGCCTTCTCCCGCTGCTCCTTGCTGCCGGTCTTCCAGACCTGGCCGAAGGCTTCCATCAGTCCGAAGCCGGCCTGGCGGATCTCGCCGAGCGCCTCCCAGTCGACCCCGCGCGAGGCCTCCTCCCAGGGGGCGTCCGGGCCCGCTTCGGCTGCCGTGCGGCCTTCCTCGGTGAGCGAGAACAGCTTCTTGCCGCCGTCGCTCTCACTGCTGATCAGCCCCTCGTCCTCCAGCAGCTGAAGGGTCGGGTACACCGAGCCCGGACTGGGCTTCCACGCCCCGCCGCTGCGTTCGGCGATCTCCTGGATCATCTCGTAGCCGTGCATGGGCCGGTCCGTGAGCAGGGCCAGGATCGAGGCCCGTACGTCACCGCGCCGCGCCCTCCCCCTGGGCCCGCCACGCCCTCGTCCGCCCCAGGGGCCCGGACCGAAGCCCGGACCGCCGAAGCCGAAGCCCGGTCCGCCCTGACCGCCGGGGCCACCCGGCCCGAAGGGCCCGAAAGCCGCGCGCCGCCCGTCGAAACCGCCTCGGCCGCGCCGGGAGCCGTCGTGTCCATGTCCACGCTCGAATCCGTGGGTACGCATCGCACACCACTCCTTCATTCCATCGTTGATCTGTCGCGATGCGTCAACGATATATCGGTGAACTTCGCTTGGCAAGGCCCCGCCGTCTAGGGTCGGGACATGACATCCCCGCAGGCCTCGCGCGGCCCCTCGACCGCCTATCTCTCCGAGCTGTTCTCGCTGGACGGAAGGATCGCCCTGGTGACGGGCGGCAGTTCCGGCATCGGCCGCGCCATCGCGGGCGCGCTCGCCCGGGCGGGGGCGAGCGTGGTGATCGTGGCGCGCCGCGAGGCGGAGCTGGCGGCGACGGTCGACGAGCTGACGGCGGACGGCTGCCGGGCGGCCTGGGTGAGCGGCGACCTGGGCAGCCGCGACGGGGTGCGCACCGCGGCGGAGCGGGCGGCCGAGGTCTACGGAGAGCCCGACATCCTGGTCAACTGCGCCGGGATCAACCTGCGCCCGCCGATGGACGAGCTGGACGAGACGGTGTGGGACGCCACCATGAGCGTGAACCTGGAGGCGCCCTATCTGCTGGGCCGGCGCTTCGGACCCGGCATGGCCGAGCGGGGTTTCGGACGGATCATCCACATCACCTCGCAGCAGGCGCACCGGGCGTTCGTCCGCAGCGGCGCCTACGGAGTCTCCAAGGGCGCCCTGGAGTCGCTGGCCCGCTCCCAGGCCGAGGCCTGGTCGCCCCACGGCGTCACCTGCAACACCCTGGTGCCCGGGTTCGTCATGACCCCGCTCAACACACGGCTCTCGTCCGACCCCGAGAAGGTGGCGGCCCTGGCGGCGCGCACGATGGTCGGCCGCAACGGCCTCGCGGAGGACTTCGCCGGGGCGGCGGTGTTCCTGGCCGGCCGGGCCTCCGGCTACGTCACCGGGCAGGCGATCTTCGTGGACGGCGGGTTCTCCGTCCACTGAACCGCCGTCCACCGAGCCGCCGTCGGCCGAGCGGTCGTCGAGCGGGGCTGCCGTCCGCCGGGCCGGACCGGCCGCGGGCCGTGCCGGTGCGCGCTACCCGGCCAGCGGGACGAACTCCAGGATCTCGTCACCGCCCGGCTGGACGACGCCGTACGTGTTCTCGGGCACCTCGTTCCACGCTCCGGGCAGGTCGCCCAGGGGCTCGGAGACGATGAGCCGGGTCTCGTCGGAGACCTCGCGCAGGAACGCCATGTCGGGATGGAGCTCCCGCAGGGTCTCCACCCGGGTGCTGTAGAAGAGCGAGCGCGAGGCGCCCTGGCTGGAGTAGCGGAACGCCCACAGCCGCACCCCGTCGGTCACGGCGACCGTCATCTGCATCGGGAACTCCACGCCGTGCGCGCGCCCGACCCGTTCCACCAGGCCCACCATCCGGGCGACCGCGCCCGGCGGGTCCTCCTCCAGGCCGAAGGTGAGGGCCAGGAAGAACATCAGCTCGGAGTCCGTGGACCCCTCGATGTCGGGGAAGAGCAGCGGGTCGACGGCGAGCGCGAGATCCCGGCGGATGCGGTGGAAGTCGGCGATCGCGCCGTTGTGCATCCACATCCAGCGGCCGTGCCGGAACGGATGGGAGTTGGTCTGCTGCACCGCCGTGCCGGTCGAGGCCCGGATGTGGGCGAAGAACAGCGACGAACGCACATGGCCGGCGATCTCCCGCAGGTTGCGGTTGCTCCAGGCCGGGCCGATCTCCCGGACGACCGCCGGGGTCCCGGCCGCCCCGTCGGCCGCGTACCAGCCGACGCCGAAGCCGTCGCCGTTCGTCGTCTCCACGCCCATCTTGGAGTGCAGGCTCTGGTCGATCAGCGAGTGCGCGGGACGGTAGAGAATCGTTTCGAGCAGGATGGGGGTGCCCGAGTAGGCGAGCCAACGGCACATCTGCGCCGCCTTCCTGGCAGGGCCGGACGTCCGACCGGCGGGTGGGGGCGGACAGGGTCAGCCGGCGAACCTGTCGGGCTTGACCACGCACAGGGCCCAGATGACGAACGCGGAGAAGGCGATCATCACCACGGACCAGACCGGGTAGTACGGCAGGGAGAGGAAGTTGCCGACGACGATCAGCGCGGCGATGGCCACCCCCGCCACCCGTGCCCACATCGCGCCCGAGAACAGTCCCAGGCCCACGACGACGGCGACCGCACCCAGGGCGAGGTGGATCCAGCCCCAGCCGGTGACGTCGAACCGGAACACGTACTGCCGGGTCGACAGGAAGATGTCGTCCTCGGCGATCCCCATGACGCCGCGGAAGAGGTCCAGCACCCCGGTGAGCAGGAGCGTGACGGCGGCGAAGGCCGTCAGGCCCCCGGCCCAGGCCTGCCGGGTCGCATCCTGTTCGGCGGTCGGGGTGTGACTGCTGTGCGTCTCGGTCATGCCGATGCCTCGCTTCGTCGTCGTTCACGGACCGTCCGCGGGACCCGGAGCCCGGCGGACCCGGCCGCCGGCGGGCCGCCGGGTCCGCCCGATCGCCGTGGACGGCCGGCTCAGCGGCCGGAACCGCTCAGCACCATCTGCTTCGCCTTGGCGAACTCCTCGTCCGTGATGTCGCCGCGGGCACGGATCTCGGAGAGCCTGGCGAGTTCGTCGACGCTGCTGGAGGAGCCGCCGGAGCCCTGGGCCGTCTCGCGGATGTAGCTGTCGAAGGCTTTCTGCTGCTCACGCGCCTGCGAGGCCTCCCGGCGTCCCATGTCCTTGCCGCGGGCGACCACGTAGACGAACACGCCGAGGAAGGGCAGGAGGACGCAGAAGGCCAGCCAGCCGGCCTTGGCCCAGCCGCTGAGGTGGTCGTCGCGCAGGACGTCGACGACGACCCGGAACAGCAGGACGAACCACATGATCCACAGGAAGAACACCAGCATGGTCCAGAAGGCGCTCAGCAGCGGATAGTCGTACGCGAGGTAGGTGTCCCCACTCATCTCTTTCCTCCGTTCCGGGCTCTCGCCCGACAACCCGGCATGGCGTCGCATGCCGTTCCCAGCCTGCGCCGGACCCTCCCGGCCGGCCTCACCCGGGAGGGGTGAAGCCCGAGGGGGTGCGGACCGCGGGGGTGACGCCGGAAGGGGTGAGCCCCGGCCGCTCCGGCGTCACGCGGGGACACGCGGGCACGTGGACACACGGGGACACACGGGCGACGGGTGCCGGGCCCGCGCGTCAGAAGTCGCCTGCGCGGTCGCGGACGTCCCCGTCCCGGCCCGGAATCCCTTCCCGCTCCCGTTCGGCGGCGCCGGCCCTGCGCAGCGCCGCCCGCCAGGCGAACGCGACGGCCGCCTCCACCAGGGCGAGCAGGACGAGCCACAGTCCGAGCAGCCGGGTCAGCGCCCGGGCCGACTCGGTGGGCAGGGCGAGCACGACGATCCCCGCGACGACGGCCAGCGCCGCGGCGCCGAGCACGACGCCCCGGTGGGGCATGTCCTTGGCGGCCAGGGCCGTGAAGAGCGTCACGATGCCGGACACCAGCCACAGCACGCCGACGATCAGCGACAGCGCGGCGATCGTCTGGAGCGGGTTGCGCAGGCACAGCACCCCGGCCACCACGTACAGCACCGACAGCAGCAGCCCGGTCACCCGGGCGCCGCCGTCCTCCCCGGCGAAGGACGCCACGAACCGGAACAGCCCGGTCGCCAGCAGGTACAGGCCGATGAGGACCGCGAGGACGTGCAGGGTCTCGTCGGGCCAGACCAGGATCAGGATCCCCGGCACGAACGTGACGACCGCCGAACCGAGGATCCACGTCCAGGAGCGCCCGAGCACGGCCAGCGCGGCGGCGGGATCGGCGCCCGCCGTCCCGAGGCCGGGACGCGGTGCGTCGGACGGCCGGGGGCCGGGCCCCGGGGGCGGCGCGGGCGGCGGTGGGGAACCGGGCGACACGCTCATGACTCCTCCTCGTGTCCTCGCGACCTCGCGTCCGCACGATGTCGCGACGTCGTGTCCCCGCCGCGGGCGAGGACCTCGTCCCCGGGGACGTCACTGCGGCAGCTGGCGCATCTCCATGACCCGCAGCCCCAGGGACTGGCAGCGGGCCAGCAGTCCGTACAGGTGGGCCTCGTCGACGACCTGCCCGAACAGCACGGTCTGGCCGGACATGACCACATGGTCCAGCTCCGGGAAGGCCTCGGTCAGCGCCTCCGAAAGCTGTCCTTCGACGCGGATCTCGTAGCGCATGAGCTGCTCCCGGGACGGCCTGGGACAGGCGGACTGCGCCCTTACCGCGATCCTCCGTCCCCCACCGGCCCGTGGCCTCACCCGCTGAAGGTGATAGCCGCACGACGGCGCGACGACAGCGGGACGACGGCCGCACTGGCCGTGGACCGGGCCCGCCGCGACGGACCGGCGGGGGTCAGTGCGTGACCAGCAGTTTGAACGCGATGATCAACAACCCGAGCACGAGGTTCACCGAGGTGGTGACCGTGACCAGCCGCCACGACGCCCCGGCGCGCCGGGCCCCCGCCGCCGACCAGCCGACCTGGCCCGCGACGGCGACCGCGAGCGCGAACCACAGGGTGCCGGACAGGTCGAGGCCCAGCAGCGGGCTGACGGCCACGGCGACGGCCGGCGGGACCGCGGCCTTGACGATCGGCCACTCCTCGCGGCACACCTGCACGACGACCGGCCGCTCCAGCCGCCGCTGCGCCAGCCGCGCCCCGAACAGGTGGGCGTGCACATGGCCGACCCAGAACACGACCCCGGTGAGCAGGAGCAGCGCGACGAGCTCCAGCCGGGGCATCGACCCCAGGGTGCCCGCGCCGACCACCACGGAGGCGGCGAGCATGGACCCGTAGAC
Source organism: Streptomyces hilarionis (assembly GCF_024539675.1). Classification (GTDB taxonomy): domain Bacteria; phylum Actinomycetota; class Actinomycetes; order Streptomycetales; family Streptomycetaceae; genus Streptomyces; species Streptomyces hilarionis. The sequence goes on along the minus strand of NZ_JAHHIT010000144.1, from coordinate 176 downwards.
GGCGCCGGTGTAGTCGGCGGCGGCCCTGCGCTCCTCGGCCCGTGTCCGGCGCCGTGTGCCGCGCTCGGTCCTGGACATGACGGCCTCCCTCGGCGGGTCGGGACGTTCCGGGCCGGTCGGCCGGGTGGGCGGACCGGTCAGGGGGACGTGGACGGGGAGGGGGGCGGTCCGGTCGG
>NZ_JAHHIT010000143.1 GCF_024539675.1 Streptomyces hilarionis | reverse complement strand
CCCCCGTTGTTCCCCCGTGCTTCCCCCGTGCGGTCGTTCCCCGGGGCTCCCCCCGTATCTCGCTCCCGCCGAGCCGGTCGGCCGGCGGAAGGAGCGGATCGAGGGCCGCTTTCGTTCCGGCGCCCCGTGTCGCCGGTGCCGCAGCAGCGCCCCTTCTCCGTGCCTCCACTCTCCCTTCCGCGCAGGTCGCACCCCATCCGCGCGCGTACTCAACTCCACCCCTAGGTACGGGTACTCAGGTCTGCGCGCTCATCCCCAGGACGCCGGACCGCGCACTGGTTACGATCGCGTCCGTGTCCGTACTCCCTCTTGTGTTCACCAGCGGCTGGGCCAGCGGCGTCAACGCGTACGCGGTGGTGCTCCTGCTCGGCGTCTTCGGCGCGACCGGCGTGAGCGACGACGTCCCGCAGACGTTGCAGCGGCCCGAGGTGCTCGCCGTCGCGGCCGTCCTGTTCCTGTGCGAGGCGGTCGCCGACAAGATCCCGTACGTGGACTCCGCGTGGGACATGGCGCACACCGTGGTCCGGCCGGTGGCCGGGGCCTGGGTCGGCGCGCTGCTCGCGGGGCAGAGCGGTTCGCTCTCCGACGCGGCCGCCGCGGCCCTCGGGGGTTCGACGGCGCTGGCCAGCCACGCCGTGAAGGCGGGCGCCCGGATGGCGGTCAACACGTCCCCGGAGCCCTTCAGCAACATCGTCGTCAGTCTGGCGGAGGATCTCGGGGTCGCCGGGATCGTCACCTTCGCGATCTTCCACCCGGTGGCGGCCTCGGTCGTCGCGGGCGCCCTGCTGCTGACCGGGCTGCTGGTGCTGTACTTCCTCGTCTCACGGATCCGCCGGTTCCTGCGGCGCAGGGCCCAACGGCGCGAGGAGCGCCGGCTCGGCGCACCCCCCTGGCCGCCGCCCCCGGCCTGATCACGGCGCTGTCGGCGGCTGCGGATACAGTCACGGACATGGCAGCGATTGCGGTGATCGGCGCCGGGACGGGCGCGCTGACGGCGGCCGCCCGGCTGGCCGTGGCGGGCCACCGGGTGACGGTGTACGAACGGACGGGGACGTACGGCGGGGCCGTGCGCCGCTTCGAGCGGGACGGGTTCGCCTTCGACACCGGCCCCACGCTGCTCCCCCTGCCCGCCGTCTACCGCGACCTGTTCGTCAAGACCGGCAAGGAGCCGCTGGAGTCCTGCGTCGAGCTGGTCCAGGTCGACCCCTCCGCCCGGCACGTGTTCGCGGACGGGGCCGAGGTGTCGCTGCCGAACGCCTCGCGCGCGGGGGTCGTCGCCGCGCTGGACGAAGCGCTCGGCGGGCGGGCCGGACAGCGCTGGGGCGACTTCCTGGTGCGCGCCCGGGAGGCCTGGGACCGCACCCGGCGCCCGCTCCTGGAGGAGCCGCTGTGGCCGAACTGGTCGGTCCTCGCCGACCGCGAGCCCTATCCGGCGGTCCCCCACAAGCGTCTGCTGCGCACCCGGCAGGCGGCCACCCTGGCCGAGGTCGGCGCCTGGGAGCTGCGCGATCCCCGGCTCGCCGCGCTGCTGGAGGGCCACGCGCTCGCGTACGGCCTGGATCCCCGGGTCACTCCGGCGAGCGCGGCCGTCCTGCCCTACATGGAGCACGCCTTCGGCACGTGGTACGTGCGCGGGGGGATGCGGGAGCTGGCCCGCGCGCTGTACGAGCGCTGCACGGCGCGCCGGGTCGAGTTCGTCTTCGACGCCGAGGTCGTGCGGATCCTGGACGAGGACGGCCGGGCGGCGGGCGTCGAGCTCGCCGACGGCAGGCTGGCGCGGGCGGACTTCGTCCTGGCGCCGGGATGCTTCCCCGGCCTGCCCGCCCGGGGCGAGGGCGAGGTCGCGCCCCAGCGGGCGCTGCCGAGCCGGCTGACCGTGCTGCTGGCGTTGCGCGGCCCCCGGCCGCCGGGCGCCGTGCACCGGACGGTGGTCCACGCGCCGGACCGGGAGGCGGAGTTGCGCAGCCTGTTCGGCTCGGAGCCCTCCGTGCCGGAGCGGCCGACGGTCACGGTGCTGCGGCCCGACGACGCCCGTCTGGCGCCCGACGGCGACCACGAGCCGGTCACGCTCAGCGCCGTGGTCCCCGCCGGTGCGCAGGCATCCGACGCGAACGTGGACGCGTTGCTCGCCATGGCCGAGCGGGCCGTGCCCGGACTGCGCGAGCGCGTCCTGTGGCGTGAGGTGCGCACCCCCGCCGACATCGCGCGCGAGACGGGCGCGGCGGGCGGGGCCGTCCCCGCGCCCGCGCTGGCCGCGGCCGGCGGCCGGCTGCTGCATCCCGCCAACTCCACCGGCCTGCGCGGCCTGTTCACGGTCGGCGGCTGGTCGCACCCCGGCGGAGGTCTCCCGCACGCGGGGATGTCGGGCACGCTGGTGTCCGGACTGATCGTGGAGGGGCCGGAGTTCCGCGGCTCGCGGTGAGGCCGTGACAGGCCGGGGGCCGCAGGGGCGGACGGGCCGGGCCGGCGGCGAACGCGGCCGTCAGAACCGGTACTGCTCGTCGTAGCCGTTGCCCTGGCCGGGCTGCTGTCCGTCGCCCTGGTACGGGTACTGCTGCTGCTCGGGCGGGAGTTCGCCGCCCAGCGAGTCGTCGGTGTTGCGCTGCTGCGGGACCCAGACCCCGCCGGACGGGGTCTCCCCGTAGCCGCCGGCGCCGTACTGGTCCTGCCCGTAGCCCTGCTGTGCGTACTGCTGCTGGCCGTAGCCGGCGTCGTAGGAGCCGCCGCCGTAGGTCTGGGTGCCGATGTACGGGTCGGAGTAGGCGGCGTACTGCTGCTCGCCCGTGGCGTCGTAGCCGTACTGCTGCTGGTGGTACCCGGCGTAGGTGTCGTAGCCGTAGTTCTGGTCCGCGCCCTGGCCGGCCGTGGCGTACTGGTCCTGCGGCTGGCCCTGGGACTGGCCCTGGCCGGTCGCGGCCGCGTACGCGGTGTCGCTGTATATGCCGTAGGAGCCGGTGTCGTCGGGCAGGGGCTGCGGCTCGTAGACGGAGGCGCCGGCGGCGGCCGCGTCGAAGGAGCGGGCCGCGGGGGTGAAGACGTCGTCGCGGTCGAAGTCGTCGTCGCCGTAGGCGTCCTTGCCGCCGAAGGCGCGCTCGTCCCGGCCGCCGAACGCCGCGTCGTCGCCGTGGGGCGCGCCGGGGGCGAAGCCGTCCTCGGTCTGCTCCGGGCCGGAGGCGTCCAGGACCGGGTCCTGCCGCTCGGCCTTGCCGCGGCGACGCTTGGGGAAGGTCTCGCCGTCGCTCTCCGTGTCCGCGCGGCGGAAGGCCCAGCCCTCGGCGAAGCCGCGGCGGAACGACAGGGTGACGTAGGTCTGGCCGACCGCGAAGGCGGCCGCGCCCAGCGCGATGACGACGACCGACGGGATCAGGACGCCGAGGACGACCCCGAGGAAGCCGACGAAGGCCAGGAGCCGCCAGCGCAGCCGGGCCTTGTACTGCAACAGCACCTCGCCCAGCAGCCACAGCGCGACGATGCCGAACGCGATGTAGAGGACCGTCCAGCCCATGTACGCCCCTCTCCCAGTGGCCGCTACGCAGTGTGTCGTATGTGGGTGCGACCGGTCTAGGCCTGCGGCGGATGGTGCAGGCCCAGGTTCTCGTAGATTTCCAGCGTCGCCGTGGAGTTGTTGAGCGTGATGAAGTGCAGTCCGGGCACTCCCTCGGCCAGCAGCCGTGCGCAGAACTCCGTGGCGAAGTCGATGCCAATGGAGCGTACAGCGGCCGGATCGTCTTTGGCTGTGAGGATCCGCTCTTTCAGGGCGGCCGGGAAGCGGGCGTTGCTGAGCTTGGGCAGGCGTTCCAGCATCCTCACGCTCGTCACCGGAAGGACCTCGGGGATGACCGGAGTCACACATCCGGCCGCCGCGACCCGGTCGCGCAGCCGCAGATAGGACTCGGGCTCGAAGAACATCTGCGTGATCGCGTAGTCGGCGCCGGCCCGGCACTTGTCGACGAAGTGCGACACGTCCAGGTCCCACTCGTCGGAGCGCGGGTGCATCTCGGGGAAGGCGGCGACGCCCACGCAGAAGTCCCCGGACTCCTTGATGAGCCGGACCAGCTCGGCGGCGTAGGTGAGGCCCTGCGGGTGGGGCACCCAGGGGCCCATCGGGTCGCCGGGCGGGTCGCCGCGCACGGCCAGCATGTTGCGGATGCCGGCGTCGGCGTACTGGCCGATGATGTTGCGCAGCTCGGCGACGGAGTGGTCCACGGCGGTGAGGTGCGCGACCGGCGTGAGGGTGGTGTCGACGACGATCTGCTGGGTCTCCTTGACCGTGGTGGCACGGGTGGACCCGCCGGCGCCGTAGGTCACCGAGACGAAGTCGGGGGCGACCGCCTCGACCCTGCGCAGGGCGTCCCACAGGCTCCGCTCACCCTTCGGCGTCTTCGGCGCGTAGAACTCGAACGAGTACGTCGTCTTGCCGGTCGCCAGGATGTCGCGCACGGTGCGCGCGCGGTCCGTCCTGGTGGATGCGGTTCCTAGGGCCATACCGGCAGGTTAGCCAGGGGCGGGCGGTCCCCCAACCGGATGCGGGATATTTGCCCGGATTGTCGAGTTGTTGTCCACCCCTTGGACAATCGTACGAGGACGCCACACCCGGGCGGCCGGACGGCCGGGCGCTACCCCTCGCTCAGCCGCTTGGCGAACTCCGCCGCCGCGGCGCCCGGATCGTCCGCCTGTGTGATCGCCCGGACCACGACGACCCGGCGGGCGCCCGCCGCCAGCACCTCGTCGAGGTTGCCCAGGTCGATGCCGCCGATGGCGAACCAGGGCCGGTCCGTGCCCAGGGACGCCGTGTGCCGCACCAGATCCAGGCCGGGCGCGTGACGGCCGGGCTTGGTGGGGGTGGGCCAGCACGGGCCCGTGCAGAAGTAGTCCACGCCCTCCTGGACGGCGGCGGCCTCCGCCTCCGCCGCCGAGTGCGTGGAACGGCCCACGAGGCGGCCGTCGCCGAGGATCGCCCGGGCGGCGGGGACGGGCAGGTCGCCCTGCCCCAGGTGGAGCACGTCGGCGCCGGCGGCGTGCGCCACGTCCGCGCGGTCGTTGACCGCGAGCAGCTTGCCGTGCCGGGCGCAGGCGTCCGCGAAGACCCGCAGGTGCTCCAGCTCCTCGGCCGCCTCCATGCCCTTGTCCCGCAGCTGGACGATGTCGACACCGCCCGCGAGGACGGCGTCGAGGAACTCCGGGAGGTCTCCCTGGCGGGTACGGGCGTCCGTGCACAGGTACAGCCGTGCGCCGGACAGGGACGGTCGGGCGGTGTCGGGCATACGAGGTCCCCCAGGGTGGCGGTGCACGGGGGCCGGGTGCGCCCCCGTGCACCGGGTGTCGGTTCGGGTCCGCGGGTCAGACGGCGAGCGCCTGGGCGCGGCGCTTCACCTCCGTGCCGCGATTCTCACTCAGGGCCTGCGCCGGCGTGCCGGGCAGCGTCGGGTCCGGGGTGAAGAGCCATTCCAGCATCTCCTCGTCCGTGAAGCCGTCGTCCCGCAGCAGGGTCAGGGTCCCGTGCAGGCCCTTCACCACCTTGTCCTCGTCGATGAAGGCGGCGGGGACGTGCAGCGCGCGGTTCTCACCACGGCGTACGGCGATGAGCTGGCCCTCCTTGACCAGCTGCCGGACGCGCGTCACCTCGACATCGAGCATTTCCGCGATGTCGGGCACGGTGAGCCAGGCGGGGACGAGAGCATCGATCTTTGCGTCAATCTCGGTCACGGGAACAAGCCTGCCATCTGCCACCGACAGTCGGAAGCCGGGCCGGTCCGACCGGGCCCCCGCCCTCAGGCGGTCGCGCCCTTCAGCGGCCTCGCCGGGTCCGCGAGAAGCCGCGGGTTCATGGGCGTGCCCGCCTCGATCAGCCGTTTGCCCTGGGCCAGGTCGCGCGGGCGCCCCACGGCCAGCAGCGCGACCAGACGGTTCTCGCGCAGCCAGCACACCGTCCACGCCGGTCCCGAGGGCTCGCCGCGCCACACGACGGCGTCGGCGTGCGCGTGGTGGCCGGCGTACTGGACGAAGCGGCCGAACTGCTCGGACCAGAAGTACGGAACGGGGTCGTAGACGGCCGCGGGTTCGTCCGTGGCCTCGCCGACGATGTTCGCCGCGACCGTGCGCGGGCCCTGGAGCGCGTTGTCCCAGTGATGGACGAGCAGCCGCTCGCCGTACCGGCCGGAGGGGAAGGAGGCGCAGTCGCCGACCGCGTACACGTCCGGCAGGCTGGTGCGCAGGCCGGCGTCGGCCACGACCTCCCGGTGCGCGCCGAGCTCGATGCCGGAGCCGGCCAGCCAGTCGGTGGCGGGACGGGCTCCGATGCCGACGACGACGGCGTCGGCGGGCAGCCGTGAGCCGTCGTCCAGGACCACCACGCCGGGCTCGACGCGCTCCACCCGCGCGCGGGTGCGCAGCGCGATGCCGCCGTCGGCGTACCAGGCGGCCATCGGCGCGGCGACCTCGGCGGGCAGCGCCCCGGCCAGCGGCCGGTCGGCGGCCTCGACGACGGTGACCTCGCAGCCGGCCTCGCGTGCGGCCGTGGCGAACTCCGCGCCGATCCAGCCCGCGCCGACGACCACGACGTCGTGCCGGGCGGCGAGCACGGGCCGCAGGCGTTCGGCGTCGTCCAGGGTGCGCAGGAGGTGCACGCCGGGCACGCCCTCCGCGCCGGGCAGGCGGATCGGCTCGGCGCCGGTGGCGAGGACGAGGACGTCGTAGCCGACGGGTCCGCGCGCGGTGTCGAGTTCGTGGTCCCCCGCGCGCAGGCCGAGGATCTCGCGGCCCAGCTCCAGCTCGATGCCGAGGGCGTCGAAGTCGACGTCCAGCGCGGATCCCTCCGCCTTGCCGAGCAGCACGGCCTTGGACAGCGGCGGCCGGTCGTAGGGCTGATGGGGTTCGGCGCCGATCAGCGTCACGCGGCCGTCGAAGCCCTGTTCGCGCAGGGCCACCGCGGTCTGCACGCCGGCCATGCCCGCGCCGACGACCACCACGCGGCGCCCGCCGGGCCTGCCTTCTTCCTGCCTTCGCTCGCTCACCCGATCACCTTAGACACCTGACGATCAGTCAGTCAGCCGTCGTGCTCCGTGACCTGCTCCACACCGCCGGCGCCGTCCGCGCCGTCGGGGACCTGCTCCACGACGCTGCGGCCGCTGCCGGGCTGCGACTCCCACTCCCAGCGCTCGTCGAGGCGCACCCGCCCGTCGGGCAGGTCGACGACCGTGGACACGCAGTGCCCCGAGGACGTCGTCCCGTCGTGCTTGAGCTGGACGTACCGGAAGTCGAGCCGGTCCCCCTCCCGGGTACCCACCAGATGCCCGCGTACGACGTCGCCGCCCGCGTAGTCGGCCCAGACCGCCCCGTCGCTCTCGTGGTACGTGAAGCGCGTGCGGACGCCGACCTGGCCGGGCGCCTGGTCGGCGACGGGGGCGAGGACGAGGCCGTCCAGTGACCTGGCCATGCGGGGAGGCTCCCTTACTGCGGTGTGCGGCGGCGGGCTAGGGTGGCCACCGTAGAGCACTCGCGGGAGCCCGGACGCACCGGGCTGAGAGGGAGGCTGGCGGCCTCCGACCGTACGAACCTGATCCGGGTCATGCCGGCGAAGGGAGGGGCTGGACGCCCATGTCGTCTCCACGTACGTCAGACGTCCTCGTCATCGGGGGCGGGATCATCGGGCTGGTCACGGCCTGGCGGGCCGCGCAACGCGGGCTGGCCACGGCGGTGGTGGACCCCGAACCGGGCGGCGGCGCCGCCCGGGTGGCCGCCGGGATGCTGGCCGCCGTCACCGAACTGCACCACGGCGAGCAGACGCTGCTCGGCCTCAACCTGGCGTCGGCCCGGCGCTATCCGGACTTCGCGGCCGAACTCACGGAGCTGACCGGACAGGACCTCGGGTACCGGCGGTGCGGCACTCTCGCGGTCGCGCTGGACGCCGACGACCGCGCGCACCTGCGCGAACTGCACGCGCTGCAACGGCAGTCGGGCCTGGAGTCGGAGTGGCTGTCGGGGCGGGAGTGCCGGCGTCTGGAGCCGATGCTCGCGCCGGGGGTGCGCGGCGGGCTGCGGGTGGACGGCGACCACCAGGTCGACCCCCGGCGGCTCGCCCGGGCGCTGGTCGGCGCGTGCGAACGGGCGGGCGTGACCTTCCACCGGGCCTGGGCGGAGCGGCTGACCGTGGCGGCCGAGCGCGCCACCGGGGTCGTCACCCGGGACGGCACGACGCTGGCGGCGGAGCAGACGGTGCTCGCCGGCGGCAGCCTGAGCGGGCGGCTCGCGGGGGTCCCGCCGGACGTGGCGCCGCCCGTGCGGCCCGTCAAGGGGCAGGTGCTGCGCCTGACCGTGCCGCAGCGGTACGCGCCGTTCCTGAGCCGGACCGTGCGGGCCGTGGTGCGCGGCAGCCACGTCTACCTGGTGCCGCGGGACGACGGCGAGCTGGTGGTCGGCGCGACCAGCGAGGAGCTGGGCTGGGACACGACGGTGACGGCGGGGGGCGTCTACGAGCTGCTGCGCGACGCCCACGAGCTGATCCCGGGCATCACCGAGCTGCCGCTCACCGAGACGCGCGCGGGACTGCGCCCCGGGTCCCCGGACAACGCGCCGCTGCTCGGGCCGACCGGGCTCGCGGGGCTGTCGCTGGCGACCGGGCACCACCGCAACGGCGTGCTGCTGACGCCGGTGACCGGTGACGCGATGGCGCAGGTCCTGACCACCGGGGAGCTCCCGGACGAGGCCCGCCCCTTCACCCCCCGGCGCTTCGGCGTCGCCGCACTCTCGGAGCAGTCCGCATGAGCACCCCGAACACCCCGAGCACCACCCCGGACACCGCGTCCACCCGCGTGAACGTCTCGGTCAACGGCGAGCGGCGGCAGGTCGCCGCCGGCACGGCTCTCGACAGTGTCGTGCGGTCGCTGACGCCGGCCCCGTCCGGGGTGGCCGCAGCCCTGAACGAGACCGTCGTCCCGCGCGGGCAGTGGCCCTCCACGGCGCTCTGCGAAGGCGACCGCGTGGAGGTCCTCACCGCGGTCCAGGGAGGCTGAGCCATGGCCGACGACTCCCTCGTCATCGGGGGCGTGAGCCTGTCGTCGCGGCTCATCATGGGCACCGGCGGCGCTGCCAGCCTGGAGGTGCTGGAGCGGGCGCTGGTCGCCTCCGGCACCGAGCTGACGACGGTCGCGATGCGCCGGGTGGACCCGTCGGTGCACGGCTCGGTGCTGTCGGTGCTGGAGCGGCTGGGCATCCGGGTGCTGCCGAACACGGCGGGGTGCTTCACGGCCGGCGAGGCGGTGCTGACGGCACGGCTGGCCCGGGAGGCGCTGGGCACGGACCTGGTGAAGCTGGAGGTCATCGCCGACGAGCGGACGCTGCTGCCGGACCCGGTGGAGCTGCTGGACGCGGCGGAGACGCTCGTGGACGACGGTTTCACGGTGCTGCCCTACACCAACGACGACCCCGTGCTGGCGCGCAGGCTGGAGGACGTGGGGTGCGCCGCCGTCATGCCGCTCGGCTCCCCGATCGGCTCCGGACTGGGCATCCGCAACCCGCACAACTTCCAGCTGATCGTGGAGCACGCGCGCGTGCCCGTGATCCTGGACGCGGGCGCCGGGACGGCGTCGGACGTGGCGCTGGCGATGGAGCTGGGGTGCGCGGGGGTCATGCTGGCGTCGGCGGTGACGCGCGCGCAGGATCCCGTCCGCATGGCGGCGGCCATGCGGGCGGGCGTCGAGGCGGGCCGGCTGGCCCGGCTGGCCGGCCGCATCCCGCGCCGCTGGTTCGCGCAGGCCTCCTCCCCCGCCGCGGGCCTGGCCGCGCTGGATCCGGAGCGTCCCGCGTTCTGACCCGCGCGGGCCCGGGCGGCGCCGGCGGCCCCGGCAGGGGGCGGCGGCGACCGCGGTGACGGCGGTGACGTCCGGGTACCGACACGCGCGTCACAGGTCGGCTGCAGTCGGGCCGCGATCCCGGCGGGACCGGCGAGGTGTCGGTGACGGCTCGTACACTCACCTGCGTGGACACGACCCTTCAGGACCCTCTGGTCGGGCAGGTGCTCGACGGCCGCTATCGCGTCGAGGCGCGAATCGCGGTCGGCGGGATGGCCACGGTCTACCGGGCCGTGGACACCCGCCTCGACCGCGTGCTCGCGCTCAAGGTGATGCACCCGGCGCTCGCCGCCGACGGCGCGTTCGTCGAGCGGTTCATCCGGGAGGCGAAGTCCGTCGCCCGGCTCGCACACCCGAACGTCGTACAGGTGTTCGATCAGGGGGCGGACGGGTCGTACGTCTACCTGGCCATGGAGTACATCGCCGGCTGCACGCTGCGTGACGTGCTGCGCGAGCGCGGGGCGCTCCCGCCGAGGGCCGCGCTCGACATCCTGGAGCCCGTGCTCGCGGCGCTGGGCGCCGCTCACCGGGCCGGGTTCGTGCACCGGGACATGAAGCCCGAGAACGTGCTGATAGGGGACGACGGCCGGGTCAAGGTCGCCGACTTCGGGCTCGTGCGCTCCGTGGACACCGTCACCAGCACCACCGGCGCGGTGCTCGGCACCGTCGCCTATCTCGCCCCCGAGCAGATCGAGCAGCCCGGCGCGGCCGACCCCCGGGTCGACGTCTACGCGTGCGGGGTCGTGCTCCACGAGATGCTCACCGGCGAGAAGCCGCACGACGGGGACTCCCCCGCGATCGTGCTCTACAAGCACCTCCACGAGGACGTCCCGCCTCCGTCGGCCGTCGTCCCGGGCCTGGCGCCCGCGCTGGACGAGCTGGTCGGCGTCGCCACCGCGCGCACGCCCGGCGTCCGGCCCTCCGACGCCGTCGCGCTGCTCGGCGAGGCGCGGCGGGCGCGCGCCGCGCTCAGCGAGGAGCAGCTGGACGCGCTGCCCCCGCAGGCGGTCTCCGCCGCGCACGACAACGCCGAGGACCGCACCAGCGTGATCCCGCGCTCGCTCACGGTGCCCCGGCCGCTGCCGGTCGACGGGGACGACGACGCGGAGGACGCGGTCCACCGCACCTCGCGGTTCCACAGCCCGCCGCCCCTGCCGCCCCGGCGCCGTCCCGGGCGGCCCCGGCGCGGGGTGCTCGCGCTCGTCACCGTCGTGCTGCTGGTGCTCGGCGTGGGCGCGGGGGTCTGGTACATCAACTCCGGCCAGTTCACCAAGGTCCCGGCGGTGCTGACGCAGAAGGAGGCCGCGGCCAGGCAGCGGCTGGAGGCGGCCGGACTGAAGGTGGGCAAGGTCGAGCACCGGCACAGCGACACCGTCGAGCGGGGCACGGTCCTGGACACCGACCCCGAGCCGGGCGCCCGGATCCGCAAGCACGACGCCGTGACGCTGACCGTCTCCGACGGCCCCGAGATGGTGAAGGTGCCGGACGTGCGGGGCGAGCGGCTGAAGAAGGCGGAGGCCTCGCTCAAGGAGGGCGGCCTCGAACCGGGCCTGGTCACCGAGGAGTTCAGCGACGACGTCGACCAGGGCGCGGTCGTCGGCACCGACCCCGGGGCGGGTGTGCAGCGGCGCGCGGGCACCGCGGTGTCGATCGTGGTGAGCAAGGGCAGCCCGGTCGACGTGCCCGACGTGACCGGCGAGGACCTGGCCGACGCGCGGGCCGAGTTGCAGGAGGCCGGCCTGAAGGTGAGGATCGCCCCGCAGCAGGTCAACTCCGAGTTCGACAAGGGCAAGGTCGCGGCGCAGACGCCCGGGGAGGGCGGCCGGCTCGCGTCCGGCGCCACCGTGACGCTGACCCTGTCCAAGGGTCCGCAGATGGTCGAGGTCCCGGACGTGGTGGGCGCGAGCGTCGACGACGCCAGGTCACTGCTGGAGAAGTCCGGGTTCGAGGTCAAGGAGGACCGGGGGCTGCTGGGCCTGTTCGGCGACACGGTGAAGAAGCAGTCCGTGGAGGCCGGCGACACGGCGCCCAAGGGGTCGACGATCACGATCACCATCCGGTGACCGGCGGAGGCGGCGGGCATGACACCCTGAACGGGTGAGTCCCGCAGCCCCCTCCTCGCCCGCCCCCGCGTCCCCCTTCCCCTCCCGCAATCCCGTCGGCAGCCATGTGCCGGTGGCCGGCGGTCTGCACGACGTGGGCATGACGTACGCGCACGACCTGAGGGCGGAGACGGTCCAGGTGTTCGTCGCCAACCCGCGGGGCTGGGCCACGCCCGCGGGCAACCCCCGTCAGGACGAGGCCTTCCGGGAGCGGTGCGCGGCGGAGTCGGTCCCGGCCTACGTGCACGCGCCGTACCTCATCAACTTCGGCTCGCACACCGAGGCGACCGCGCAGCGGTCGGTGGAGTCGATGCGGCACTCGCTGCGCCGCGGCCGGGCGATCGGGGCCCTGGGCGTGGTCGTGCACACGGGCAGCGCGACGGGCGGACGCGACCGGTCGGTGGCGCTGAAGCAGGTGCGCGAGCATCTGCTGCCGCTGCTGGACGAGCTCACCCACGACGACGACCCGTTCCTGCTGCTGGAGTCCACGGCGGGCCAGGGCTCCTCGCTCTGCTCCCGGACCTGGGACTTCGGGCCGTACTTCGAGGCGCTGGACTCCCATCCCAAGCTGGGCGTCTGCCTCGACACCTGCCACATCTTCGCGGCCGGGCACGACCTGACCGGCCCGGCCGGCATGCACCAGACCCTCGACCTGCTGGTGGACACCGTGGGCGAGGGCCGGCTGAAGCTGATCCACGCCAACGACTCCAAGGACGTGGTGGGCGCCCACAAGGACCGGCACGAGAGCATCGGCGCGGGCCACATCGGCGAGGACCCGTTCCGCGCGCTGATGACGCATCCGGCGACCGCGGGCGTGCCGCTGATCATCGAGACGCCGGGCGGCAAGGAGGGTCACGCCGCGGACGTGGAGCGGCTGAAGAAGCTCCGGGACGGCTGAACCGCCGGACCGCCCGGACGGGAGGGCCGGGGCTCAGAGCTCGGGGCCGTCCCCCGGCTCCTCCTGGTAGGAGTAGCGCTGCTCGCGCCAGGGGTCGCCGACGTTGTGGTAGCCGCGCTCCTCCCAGAAGCCGCGCCGGTCGGCCGTCATGTACTCGACACCCCGGACCCACTTGGGGCCCTTCCAGGCGTACAGGTGCGGCACGACGAGCCGCAGGGGGAAGCCGTGTTCCGCCGTGAGGAGCTCGCCGTCCTTGTGGGTGGCGAAGATCGTGCGCTCGGCGACGAAATCGGCCAGCCGCAGGTTCGAGCTGAAGCCGTACTCGGCCCACACCATCACATGGGTGACGTTCGGGGCGGGCGGCGCGATGTCGAGGATCGTGCGGGCCGGGATTCCGCCCCACTCGGCGCCGAGCATGCTGAACTTCGTCACGCAGTGCAGGTCGGCGACGACGGAGGCGTACGGGAGCGCGGTGAACTCCTCGTGGTTCCACGCGTGCTTCTCGCTGTCGGCGGTGGCGCCGAAGACCCGGAAGTCCCAGCGCTCGGGCCGGAACTTGGGCACGGGACCGTAGTGGGTGACGGGCCAGCCGCGCTGAAGTCGCTGCCCCGGCGGGAGCTCGGACACCGCTTCTTCTCCAGACTCGCGCTCCACCGGGTGACCCATGACTCCATCCTGACAGACCGCGGACGGTGCACATGACCAGCCATGACCGGGCATATACGGAATAGGGCAACTGCTACTAAGCCTGGACTAACTTACTAAGTACGCACTTACTGGACGATCTTCGGCGCCGGTGAAATCATGCGGCGGCAACCTCCCCGCAGTCCCGACGTGGAAGGAGCCTCTGCGATGCAGGGCGACCCCGAGGTCATCGAGTTCCTCAACGAGCAGCTCACCGGCGAGCTCACCGCCATCAACCAGTACTTCCTCCACGCCAAGATGCAGGAGAACTTCGGCTGGACGAAGCTCGCGAAGTACACGCGTCACGAGTCGTTCGACGAGATGAAGCACGCGGAGGTGCTCACCGACCGGATCCTCTTCCTGGACGGCCTGCCGAACTACCAGCGGCTGTTCCACGTGCGGGTCGGGCAGACGGTGAAGGAGATGTTCGAGGCCGACCGGCAGGTCGAGGTCGAGGCGATCGACCGCCTCCGGCGCGGCATCAAGGTGATGCGCGAGAAGGGCGACATCACCTCCGCGAACATCTTCGAGTCGATCCTGGCGGACGAGGAGCACCACATCGACTACCTCGACACGCAGCTGGAGCTGGTGGAGAAGCTCGGTGAGGCCCTGTACATCGCCCAGCTGATCGAACAGCCGGAGAGCTGACCCCGACGACGGGCGGAGCGGGCCTAGGCCGCGGCCGCCGCCGTGTCCTCGAAGCCGGCGAGGGCCGGTGCGGCGCGCTCGGCGAGGTCGCGGCGCGGCAGGGCGCCCCTGCCGAGCATGGCCTGGATGCGACGGACGCAGGAACCGCAGTCGGTGCCGGCCTTGCAGGCGGAGGCGATCTGGCGGGGGGTGCACGCCCCGTCCTCCACGTGCCGCTGGACCTGCGCCTCGGTCACGCCGAAGCAGCTGCAGACGTACACGCGGTTCACCTCCTGCCGAGATCGATAAGGCTAACCTAACCTTACCCGGCGCCCCGGAAGCGCAAAAGGGCGGTGGGGCCGGATCCGATGTGATCCGCGCCCCACCGCCCTTCGCGCGTCGTGCCTACTGGTCGCGGTACATCTCCGCCACCAGGAACGCCAGGTCCAGCGACTGGCTGCGGTTGAGCCGCGGGTCGCAGGCCGTCTCGTAGCGCTGGTGCAGGTCGTCGACGAAGATCTCGTCGCCGCCGCCCACGCACTCCGTGACGTCGTCGCCGGTCAGCTCCACGTGGATGCCGCCCGGGTGGGTGCCGAGGCCCTTGTGGACCTCGAAGAAGCCCTTGACCTCGTCGAGCACGTCGTCGAAGCGGCGGGTCTTGTGGCCCGAGGCCGCCTCGTAGGTGTTGCCGTGCATCGGGTCGGTGATCCAGGCCACGGTCGCGCCCGAGGCGGTGACCTTCTCGACCAGCTCGGGCAGCTTGTCGCGGACCTTGTCGGCGCCCATGCGGACGATGAAGGTCAGCCGGCCGGGCTCGCGGTCGGGGTCGAGGCGCTCGATGTACTGGAGCGCCTCCTCCGCCGTGGTCGTCGGGCCGAGCTTTATGCCGATCGGGTTGCGGATCTTCGAGGCGAACTCGATGTGCGCGTGGTCCAGCTGCCGGGTGCGCTCGCCGACCCACACCATGTGCGCCGAGACGTCGTAGAGCAGCCCGGTGCGGGAGTCGACACGGGTGAGCGCGGACTCGTAGTCGAGCAGCAGCGCCTCGTGCGAGGAGAAGAACTCGACCGTCTTGAACTCCTCCGGGTCGGCCCCGCAGGCGTGCATGAAGTTCAGCGCGTTGTCGATCTCACGGGCCAGCTGCTCGTAGCGCTGACCGGACGGGGACGACTTCACGAAGTCCTGGTTCCAGGCGTGCACCTGGCGCAGGTCGGCGTAACCGCCGGTGGTGAACGCGCGCACCAGGTTGAGCGTCGAGGCGGACGCGTTGTACATCCGCTTCAGCCGCTCGGGGTCCGGCACGCGCGACTTCTCGTCGAAGGCGAAGCCGTTGACCGAGTCGCCGCGGTACGTCGGCAGGGTCACGCCGTCGCGGGTCTCCGTGCCCTTGGAGCGCGGCTTGGAGTACTGGCCGGCGATGCGGCCGACCTTGACGACCGGCACCGAGGCCGCGTACGTCAGCACGGCGCCCATCTGGAGCAGGGTCTTCAGCTTGTTGCGGATGTGGTCGGCGGACACCGCGTCGAAGGCCTCGGCGCAGTCGCCGCCCTGGAGGAGGAACGCCTCTCCCTTGGCGACGGCCGCCAACCGGGCGCGCAGCTGGTCGCACTCGCCCGCGAAGACGAGCGGCGGATACGACTCGAGGTCCGCGATCACTGCGCGCAGAGCCTCGGTGTCGGGGTACTCGGGCTGCTGCGCCGCGGGCAGGTCTCGCCAGGTGTTGCCAGCGCTGGCGCTGGTCTTAGCGTTCACGGTCACGTCCTCCACATTACGGGGTCGTGTCGAGTCGTTTTCGCACGGCTCGACAGGTGAGACACCCGAGTGCTCACCTGTGGACCCGGGGCGCATGGGGTAGGGTGCGGCGCATGTTCGCGCTTTCGACCCGTAACTGGTGGTGGACCGCTTCTCCGGCGGCCCGCTGACTGCGCGTACCCACGACAGCGCGAAGGCCGCCCCGAGGGGCGGCCTTCGGCGTTTCCGGGCCCGGCCGTCCCTCTCCTGACAGCTCCTGCCGGCTGTTGCCGGCACCCGGTGAGAAGGACACGCCCCATGCATCTGCCCGACCTGCTGAGCGACCCCCGCCCCTTCGCCCTGCTGCGCCGCCGTACGCCGGGCCGCGACGAGAACGTCGTGGAAGTGCTCCTCGGCCCGGTCGCCGTCCACGACCGGCTCGCCGATCTCCCCGACGAGGGCCTGGCGCTCGTCCCCTTCCGGCAGATCCGCGAACGCGGCTTCGAGGTGCGCGACGACGGCACCCCGCTGAGCGTGCTGGTTCCCGAGGAGCGGCACGAGATCCCGCTGGCCACGGCGCTCGAGGAGCTGCCCGCGCACCGGGTGGACGTCGAGGGCGGCGGCTTCGACGTGGGCGACGAGGAGTACGCGCGGATCGTCGCCCGGGTGCTGCGGGACGAGATCGGCCGGGGCGAGGGCGCGAACTTCGTGATCCGGCGGACGTACCGGGGCGACATCCCCGGCTTCTCCCGGGCCGACGCCCTGGCCCTCTTCCGGCGGCTCCTGGAGGGCGAGCGCGGCGCGTACTGGACCTTCGTGGTGCACACCGGGGACCGGACCCTGGTGGGGGCGAGCCCCGAGGTGCACGTGCGGATGTCCGGCGGCACGGTCGTCATGAACCCCATCAGCGGGACGTACCGGTATCCCGCCGGGGGGCCGACGCCCGAGCTGCTGCTGGACTTCCTCGCCGACGGCAAGGAGATCGAGGAGCTGTCGATGGTCGTCGACGAGGAGCTGAAGATGATGTGCACCGTCGGCGACATGGGCGGCGTGGTGGTCGGCCCCCGGCTGAAGGAGATGGCCCACCTCGCGCACACCGAGTACGAGCTGCGCGGGAAGTCCTCGCTGGACGTGCGGGAGGTGCTGAGGGAGACCCTGTTCGCGGCGACCGTGACCGGCTCGCCGGTGCAGAACGCCTGCCGGGTCATCGAGCGGCACGAGTCCGGCGGGCGGGCCTACTACGCGGGCGCGCTGGCCCTGCTGGGGCGGGACCCGGGCGGGGCGCAGACCCTCGACTCCCCCATCCTCATCCGCACCGCCGACATCGACGCGACCGGAGGTCTGCGGGTGCCGGTCGGGGCCACGCTGGTGCGCGGGTCGGACCCGGCGGGCGAGGTCGCCGAGACGCACGCCAAGGCCGCGGGCGTGCTGGCGGCGCTGGGGGTCCACGCGCGACGGCCGGCCGAACGGGACGTGCGGCCACGGCTCGCCGACGACCCCCGGGTGCGGGCCGCGCTCGACGGACGGCGGGCCTCGCTCGCGCCGTTCTGGCTGCGGATGCAGGAGCGGACCGGCGAGCTGACCGGGCACGCGCTCGTCGTCGACGCCGAGGACACCTTCACGGCGATGCTCGCGCACGTGCTGCGCTCCGGCGGACTGGACGTGAGCGTGCGGCGCTACGACGAGGACGGCCTCGCGGAGACGGTGCGCGCCCACGCGGGACCGGTGGTGCTGGGCCCCGGCCCGGGCGACCCCTGCGACGCCGGCGACCCGAAGATGCGCTTCCTGCGCGAGCTCACCGCCCGGCTGCTGCGCGAGCACGGGCACGGGGTGCTCGGCGTCTGCCTCGGGCACGAGCTGATCGCGGCCGAGCTGGGACTGGACATCGTCCGCAAGGAGGTGCCGTACCAGGGGGCGCAGACGGTGATCGACCTGTTCGGACGGCCCGAGACGGTCGGTTTCTACAACAGCTTCGTGGCGCGGTGCGACGACGAGGCCGCGCGCGGGCTCGCGGCGCGCGGGGTGGAGGTGAGCCGGGCCCCGAACGGGGAGGTGCACGCCGTGCGGGGGCCCGGGTTCGGCGGGGTGCAGTTCCATCCGGAGTCGGTGCTGACGCTGAACGGCGCCGCCGTGGTGCGGGAGGCGGTCGCCCGCCTGCGCGCGACACGGCTGGGCGCGTAGCGGCTCAGCCGAAGAACACCCCCGCCTCCGCGTACAGCGCGGGGTCGACGGTCTTCAGCCGGGCCGTCGCCTCCGCGATCGGCACGCGGACGATGTCCGTGCCGCGCAGGGCGACCATCGTGCCGAAGTCGCCCTCGTGGACGGCGTCGACGGCGTGCAGGCCGAAGCGGGTGGCGAGCCAGCGGTCGAAGGCGCTCGGGGTCCCGCCGCGCTGGACATGGCCGAGGACCGTCGTCCGGGCCTCGTTGCCGGTCCGGCGCTCGATCTCCTTGGCCAGCCACTCGCCGACGCCGGACAGCCGCACGTGTCCGAAGGAGTCCAGCGATCCGTCCTTCAGCACGACGTCGCCGTCCCGGGGCATCGCTCCCTCGGCGACCACCACGATCGGGGCGTAGGAGGAGCGGAAGCGGGACGCCACCCAGGCGCACACCTGCTCGATGTCGAAGCGCTGCTCGGGGATGAGGATGACGTTGGCGCCGCCCGCCAGACCGGAGTGCAGGGCGATCCAGCCCGCGTGGCGGCCCATCACCTCCACGACGAGGACCCGCATGTGGGACTCGGCGGTGGTGTGCAGCCGGTCGATGGCCTCCGTGGCGATGCCGACGGCGGTGTCGAAGCCGAAGGTGTAGTCGGTGGCGGACAGGTCGTTGTCGATGGTCTTCGGGACGCCGACGCACGGCACCTGGAACTCGTCGGACAGCCGGGCGGCGACGCCCAGCGTGTCCTCGCCCCCGATGGTGACGAGGGCGTCCACCCGCAGCCGGGCGAGGGTGTCCTTGATGCGGCGGACGCCGTCCTCCTCCTTGAGGGGGTTGGTCCGCGAGGAGCCGAGGACGGTGCCGCCGCGCGGGAGGATGCCGCGCACGGCGGGGATGTCGAGGGGGACGGACCTTCCTTCGAGGGGACCGCGCCAGCCGTCCCGGAAGCCGATGAAGTCATGGCCGTACTCCTGGACGCCCTTGCGGACGACCGCCCTGATGACGGCGTTGAGGCCGGGGCAGTCCCCGCCTCCGGTCAGTACTCCGACGCGCATGGACGAGTCCCTTCGCCGATCCTGCCTGACGAGGGGTCAGTGTGGCTCGTCCCTCACTCGTCGTCGAGACCCCGCTCGATGGCGTATCGCACCAGTTCGACCCTGTTGTGCAGCTGGAGCTTGCCGAGGGTGTTCTGGACGTGGTTCTGCACGGTGCGGTGGGAGATGACGAGGCGTTCGGCGATCTGCTTGTAGCTCAGGCCCTTGGCGACCAGGCGCAGCACCTCCGTCTCCCGGTCGGTCAGCCGGGGCGCGTTCGGCTCGTCGCCGCCGGCGGAAGGTCCGGGGTCGGAGGCGAGCCGGCGGTACTCGCCCAGGACCAGTCCGGCCAGGCCCGGCGTGAACACCGGGTCGCCGACGGCCGTCCGGCGCACCGCGTCCAGCAGTTCCTCCGTGGACGCCGACTTCAGCAGGTAGCCGGTCGCGCCGGACTTCACCGCCTCCAGCACGTCGGCGTGCTCGCCGCTCGCCGACAGCACGAGCACCCGCAGGGCGGGGTCGGCGGCGACGACCTCCTTGCACACCTGGGCCCCCGGCTTGACGGGCAGGTTCAGGTCCAGCACCAGCACGTCCGGCGTGGTGGCCTTCGCCCGGCGCACGGCCTGCTCGCCGTCGCCCGCGGTGGCGACCACGTCCAGGCCCGCCTGCGCCAGGTCCCGGGCGACCGCGTCGCGCCACATGGGATGGTCGTCCACCACCATGACCCTGATCGGATCCTGTCGCCCGCTCATCGCGATCCCGCCTTCCCCCGTTGCACGTTCTTCTCCTTCGGCACCGTCAGTTCGACCTCCGTGCCCTGGCCCGGCGTCGAGATCAGCTCGGCGCCGCCGCCCAGGTCGCGCAGCCGGCCGCGGATCGACTGGGCCACGCCGAGCCGCCCCTCGCCCTCGGCCTGCGCGAGCCGCCCCTGCGGGATGCCCGGCCCGTCGTCCCGGACGGTGACGATCACCGCGTCGGGCTCGTCCTCGACGAGGATCCAGGCGCGGGCGTCGTCGCCCGCGTGTCTGCGCACGTTGTCCAGGGCCGCCCCGACCGCGGCCGCCAGCTCCCGCGCGGCGGGCGCCGGCAGCAGCACCGGCGCGCCGGGCTCGGCGAGATGGACGCGGGCGGCGGCGAAGGGGGCGAGCAGCGCGCGCAGGTCGACCGGGCCGTCCGGCTCGGACTCCCGCGGCGCCGGCTCGTCGACGGCGTAGACGACGGCGCCGTCGGCCGCGTCCTGCGAGACCCGGGAGACCGGCACCAGGCCGCCGGAGACCAGCGTGCGCAGCGCGACCTCCTGTTCGCCGGCCATCCGGCCCAGCTCGGCCGCCTCGCCGCCGATGACCGCGCCGCGCCGCTGCACCATGGCCAGCACCTGAAGGACGCTGTCGTGGATGTCGCGGGCCAGGCGCTCGCGCTCCCGGGTCGCCGCCTCGATCTCCAGGGCCCGGGCGAGGGTGCGCTCGGAGGCGCGGGCGACCTCGACGACGTAGCCGATGGCGATGGAGGCGACCCAGACGAGGACGACGTTGTGCACGGTGTCGCGGGCCGGGGTCCCGCGCTCGACGAGGTTGGTGACCGCGACGGCCGTGGACGCGAAGGCAGCCCAGCGCCAGCCGCCTTTGATGGCGAAGGCCAGGACCGAGCCGGCGGTCCATATCGACGGCAGCGTCGGCCCGCCCGACTGGATGCGCGCGTGGCTGTCCGCGACGGTGGTGAGCATGATGCCGGTCAGGGCGATGGCCAGGTCGACGGCGAGGAAACCCCTGGTGCAGCTCGCCGCGTTGGCGACCCTGGGCAGGGTCGCCACCGTCCACACGAACAGGACGCAGTAGTAGACGACCGCGACCCAGGGGCGTGCGAACCCGTCGTAGGCGGTGGCGAAGAAGCCCACCGCGTACAGCATGGTGAGCACCCGGTAGCCGGCGAGCGCACGCCACAGCGGCAGCTCCACCGACATCCTCAGCACTGCCTCGCGTCTGGCCATTCGCCCGCCCCCCGGACCGCCGACTACTGCTCTTCGTCCTTCTTCGCCTGTTCCTTCTCGGCCTGCGCGAGAGCCGCCCTGGCGGCCTTCTCCGCTTCCTTCTCGGCCTTCGCCGCCTCCGCGATCTGCCGCTTGGCGGCCGTCGCGTACATGTCGACGTACTCCTGGCCGGAGAGCTTCATGATCTCGTACATGACCTCGTCGGTCACGGCGCGCAGCACGAAGCGGTCGTGGTCCATGCCCTGGTAGCGGCTGAAGTCCAGCGGCCGGCCGATGCGGATGCCCGGCCGCATGATCTTCGGCAGGACCTTCCCGGGCGGCTGGATCTTCTCCGTGTCGATCATGGCGACCGGGATCACGGGCGCGCCGGTGGCGAGCGCCACGCGCGCGAGGCCGCCCGGCTTGCCGCGGTAGAGGCGCCCGTCGGGCGAGCGCGTGCCCTCCGGGTAGATGCCGAACAGCTCACCGCGCTCCAGCACGTCCATGCCGCTCCTGATCGCGGCCTCGCCGGCGCCGCGCCCGCCGGAGCGGTCCACCGGGAGCTGCCCGACGCCCTTGAAGAAGGCGGCGGTGAGCCGCCCCTTCACGCCGGGCGTGGTGAAGTACTCGGCCTTCGCGATGAAGGTGACCTTGCGGTCGAGGACCGCGGGCAGGAAGAACGAGTCCGAGAAGGACAGGTGGTTGCTCGCCAGGATCGCGGCGCCTTCGTCGGGGATGTGCTCGAGGCCTTCCACCCAGGGCCTGAAGGCGACCTTCAGCGGTCCCCCGATAGCGACCTTCATCGCGCCGTACAACAAGCGAGTGCCTCCTGTTTGTGTCGCACAGACCTTAACCCGCCGGTGGCGGCAATGGCTCCGGCGGCCCTGGTCGGTGTCAGTGGGGTCGCGTACCGTGAAGCACACGTCCCTCCCATGCTGAACAGACGAAGACAGGAGACCGATGGTGCCGGTCCTTCCTGGAGCCGAGCCGTACCGCCATGAGGGCGGGGAGGTCGCAGTGCTCCTCTGTCACGGCTTCACCGGTTCCCCGCAGTCGCTGCGCCCCTGGGCGCGGTACCTGGCCGGGCAGGGCCTGACCGTCTCGCTGCCGCTGCTGCCGGGGCACGGCACGCGCTGGGAGGACATGGCGCCGACCGGCTGGCAGGACTGGTACGCGGAGGTGGACCGCGAGCTGCGCGCCCTGCGCCGGCGGTGCGCGCGCGTGTTCGTGGCCGGTCTGTCCATGGGCGGCGCGCTGGCCCTGCGGCTGGCCGCCCGTCACGGGGAGGGGGTGGACGGCGTGGTCGTCGTCAACCCCGCGAACAAGGTCCACGGTCTGTCCGCGTACGCCCTGCCGGTGGCCCGCCACATCGTGCGCACCACGAAGGGGATCACCAGCGACATCGCCAGGGAGGGCGTCCTGGAGAGCGGCTACGACCGGGTGCCGCTGCACTCGGCGCACTCCCTGCGGACCTTCCTGCGGCGGGTCGACGGCGAACTGCCGCAGGTCACCCAGCCGCTGCTGCTGCTGCACAGCGTCCACGACCACGTGGTGCCGCCCGCCGACTCGGCCCGGGTGCTCAGCCGGGTGTCGTCGACGGACGTGACCGAGATCCTGCTGGAACAGAGCTACCACGTGGCAACGTTGGACCACGATGCGGACCGGATCTTCGAGGAGAGCTACGCGTTCATCGCCCGGATCGCGCCCAGTGTCGGCAAGGAAGGGACGGCCGTAGGTGGCTGAGCACGACTCCGACCGCGAGGACCGGGAGAACCGGGACGAGCGGGACGGCCTGGACGCCCGGCGGGGCCACGAGCCGGAGGAGCAGAGCGTGCCCTTCGACGAGGCCGCGGCGTGGGCGGCGATCGTCGCCGGGTACGGCGAGGAGCCGCCGGACCCGCCGGGCGCCAAGCCGTTCAAGTCGGTCGAGGACCTGGCGCTCCTCGAGGTCGAGGCGAACGAGGAGGAGCCGGGGACGAAAGCGGGCGAAGAGCCCGTGAAGGACCCCGGCGAGGAGAAGAAACCGGCCAAGCCGCTGGGCAGCTCGGTGGCCTTCGCGCCCGGTGTCGGCCCGCGCGACCACACGCTGCCCGAGCCCGCCGAGGCCGCCTTCGACGGGGACGACGAGGACGACGAGGGTCACTTCGTCCCGCCGGAGCCGCCGCCGCTGCCCGCCGCCGACACCACGGCCAGGTTCGCCTGGCTCGGGGTGCTCGGCGGACCGGTGCTGCTCCTGCTGGCGGTGCTGCTGGGCTGGGACATGACGTGGTGGCTGACGACCGTCTGCGTCGGCGGCTTCCTCGGCGGCTTCGCCACGCTGGTGGTGCGGATGCGGCCGGACGACGAGGACGAGGGCGACCCCGGACGGGGAGCCGTCGTCTAAAGGGCGTTGCATAAGGCCGTGTTGGGGCAGGTCAGGGCCCGTGTTGGCAGTCCTCTGGTCATGATGCGAGCGC
>NZ_JAHHIT010000142.1 GCF_024539675.1 Streptomyces hilarionis | reverse complement strand
CACCCGGGCCGGGAGGGTCGGACCCACCCGCCCGGCCCGGGTGTGACACGAAACGCCACAAGGCGGGTACGTAGGTGGTCATGACCCCTGAGCGACGTGCCGCCCCCACTCCCGTGACGCCCACGGCCACCTACCGGCTGCAACTTCAGCCCGCGTTCCCGTTCGCCGCGGCGGCCGAGGCCGTCCCGTACCTGGCCTCGCTGGGGGTCTCGCACCTGCATCTGTCCCCCGTCCTGGAGGCGGTGCCCGGCTCCCTGCACGGCTACGACGTCGTGGACCCCACGCGCGTGCGGGAGGAACTGGGCGGGGAGGACGGCCTGCGGGCGCTCGCCGGGACCGCGCGCGAGCACGGCCTCGGACTGGTCGTGGACATCGTGCCGAACCACATGGCGATGGCCCCGCGTCACAACCGCGCCCTGTGGGAGGTGCTGCGCGAGGGCCCGGAGTCGCCGTACGCGCGCTGGTTCGACGTCGACCGGGAGGCGCAGGACGGCCGGATGCTGGTCCCGGTGCTGGGCGGCCCGCTCGGCACGGAACTGGAGCACCTGCGCGTCGACGGGGACGTCCTGCGCTACCACGACCACGTGTTCCCGCTGCGCGAGGGCACCGGGAAGCTGCCGCTGCCGCGCCTGCTCGACGCGCAGTGGTACCGCCTGGCCTGGTGGCGGCTGGCCCGCACCGAGCTGAACTACCGGCGCTTCTTCAGCATCTCGGAGCTCATCGGGGTGCGGGTGGAGGACCCGGAGGTGTTCGAGGCCACCCACGCCACGCTCCTGCGCCTGGTGCACGAGGGGGTGATCGACGGGCTGCGCGTCGACCACCCCGACGGCCTCGCCGACCCCGACGCCTACCTGGAGCGGCTGCACGCCGCGAGCGGCGGTCGCTGGACGGTCGTCGAGAAGATCCTGGCCGACGGGGAACGGCTCCCGGACTCCTGGCCCGTGGCCGGCACCACCGGCTACGACGCCCTGCGCCGCGTCGACGGCCTCTTCACGGACCCCGAGGGGGCCCGGGACCTCCTGGACTGCTACCGGAACTTCGCGGCCCCCGCGGCCGACCGCGGCGGCGACTGGGCGGCCACGGTGCGCAGCGCGGCGTACGCGGTGATCGGCCACGAGCTGGCGGCCGAGACGGAGCGGCTGACCCGCACGGCGTCCCGGGCCTGCGCCGACCCGGAGGATCCCGCGCTGCGCGACCGGGCCCCCTGGGCGTTGCGCACGGCGCTGACGGAGCTGCTCGTGCGGATGGAGGTCTACCGGCCCTACTCCTCGGGCGACCCGGCGGCCGTCGTGACCGAGGAGGCGGCGGCCGAGGCCCGGCAGGCGTTCACGGTGCCGCAGGAGGCGGACGCGGTCGACGCGGTGCGGGCCCTGGTGCTGGGCGGAGAGGGCCCGCGGGGCGAGGAGGTGCGGACGCGGTTCGCGCAGACGTCGTCCGCGCTGCGCGCCAAGTCGGTCGAGGACACCGCGTTCTACCGCTACGTGCCGCTGCTGGCGGCGAACGAGGTGGGCGGCGACCCGGGCGCGCCGGGCGTGTCGCCGGCCGGTTTCCACGCGTACTGCGCGCGCGTGCAGCGCGACTGGCCGCTCACGGGGACGGTCGTGTCGACGCACGACACCAAGCGCAGCGCCGACGTGCGGGCCGCCCTGGCCGTGCTCACCGAGTGCCCGCGGCTGTGGACGGACCTCGTGGACCGGCTCACGGGCGCGCGGGAGGACGACGTCGATCGCCCGACGGCGTGGGCGGCCTGGCAGACGGCCTTCGGGCTGGGGCCGGCAGCCCCGGAGCGCGTCCAGGAGGCGCTGCTCAAGCACGCGCGCGAGGCGGGGCTCCACACCACCTGGACGGAGCAGGAACCGGAGTACGAACGGGCGCTGGCCGCGTTCGTGGAGGCGGGGCCGTGCGGGGCGCCGGGCGAGCAGGTGGCCGCGCTGCGCGAGAGGCTGGCGCCGCACATCCGGGCGAACGTGCTGGGCACGGCCCTGGTGCAGCTGACGATGCCGGGGGTGCCGGACGTCTACCAGGGCACGGAGGCCGAGTACCGGGCGCTGGTGGACCCGGACAACCGGCGTCCGGCGCGGTTCCCGCCCGAGGACCCGGGCGTCAAGGGCGCGCTGACCGCGGCCGCGCTGCGGCTGCGCCGGCGGCGGCCGGAGGTCTTCGGGGAGTCCGCCTCGTACGAGCCGCTGTCCGCCGAGGGGGCCGCCGCGGACCACTGCGTGGCGTTCGCGCGCTCCGGCCGGGTCGTCACGGCCGTGACGCGGCTGTCGCTGCGGCTGGCCGTGTCGGGCGGCTGGCGCGAGGAGCGGCTGGCGCTGCCCCCCGGCAGGTGGGTCGACGTACTGGCCGCGCCGGAGGGGCCGGCGCGGGAGTTCACCGGGCACGCGCGCGTGGCGGACCTGTTCGAGCGGCTGCCGGTGGCGCTGCTGGAACGCGCGGAGTGAGCACACGGGAGGACCCGGGAACACGGCGGTGGGCCTCCGCGCGCGGCGGGGGCCGGGGGCGGAGGCCCTCCCGCGCGCGGGAGGCCCGCGGACGCGGGCCGCGTCCCGAGGGCGTCGGATCCCCCGCCGACGTCGGCGCGCGCACCCGAGCGCCCCCCGGAGCCTCCCGCGGGCGTTCTTGACAGTTCCCAGCGGCCGTGGGGTACTGCGGGGGCGAAGGCCGGGCGGACGAAAACGGGGGTGAGTCTCCTGCCGGAGCTGCGCTACCCCACGGTGACCGAACTGACCACTTCTGTCCGCGCGTTGGCCAGGCAGCAACGCGGTGTGTGCGGGCTGCGGCAGGTGGGGGTCTCCCGGGCGGGCCGGCCCCTGCACCTGCTGTCCGTGGGGCACGCCCGGCGGGCCGTGCTGGTCGTCGCCGGGGCCCACGCGAACGAGCCGACCGGGGGCTGCACCCTGCTCGCGCTGGCCGAACGGGTGCTGTACGAGCGGGAGTTGCGGGACGGCACATCCTGGCACTTCCTGCTCTGCGCGGACCCGGACGGGGCGAGCCTGCACGTGACCCCGGCGCCGCGCAGCCTGCTGGAGTACCACCTCGGCTTCTTCCGGCCCGCCGGACCCGAGCAGCCGGAGTGGTCGCCGGCCGTGCTGCCGCCGGACCGCCTGCCGCCCGAGACGCGCGCGCTGACCCGGGTCATCGACGAGCTGCGGCCCTATCTCCAGGTGACCCTGCACGGCACCGACCTGGGCGGCAGCTGGGTGCAGCTGACCAAGGACATCCCGGGTCTCGCCGAGCCCTTCGCCAAGTCGGCGGCGCAGTTGCACATCCCGGTGGAGACGGGCGCCTCCGACGCCGCCGGCTGGCCCGCGTCCGGGCCCGGGGTGCACGTGATGCCGGCCGCCGGGGCGGAGGCGGCCTACCCGAGCATGCCGGACGACGCGCGGCACAGCACCTGGTACCACGCGCACCGGTACGGCGGCCTGACGGCCGTGGTGGAGGTGCCGATGTGGGCCAGCGACATGGTGGACGACCCCGCCCCGCATCCGGCCCCGGCCGCGGCGATCCGGCGGCTGGCGCGGCGGCTGCTGCGCGACGCCACGGAGGTGGAGCACGTCCTCGCCGACGCGCTGCCCCGTCTGGAGGGCGTGGACGGCCCGCTGCTGCGGGCGGCCAAGTGGGCGCTGGAACTGGCGCCGGGGCTCGCGGCGGACTGGACCCACACTCCCCCCGCCGACACCACGATGGCCTACGTCGGCAGCGTCGACGCCTTCGCCCGACGACTGCCTCTGCGGGCGGCGGCGATGCTGTGGCGGGTGCTCCAGGAGAGCGACGACCACGCGGCCCCGCGTCTGGAGCAGCTCGTGGAGACCTGGAGCGACGCCTTCGCCGACCGCTTCCGGGCCCGCTGGGTGCCCCTGGAGCACCAGGTGGAGCACCAGTCGCGCACGGTCGTCGCGGCGGCCCTGCACGCCCGCGAGAGCGCGGCCTGACCCGCACGGCGCGACCCGCCGGGTGCGACGGGCCCGACGCGGCGACGCCCCGGCGGCAGCGGCAGCGGGGTGGGGGAAGCAGCGGATGGGGCGGGTCGCGGAGGAACGCGCGGGAGGCCGAGGGAACGGTGCGGCCGCGGCACGCGCGTGGGCGTGCCGCGGCCGCCGGTCGGGCTCAGACCTCGGGCACCTGCTCGTCGTCCAGGGCGAAGACCGCCCCGGTCAGCGCCTCCCGCTCGCAGTCGTTGCTGAACGTGTGCCGGTAGTCGACCGCCCGGCCGTTCCAGCGTCCCTGCGCGCGAACGGTCACCGGCGCGTACACCAGCGGGCACACGCGGTCGCCGTCGCCGGGGACGGCGGCGACGTCACCGCCGGCCCGGGCCAGCACGTCGCAGGCCTCCGCGGCCCTGGAGTGGCCCTGGGGCGGGTCGCACATCAGCAGGGTGCCGCGGGTGTCGCTGGAGCGGGCGTCGCCGCGGGTGACGGTGAGCTGGAGCCAGTTGCCGGGGACGGCGTCCTGCGAGGCGGCGAGGGCCGGCGCGGCGCCCACGGCGAGCAGGAGCGCGGCGGCGGCCGGCAGGACCCGCCGCACGGCTCGCGCCGAGCGGGACCGGGACCGGGACGTGGCGGGGAAGTCGGAGAAGTGCGTCATTCCCCGTGCATCGGCACGGCGGGCCGCGCACCCCAGTCCGACTCACCCGAACGGGCCGGAGGGGGTGCGGCGGATGCGCGGGCGGCCAGTTCGAACGCGGCGAGCACGACCCGCGCCTGGTACTCCGCCTGGCGCGCGACGGGGATCCAGCGCGCCCCGCACTCGTCCCGGTAGGCGGCGCACCCCGCGTCGATGAACGCGTCCAGTTCCGGCAGCGCGCCGCACGGGTCGTGTCCGGCGCGGGTGACGAGCCGGTGCAGCAGACCGGCGGTGCGCAGGGCGATGCGACGGCCCGCGATGCGCAGGGCGGTCAGGTGGGCGGCGCCCAGCGGCGGGAGCGGAGCGCGGAACGCGGCGCCGGGGTCCCAGGCGTCCGCGAGGCCCGGGCACACCAGGAGCTGGTCCTCGACCGGGGCCAGCAGCCGGGCCGCGTCGGGGACGTCCCCGAGGTGGGGCCGGACGCGCGCGAGGAGGCGGGCCAGCTGCTCGGCGTCGCGGCGCAGGGCGCGGCTCACGGAGCGCAGCACCGCGTCCCGGTCGTCCGGCCGGGAGGGGTCCTGCACCGCCGCCACGCCCCACATCGGCGCCTCGACGACGGCGGTGAGGGTCCCGTGTCGCCGCGGGTGGTGCCAGGTCGACTCCACGGCGGCCGCCGGGACGGCGGCGGCCACCGCGCCCCGGCGCGGCGGCGGGATCCGGTAGACGGCCGGTCCCAGCCGGGGCCAGTACAGGGTGTCGTAGGGCCCGAACTCGCGCGGGACGCCGAGGCGGGCGGCCGCGTGGGCGACCCGCCGGGAGAGTCCGGGCAGGTCGTCGGTGAGTTCGACGAAGGCGCCGCCGACGTCGACGCCGTGCAGGGAGCACTGGAGGAAGGGTTTCAGCTCGTCGTGCAGACGCAGCAGCGCACGGGTCTCCGGCAGCGCCGCGGCGGCCGCACCGTCGGGCAGCCACTCGGGCTGTTCCAGGAAGCCCGGCCGGAAGAAGTGCCGGAAGTAGCGCTCCAGACGGTAGGGGCCGGACAGCCAGCCCTCGTTGCGGCGCAGGCCGTCGGGGTCGAGGCACAGCAGCAGGTTCCAGGTGGCGTCGGCCTCGGCGGTCGCCCGGGGGTCGGCCAGGACGCGTTCGGCCAGTCGCAGGACGGTCGCGCCGCCGACCGGCTCGTTGGCGTGCGGTCCGGCGACGACCAGGGCCTGGCGGTCGCCCCGCCCGACGCGCAGCAGCCACAGCGGGCCGCCCTCGCCGGAGACTCCGACGCGTTCCAGCCGGACGTCCCCGCGGCCGCGGGCGGCGAGCGCGGCGGCGCGGGCCGTGAGCTCGTCCACGGTCGGGTAGCGGAGGGGCGGCAGGGCACACCTCCACAGGCGGCGCCGTCGGTTCACCGAGCGTGTCCCGTGTCCGCACAGTGAGCCATCGGCCGGGTACGCGTCAACACCGCCGCCGCACAGGGGACTTGATCCGTCCCCGACGGGGCGGAGAACCGAGAGCGGAACCGGGGACGACACCGGAAACGGAACCCGATCCGCGCACGCGTCGCGTTCCGTGCGGACGGCTGCCGTAGGAGGGCGCGCAGGGGCACGGACACAGCAGGGCACGGACACGAGGGAGCGCGGCCGGCGGCGGGAGCGGCCCGCGCGGGGTCAGTTCGCCGAGAGGCGGAACGCCGTGCGGCCGAAGGCGACCTGGTCGCCCTCGCGGACCACGGCCGCCCCGATGACACGACGCCCGTTGACGGTCGTCCCGTTGGTCGAGCCGAGGTCGCGCAGCACCCACATCCCGCCCTGCCGCCGCAGCTCGGCGTGCACCCGCGAGACGCTCTCGTGGGTCAGCCGCAGACCGCTCGCCGGGTCGCGGCCGATGCGCAGCGTGTGCTCGGTGCCGGGGTGCGGCAGCAGCAGCTTGGGCAGCCGCTCGGCCTGCCAGGCCCGGCGCAGCCGGACGGTGAAGCCCGAGACCGCCTCGACGCTGCCGAAGACCACCCGGGAGAGACGGCTCTCCCTGGGCAGGTCGGCGGTGAGGACCGCGAGCTCGTCCGAGCGGCGTGCCGCGAGGGCCAGCTCCATGCGCCGGATGAACGTGTCGTGCGACAGCCGCCCCATGGCGACGCCGTCACGCAGCACCTTCAGCGCCCGGTCGCGCTCCACGTCGGACAGCCGCGCGGGGTACGTGTTGAACTCGAAGGACGACGTCACGCTGGTGATTGTCGGTCAGCGAAACCCCGGGTGTCCAGAAGACGGGAAAACGGCGCCACGCGCGCGTGGGGACAATGGGAGTGTTCCCGAAGCGGATCGATCTCCCGGGGAGGACGATGGGGACGACGCGCTCCATCACGGAACAGACGAAGGGGAACCGTCCGTGCAGTTCGAGGTGTGGGCACCGCAGGCCGAACGTGTGACGCTCCAGTGCGAGGGCGTCACGCACGCGATGGAACGCGATCCCGGGCGATCCGGATGGTGGACCGCCGAGGCGGAGGCCGGGGACGGCGCGCGGTACGGCTTCGCGCTGGACGGCGGTCCGCTCAGGCCCGACCCGCGCTCACGGCGTCAGCCGGACGGCCCCGAGGGGCTCAGCGCGGTCGTCGACCAGGGTCGCCACACATGGCGCGCGCAGTGGCCGGGACGCCCGCTGCCGGGAGCGGTCCTGTACGAGCTGCACGTGGGCACGTACACCCCCGAGGGCACCCTCGACGCGGCCGCCGGGCGGCTCGACCATCTCGCCGAACTCGGCATCTCCCACGTGGAGTTGATGCCGCTGTCGGCGTTCCCGGGCCGGCACGGCTGGGGGTACGACGGGGTGTCGCCGTGGGCGGTGCACGAGCCGTACGGCGGCCCCGAGGCGCTGAAGCGTTTCGTCGACCGGGCCCACGAGCTCGGTCTGGGCGTGGTGCTGGACGTGGTGCACAACCATCTGGGCCCGTCCGGGAACTTCCTGCCCGAGTTCGGCCCGTACTTCACGGAGACGCACCACACGCCCTGGGGGGCGGCCGTCAACCTGGACGCGCCGGGCTCGGACGAGGTGCGCGCCTATCTGCTGGACAGCGCGCTCGCCTGGCTGCGCGACTACCGGCTCGACGGACTGCGGCTGGACGCCGTGCACGCGCTGGCCGACACGCGCGCGTGCCACTTCCTGGAGGAGCTGTCGGCGGCCGTGGACGCGCTCGCCGCCGAGACGGGCCGGCCGCTGTTCCTGATCGCGGAGTCCGATCTGAACGACCCGCGGATGATCACTCCTCGCCGGGAGAACGGCCTGGGCCTGCACGCGCAGTGGAACGACGACTTCCACCACGCCCTGCACACCGCGCTCACCGGCGAGTCCCAGGGGTACTACGCCGACTTCGCGCGCGACCCCTTCGCAGCGCTCGCCAAGACCCTCACCGGCGGCTTCTTCCACGACGGCGGTTACTCCGGCTTCAGGGGCCGCCGCCACGGCCGTCCGCTGGACCGCGCCAGGATGCCGGCGCACCGGCTCCTGGGCTACTCCCAGACCCACGACCAGGTGGGCAACCGCGCCCTCGGCGACCGTCTCTCGGTGTCCCTCTCCCCCGGCCTGCTGGCCTGCGCGGCGGCGCTGACGCTGACCGCCCCGTTCACGCCGATGCTGTTCATGGGCGAGGAGTGGGCCGCGGGGACGCCCTGGCAGTACTTCACCGACCACACCGACCCCGAGCTCGCCGAGGCCGTGCGGCGGGGGCGGCGCAGGGAGTTCGCGGCGCACGGCTGGGCGGAGGAGGACGTGCCCGACCCGCAGGACCCGGCGACCCGTGAGCGCTCCTGCCTGGACTGGTCCGAGCCGGGGCGCGAACCGCACGCGCGCGTGCTGGCCTGGTACCGCGAGCTGATCGCCCTGCGGCGCACCCAGGCCGACCTCACCGACCCCGACCTGGCCGACATCAAGGTGGCCCACGACGCGCGGGCCCGCTGGCTGGCCTTCCGTCGCGGCGACGTGCGGGTGGCCGTCAACCTCGGCGAAGAGCCGGCCGCGATCCCGCTCGGACCGCGCCCCGCCCGCGTGCTGGCCGCGTGGGACCCGGTGGACGCGCCGGGCCCGGACGGGCTGCTGCACCTGCCCGGCCGGTCGTGCGTGGTCCT
The DNA here is from genome assembly GCF_024539675.1 of Streptomyces hilarionis. Classification (GTDB taxonomy): domain Bacteria; phylum Actinomycetota; class Actinomycetes; order Streptomycetales; family Streptomycetaceae; genus Streptomyces; species Streptomyces hilarionis. The sequence continues at coordinate 15,315 of NZ_JAHHIT010000142.1, read as the reverse complement.
GGAACAGGACTGACCCCGTCCGCGACCCGCCGCGCGCCACGGACGATGAGACGCGGGGCGCGGGGGCGGCGGACGGCGTCACGCAGGATCCGACCGGCGGGCGCGCACGGGGGCGGTCACGGGCGCGGCGGGGAGGGCGTGCGGGGCGGGGCGGTCATGGTTCCTCGTCCGGCGGGTCCTCGCCGCCGTCCCCGCTCTCCCCGTCCTCGCGCAGCTCCGTCACCCGCTCCAGCAGGATCGCCTCCCAGGCCCGGCCCAGGCGGGTGCGCCAGAGGGAGACGGCCTCGGGGTCGCGCCGGCCGGACCCGCGACCGGCGACGTGTTCGGCGAGGCGGACGACGGCGTCGCAGCGGGCGAGCCACAGGCCGCGCAGACAGGGGCGGGCGCCGTACCCGGCGAGGGTGGCGGCCCGTACGGCGGCGCCGGAGCCGACGGCCAGGGCGAGGCCCGCGATGTCCTCGGCGGGGTCCCCGACGACGGCGTCGGTCCAGTCCAGGACGCCGCGCACCCGGCCGTCCGGGCTCACCACGAGGTGCTCGCCGCGCAGGGCGTGGTGGACGAGGACGGCCGTGGCGGGCTGGGCGGCCAGCTGGGCCGCGCCGGCCGGGGTGAGCTGGTGCAGCCGGGCGGGATCGAACTCGTCGGCCCGCGCGAGCCCCTCGACGGCGGCCGCCGCCATCCGGCGCAGCGCCTCCAGCGAGCGCGGAGCGGTGCGCGGCACTCCGAGCGCCTCGGCCGCACGGGGCGGGACCTCGCGCAGCCCGCCGAGCAGTGCGGCGAGGTCGGCCTCGCCGACGGCCGACACGTCGTGCTCCTCGGCCGTGCCGCCGGGCAGCCTGGTGTCGAGCGTGTAGAGCAGCCCGGGGGCCCATTCGCCGTGCGCGACGCCGATCGGCAGGGCCACGGGGACGTGCGGGCGGACGAGGTCGCGCAGCCGCAGTTCGCGCAGGCGGCGCAGGCCGGTCTCGCGGTCGGGGGCCAGACGCAGCACATGGCGGGAGCCGACCCACCAGGTGGTGTGCGGGCCGTCCTGCGCGACGGGCCGGACGTCGGGGCCCGGCCCGCCCGGACCGCCCGGGCCGCTCTCCTCGAGGAGCGCGCGGACCAGTCGGCGGACGGTGTCCGCGGTGGGTGTCGGTGCCTGGGTCATGATCGCGCCGTTGCCGTTCGGAGGGGTGCCGGAATGCTCCTGGGGACGGGTCAGTCCACTATGACCAGCTCACGGGTGGTGTCGTTGAGACGGCGGCCGCCGTCCCCGGTGACGGTGACGATGTCCTCGATGCGCACCCCGAAACGGCCGGGCAGGTAGACGCCGGGCTCGACGGAGAAGCACATCCCGGGCACGAGGGGCTGCTGCTCGCCCTCGATCATGTACGGCGGCTCGTGGGTCGTGACGCCGATGCCGTGACCGGTGCGGTGGATGAAGTGCGGGCCGTAGCCCGCGTCGGCGATGACCGCACGGGCCGCCCGGTCGATCTCCTGGCAGGCGACACCGGGCCGCACCGCCCGGAAGCCCGCCTCCTGCGCCGCGCGGACGAGGTCGTGCACCCGGCGCTCCTCCTCGGTGGGCTCGCCGACGTGGACGGTGCGGGAGGTGTCGGAGCCGTAGCCGTCCTTGAGGCCGCCGAAGTCGAGGACGACCATGTCGCCGTGTTCGATGACGCGGTCGCCGACCTCGTGATGCGGGTTGGCCCCGTTGGGCCCCGAGGCGACGATGGTGAAGTCGACCTGGGAGTGCCCGAACCGGCGCAGCAGGTCGGCGAGGTCGGCGCCGACCTCCGTCTCCCGGCGGCCGGCGAAGGGGACCCGCCGGATCTCCTCGAACGCCCGGTCCGCGGCCGCGCCGGCGGCCGCCATCAGCTCCAGCTCGGCCGCGTCCTTCACCGCGCGCAGCATCGGCAGGACCTGCGTGAGGGAGGCGTAGGAGGCGGCGGGCAGAGCCTTCTGCAAACCGAGCAGGTGCATCGCCCAGGCGTTGTCGCTGATCCCGAACCGGCCGCCGGCGTCGAGCAGGGCGGCGGCGACGGCGTAGGGGTCCTTGCCGTCGGTCCAGTCGCGCAGGGTGAGGGCCGGGGCGCCGGCCGCCTTCGCGGCGTCGGGCGCCTCCAGGGTGGGCACGACCAGGACGGGCTCGCGGTCGGCGGCGAGGACGAGCAGCGTGAGCCGTTCGGTGGCCGCGGTGGGCGCGTACCCGGTGAGCCAGACGAGGTCGGGGCCCGGCGCGACGAGGAGGCCGGCGAGCCCGGCTTCGGCGGCCTCGCGCGCGGCGCGCGCCATGCGGGCCCGGTAGTCGTCGGCGGTGAAGGGCGCGGGGGCGGTGCCGGTCATCCGGGCCTCCCTGGAAGGACGTGGCGACTGGGGCGTGGCGGTCGTCCGGTCGGAGTGCCGCCGGCATGACGGCCACGGGCAGCATCCTGCCTGCCCGGCGAGGGTCCCGCGAGCCGATTGACGAGGTTGCGGCACATCGCCGCCGGTGGCCGCGGCGACGGCCCGGCCGCTCTCGGTCGGGCCGCCGTCCGCCGCCGCCCGGCACGGTCGCGCGTCTCACCCGGCAGGTCGGGCCTCTCAGGTGACGACTCCCGGCGTCACCGTCGCCTGCCGGCAGGGCGCGCCTGGGCGGCACACGGTGCAGCGGACCGCTCTGCCGGGGCGGGTCGCGTCGACCCTGCGGGCGAGGTCCGTCGCCGAGTGGATCGCGGCGCCGTCGAACCGGACCAGGACGTCGCCGCGGACCAGGCCCGCCGTGAAGCCGGGGCCGGGCACATGGACGGCGACGATCCTGGCGCCCGCCGTCCGGGCGTCGACGGCCTCCAGCCCCAGGGTGGCGCGGGCGGGGCGCGGCGACGGCCCGGAGGGCGGGGCCGGGGCCGAGGGCGCGGAGGGAACGGCGCGACCGGCGTCGCCGCCCCGGCCCGCGGGCGCCGCCGCGATGCCCGCCCCCGCCTGCCGCAACGGCTCGCCCGGTCCGCCCCGTCCGATCACGGCCGTCCCGACGACGCCCAGCCCGACCCCGGACAGCACCAGGACGGCGCCGGCGAACAGGCCGAACAGCAGGGTGGTCCGTCTGCCGCCGCGGCGGTGCGCGGCGGGCGGGCGCGGGACCGGGTCGCCGGGACCGGTGCGGCCACGGCGCTCCTGACCGGGCATCGGCTTGGGACGCAACGCTGTCTGTTCCATGGATCGCCTCCGGCTGTTGCCCTACCCGGCACACCGGCGCGCCACGAGCCACGAACGAGTGAGACTGACCGGGCCCGGGGGCGTGCGGCCCGCCCCCTTCGCCTCGGCTCTGTCAGCCGGCGTGGGCGGCCCGTCGCAGGGGCGGGGCCGGTGGCGGGCCGTCCGGCACGAAACCATGGGTGCGGCGGGCCAGGAAGGCGGACTTGTAGCGGTCGACCTCGCGGTGCCAGTGCAGGATGCCCGCCAGCCAGTTCTCCAGGTCGCGCACGTAGTCCCCCATCGCCCGGCGCGCCTGCGGGGAGAGCTCGAAGTCGTCGTACAGGACGGGCAGTTCATGTGCGACGACGTGTTCGAACTGCTGCATGCGCCGGGTCATCAGGTCGTGGACGACGCGCAGCGCCGCCGGGTAGTCGCAGCCGAAGAAGTTCTGCACGACGAGGAGGGCGTTGTGCAGCTCCCCCTCGTACTCGATCTCCTTCTGGTAGGAGAAGACGTCGTTGGTGAGGCACGCGTAGTCCACGGCCGCGTTCTCCAGCGAGCGGACGACACCGCTGCGGTAGACCTCCGGCGGGATCACGGGGCCCCGGCCCGTCCGGCACATGCTCAGGGTGAGGTCGGAGCCGAAGGTGGCGCGTCGCATCTCCAGGTAGTCGATCGGGTCGGGGACCCGGTTCTGGAGGTGGTTGGACAGCTCCCACAGCCAGCTCTCGGTCATCGCGTCGACCGCGTCGCGCAGGGTGCGGCGCTCGTCGGGGGTCATGCCGGCGGTGGTGCGCGCCCACAGGTCGAGCAGGCCGCGCTCCATGGCGTCGGCGGGGACGAGGGGCGCGGCCTCGCCGTCCACCGGCATGCAGGCCGACAGGCGGGCGGTGGTCAGGCGGGCGGCGGCGAGGTCGCGGCGGCCGCCGAAGACGAGGGGGTAGTAGTCGTCGCCGTAGGTGCCCCAGGCGAGCCACTGGGCGCTGAGGTCGAGTGCCTCGGGGGTGGCGTCCGGGTCGAGACCGGCCGAGCACAGCGCGAGGTCGTAGGCGTCGAGTTTGTCCTCGTCCCAGACGCCCTCGGACAGGATGCCCGTCCGGTGCGCCCAGGCCCTGAGGCGTGGGCGGCACGCCTGGAGGTGCGGGCTCAGCTCCACCCGGAAGGGCATGTGGAAGTCGGGCAGGAGTGACGGGCCGACCTTCTGGAACGGCACGTGCGCGTACGCGCGCAGCCGTCCGCCCCGTCCGAAGGGCGTGGGACGCGCCCCCGGGGCCGCCGCCGTCGCGAGCAGCGCGGCGACGTCGGCGGCCGAGGTGCCCGGGCCGGTCGGCTTCTGCCAGGGCGCCCCGGCGGCCGCGCCCTTGTTCATGTAGCGGCTGGAGCGCATGTGCCACTCGTGGCCCCCGGACTGCCAGTCCTGAAGGCCCTTGGCGTAGGCGGCCACGGCGGCCGTCTCGTCGGGCCTGAGCCCCTTCTCCAGCGCCACCGCGGGCACTTCGGTGAACGCGGTGTGCTCGAACTGGTGGAGACGGGAGGTGAGGATGTCGTTGACGGTGTCGGCGGCCTCCTGGGTGGTGCAGCCGAAGAACCGCTCCAGGACCAGCACGCCGTTGCTGTTCTCGCCCTCGTCCTCGACCTCGCGCTGATACGAGAACAGGTCGTTGCGCAGGTGCACGGCGTCGGAGAAGGTCTCCATCAGCACCCTGAGCGGCCTCGTCCCGGCGACCGCGGCCGGCACCTCGGCGGTCGCGTACTCCACCAGCCCCGCCGACCAGGGCGCGCCGCCCACCTTGCGCCGCATCTCGATGTACTCGACGGGGTTGGCGATCCGCCCCTCGTCGATGTTGGACAGCTCCCACATCGACTCGTTGAGCAGGTGCTCCGTCGCCACGGCGAAACGGCGCCGCCAGTCCTGCGACATGGCCGGCACGGTGCGCGTCCACAGGTCCTTCAGGCCGGCTTCCACCGGGTTGCGCGGCTCGGGCACCGGCGTCGTGAGGTCCAGCGGCATGAACAGCGGCAGCCGGTCCAGGTGGGCCTTGCCGGCCGCCCGGTCCGGGGTGCGCTTGAACATGTCGAGGAAGTGGTCGTCGAAGAAGAACACCCACACGTACCAGTCGGTGATCAGCGACAGCGCGGGCCCGTCGCAGTCGGGGTGGGTGTACGCGCAGAGCAGACCGTAGTCGTGCGCCTCCAGGTCGGACTGCTCCCAGATCCCGGACCCCTCCAGCATGCCCATGTCGCGCGCCCACGCGGTGGAATGCGCCCGCGCCTGCTCGACGTGCGGGTTCAGCCGCGCGGGATGCGGCAGGTAGAACTGCGGGAGTTCGAACGGTTGCGTCATGGCCGGGCCCTACCCGGGGGTCGTCGCCGCCATCCGTGGGGCGGCACATGATCACACCATCGCGTGAACCGGCCGGGAAGCGGTGAACCGTCGGACGGTCGGCGTGCGCGTCGGCGCGCGCGGCGGCGCGCTCACGTCCGCAACTGGATCAGCGCATGCGTGCCGCCGGTCCGCCAGCGTTGGCCTTCGGCGGCGACCAACTCGGCCTCCGTCGCGGCGTCGACCCCGGTGATCACGTCGGACTTCAGCGTGCGCAGCGCCACGACCGGGCCGGGGAAGCCGGCGGTCACCTCGGCGAAGGGGGTGGTCGGCTCCCAGCGGCTGTCGCCCACCAGGCGGCGGTAGTTGAGGTCGCCCTTGACGATCGTCAGGGCCGCGGCCCCGAACTCCGCCCGCAGATCGTCCGGCATCCGCGCGAACGGCAGGGGTGCGGCCGAGAACGGATGGGCACGGACCGTCAGGGCGCCGTCGGCCATGGCCGCCCACAGACGCCGGCCGTGCTCGGCTGCCGCGGCCCCGGCGCCCGTCAGCCTGCGCAGCGCGTCGACGACGTCGGCCGTGGTCGCGTCGGACACGTAGTACGGGTACGGCTTGACGTGCAGGACGACCCGGTCGCACCGTCCCTCGGCGAGGAGATGGGCCGACAGGAGGAGGTCGGGGATCAGTTCACGGCCGGAGTTGTCGGCCACCAGGCACACGGTCCCGCCGGGGCCCGCGGGCGCGAGTCCCGGCAGGGCCCACAGCGCCTCGCTGTCGTCGGCCACCAGCCCGGGCGCGGCCGCCCGCCCCTCGGCCTCGCCGTCGGACAGGCGGAAACCGAGGTCGGCACGGTTGCCCCACAGGGAGCCGTGGAGAAGGGCCCGGGCCCGCTCGTCGGCCGGCCGGTCCGAGAGGGCGTCGAGCGCCGTCAGCTCCGCGTCGGTCTCCGCCGCGTCGAGTTCGGCGAGTTTGAAGGGACGGAACGGGTCGATGCCCGCCCACGGGCCGGGGCCGAAGTACCCGACCGCGTCGAGGAGCCGACGGTAGAAGTAGCTCTCCGACCACAGCCAGGGCAGGTCGAACCAGGAACGGCCGACGTGGTCGTCGAGCCCCCACTCGCGCCAGCGCTCCCGGTCGTGCGCGTCGTCGGGCAGCGGTTCGACGACGCCCTGCGCACAGGACTGCGCCAGCGCGTCCAGCGCGCGACGGGCCCGCGGCCCGTACGGGAAGGCGTCCCGGACCTGCCGGATGATCGCCGGATGCCGTTCGGCGAGCACGCTGTGGGGGAACGAACCGGGCTCGTTGCCGAGGATCACGGGCGGGGCGGGGGTGGCAGGCATGCGGATCACCGTAGCGCGGCGACCCCGACGGCCGGCATCGCCGACCCGGCCGACACCGGGCCCGGTCGGTCGGCGGCGGGGCGGGCCGGCGGCGGGGCCCGGCGAGGGACGTGACGGGCCCGGCGGCGCGGGTTGGTCGGTCCCCGGTTGTCAGACGGTCGCCATGATCTCCCGCTCCAGCCGTGTGGCGAGGGTCAGATAGCGCGGGCGGCGCGGCACCGGCACCAGCCCCCGGATCAGGACGTACCACATCTCGGACATCCGGCGGGGCAGCCGGCCGGCGGGTTCGCGGGAGCGGCCCACGACACGGGTGCCGACGAAGAAGCAGACCAGGGAGTGGGCGACGGCGTCGATGTCGACGTCCTGGTGGATGTCCGACTCCTTGACCGCGCCGCCGAGCCGTCGGGAGATCAGGTCCAGCAACTCCGCGAAGGGGTGCGGCAGGGGCGGCCGGACGGCCACTCCGCCGGTGGCCAGCCGCAGACCGGCGCGGGCGATCGGACCCTCGACCGACAGCCTGGTCAGACCGAACGTCAGGCGCATCAGCGCTTCGAGGGAGGCGCACCCCCGGTCGTCGATCTCGACGGCGACCCGGCGGGCGGCCTGGGACTGCAATTCCATGATGGCGTGGGCCAGGTCCTCCTTCGCCGCGAAGTGGAAGTAGAGGGCCCCCTTGGTGACATGGGCGTGCGCGACGATGTCACTGAGGCTCGTCGACTCGTAACCGCGCCGGTCGAACAGGTCGGCGGCGGCCGTGATGATCGTCGTGCGGGTCTGTTCCGCGCGTAACTGCCTCGCCATCGGCTGATACTCTCCCGGGCCGGTAAAGAACGGGTCGTGCCGTTTTTTCTTACCCCACGCACACGATAACTCACGGAGCGACAAGGGCGACCGGGTTGCGCGGATCGCCGACTCCCGTGACGATGCCCGGACTTGCCCGCAGAGACGCCTGTCCCGAGAGTGCGCTTCCAAAAAGAAACGTACCAGTGGCACAGTCCGAACGGCCATCGAAAGAGACGGGATGTGCGGTTTCTGGGGTGGGGAATCGCGGCGCAAGGGCCAGGACCGCGGTGTTGACACGTGTCAGCCTCATGACGAGCGCGCGGGCCGCACGGCGGAGCGGCTGTTCCCGGTCTCTTCGGGGCTGTTCGCGGCTGTTCGCGGCGGGGGCGAACGTGAGGCGGGCCGGTCGGTGTCCATCCACACCGGCCGGCCCGCCCGTTCACCGTGGCGCGATCACCGCGACCACCGACAGATCGGTCAGAAGGTCAGCTTCCAGCCGTTGAGCGTTCCCGTGTCCTGCGCGGCCGTGTCCTGCACACGCAGCTTCCAGACGCCGTTGGCGGTCTCGGCGGACGCGTCGACCGAGTAGGCGGTCCTGACGTCGTCCGCGGAGTCCGAACTGCTCGCCGCCTTCAGACGGTAGGAGGTCCCGTCGGGCGCGACCAGGTCGACGACCAGGTCGCCGCGGTACGTGTGGGTGATGTCGACGCCGACCTGGAGGGCGGCCGGAGCGTTGCCGGTACGCCCGCTCACGGTGATCGGGGACTCGACGGCGGAGCCGTTGTCCGGGATCGCGACGGCGCTCGTGCTGGAGTAGACCGTGCCCGTGGACCCCCCGGAACCGCTCACCGCCCGCACCGTCCGGGCCGCGTCGGCGAGGCCCGCCCCGCAGCCGCCGGAGCAGGCGCCGGGCAGGGGACGGGCGTTGGCCTTGACCGCCGCCTCGATCTGCGCCGGGGTCAGCGAGGGGTTCGCGGACTTCATCAGCGCGACCAGGCCCGCGATGTGCGGGGTGGCCATGCTGGTGCCCTGGTAGTAGGCGTACGACTCGCTCGACGGCGTCCTGGCGCCCGAGTTCAGCGTGGACAGGATGCCGTTGGCGGTGCCGGTGCTGGTCTGGCCGCCGGGCGCCGAGATGTCCACCAGGGAGCCGTAGTTGGAGTAGGAGGCCTTCGCCCCGGCCCGGTTGGTGGCGCCGACCGAGATGACGTTGTCGCAGTTGCCCGGCGAGTGGTTCGCGACGTTGTCGTTGTCGTTGCCGGCCGCCACGACGATCGTGGTGCCCCGGTTGACGGCGGCCGTGATCGCGCTCTGCGTCGCCGAGGTGCACGCCCCGTCGCCGCCCAGGCTCATGTTGACGACCTTGGCGACGTTGGCGTTGGCGGGCACACCGGACACCGTGCCGCCGGACGCCCAGGTGATGGCGTCGATGATGTCGGAGTCGTAGCCGCCGCACGTGCCGAGCACGCGCAGCGGAGAGATCTTCGCGCCGTACGCGATGCCCGCGACGCCCTTGCCGTTGTTCGTCGCGGCGGCGATGGTGCCGGCGACATGGGTGCCGTGCCAGGAGGAGTTGGCGGCCGGGATGCCGGAGCCGCACGCGTCGGCCGCGTGGTAGTCGCCCGGGTCGGCCGGGTTGCCGTCGCGGCCGTCGCCGTCGGCGGAGAGCGTCGTGTCGCCGATGAAGTCGTAGCCGGCGACGATGTTCGCGGCGAGGTCGGAGTGCGTCACATAGCCGGTGTCGATCACCGCGACGGTGACGCCCGCGCCGGTCGAAGTCGCCCAGGCGGGCGGGACGTTCATCCCCGCGGTGGACTCGAAGAGGTCCCACTGCTTGGCGTACTCGGTGTCGTTCGGGTCGGCCTTCGGCTTGTTCAGCCGGTCGGGCACCACGTAGGCCACCTGCGGGTCGGCCCGGTAGCGGTCGACGACGTCGGCGACGTCCGCCCGCGAGAGGCCGTCGCCCAGGTCGACCAGGGCGGCGCCGGTGCCGAGACGGCGCCGGAAGTCGACGTCCTCGCCGGCCTCCTCGCCCTTGGCGACGGCGTCGGCCTCGGCGGCCTTGTTCGAAGTGGCTTCGGCGGCACCCGACTTGTAGCCGACGATGAGACGCTCGGCCGGGGCGCCGGGGGCGGCCTCGGTCTGGGAGCCGGGGACGGCGGACGCCTGGGCAGCGGTCTCCCGGGCGGCGGCCGAGGCCGTCGAGGCGGCGGTGAGCAGGGCGGCGGAGACCGCGGCGACGGATATCAGCTTCCGTCTCAGGGCGGGTGAGGTGCGCAAGGGCGTGCCTTTCGTGGCCGGCTCCGGTCAGGGCGGAGCGGCGGTCGATTCGCTTCGGCGTCGAAGCGGCGGGGGGTGCAACGAAGCGGCGGGGTGCTCGACGGAGCAACGCGACGGGCCGGCCGGGCGCGGGGGACGGGCCGACCGCTCGGGGTTACCTGTGGGTCGGCTGTGCAGGAACGATAGGCAAAGGATCAGTCATCCGGATACGGGGGAAACCCTCGATCCGGCCGACGGCCCACCCTCGGCGAGCCCGGTCGCCGCACGGCCGGGACCGGTGCAGGGCCCGGTCGCCGCACGGCCGGGACCGGCGCGGTGTCGGCGGGCGCGGACGGGGTGGTGAACGCGCCGGGGCGCATTCCCGTACTCACGGCAGACCGTTCCCGCGCCGGCCGAGGAGACGTCCCCGATGCCCCGCACGACCGCACACCGCACCGCAGCCCTGGCGGCCGCCGCCGTGAGTCCGCTGTTCCTGGCCCTGTGGGGCGCCGGACCGGCCCAGGCGCACGGCGCCCCGACGGATCCGGTCAGCCGGGTGTACGCGTGTTCCCCCGAGGGCGGGGCCGCCGCCCGGACGGCGGCCTGCCGGGCCGCCGTCGAGGCGAACGGCTCCTCCTTCGCGGCCTGGGACAACCTGAGGGTGGCGGGCGTGAACGGCCGCGACCGGCAGACGATCCCGGACGGACGGCTGTGCAGCGGCGGTCTGGACGCCTACAGGGGCCTCGACCTCGCCCGCGCCGACTGGCCGTCGACGACCCTGTCCCCGGGGGCGACGCTGCGCATGACGTACGCCTCGACGATCGCGCACAGCGGCACGTTCCGGATGTACCTCACGAAGCCCGGGTACGACCCGTCGAAGCCGCTCACCTGGTCCGATCTGCCGGAGCGGCCGTTCGCCGAGGTCAAGGACCCCACGCTGAAGAACGGCGCCTACCGCTTCACGGCGAAGCTGCCCGCGGACCGGACGGGCCGTCAGATGCTCTACACGATCTGGCAGAACAGCAGCACGCCGGACACCTACTACTCGTGCTCCGACGTGGTGTTCCCGGCTCCGGCCGCGCGCAGCGAGCCGGGCAGGGGGGCGGCGGGCACGCCGGCGGGCGGGACGTCGGCTCCGGCCGCGCCGAGGACGCCGGGCAGTGCGACGCCGTCGCCGGCTTCGGGCCGTCCTTCCGCGTCGGCGTCGCCGGCCCCCGCGTCGGCGCGGGCCGCGGCGGCCGCCCCGAGGAGCACCCCGGTGGCCTCCGACGCCGCGTCGGACTCCGGGCCGTCGGCGCCGGTGCTGGCGGGCGGCGCCGCGGCGGTGCTGGCTCTCACCGGCGGGACCGCCCTGGCCGTGCGGCTGCGCCGGCGCTGAGCTCCGGGCTCCCGCGAGAAGAACGCGTGCGCGCACGGCCGGCCGCGTCCGGGCCGGCCGTGCGCGGATCAGTCGCGCGTGGCGGTGATCAGTTGACGGTGACGGCCGCGCCCGCGTCGGTCACCGGGGCGTACTTCGCGGTGAAGTAGCCGTTGGCGAAGCAGAGCGAGGAGCCGGACGTCTTGGTGAAGTGCTGGCTGGTGAAGGTGATGCTGTTGTCGGCGTTGCTCGCGACACCGGACAGGCTCGGCGCCTGGTAGACGCAGTTGATGCTGCCGAGCAGGGTGCGCAGCACGACCGTGGTCTGGACGGTGGAGCCGGCCGCGGGGGTCACGGTCACGGAGCCGTCGGAGCCCACGGCGGTGGTGTAGGGCAGGTTGTTGACGGTGACGCTCGTGACGCCGAGCACGCCGAGCACGTTGGCGGTGCAGCTGCCGAAGGAGTGCGCGGTGAGCGACTCCGTGGCGGTGCCCGGCGCGGCGGGGTTGTCGGTGACGGTGGCGCTGAAGGCGGACGAGGCGCAGGAGACGCCGCTGGTGCCCGTCGCGCTGGAGTAGAGGGTGGCGGTCGTGCCGGTGGCCAGGGACGCGTTGAGGACGTCACCGACGGCGACGTCGCCGTTCGAGGTCGTCAGGACGGCGCCCGCGGCGGAGGCCGGGGAGGCGGCGGCGAGGGACAGCGCGGCAGCGGCGCCGGCAAGGGCGAGGAGGGAGCGGGAGCGGGTGCGCATGGGGGTGCCTCTTTCTCAAGGGGGAAGTGGTTCGGGGGAGTTGGTTCATACGAGGGGAACCGGCGCGTTGCATGGGAGCAACATGGGGGGACGCCTTCGGCGTCCACCGCTGCCGGTCCGTGACGCCTTCTCCGTACGTGACGGACCGGCAACGGCAGGCGACCGGTGACCGGCCGGAGGCACTGGTGAGTGCCCCGGCCGGGCCGGGCGGAAAGGGCGGCCGGTCGGGGCCGCTGGGGGAAGCGGCCCGGCCGGCGCCGTGAAGGGATCGAGCCCGGGCCGGGGCCCGCACTGGCTGAAAACGTCCGGGAGCGCGGAACTTGTCGCCGCGCTGCGGATCCGGCGCCACGGATCCGGGCTGGGCCAGGGAGAGTTGTAGACCTGATGTTCAGTCAACGTCAATAGCTGCAAAGGAACTTGACGCAACAACAGGTGTATACGAAGGGGTCGGTCGGACCCTGGCCCGCAGGTGGCACATAATGAACACTCTTTTTCCACATCTCCCTTGACCGCATGGTGTAACCATCGGTAACTTCCTCGACGGCTACTGCTGCGTAACGTGAAAGCCCTTGCGGCTTCCGGGAGTCCGAGGAGACGTGCGCGGCAGCCGCTGTCCGCGCCAGGACAACGTGCCACTGAAGCCCAACCCGCATGACTTAGCGCATGGGAGCAGACATGGCCTCGTCCCCGGACGTCACGTCGTCCGCCGACAACACCCCCGAGAACCCCGAAAGCGGTTCCCCAGACAGACGCGGCCGGGTCCGGCTGCGCCGGGCCGCCGTGATGGCGGTGCCCGCCACCTTCGTCGCCGCCGGCCTCGCGGTCCTCACCGCGCAGGGCGCGCTGGGCGTGCAGTTCGCGATCTCCGGCATGCCGTTCGTCGTCACCGCCGACCGGCTCGACGGTGAGGGCTTCGCGCAGTTCGGCGGCCTGGACAACATGATCGAGAACAGCCCGAACCAGGGCGACACCGGCGGTCAGGTCCTGGTCGTCACCTCGGTCGTGAAAAACGGCAAGATCACCAACATGTGCCAGAGCGTCGACCTCGGCGGCATCCAGCTGGTGCTCAAGGCCGGCGGCGGGAACACCCCGGTGAGCGTGAAGAACCTGGCCATCGACTCCGACCAGATCACCGGCGACGCCGAGTTCAACAACATCGAGATCGGCCGCGACGCCAGCACCTTCGACAAGGTCCCGATCCAGGGCCCCGCGGGCGTCTACGGCCAGCAGGCCGACACGGTCGTCATCAAGAACCTGTACCAGCACAACTACGCGGCCACCGCCGCCGTCTTCAAGCTGCCCGGACTGAAGATGAGCTTCTCGAGCGAGGGCTGCAAGTAATGACCTTCACCCAGTGGCGGGACCGCTTCCGCGGGTGGAGAGGCCAGCGGCCCTTCGCGGGCGGCGTGCTGCTCGTCCTGGGCGGCGCCGAGATCCTGGTGACCATGAAGGCACCTCTTCCGGTCATCCTGCATGTCGGCATGCAGGGGCTGGCGGGTTACCTCCTGCCCACCCTGATGGTGCTCTGCGGTCTGCTGATCCTGTTCAACCCGACTCAGCGGCTGTTCTACTCGATCATCGCGATCATGCTCTCCCTGGGCACCTGGCTCACGTCCAACATCGGCGGCTTCGTCATCGGCCTGCTGATGGGCGCCGTGGGCAGTTGCCTGGCCTTCGGCTGGGTTCCCGACCAGGAGCCGCGGCCGAGCCGTCGTCAGCGGCGCGAGGAGAAGCAGTCCGGGCGGACGGCCCGGACGGTCCACAAGGGCGGCCATCTTCCGGAGGCGGGCAAGCCCGCCTAGCGGGACGGCGACTCCGCGAGACGAGCGGACGAGCGGACGAGCGGACGAGGAGAAACGGTACGGAACAGGAGCGGGTGCGACAGGCATCCGGCTCGCGGCCGTGACGGACGGCCGCACGTCAGCTCACCGGCGGGGCCGGGCGACCTGCGCACAGCGGGCCGCCTCCGGCCCCGCCGGTCTGGCGTCCGGGGGCGCCCACGGCCCCTCCCGTCCCACTGCCCCCCGCGGTCCCGCGCTTCCTCGGACCGGACGGACCTGTGTTGACGATCAGTCAATCCACCTGCGCTTTCACCGTGCTGGTCCGTACCGCGGGCGCTCCGGATCACAATGCGGCACCGGCGCCTCACCCCCGGTGGTTGCTCACTTGACTACCAGCGGTCACACGCGGTTGGCTCCGAGCCAACGCTTCTCTCCCGCCGGTGCCCGACCCCTCGCACCGGCGCCGCTCGCTCCGTCCCTCTGCTCTGCCGCACAGCGAGGTGCAGCCCCCCATGAACAGACCCCTCCCCGTTCCCCGGCCCTCCGCGGTCCCCGCATCACCGCGCCTCGCCGCCCTGGCCGCGGCGTGCTGCCTCCTGCTCGCCGGGTGCTCCGGCGCCGGCTCCGCCGCCTCGGCCGCGGACGGAGCGGGCGGCCCGGGCGGCCGCTTCCGGTTCACCCTGATCACCCACGGCGCCCAGGACGACGCCTTCTGGGGGCTGGTGCGCAAGGGCGCCGAGGAGGCGGCCGCCAAGGACGGCGTCGACCTGGCCTACGCCAGTGACTCCGACGGCGCGGCACAGGCGGAACTGGTGCGCGCCGCGATCCGCGACAAGGTCGACGGCATCGCGGTCACCTTGGCCAAACCGCAGGCCATGCGGGCTCCGGTGGCGGCGGCCAGGACGGCCGGCATCCCCGTGGTGGGCCTCAACTCCGGTATCGACGCCTGGCGTTCGGCGGGCCTCCTCGAGTACTTCGGCCAGGACGAGAGCGTCGCGGGCCGCGCCGTCGGCGACAAGCTCGACGGCCTCGGCGTCCGGCACGCCCTGTGCGTCATCCACGAGCAGGGCAACGTCGCCCTGGAGGCCCGCTGCGCGGGAGTGAAGAAGACGTTCACCGGCGAGACCGACATGCTCTACGTCGACGGGACGGACATGGACGCGATGACCGCCGCCGTGACGACGCGTCTGCGGCAGAACCCCGACATCGACGAGGTCGTCACCAACGGGGCCCAGTTCGCGCTGGCGGCCGTGCAGGCTGCCGACGAGGCCGGCAGCAGGGCCAGGGTAGCCACCTTCGACCTCAACAAGGACCTGGTCGCGGCCGTGCGGGACGGCCGGGTGCAGTTCGCCGTGGACCAACAGCCCTATCTTCAGGGGTACCTGGCCGTCGACGGACTGTGGCTGCACCGGACCAACGGCAACGTCAGCGGCGGCGGCGCGGCCCCCGTGCTGACCGGCCCCGCCTTCGTCACCCGGGCCAACGTCGCCCAGGTCGCCCGCTACGCCGCGGCCGGCACCCGCTGACCCGGCGCCTTTCCCGCCGCCCCGCCCCCGCGCCTGCCC
>NZ_JAHHIT010000141.1 GCF_024539675.1 Streptomyces hilarionis | reverse complement strand
GTGACGTTCTCGAACAACGGGCGCTTCACCCGGCCCCGCCGCTCGCGCGACCTCCGGCTCCCCGGTGCCCTCGCTCAGTCCAGCGGGGCGGTGCGCCGCCACGGCCGGAGGCTCTCCAACTGCTCCGCCAGGCGCAGCAGTTCGCCCTCGCTTCCCGGCCGGCCCACCAGCTGCACGGCGGTGGGAGCGCCGGAGGGCAGCGTTCCGAAGGGGACGGACATCGCCGGCCAGCCCGTCAGGTTCCACGGCGGGGTCAGCGGCGAGTAGTTCGTGTTCACCGCGATGTTGCGCAGCCAGCCCCGCTCGTGCCAGGGCGCCGACCTCGGCGACCGTCGGGCCAGCGCCGGAGTGAGCAGCACGTCGTACCGTGCGAAGAACGGCTCCAGGCGGTGGCGCAGCTCCTCCCGCGCCGTACCCCCGCGCACCCCGCTCACGAAGCGCCGGCCGACGGCCGCGTGCACCCGGGTGCGCCGGGTCAGCAGCCGGGCGTCCAGGCTCCCGGCGTCCACGGCCGTGCCCGCCGTCCAGTGCGCGAGCGCCGTGACGCCGAGCGACAGCGGATAGGGCGGCTCGGCCCGCTCCACGTGATGGCCCGCCCGGACGAGCACCCCCGCCGCCTCCCGGGCCGCGTCCCTGTAGGGCCGGCTCACCGCGACCCCGGCCAGCGGACTGCGCACCGAGACGGCGACCTTGAGCGCGCCGGGCTCACCGGGCCCCGCGACCTCGGCGCCGGCCAGGACCGACAGCATCAGCCGCGCGTCCTCGACCGTGGTGGCCAGCGGGCCGTTCTCCGACATCCCGAACCAGTCGCCGTCGCCGATCCCGGCCGGCACCACCCCGTGGCCCGGCTTGATCGTCACCAGCCCGCAGTTGGCGGCCGGGATGCGCAGGGAGCCCATGCCGTCGTTGCCGAGGGCGATCGGCGTCATCCCGGCGGCGACCGCGGCCGCGCTGCCGCCGGAGGAGCCGCCCGCCGTGCGGGAGACGTCCCAGGGATTGCGGGCCGTGCCGTGGACGCCCTCCGTGGTGCCGAAGACGCACAGCTCGGGCACGTTGGTCAGGCCGACGACGACCGCGCCGGCCGCTCGCAGCCGGGCCACGGTGACATGGTCGGCGCCGGCCGGCACGTCCGGTGTCGCGGCCGAGCCGACGCGGGTCGACTCGCCCCGCACGCCGAGATTGTCCTTGACCGCCAACGGCACCCCCGCCAGCGGCAGTTCGGCCAGGTCGGCGCGGGCGGCCACCTCGTCCGCCTCGGCGAGCGCGGCCGCGGCGCGCACCACCCGGAACGCGCCGATCCGCCCGTCGAGCCGTTCGATGCGCGCCAGGTGCTCGGTCACCACCTCGCGGGGCGTGGCCTCTTTCGCGCGCACGGCGGCGGCGATCTCGACGGCGGTCCGGCCGACCCAGGTGGTCACGGCAGCTCCTCGGGGATCTGTAGGGGGGTCCGTCAGTGCTTTGCGTTCGGCTGCGCACTACTCGCGAGTACGTGCGCGTGCGTGGGAGAACTCTGCCCCGCCGGGCCGCCCGCGTCGACCTCGCGCGCGCCCGCGCACCTCAGCCCGCCCGGGCACGCCCGCGAACTCCGGCCCACCGGGCCCGGCCCGGCAGGGTGTTCCCGGGGCTCAGGCGCCCACCTGGGCTCTGAGCCACTCCTCCACCTCGCCCACGTGGGCGGCGGCCGCGGCGCGGGCGGCCTCCGGGTCGCGGGCGAGCAGGGCGCGGTGGATCGCGGCGTGCTCGCGCCGTGTGCGGGCGAAGGCGCCCTCCTCCTGGTAGCCGCGCCACACGCGTGCGCGGAAGGTGCGCGAGGAGACGCCCTCCAGGATCGCCGCCATGGTCTCGTTGCCCGCGGCCGAGGCGATCGCGCGGTGGAAGGCCAGGTCGTGCGCGAGGATCTCCTCCGGATCGTCCGTGGCGTTCATCGCCGTCAGATGTCCTTCGACGAGGGCCAGCTGCTCCGGGGTGATCCGGGCCGCGGCCAGGGCGGCGGCCGTCGACTCCAGGACCCGCCGCACCTCCAGCAGTTCCACCAGCCGCGCCCCGCGCGACAGGTCGGCGACCACGCCGAAGGTCTCCAGGAGGTCCCCGGCCCTGAGCTGGGTGACGTAGATGCCCGAGCCGTGCCGGGCCTCCAGCACGCCCAGGACCGTGAGCGCCCGGATCGCCTCGCGCATCGAACTGCGGGAGATGCCCAGCTGGGCCGCGAGATCGCGCTCGGTCGGCAGCCGCTGGCCCGGCTCCAGCAGGCCGTCGCCGATCATCGCCTTGATCCGCTCGATCGCGCGCTGCGTCACGGTGCCCCTCGGGGCGGCCGTCGTGCCGGCCGGGGTGTCTTCCACGTGGCCTCTCCTGTCGCCGGTGCGCCACGGCCCAGCCACCGAAGTGGTCGGACCACTTGAGCCGTGAACCTGGCGAAAACGCTATCCGGGGGGTGTCGCCGCAGGGAAGTGGTCTGATAAATATGCGGCATCCACCGCCCCGGAGGGAGAAGACGGCGTGAGCGACTTCGAAGGGCTGACGGCCCTGGTGACGGGGGGCGCCTCCGGCATCGGCCGCACGACCGCACAGCTCCTGGCCGAGCGCGGCGCCCGGGTGGCCGTCCTCGACCTCGACCCGTCGGGCGTCGAGAAGCCGCTGCTCGGCTACCGGGCCGACGTCGGCGACGACGCCTGCGTGCGCGAAGCGGTCGCGGCCGCCGTGGCCGACCTCGGCGGGCTCGACGTGCTGGTCAACAACGCGGGCATCGGCGCCCTCGGCACCGTCGAGGACAACGACGACGCCGAATGGCACCGCGTCCTCGACGTCAACGTCGTCGGGATGGTCCGCACGTCCCGCGCCGCACTGCCGCACCTGAGGCGCTCCGCGCACGCCGCCGTCGTCAACACCTGTTCCATCGCGGCCACCGTCGGCCTGCCGCAACGCGCCCTCTACAGCGCGACCAAGGGCGCGGTGTACGCGCTGACCCTCGCCATGGCCGCCGACCACGTCCGCGAGGGCATCCGCGTCAACTGCGTCAACCCCGGCACCGTCGACACCCCGTGGGTCGGCCGGCTGCTCGGCTCGGCAGCCGACCCGGCCGCCGAACGTGCCGCGCTGGAGGCCCGCCAGCCCACCGGCCGCCTGGTCGGCGCGGCCGAGGTCGCCGGCGCCATCGCCTACCTGGCGAGCCCTCTGTCCGGCGCCACCACCGGCACCTCGCTCGCCGTCGACGGCGGCATGCAGGGACTGCGGCTGCGTCCGGCGGGCCCCAGGTGACCGGCCTCGGCCGCAGCGGCGTCCAGGTCAGCGCCCTGGGCCTCGGCGCTGCTCCCCTCGGCAACCTCTTCGCCGCGATCACCGACGAGCAGGCCCACGACACCGTGACCGCCGCCTGGCGGCGGGGGGTGCGCTACTTCGACACCGCGCCGCACTACGGTCTCGGCCTGTCCGAACGGCGTCTGGGCGCCGCCCTGCGGGACTTCCCGCGCGCCCGGTACACGGTCTCCACGAAGGTGGGCCGCCGCCTGGAACCCGTGGACCCGCCCCACGGCGACGACCTCGCCGACGGCTTCGCGGTGCCCGCCGCCCACCGCCGGGTGTGGGACTTCAGCGCCGACGGCGTGCGCCGCTCCCTGGACGCCTCGCTGGAGCGCCTCGGCCTCGACCGCGTCGACGTCGTGTATCTCCACGACCCCGACGACCACGCCGAACAGGCCTTCCGCGAGGGCTATCCGGCCCTGGAGAGGCTGCGCTCGGAAGGGGTGGTGGGGGCGATCGGCGCGGGCATGAACCAGGCGGAGATGCTCACCCGCTTCGTGCGGGACACCGACGTCGACGTGGTCCTGTGCGCCGGCCGGTACACGCTGCTCGACCAGCGCGCCGGCGTCGACCTGCTCCCCGCCGCCCGCGCACGAGGCGTGTCGGTGGTCGTCGGCGGCGCCTTCAACTCGGGCCTGCTGGCGGACCCGAGGCCCGGAGCGACGTACGACTACGCACGCGCGCCCGCCGGCCTGCTGGAGAGGGCCCTGCGCATGAAGGGGATCGCCGACCGGCACGGCGTCCCCCTGCGCGCCGCCGCGCTGGCTTTCTGCGCCGCCCATCCGGCGGTCGCGAGCGTCCTGGTCGGGGCGCGCTCGGCCGCCGAAGCCGCGGACTGCGCCGAGCAGTTCGCCGTCCCCGTCCCCGACGCGCTCTGGGAGGAGCTGCGGGAGAGCGGACTGCTGCCCGCGCGCGAACCGGCGGAGCGGCCCCGATGACCGTCGACGCCCATCACCACGTGTGGGACCTGTCGGTGCGCGACCAGGACTGGATCGCCCGGGACAGCGCGCTGCGGCGGGACTTCGCCGTGGAGGAGCTGGCGACCGAGGCCCGCGCGGCCGGCGTCGACCGCACGGTCCTCGTCCAGACGGTCGCCGTGGCCGACGAGACCCCCGAGCTCCTCGCCCTCGCCCGCACGCACGACCTGATCGCGGGGGTCGTCGGCTGGACCGACCTCACCCGCCCGGACGTCGCCGACGAACTGGCCCGGCTGCGGGAGCTCCCCGGCGGCCGTCTCCTCAAGGGCGTCCGCCACCAGGTCCAGGGCGAGCCGGACCCGCGGTGGCTGCTGCGGGCGGACGTGCTGCGCGGTCTCGCCGCCGTCGCCGACGCGGGGCTCGTGTACGACCTCGTGGTGCTGCCCCACCAGCTGCCGGCCTGCGTCGAGGCCGCCAGGTCGCTGCCCGGGCTCACCTTCGTCCTGGACCACCTGGGCAAGCCGCCCGTCGCCTCCGGGGCGCTGGATCCCTGGGCGCGTGCGGTCAGGGCCCTGGCCGCGCTGCCGCACACGGTCTGCAAGCTCTCCGGCCTGGTCACCGAGGCCGGCCCCGGGCCCTGGACCCTGGACGGTCTGCGCCCGTACGCCGACGTCGTGCGGGAGGCGTTCGGCCCGGACCGCCTCATGTTCGGCTCGGACTGGCCGGTGTGCACGCCCACCGCCTCGTACGCCCAGGTCCTCGACGTCGCACGGCGTCTGACGGATCCGAGCGAGCACGAGCGGATCCTCGAGACCACCGCGGTGCGGGTCTACGGCCTCTGAGCCGTCCGGTCGAGCCGGGTCGGCGGCAGGTATTCGCGCACGTACGTCCGCTGCCACCACGCGCCCGTCTCCCGCAGCTCCCGCCGGGTGCTGTACCGGTAGCGGAACAGGCGGGCGCGGACGTGCCGGGGCGGCCGGCCGGGCGGGAACGGGGAGCGGCGCAGCAGCCGCAGCGTGTCGCGGTCGTTCTCCAGCAGCCGCTCCACCAGGGCGGCGAACCACGCCCCGGCGTACGCGGGGGAGAGCGCCGCGAACCACATCATCCAGTCCAGGCGCAGGTGGTAGGGGGCGAACTGGCGCGGCCTGCGGCGGGGATCGCCGGGCTTGCCCCGGAACTCGTACTCCCGCCAGTCGGAGTCCTCGCGCGGCACGTCGTCGAGCGTGCCCTCGACCACCACCTCGTAGCGGATCCGGCTGACGCTGCCGAACGCGCCGTAGGTGTTGACCAGGTGCAGGGGGTCGAAGGAGCGGTTCATCACCTGGCGGCGGGAGAGCATGTTGACCACCGGGCGGTAGCTCAGGAACAGCAGCAGCGAGGCCGTGGCCAGGACCACGGCCTCGAACCACACGGGTGCGGCGGGGGCCGTGCGGCGCCCGCCCGGCAGGGCGAGCGCGGGCACGGCCAGCACGACGGTGATCCAGTTCAGCCAGGCGAAGTTGCCCGACAGCACCAGCCACAGCTGGGTGGCGATCATCGCGGCCGCGGCCGCCGTCGCGACCGGCTGCGGGGCGAACAGCAGGAACGGCACGACGAGTTGGGTGACGTGGTTGGCGGCCGCCTCGACGCGGTGCAACGGCTTGGGCAGCCGGTGGAAGTACCGGCTCAGCGGGCCGGGCATGGGCTGGGTCTCGTGGTGGTGGTAGAGGCAGGTGAGCTCGCGCCAGCAGGCGTCGCCGCGCATCTTGATCAGGCCCGCGCCGAACTCGACCCGGAACAGGATCCAGCGCAGCAGGAAGAGCACGACGACGGGCGGGGCCACCTCGTCGTTGCCGAGGAACACGGCGAGGAAGCCCGTCTCCAGCAGCAGGGACTCCCAGCCGAACCCGTACCAGGTCTGCCCCACGTTCACGATCGACAGGTACAGCGCCCACGGCGCCAGCCACAGCGCCATCGCCGCCCACAGCGGCACGAGGGAGTCCGCGCCCGCGAGCAGCGCCGCCGACACCGCGCAGCCCGTCCAGGCGCACACGGCGAACAGCCGGTCGGAGTAGCGCAGGTGGAACAGGCTCGGGGCCCGCCGGAAGGGCGTGCGCCGCACGAACCGGGGGATCGGCAGCATCCCGCGTTCGCCGAGCAGCGGGCGGAACTGCCGGGCCGCCGTCGTGAACGCGACGAGGTACACCCCGGCCAGGCCGCGCTGGAAGACCAGTCGGCTCAGCCCGTACTCGGGTGCGGTGAACCAGTCCACGGCCGTGCGCTCCTCCTCTCCGCCGCCCTGTCGCCCTGCGTGATCGTGCGCTCCGCTTGCGTGACCGGTACGGGTGAAGCAGACAATAGTGGGCGAATCCCCCCACCGGGGCGGACCGAGTCGATGCGGGAGAACGTGGTGCGACTACCCCTTGCCACCGTCCTCACCGCCTGCGCGCTCTCGGCGGCGCTCCTCGTCGCCGGCCGCGCCGGTGAGGAAGCGAAGTACACGATGCCGGGCCCGAAGGCCGTCCTCCCGGCGGCGCAGGGGCGCGTCCTGTTCGCCGACCCCCTCACCGACCTCTCGGACACCGACGGCGACCCGGAACCCGGGTCCGACCTCGACCGCGGCGCCGACCCGGACGCCGTCGGCCCGGAGAGCGTCCCGGAGGTCCCCGACCTGCCCGACGGCGGCGGGCTGGTCCCCGACGGGCCGGACGAGTCCGACGCGCTCGACCCGTCCGACCCCATCTTCGGCAGCCCCGCCGACACCGTCCTCGGCTGACCGTGGCCGCGGGCCCGCGCTCCCCGGTCGAAGAATCGGACGAACCCTGGCAAGGTGGCCCCATGGCTGATCGGGGAGCGAGTGCCCTGTCACTCCCGGACGACTGGCCCGCCCACCCGGATCCGATCCTGGCGCTCAACCGCATGGGCAGTTTCGACTGGGACCTGGACTCCGGGCTGTTCCACATGGACGCCCGGGCCCACGAGATCTTCGACATCCGCCCCGAGGAGTACGACGGCGATCCGGCCTCCCTCGGCGTGCGGGTCCCGCCCAACGAGGCCATCCGCCTGGACGCCCTGGTCGCCCAGGCGATCAAGGACGGCAGCGAGAACTACGGCGCCTACTTCCGTATGCGGCTGCGCGGCGGCGACCTGCGCTGGACCCACACCCAGGGCTACATCCGACGCGACGGCACCGGCCGTCCGCGTCGCATCGTCGGCATCGTGCGCGACGCGACCGACGAACTCGACGACCTCGCCGCCCGCCGCGACGAGGACACCCCGGACGAAGCGCGCCGCGACCAGACCAACGTCGTCCAGCTCACCACGGCGGCGCTGGCGCACGCCCGCACCGTGCAGGACGTCATCGACGTCCTCAAGGACACCCAGGGGCTCACCCATCTCGGCGCCACCAGCCTCGTCATGGGCCTGGTCGAGGCCGGCCGGATCCGGCTGATCGCCGAGGGCCCCGAGGGCAGTTTCGTGCCCGGCACCCTCGTCACCCGGATCGACGAGCCCTACCCGATGAGCGAGGTCGTGCGCACCCTCACCCCCCGCTTCATCGAGTCGCCGGACGAGTTCGCCCGCGGCTACCCCGTGCTGTGGCCGCACCTGACCGGCCTGAAGATCACCTCGGCCGCCTATCTGCCGCTCATCGTGCAGGCCCGGCCGATCGGCGCCATGGGCCTGCTCTACAGCGACCGGCGCGGCTTCACGCCCGAGGAGCGCAACATCCTCGTCGCGCTGGGCAGCAGCATCGCGCAGAGCCTGCAACGGGCCATGTTCTACGAGCAGGAGAAGGACATCGCCCAGGGCCTCCAGGAGGCCATGCTGCCGCGCACGATCCCCAGCGTGCCCGGCGTCGACGTCGCCGTCCGCTACCGGGCGGCCACCATCGGCGGATCGCTCGGCCGCGACATCGGCGGCGACTGGTACGACCTGATCCCGCTGCCCGGGGGCGCCCCCTCCGGAGGAGGCCGTGTCGGCGCCGTCATCGGCGACGTGCAGGGCCACGACACCCACGCGGCCGCCGTCATGGGCCAGCTGCGCATCGTGCTCAGGGCCTACGCAGCCGAGGGACACACCCCGGCCACCGTGATGGCCCGCGCCTCCGGCTTCCTGCACGAACTGGACACCGACCGCTTCGCCACCTGCCTCTACGCCGAGGTCGACCTGGCCACCGGAGTCGTCCAGGTGGTGCGGGCCGGGCACATCGACCCCCTGCTGCGCGCTCCCGACGGCTCCTGCCGGCGCGTCGAGGTGCCCGGCGGGCTGCCGCTCGGGCTGTCCGCCGAGTTCGGCAGCCTGGAGTACCCGGTGGGCACCATCGAGCTCGACCCGGGCCACACGCTGCTGCTGTGCACCGACGGGCTCGTCGAACAGCCCGGCGCCGACCTCGACGACGGCATGCTCGCCCTGGCCGCGTCCATCTCCGCGGGCCCCGCCGACGTGCGCGGACTGGCCGACCGGCTCATCGAGGTCGCCGAGGAGCGGGGCGGGGACGACGACGTCGCCCTGCTCCTGCTGCGCCGGCGCGGACCGGACGGCACGCACACGGGCAACCGTCTCCAGCAGCACGTCGCGCCGGGCGATCCGGAGGCCCTGTCCGAGGCGCGGCACATGATCCGTGCCGCGGTGCGCGCCTGGGGCGCCCGGGACCGCTCCGACGAGATCGAACTCGTCGCGGACGAACTGATCACCAACGCGCTCATGCACACCGAGGGCGCGGCGATCGTCACGCTGCGGGCCCTCACCGGCGGTGAGCGCCGGCTGCGCGTCGAGGTGGAGGACTCCTCCAGCGCGCTGCCGCGCCGCCGCGAGGCGGGCGAGTCCGGGGTCTCCGGACGGGGGCTGATGCTGGTGGACCTGCTCGCCGACGTCTGGGGCGTGGAGGCCCGCGGCGGCGGCAAGTGCGTGTGGTGCGAGTTCGCGGTGGCGCCCTCGCCCTGACGGCCCCGCGTCACGCGCTCCCCGCGGGGCGATGTCCGTCCCCGGTGGCACTCTGGACGTATGCCGGAACTTCCCGAGGTCGAAGCGCTCAAGGACTTCCTGGCCGAGCAGGCGGTCGGTCACGACATCGTGCGGGTGCTGCCCGTCGCGATCAGCGTGCTGAAGACGTACGACCCGCCGGTCACCGCCCTGGAGGGCCGGCCGGTGACCGCGGTGCGCCGGCACGGCAAGTTCCTCGACCTGGCGACGGGCGACGGCCCGCACCTCGTCGCCCATCTGGCCCGCGCCGGCTGGCTGCACTGGAGGGACCGCCTCCCCGACGGCCCGCCCCGCCCGGGCAAGGGGCCCCTGGCCCTTCGGGTCGCCCTGGAGACGGGGGAGGGCTTCGACCTGACCGAGGCCGGCACCCAGAAGCGGCTCGCCGTGTACGTGGTCCGCGATCCCCAGGAGGTCCCCGGCGTCGCCCGGCTCGGGCCCGATCCGCTCGCCGACGACTTCGACGAGGCGCGCTTCGCCGCGCTGCTCGCGGGCGAGCGCCGCCGCCTGAAGGGGGCCCTGCGCGACCAGGGCCTGATCGCGGGCGTCGGCAACGCCTACAGCGACGAGATCCTGCACGCGGCGCGGATGTCCCCGTTCAAACTGGCGTCGTCCCTGACCCCGGAGGAGACCCGCGCCCTCTACGAGGCCCTGCGCACCACGCTCGCCGACGCGGTCGAACGCTCGCGCGGGCTGGCGGCGGGGCGTCTGAAGGCGGAGAAGAAGAGCGGCCTGCGCGTCCACGGCCGCACCGGCGAGCCCTGTCCGGTCTGCGGCGACACCGTCAGGGAGGTCTCGTTCAGCGATTCCTCGTTGCAGTACTGCCCCACCTGCCAGACGGGCGGCAGACCGCTGGCGGACCGGCGGCTGTCGCGTCTGCTGAAGTAGTCATGCCTGGGGCGCGGCGATCAGGTACCCGATCAGAACGATCACGGCCATGATCAGGGCCGGGACCGCCAGACCCTTGGCGACCGACGTCATGCTTCGGGTGCCGTGGACCGCCGGTTCCGCGTCACGTCTGTCCAGGGTCTCCAGGTCGCGACGGGCGAACGCGCCGGCGACGAGGGCCAGTACGGCCGTGATCAGGGTGACGGTCAGCAGGGGCAGCACACCGTGCCGGTGGACGTAGTGATCGAGGTCGCCGCCCTGCCCGCTCCGTTCGAGGGCGGCCGCCACGATCCCCTGGATGCTCAGGACCACGGTGACGGCCGCGGTGGCGGCGAGGGCGAGGGCCGCGCCGGCGAGGGCGGACGCGCGGTGCGACGGGAGGGCGGCACGGCCCGGCTGCGGCCCGGTCCGCCCCGGTCCGTCGCCCGTCCCCTGGGCGCTGTTCTCGCCCGTCGTGGCGGTCGTGCGGCCGGCCGGTCTGCCGCCGGAGGGTTCGACGACGACGGTGTCCCGGTCCTGGGCGGCGCCGTTCGAGGTCCCGGTGGTGTCGTCGGAGGGCTCGGACTCGCTCGCCGGACCCACCACCGCCTCGACGTGGACGACCGCCTCGTCGGCCACGCCCTTGAGCGTGACGTCGCCGGACAGGCGTCCCTCGGCGTTCGTGTCGACGCGGACCGTGAAGCCGTTCGCGGTCGGTTCGACCCGCAGCCAGGGCTGGGTGGGCTGCGCCACGCAGTGACGGGCCAGCGGCGGGCCGTTCATGGTCACCGACTTCTCCTGGAGGGGCGAGCCCTTGGGGACCAGCCCGAAGTCCAGGCGGTCCACGGAGGGCGCCAGACGGATGTCGCGCAGCGCGCGGCACGCCTCGTCCGCTATCTGCCGGATGTCGTTGCTCGCGACCTCCTCCAGGGCCTGGCGCGCCCCCTCCGCCAGCGGCAGGGACTCGTTGTGCAGGCGGGAGCGCAGCTCCAGCACCGCGCCCTGGCGGGTGAAGGCGTTGTCGCTGTGGACGGCGGCGAGCAGGGAGGGCGGCGAGGGATGGGCGGCGATCTTGATGCGGCCCCGTCTGTTGTGCGCGAGGTGCAGTTCACCCTGCATCTCCACCGTCTTGCTCGGCGTCTGGTTCGGGTTCTGCTCCTGCACGTGTTCGAAGACGTACTCGTAGAGGTCGTCCAGGGACACCTCCCCGTCGGCGTCGAGGTCGGCCTCGCCGGTCTCCAGCCCCTGCACAACCGCGTGCGTGAACACCGAGGGCCGCGGGGCCGCGTTCTCGGCGAGTTCGTCGCCCTCGAAGGCGAACTCCATGGAGTTCGAGGCCGTGATGACGGCCCAGCCCCGTCCGCCGGGCGGCCTGTCCCTCGTGAAGGACTCCAGGACGTTGACGTCCCCGGTCGCGCGCACGGACGCCGAGCCGCGGGAGAAGGCGCCGCCGTAGCAGCAGTCGAGGAACAGGACGGTGCGCCCGGCGCGGGTCCGGGACATGCAGCCGCGGACGAACTGGGCGGGGATCGCGGTGGCGTCCAGCAGCCGCGGCTCGGTGTCGCTGGCGGCGAAGTACAGCTCGCCGGACTCGCTCTTGAGTCCGTGGCAGGAGAAGTGCAGCACCAGGGTGTCGTCACGTCGGCGGTCGCTGAAGAAGCCCTGGACGCGCCGTCGCATGGTGTCGGCCGGCGCGTTGCGCAGGACGTCCACCTCGAAGTCGCCGATCTGCGGGTCGTGCAGCACCCCGGCGAGGGCGGTGGCGTCCTGGGCGGGCGCCTTGAGCTGTTTCAGCCCCTGGTCGGAGTAGCGGTCGTTGGCGATGATCAGCGCGTGTCTGGGGTTCGTCATGGCGGGGCTCCGGCCGTCGAGTGACGCTGGAGGAAGACGTCGAACGCCTGGGTGACCTGCTCGTCGGTCGCCTCCGACAGTTCCAGCACGTCGCCGTCGAGGGACAGGTGCAACGAGGGCCGGGACTCCCGGCAGCGGCCGCGCCACTCGCGGATCGCGTCCAGGACCTGTCTGAGCCCGGTGACCGTGCTGCCCAGACTCACCAGCAGCGCCCCGACGGCGGCGACCTCCACGACCCTGGCGCCGGGCGGGGGCTCCTCGCCGGGCATCGACGTCACGTCGTCGACGTCGAGCCGCAGCAGTTCCTCGCGCAGGTAGCCGGTCAGTTCCGCGATGTCCTCGGCGTCCGCGCCGTCCTCGGCCACGAGGATCTGGAGGGTCTTCTCCACCGTGCGGCCCCCTTCCGGTCGTACCACGGGGGCGGCGCGGAGTCGGACGGTCGGTGGCTCCGCGTCCGCTGGTACGTCAATTTTCCGCCGTGCGCCGCACGGTCGCACATCACGTCCGCGGGTCGTCCGCCTCGGTCCCGGGCCGTGCTCCGGGGCGGGGTCAGTCCGACTTCAGCGTCACCAGGTGCTCGCCCGTCGCCGTGCGCAGCTCGTAGGCGACGATCTCCTCGGGGTGCCAGGCGGCCGAGCCCTGGACGGTGTTGGGGCGGGCGTCGTGCCGGGGCACGTTCCAGCTGGTGACGGTCTGCTCGGAGCCGTCGGCGCCGATGGCGATCAGTCGGCAGGAGCGGGGGCCCGCGCCGTCCTTGACCTGGAGCTCCACATGGCTGCCCCACGTCTCGTTCTCCGTGGTGACCTGCGCCCACACGCCGGACTTCTCGTCCGTGGCGGCGACCCGCACGGCGCTCTCGCCGCCGCCGGCGCCGCCCGCGGCCATGGCCAGCACGGGGGCCGTCAGGGCGATGACCACGGAGGCCGCCACCGCGTAGAGCACCCGTCGGCGTACGGCCCGGTGCCGGGCCGCCACCTCGGCGAGCAGCCGGTCCAGCAGCTGCGGGCCGGGGCCGGCGAAGGGGTGCACGGTGCGCGGGGTCGCGCGCCGGTAGAGCATCATCTGACGCGCGGTGGGGCCGAACTCGGTGACCTGCGCCGCACACTGAGGACACTCCATGAGGTGGTCCTCGAAGCGGAAGGCTTCCGCTTCGTCCAGCACGCCGAGCGCGTACGCGCCGACGTCGCGATGCCTTTCCAGGGACCTCATGCCGAAACCTCGTGCCGTTGAGTGCCAGTGGGGTTACTCCTTGCTCCCACCGGTACGCACCGGGCCGCCGAATCACTCAAGCCACGTACCGAATCGTGACCCGGATATTCGGAGCGGTCGGCCCCGCGGATTGGTCCGAATCTAAAAAAGATGAATCGCCAGGTGCCCGAGGGGCAGTCCGAGCTGCCAGGCGGGCGTCCAGACCTTGGGTCCGTCGTCCTCGCCGACCGGGGAACCGCCCGGCACCGCGTTGAGGTCGGGGGCGAGCAGCTCGGTCTCCTCCAGCCAGCGCCAGGCCGCGGCCGCCAGTTCGAGATCGGGGGAGGGGCCGTCCAACTGAGCCGCTTCGACCTTCAGTTGAGACATACGTTCCTCGACCCAGTTCTGCCACGGCTGGTCGTACGCCGTGAGCGAAAGCCAGGTCTCCAGCTGAGTGACGACCCGGATCCCGGACAGCTCCCCGTCGGTGTCGGAGAGGAAGATCGTCAGTGCCAGGGCGTCGCGCCCGGCGCGGAACTCGAAGGACGTCGGCGGCATGAGATCGCCGGTCCGCAGCAGTTCGTCGGCGATGTACTCGGCGTACAACCAGGCCATGGGAACGGTGAGTTCACCGCCGCCGGTGCCGTCCGTGCTCTGGTGACCTCTGTGCAGCATCCCTTCCTGCCTTCCTCCGGTGCTTGCGCGTCGCCCGTTGCCGGGACCCCAGTCCGCAACACGGATAAGGACACCCGATTACCCGAAGGGGGTCCACGGCAAGGCGCTTTACGGAGGCTTGACCCGATCGTCGGTTTCAGTGCAGGTCGGCCGCGTATCCCGGAAGCACTCTGCGCAGGGCGCGCAGCGCGTAGTAAGCGCGCGACTTCACGGTACCGGGCGGAATTCCGAGCGCCTCGGCGGCCTCCGCCACACTCGCCCCTCGGAAATACACCAGCACCAGGACTTCACGGTGTTGCGGAGTGAGTGTCTTCACAGCCTCGCGCACGTCGAGGGCGGCGGCCGCCCGCTCGGCGTGGTCGGCGCAGACGGGCGCGTTCTCCAGGACGGCGTCCCCGACCTCGGGCGGCCGGGCCTGCCGGGCCCGCCGCGCGTCGATCGCCAGCCGGCGGCCCACGGTGAGCAGCCAGGGGCGTACGGAGTCGAAGGCGTCGGCGCGCAGCGCCTCGGGATGCTGCCAGGCGCGCACCAGCGTCTCCTGGACCAGGTCCTCGGCGCGCTGGCGGTCGCCGTCGCACAGGCGCAGCAGCAGGGCGAACAGGGGGCGGCCGTGTTCGCGTTGCAGTGCGGCGAGTTCGTGTTCGGCGGTCGTCGTCCTGGCGGTGAGGGCGGTTCCGGCGGTCATGGGCGTATGGCACCGCAAGGGGCCGGATCGGGACAGGGCGTGCACGCCGCTCTGCGGCGGACGGTCGATCGCGTCGACGAACGGTTCGACGAACGGTCCGGGCTACGCCGATCGCGGGCATCGGTCCTGGACGAAGGGAGTGCCGGAGCGGTCCACCGCCGTCGATGGACTAGTAGTGATACGTGCGTAAATATGACAACCCATCCGAATCGGGGTGATCCGGTGCTCGCCCGCAGACATCAGGTGGCCCTGGCCCTGACGGCGCTGCTCACGTCGGCCGCCGCCTGCCAGGCCCACGACCACCCGTCGGCCGACCCCGGCCACCGGCCGGCCGGTCCGCCCGGACACCCCGCCCCGGCCGCCGCCCGCGCCTTCACCCTCGTGACGTCCGGCGACATCCTCCCGCACGCCACGGTCGTCGACCGCGCCCGCTTCGACGCCGGCGGCGCCGGATACGACTTCCGCCCCGCCTTCGAGGGCGCGAAACCCGTCGTGTCCGCCGCGGACCTGGCCCTGTGCCACCTGGACACGGTCCTCGGCGCCCCCGGCGACCAGCCCGCCTCCACGGCCCCCACGACCCCGCCGGAGATCGCCGCAGCGCTCGCCGCCACCGGCTACGACAGCTGCGCCACCGCCTCCGACCACAGCCTGGACGACGGCGCCGCCGGCGTACGGCGCACCCTCGACGCGCTGGACGCCGCGGGCGTGCGCCACGCGGGCACCGCGCGCACCGAGGCCGAGGGCAACGCGGTCACGCTGCTGCGCGCCGGTCCGGCGCGCGTCGCCCACCTCGCCTACACCGGCGACACCGCCGGCCACCCGCCTCCGCAGGGGCAGCCCTGGACCGTCGGCCTCGCCGACCGGGACCGCATCCTCGCCGACGCCAAGGCCGCCCGGAAGGCGGGCGCCGACGTGGTCGTCGTCTCCCTGCACTGGGGAACCGCGTGGCAGGATGCCCCCGACGACCGCCAGCTCTCCCTGGCCCGGGCCCTCACGGCCTCCCGCACCCGCGGCCGCCCCGACATCGACCTGATCGTCGGCTCCGGGGCCCACGTCCCCCAGGCCTACGAGAAGGTCAACGGCACCTGGGTGGTCTACGGCCTGGGCGACCAGATCGCGGGCGAGATGTTCAACAGCCAGGGCCTACAGGACGCCCGCGGAACCCAGTCGACCGTCGCCCGCTTCACCTTCGCCCGGCCCGCCCGCCCCGGCGGACGCTGGCAGGTGCGCAGGGCGGAGGTCCTGCCCCAGATGTTCGACATCGACGCCGGCCGCGCGGTCGACCTCGACCGGGCCCTCGCCCAGGGCGCCGAAGTCGCGGGCGTGCGCGACCGGATCAGGAACGTCACCCTCGGCCGCGGCGCGGCCGCGGCCGGGCTGGTGACCGGCGGACGGTGATCTCGGGCGGCCCGGGCGGCGCCCCCGGCGGGCCGCCGGCGCGGCGCCCGCCGGGGGCGCCGCCCGCGGCGTTCGCTACGGAACCACGGTCACCGGCCAGCGCCCCGCCTTCACCAGCCGCACCGCCACGGATCCCACGATCCGGTGCCCGGCCTGTTCGGAGGCGCCCACCACCACGGCGTCCGCCTTGAGCTGGTCCGCCGCCTTCGCCAGGCCGCCGTAGGGGTCGCCGCGGAAGGTGTGGAACTCCCAGCGCACGTCGAATATCCCCCGGGTCCGCTCGGTGGCCTCCCGGATCTGCGCGACCAGATCCTCGGCGATCGCGTCGGTCGTCTCCGCGACGGGAGCGCCGAGCGCCGCGCCCGCCGCCATCACCGGCTGCACGTACACCACCGCGAGCAGGGCGTGCTGGCGGCGGGCCAGACCGCCCGCGTAGGCCGCGGCCCGCAGAGAGGACGCGGAGCCGTCCACCCCCACGAGGACGACCTTGGGGCCGTCGGTGCCCCGCTCGAACTGGTGGGCCGGCTGCCGCGCGTGCTGTTCCGTCACGGCCAGAGGCTATCGGAAGCCCCGGGCCCGGCCCGTGCGCGGGCCGCTCGACGGGCGGGCGGCCCCAGGTGTTCCTACAGTCGAGACATGAGTGCCCCCGCGGAGACCGCCACGACCGAGGGCGCCGCGGGCCCGCCCCGGCGGGCCGCGAACCGTTTCCTCAGCCGGGTGCCCGAAGCCTTCGCGACGTTCTTCGGGGCCCTCGCCCTGCTGTGCGTCCTGCTGGCCCTGGTCCCGCCGCTGCGCCGCCTGCTGCGCCCGGTCGTCCGCTTCCTCGACCTGCTCATCGTCCCGGTCAGCGCCAACCTCGCCTACGCCGTCTTCCTGCTGCTGCTGGCCGCGGCCACCGCCGCCCGCAAGAAGGTCGCCTGGTGGCTGGTGGTCGTCTACCTCGGACTGCTCGTCCTCACCGACGTCCTCGGCGTGGTCGTCGGCCTGTACGCCCAGTCGGTCCCCTCCCTCGTGGTGTGCGGGCTCGCGCTGGGCCTGTTGGTCGTCGCCCGACGGGAGTTCTACGCCGCCTCCCGCCGCGCGGCCCTGCGGCGGGCGCTCGCCGTCCTGCTCGCCGGGCTCGTCCTGGCGATGCTCGTCGGCTGGGGCCTGGTCGTGCTGTTCCCGGGCACGCTCCCGGCCGGCCAGCATCTCGCCTGGGCCGCCAACCGGGTCCTGGGCGGCCTCGTCTCCGCGGGCTCCTTCGACGGCCGTCCGCCGCGCGCCCTGTACTTCCTGCTCGGCCTCTTCGGCGCCCTCGCCCTCCTCAACGCCGCCGCCGTCCTCTTCCGCTCCCAGCGCATGGAAGCGGCCCTGCACGGCGACGAGGAGCCCCGCATCCGCGCCCTGCTGCGGGCCTACGGCGGCCAGGACTCCCTCGGCTACTTCGCCACCCGGCGCGACAAGGCCGTCGTCTTCTCGCCCAGCGGCAAGGCCGCCGTCACCTACCGCGTCGAGGCGGGCGTCTGCCTGGCCAGCGGCGACCCGGTCGGCGACCGCGAGGCCTGGCCGCACGCCATCGACGCCTGGCTGGCAGCGGCCCGCCGCTACGCCTGGGCGCCCGCGGTCATGGGCGCCTCCGAGGACGGCGCCAAGGCCTTCGCCCGGGTCGGCCTCGGCGCCCTGCAACTCGGCGACGAGGCCATCGTGCACGTCGCCTCCTTCGACCTCGGCGGCCGCGAGATGCGGGTCACCCGGCAGGCCGTCAACCGGGTGCGCCGCACCGGCGCCGCCTGCCGGATCCGCCGCCACCGCGACCTCACCGAACAGGAGATGGAGGAGGTCGTCGACCGCGCCGACGCCTGGCGCGACACCGAGACCGAACGCGGCTTCTCCATGGCCCTGGACCGCCTCGGCGACCCCGCCGACGGCGACTGCCTCCTCGTGGAGGCCCTCGACGAGAACGGCCGCCTGCTCGCCCTGCTCTCGTTCGTCCCCTGGGGCGCCGACGGCGTCTC
Organism: Streptomyces hilarionis; assembly: GCF_024539675.1. Classification (GTDB taxonomy): domain Bacteria; phylum Actinomycetota; class Actinomycetes; order Streptomycetales; family Streptomycetaceae; genus Streptomyces; species Streptomyces hilarionis. Next base: position 6,252 of record NZ_JAHHIT010000141.1, on the reverse strand, counting down.
CCTGGACCTGATGCGCCGGGACCGCTCCGCCCCCAACGGCGTCATGGAGTTCATGGTCGCCGACCTGTGCGCCGCCGCCCCCAAGCTCGGCGTGCGCCGCATCTCGCTGAACTTCGCCGTCTTCCGCTCGGCCTTCGAGGAGGGCGCCCGCATCGGCGCCGGGCCCGTCCTGCGCCTGTGGCGGCGGCTGCTGCTGTTCTTCTCCCGGTGGTGGCAGCTGGAGGCCCTCTACCGGTCCAACGCCAAGTACCGGCCGCAGTGGTACCCCCGCTTCCTCTGCTACGCCGACGCGGGCTCCCTCGCCCGGGTGGGCCTCGCCTCCGGCATCGCCGAGGGCTTCGTCGCGGTGCCCTCCCTGCGCAAGCTGTGGGGCCGACGGCGCTCCACGGGCGGGCCGCGCCCCGCCACCACCGAGGGCCTGCCGCCCACCGCGGCACTCGGCCTCGACGGAGGGGACGAGGCCGGACCCGCCGGGCCGGACGCGGGCCTGCCCGAGCAGGTCCGCGTCCGGCACCGCACCCTCGACCGGCTGCGCGCCGACGGCGTGGACCCCTATCCCGTCGGCGTCCCGCCCCGCACCCACGCCCTCGCCGAGGTGCGCGCCGGCGAGACGGTCACCGTCGCCGGCCGCGTCATGCGCGTCCGCGACTTCGGGGGCATCGTCTTCGTGACCCTGCGCGACTGGTCCGGCGACCACCAGCTCGCCCTCACCCGCGAGACCCTCACCCGCGAGGCCCTCGACGCCTTCCGCGCCGACACCGACCTCGGCGACCACCTCTGCGCGGCGGGCACGGCGGGAACCAGCGACAAGGGCGAACCCACCGTGTTCGTCGCCTCCTGGCAGCTCACCGCCAAGTGCCTGCGCCCGCTGCCCGACAAACGCCGCGGCCTCACCGACCCCGAGGCGAAGGTCCGCATGCGCTACCTCGACCTGGTCTCCAGCCCCGCCGCCCGCGACGTGGTGCGGGCCCGCTCCAGCGCCATACAGGCCCTGCGCGGGGGACTGCTGGAGCGCGGCTACCTCGAGGTCGAGACGCCGATGCTCCAGCAGATCCACGGCGGCGCCAACGCCCGCCCCTTCACCACCCACATCAACGCCTACGACCTCGACCTCTACCTGCGCATCGCGCCCGAGCTGTACCTCAAACGGCTGTGCGTCGGCGGCCTGGAGAAGGTCTTCGAGATGGGCCGCACCTTCCGCAACGAGGGCGTCTCCTACAAGCACAACCCCGAGTTCACGATGCTGGAGGCCTACCAGGCCTACGCCGACTACGACGAGATGCTCCACCTGGCCCGCGAGCTGATCCAGGGCGCGGCCACGGCCGCCTTCGGCTCACCGGTCGCCCGCAAGGACGGCCGGGAGTACGACATCTCGGGGCAGTGGCCGGTCAGGACCGTCTACGGCGCGATCTCCGAGGCGCTCGGCGAGGAGGTCGACGCCGACTCCCCCCTGACGGTCCTGCACCGGCACTGCGACCGCGCCGGCGTCCCCTACACCGCCGACGACGGCCACGGCGACGTCGTCCTGGAGATGTACGAACGCCTCGTCGAGGAGAAGACCCTGCTCCCGACCTTCTACAAGGACTTCCCCACCGACGTCTCGCCCCTCACCCGGCAGCACCGCGTCGACCCGCGCCTCGCCGAACGCTGGGACCTGGTCGCCTTCGGCACGGAACTCGGCACCGCCTACTCCGAGTTGACCGACCCCGTCGAGCAGCGTCGCCGGCTGACGGAGCAGTCCCTGCTGGCCGCGGGCGGCGACCCCGAGGCGATGGAGCTCGACGAGGACTTCCTCGACGCCCTGGAGTACGCCATGCCCCCGACCGGCGGCCTCGGCATCGGCGTCGACCGCCTGGTCATGTTCCTCACCGGCCTCACGATCCGCGAGACCCTGCCGTTCCCGCTGGTGCGCCACCGCTGACGCCGTCCGGCGGCCCGCCGCTGCGCCGGGCGGGTGGAATCGTGCCGCCCAACCGGTGTCGCCGGGGTGGGTCGAAGGCCCGCCGGGCGACTGATGACTGCATGAAGAAGGAGCAGTTGTTCACGCGCCGCCGGGCGTTGCTCGCCGGCGCCGCCGCCGCGGCAGCGGCCGGCACGGCCACAGTGATCGGGTGGGGCGAGGACGGCGAGCCGGTCCGGGCCGCCGCACCCGCCGCGGGCGCCCCGGCGCGCAGCCTCCCGCTGAAACCCTCCGCCTACCGCCTCCAGCCCCTGACCGGCTACGGTCCGCCGCCCACCGCCCCGGGCCGTACGCCGGTGCGCCACGAGCCGCTGCTGAGCATGACCGGCCGCGGCCGCACCATGGTGCTCACCTTCGACGACGGCCCCGACCCCCGCTACACCCCCCGCATCCTCGACACCCTGGCCGAGTACGACGTGCGCGCGATGTTCTTCGTGTGCGGGGAGATGGCCGTCGACAACCGGGAACTGCTGGCACGGATGGCCGACGAGGGCCACGTCGTCGGCAACCACACCTGGTCGCACCCCCTGCTGACGCGCCTCACCCGCCGTCGGATCCACTCCGAGATGGCCCGCACCAGCGACGTCATCGAGGAGGGGTACGGAGAGCGGCCGCGCTGGTTCCGGGCCCCCTACGGCGCCTGGAACCGCGCCGCCTTCGAGTTCGGCTCCGAGCTGGGCATGGAGCCGCTCGCCTGGACGGTCGACACCCTCGACTGGACCACCCCGGGCGCCGGCGTCATCGTGGACCGGGTCGAGAAGGGGGCCGCCCCCGGCGTCGTGGTGCTCTCGCACGACGCCGGCGGCGACCGCTCGCAGAGTGTGCGGGCGCTGCGCGGCTATCTCCCGCACCTGCTGGACTCCGGCTACCACATCACCGTGCCCCGGCGGCAGTACGCCTGATCCCGCGGCCCGCCCGCCCGGTCCCGGCCCCGCTCAGCGGACCTCGACCAGGCGGGCGAAGGCGACGACGTTCCCCTCGTACCCGTTGGCCTTCGAGAAACCGCCGCCGCAGGTGATGACCCGCAGCTCGGGAGCGCCCTTGGAGGCGTACACGCGGTCGCCCGGGAAGTTGCTCTTCTCGAAGACCTCGATGCCGTAGATCTCGAAGACCGCGGTTCTGCCGTCCTTGCGGGACACCTCGACGCGGTTGCCCTTCTTCAGCGCCCCGAGCCCGTAGAACACGGCGGGGCCGAGCTTGTTGTCGACATGGCCGACGACGACCGCCGTGCCCTTCTCGCCCGGCGAGACGCCGCCGGTGAACCAGCCGGCCAGGTTCGGGTCCTCCGGCGGCGGGGCGCCGACCCAGCCGTCCGCGTCCAGACCGACCGCCATGACCGGCGCGTCCACCCGGATGGCCGGGATCCGCACCCGGTCCGGCTCGGCGTAGGCCAGCGGGGTCGGGGCGCGGCCGAGGACGCCGCCGGCGGTGCGGCCGTCCGCGGCCGCCGCCGCGGCGGGCTGCGGCGGACCGACGTCGAACTCACCCGACCCGTTGCGGATCAGCGCGAGACCCGTCAGCAGAACAAGCGCTATCACGCCCCAGGGGGCGCGCTTCCTCTGCCGCTCCTCCTCTTCCGCCGCCTCGGACAGCTCGTACGCAGACATTCGCCATCCCCTTTCGACGCGGCCGTCGCCCCGTCCTTTCGCGCATACGAGAACGCTAAGCGCGACGGCGCGAACCGGCGACGGGGCGACGGCGAACGGGTGGCCCCCGTCCCGCGCGGTGCGCCATCCGAGTTGACGGCGCGAGGAATTTTCTGACGGTCCGTGACCTGCGGCTATGTCCGATTGCGCGCACGGCGCCCGGCGTGTCCTCTCACCAGGACGGACCAGCGCCGAAATGCGGGCGCGCGCACGGCATCTGAGGGTCTTTCCGGGAGGCGCTTTCTCGCCGACATGCCGGGGACGGGCCCCGGGGCGCCTTCCGCGGAGGATCACATGCCCACCACTCGCGTTCTGGCCGCCTCGGCGGTCTCCGCCGCCGCGGTCGCCGCCCTCGGACTCGCCGCCCCCGCCGCCGTCGCCCGCGACGGCATGGGCGCCAACCCGAGCAACATCGTCGTGCTGCCCAGCGTCATCGCACGGGGCGGCCAGATCACCGTCACCGTCGACGGCTGCCCCGCCGGCGGCTCCATGACCTCGCCCGCGTTCACACAGGCCGGCCTGACGCCGATCAACGGCGCCAACCAGACCGCCAAGGGCACGGCCACCATCAACGCGAACGCCCGTCCCGGCCCGTACGACATCACCGTCAACTGCTCCGGCAGGACCCTCACCCGCCCGAACGCCTTCACCGTCATCGGCGGTGTCCGCGGCGGCCTCGGCGGCAGCGTCGGCACGGGCGCGACCCCGACCGACATGGCCATCGGCGGCGGGCTCGTCGCGGCGGCCGTGGTGGGCGGCGGACTGTTCTGGATGCGTCGCCGCGCCGAGCGCCGCATCTGACGCCCCTCGCGTCCGGGCCCGTCGAGGGCCGCACACGGCGCAGGACTTCGCCCCGGTCCCTTCGGGGATCCGGGGCGAAGTCCTGCGCAGGGCGCGGCGCCGGCCGTCAGCCGCCGTCCTCCACGCCGCGACGGCGCGCGAAGCGGTACGCGGCGGCCATCGAACCCGCGATGAGCAGGGCGCCCACCCCGATCTCCCGCAGGTCGAATCCCGCGACGCTGCCGCCCTCGCCGGCGTGCACGCCCCGCGGGACGGGACGGGGCGCCGGGGTGACGTCGGCCGGCCGGCCGCCCGAGATGGTCAGCTCCTTGACCGCGCTGACGCCGCCACAGGTGAACGTCACCCGGTACGACGCGCCCGGTCTGGCGTCCCGGTCGACGGTGGCCACGGCCGACGTCGACCTCCTCGGGACGACGACGGTGTCGAACACGCCCGAGGACACCGTCACGGAGCTCCGGCAGCCGCTGACCTCGCGGTCCACCTGCACGGCGACCTCGCCGCCCGGCGCGACGGTCGAGGGCAGCAGGCTGTAGCCGTTGGACATGACGTAGTGGCCGTCGTCGTCGCTCGCCACGGCGGCCGATGCGGAGAAGGCCAGGGCGGTGGCGCCCAGGAGTGCGGCCGAGGCGACGCGTATCGCGCGCATGGTGGATCCTCCGGTCCCCGAGGAGCAGCTGCGGACCTTTTCCGCTCACGTCGTCGATGCGCCTCGATGTCCGAAACGCTAGGAACATGCGTGAGTGCCCGCGATCGCAGTAGTGCGAACGGGGCACGGTTGTGGGCTGCCCGGGGGAAACCGTTGCTGCGCCCGGGGGACGGCGGCGGCGTGGCGGCCGTCCCCCGGGCGCGGGGAGCGCGAGCGGGCGGACGCGCGCCCCGGCCGGCTCAGCTGCCGATGCCGGGGAACAGATTGAGGAACGGTTCCGCCGACGCGGTCACGCCCCGGCTGTAGGGGGCGTCGAAGTCCCAGATCAGGAAGAGCAGGAACGCGATGAGGGCGGAGAACAGCCCCGCCAGGACCAGTTCGCGGGTCGTGCGCCGGATCTGCAGCGCGAAGACCATGCCGATGGTGATGACGGCCCCGGCGAGCAGCCCGAACCACACCACGCCCGGCATGGTCGCCCCGGTCGAGTCGGCGCGGGCGTGACGCGCCTGGTCGGCCGCGGCCATCTGGTCGAGCAGCGGCTGGTAGGCCTGCGCCTGGAAGTCCGACGCCGGCTCGTAGTCGGTGACGTCCGCCCGCACCTTCTGGAGCAACTCGTCGCCGCGCGGCGTCACCTCGCCGTCGTCGGCCATCTTCTTCCACTCGACGTCGACGACGTGTCCGACATAGGCGTTGACATCCGCCCGAATGCGGTCGCGGACCGCGGGCGGGTAGACCCGCACCCGCTCCGAGATCTCGTGCAGCGCCTGGGCCTCCGCCTGGACGTGGTCCTGGGCGACGCTGCGCGCCTCCCACACGCCCGCGATGGCCAGCCCCAGGACGATGGCGTACACCACGCCGATCCACATCGTCATGTACTCGATGACGTCGGGGGTCTCGGAGGGGTCCTCGTCCTCGGGCGCCCTGCGGTGCCGTACGAGGGTGACGACGACCACCACCGCGCAGGCGGCGAGCATCGCGAGGGTGAGAACAAGCCATTCCGGCAAGAGATGCCTCCTGGATCGGCGTTAGCGCGGCCGCAGCGCGGCGACGGCGATCACCGCGGGCACGGTGATGAGCAGGACGTAGGTGACCGGCGACTGGCCACCGCCGACCGACCGCGGGTGCGGCGAGGCGTGGTACGCCGGATAACTCACCGGGAGCGGGGAGGGGCGCGGGGCGGGGCGGGGTTTCGGCGCGGG
>NZ_JAHHIT010000140.1 GCF_024539675.1 Streptomyces hilarionis | reverse complement strand
GGCGGGGAGGCCGGGCCGGGTGGTCGCCGGGGGCGTGGCAGCGGGAGCGGCGGCGGTGCCGTGGACGGGGGCGACGGCTGCCGTGGGGCCGTGCTTGCGCCGGGCCTTCTCCGCCTTCTTCTGCTCGTAGGCCGCTTTGCGGGCGGCCCGCTCCCGCTCGCGCTTGTCCTTCTTCGACTCGCCCTGGGGGCGGCTCTCGCGCGGCGGCAGCGACGGGACGGCGGCCTGGCCGGCCCGGGGCGTGCTGCGCACCCAGGCGGCGGCGACCTGAGCGCGGGCCGCGTCGGAGGGAAGCTGCTGGGGCTGGTGGCCCTGCGCGGCGCCGGGCTGGGCCTGCTGGGCCTGCTGGGGCGCGGAGGCCTGCCAGGCCTGCTGCGGTGGCTGCTGGGAGGGACCGAAGGGCCCGGGCTGCCCCGAAGGCTGGCCTTCGCCGACCGCGCCAGCAGGGCTGTTGTGGTCTGTCATCGAGTCGGTTACTCCAGCGAGTCGGTTCCCCGTCCGCCTGGGCGGGGCACGGCCGCACCGCACGACGGGCCCTGGCCATGCCAGGTGCGCTGGCAGTCTGACAAAGACCTGTCACCGGACCGCCGCCGCTTTCCTCGCCGGGAGTCCGGGAATTCCCGGCCGTGCGCCCTCGGGGAAACGCGCCGGGAAAAGTGTCAGGGACACGCCTGGCGGGGGAGGCGTCGCCCGGCCCCGCTCCGGGCGCACAATGCGCTGGGCGCAGGCGCCCGACGTGCGCCGGGTTCCCGCCCGGCGCCCCCATGGAACCGACGGACCCGGCGAAGGACGAGAGTTGACCGACCACCACGGGCGCCCCCAGCAGCCGAACCTCCCGAGGCAGCCGCGGGCCGAGGAGATCCCGCTCCAGGCGCCGCCGGTCCAGCAGGCCCCCGCGCCTGCCGCGCCCGCCGCGCCGGCCCTCCAGGCGGCCCCCGTCGCCGCCCCCGCCCCCGCCACGGCCGCGGCCCCGGCCCCGGTGCCGCAGGTCTTCCAGGCGGAGCGCGCCTGGGTCGACGGGTACGAGCCCGGCGACCCCTGGCAGGCCCGGCTGTGCGTGGAGACGCCGTACGGGACCTTCGCGTACGCCCTCACCCCGAACACGATCCCCGAACTGCTGGAACCGATGGTCCTGGTGGCCCAGGAGCAGCAGGGGCTGCCGGTCGGCTTCGGCGAGGAGCGCGAGCCGGAGTTCGCCGAGGGCGCGGACGAGGACGAGGGGCAGCAGGCGCCCGTCGCCGGCATCCACGGCGGCCGCGCCGCCCGTCTGACCGGCTGGGCCGTCGTGCACGACCTGTGGGAGCGCGAGGATCCGACGGCGCGCATCGTCATGGGCGCGATCGTCGTCGTCCTGCTGCTGCTCGGTATCGTCCTGACCTGATCGCGCGAACACCGCAGACCTGTCGACGGAGGCACGATGACCAGCACCGAAGAGGCCTCCAAGGAGCCGGAGTTCTACTTCGCGGACGTCTTCGTCTTCGTCTCCGACTACCTCGCCCAGATGATCCGGCGCCGCGTCAACGGCTCGTCGGCGACCTGGTGCCCGAGGTGGTGGGAGCATCCCGAGGCCGGGGCGCGTCTCTCCGCGCTGTGGCTGGCCTGGGAACACCTGCGCCAGGACCCGGCCCTCGGCATGTCGACGTGGTGGCTGCACCACGCGGACCCGCATCTGCGGGTGCTGATGGACGCGGACGGCGGCCCCTTCGCGGCCTGTTCGCCCAAGGACGGGCACACGGCCTACCCGTTCGATCCGCTGCCGGTCGACCCGCGCCCGGAGTGAGCGCCGGGCGAAGACGCGCCGGCGCGGCCGGTTTCCCCGTCTTTCCCGCCGCCCGCCCCGCGTCTTTCCCCGGCGGGAATTCTCCCGACTCCGCCCTTGCGCCTCCCCCTACCGTGTCCCGGTCACCCGCCGTACCGGCTCAGCACAAGGGAGGCGCGGAAACGTGGACTTGCCTGCGGAGAACAAGCGCACCGGGCTCCTGGCCCTGGGAGTGCTCGGGTTTCTCCTGATCGCCGTACTCACCGTGTTCACCGTGTTCGACGGAGACGGGAGCGGCGACGGCGGCGACGACAAGGGCGGCTCAGCGGCGCCCGCCGTCACCCCGGGCGGCGGCGACGCGGGCTCGGACGGGCAGGGAGCCGGCGCGGACCAGCAGCAGGGCAAGGCCGTCGCCCCGATCGTCTCGGCCTCCGAGGCGGCCGAGGCCCATGCCGTGATGGTCCGGTACATGGCCGGCCTCACGACGTACGACCACTCCGCCCGGGCCGGGACCTGGGCCGCTCCCCTCCTGCGTCTCACCACGGGCGACGCGCGGATGAAGCAGTCGACCGCGCTGCCCACCGGCAAGGAGTGGGCGACCTGCCGGGCCGCGCAGTGCTCGTCCGAGGGCAAGGCCGTCGTGCGGCGCGACGCGCTGGTCTCCGACGATCTGGTGCGCGACAGCGGGCGTTCCCTGTCCAGTCTGGTCGAGGTGACGGCGGTGCACACCGCCAACGGCCGGAGCACGACCGAGTCCAATCAGTGGCTGGTGACGGTCAGGGAGGCCGACGGCGACTGGCTCGTCTCCGGCTTCGACGTCTTCGGCCTCGGCGACGTGGGCGCGTCCGACGACTCGGGGGCGTGAGCGGGCATGGTCGCACCGGCGGTGCTGGCCGCAGCGAGCAGGGCGGCGAAGGTCGCCAAGGCCGCCAAGGCCGCGAAGGCGGCGGCGCAGGGAGGCGGCGGGCAGAGCGGCGGGGGCAAGAAGAACGACAAGAGGTGGATGTGGCTGGCCGGCGGCATCGGCTGCCTGCCGGTCGCCGGGGTCGGCACCCTCGTCCTGGCGCTGCTGGGAGGCATGATCGGCGGTGTGGGCGCCGGGGCCGCGGCCGCGTCCTGCGACGACTACGCCGACAACGCCAACGCGGGCAACACCGGTGACGCCGCGGCCACCAACCCGGTCATGCCGGCCGGCAAGACGTACATGCCGAGCACGGCCGCGCGCAACGAGATACCGCCGAAGATGATCCTCGCCGCGATGCGCGCCGCCGCCCGCTACGACGGCCTCGACTGGACGCTCATCGCCGGGCAGATGTACCAGGAGACCAAGTTCGGCCAGGACAAGTCGGCCGCGCCCGGCGGCGCCAACTCCCTCGGCTACATGGGCATCCTCCAGTTCGGCAAGCCGGCCTGGACGGACTACGGCGCCGACGGCAACGGCGACGGCGACAAGGACCTCTACAACATCGACGACGCGGCGTGGGCCGCCGCCAACTTCCTGCACGCCCAGAAGGCGGAGACCGCCCCCTTCAAGGCGCTTCAGACCTACTCCGGCTCCACGGCCTCGAACACGATCTACCCGCGCGTGGTCCTCACCCAGGCCGCCCGCTACCGCGGGGTGCTCACCGGCGACCAGGACCTCGTCAAGCGCTGGTACGCGCACCTGAAGGAGACGGTCGAGAAGAACCCCGGCTTCCCCACCCTCGGGCAGCGCTCGGACATCCCGGAGCCGGTCGGCAACGACGCCCAGCCCGGTTCCGCGCTCAGCGTCAAGGCGGCCCCGGCCCGCTCCTGGTCGACCCCGCCGCTGGACGGCGACGACGGCGGGACGACGACCGCGATGTCCCTGGCCGCGTACAGCGGCGCGACGGGCGGCGACGGTGCGGCCGTCCACGCGACGACCGTGTCCTTCCCGCTCGCCAAGGAGCCCGCCACCGGCAAGGACTGGCAGTGGCCCATGAAGCAGGGCACCTACACGGTCGGCACCCCGTACCACCAGAACGGCCGTATGTGGAGCCTCGGTTACCACACCGGCCTCGACCTGGTGGCCTCCAGCGGCACCCCGATCTACGCCCCGGCCGACGGCAAGGTGATCCACGCCGGCCCCGGCGGCTCGTACGGCAACATGACGAAGATCGAGCACGCGGGCGGGGTCGTCACGCTCTACGGCCACCAGACCACCCTCAAGGTGTCCGTGGGCCAGACGGTCAAGCGCGGCCAGCAGATCGGCACGGTCGGCGCGACCGGCAACGTCACCGGGCCGCACCTGCACTGGGAGGTCCTCGTTCCCGGCGTCGACAACCCGTTCGTGGGCGGCCAGGACCAGGGCCCCGGCATGGTCGACCCCGCGGGGTGGATGCAGGGCAAGGTCACCGCCAACCCCGACTACGGCACCGTCCCGGGATCCGACGAGGACAGCAGGGACGCGCAGTACGCCGACTGCGCCGAGAACAACGGCGGCGCCGCGGTGGCGCCGGACGGCGCGGGCGCCTCCGGCGTCCTGCCCGACGCCGACGACCCGGTGATCCGCGCGGTCCTCGGCTGGGCCCAGCGCGGCATCGGCGTCCCCTACGTGTTCGGCGCTCCCCGTCTTCAGGGCGAGAGCCCCACCAGCTTCGACTGCTCCAGCTTCACGCAGTGGGCGTACTACATGGCCAGCGGCGGCAAGATCGACATCGGCACCACGACGTACACGCAGGAGCCGTACCTCAAGAAGTACGAGGTGCCGCTCTCCCAGGCGCAGCCCGGAGACGTCATCTTCTTCCGGCCGGAGGGCAACCACTCGGGCCACGTGGGCCTCGTCTGGGACCCCAAGGGCCACAAGATCATCCATGCGCCGCGGCCGGGCAAGTCCGTCGAGTTCAGCAACTGGGACTACCAGGACAAGATCACCGGCGTGTACCGGGTCCCGATCCCCAACGGCACGAACGCGGTCGAGGGCGACGGCCGTTCCGCCGCCGAGGGCGCCTGACGGCAACGCCCCGCCCGCCCGCCGGGCGACCACCCGGGCCTGACCGGCGCCGGCCGGCTGCCGGAGAGATCTCGAAGGAAAGGACGGACCCGCGGGTGACCGCAGAACAGCAGAAGAAGCCCCGCGCCGAGGACGACTGGACGTTCGAGATCGTCATCGCCGTCGCGGTGGTGCTCCTCGTCGGGGCCGGCGCCTGGTTCGCGGCGAAGGTCGGGGCCGGGTACGCCGACGCGCCCGCTCCGCCGTCGAACCCGCTGAGCTTCCTGGTCGAGGTGGCCAAGGGCGACTACACCTGGCCCGGATCCGCGGCCAGCGCCGTAGCGGCGGGCGAGGCGGTCGTCGTCGGCGTCCTCGCCCTGGCGGCCCACCGGGTGCGCCAGCGCCTCACGGACAGGCCGACGGTGGACGGCGCCGCCCGGCACCTCGCGAAGGGCGAGGAGCTCGGCAGGCTCACGATGAAGGGCGCGGCCGCCACGGCCGAGCGCCTGGGCGTGCGGTCGCGCACGCCCGGCGTGTTCATCGGACGGTCCGTGAAGGGACGTCAGCCGCTGTTCGGCTCCTACGAGGACATGCACATCGACATCTGGGGGCCCCGGACGGGCAAGACGACCCGGCGTGCCATCCCCGCCATCCTCGACGGGCCCGGCGCGGTCCTCGTCACCTCCAACAAGCGCGACATCGTCGACGCGACCCGCGGACCGCGTACCGCGCGCGGCCCGGTGTGGGTGTTCGACCCGCAGCAGGTCGCGCAGGAGGAGCCCAGCTGGTGGTGGAACCCGCTGTCGTACGTCACGGACGTCGCCAAGGCCCGCAAGATGGCCGACCACTTCGCCAGCGGCTCGCGTGACGCGAACGCCTCCACCGACGCCTTCTTCGACCCGGCCGGCCAGGACCTGCTCGCCAACCTGCTGCTGGCCGCCGCCTGCGCCAAGGCCCCGATCACGCAGATCTACACCTGGCTGTCCAACCCCAGGGACGACACCCCGGAGCGGATCCTGCGCGGCGCCGGGCACGCCATGTCCGCGGACGGGCTGGCCGGTGTGGTCAACGCCCCGGACAAGCAACGCAGCGGGATCTACGGCGTCGCCCAGCAGATGGCGTCGTGCCTGGTCAACCCCGAGGTCAACCGGTGGGTGACGCCGCCCGCCGACCCGTACGCGGGGGAGTTCGACCCGCACGCGTTCGTCCGCGGCGGCGGCACCCTGTACTCGCTCAGCCGGGAGGGCCGCGACTCCGCCGGACCGCTGGTGACGGCGCTGACCGTGGCCGTCGTCGAGGCCGCCGAGGAGTACGCCACCACCCAGCGCGGCGGTCGCCTGCCGCTGCCCCTCGTCGGCGTCCTCGACGAGGCCGCGAACGTCTGCCGCTGGCGCTCGCTGCCCGACCTGTACTCCCACTACGGCTCGCGCGGCATCATCCTGATGACGATCCTTCAGTCCTGGGCGCAGGGCATCGAGGTGTGGGGGGAGCGCGGCATGGAGAAGCTGTGGTCCGCCGCGAACGTCCGCGTCTACGGCGGCGGAGTCTCCGACACCCGCTTCCTCGGCGATCTCAGCGAACTGGCCGGCGAGTACGAGCTGCGGGAGTACCAGACCAGCCGGGAGTCGGAGTTCGGCGGCTGGTCCGGCAACCGCGCCCTCAGCGAGTCCACGCGCCGCGAACGCGTCCTGCACGTCTCCGACCTCGGCGCGATGCCGCCCGGACGGGCCCTCGTCCTCGCCTCCGGCACCAAGCCGGTGCTCGTGGAGACGGTCCCCTGGTGGGAGGGGGCGTACTCCGACGAGGTGCGGGCCTCGCTGCGGAAGTACGACCCGGGGGCGCGCTGACGGCAGCGGCGCACCGCTTTCCGCGCCCCCTGCCCGCGTCCCCGACCGCGTGGCGGGTCAGCCGCCCGCCGTGGTGCGACGGCGCCTCCCGGACCGGGCCGCCGCACCGCCGACGGCCAGCAGGACGGCGGCGAGCGCGCCGTACCGGACGGGGCCGCCCGGTCCGGTGGCGGCGAGCGTGCCGTTCGCGCCCGGGAGGTCGGTGGCGCCGCCGGCCGCGCCTCCCGTGACCGCGGCCGCGGAGCCGGACCCCGACCCCGACGCCGACGGGGTGGCGGCGACCGGGGCGGAGGCGGACGGCGGGATCGTCGGGGTGGGGGAGGCCGGCGTCGGGGGCTCCGCGCTCGGCGAGGTCGTCGAGGTCGTCGGGCGGGCCGGCCCGACCGTCACCCGGGTCTCGGCGCCGCCGAACCCCCAGGAGTCGCCCATGGAGTACAGGACCTCCAGCGGGACGACCGTGTCCCCGGCGATGTCGCTCCTGTCGCCCAGCGAGAAGTACAGCTTGAGGCTCTGGGGGCCCGAGGCGGAGCCGAAGCCCGCGGCGACGGCGGGGAGTTCCCACTGGCCGTTGCCCGTCTCCTCCACCCCGACGATCCTGCCGTCGATCTCGGCCTCGAGGACGAAGTCCGGGTCGCCGCCGCCGCGACGGAAGTCGTGGGCCGCCACGGTGCGGGTCAGCTCCGCGGGGAACTCGCCCGGACCGGTGAACGTGGTCCGCAGCACGAGTTCGGCGCGCCGGCCGGGCCGGACGACCGTGCCGCTCTTGTGCTCCCACGCCACGGTCAGCCTGCCGGGCGCGATCGCCGGGTCGGTCCTCAGGACCGCCGTGCTGTGGGCAGGGTCGCGCCCGACGTCCCCCAGCAGCGCGTCGGCGACCAGGGTGAAGTCGCCGTCGGCGGTGGGGTACGAGGCGCCGAGCCCGACCGTCACCTTCCAGGTGAACGCGCTCTTCGCCGGGATCGAGAAGCTGGACGCCGCGTCTCCGGCGGCCGGGAAGAACCGGCCCTGGAACAGGCCGTCCTGCCGCCCGACGGCGGACCTGGTCGGCGGGGCGTGCACCGCGCTCACGTCGAAGACGACGGAGTCCTTCGGCACCGGGCTCGGCCCGTCCGGCGTGCCCGGCAGCCAGGCCGCGAACGGCTGCGCCCGGTCGGAGGAGTTCGTGACGGTGAGGATCATCGACTCGGTCGCCCCGCCGCGTACGAGCGGCCCGCCGGGGCTCGGCGCGCCGAGCGTCATCCGCAGCGCGTGCCCGCCCGGGGCGCCTGCGGCCACCGTGGCGGCCGGGACGAGGGCGACGCCGGCCATCGCGGTGACGACGGCGGTCGCGGCCACGGCGCGGCCACGGCGGGCGGCGACGGAACGAGCGGTCATGAGGAGTCCCCTCCGAGGAATCGACGCGGAAGTACCGACGCCCGGCCGCCCACCGGCCGAAGGGCGAACGCGAGGGCGGCCGGGAACCGTTCGCCCGGCTCTCGCCCGGCTCTCGCGCGCTCCCCGCAGGCGTGCGGTGCCCTCATCCTCGCCCGCCGCCCCGGCCTGATCAATCGTCGCCGCGTCCCCGGCCGTCGCGGCAGGCCCGTCGAGGACACGACCCGTGGCCTACGCCGTCGCCTGCGAGATGTCCCGCCGCCTTTCCGGGCGCTTCTCCGGCGGGCTTCCGCAGGGTTTTCGCAGGGTCTCCGCGCCGTCTCCATGCGTCTTCACCCGCTGAGCGGAGCGTGATGTTGCTACTTCGTTAAGTAGTTCCGCTTGACGTCGGAGGTCGGTCCCGCGTTGTCTTTTTCAGACACCTGGGTCACCATGCCGCACCCATGCCCGTACTGCATCGATTGCACCGATTGCACCGAACGCACCTGAAGTGAGCCCCCGAATGCGTCGTATCGCCATAGCCGTGGTCGCCTCCTCGATGTCCCTCTCGCTCGCCGGCTGCGGGATGCTCGGGGCGTCGGAGACCGGGGCGGACGCGACACCGACCCGGACCGACGACATCACGGTGGGCGTGCTGATGCCGGAGGAGACGAACACGCGCTACGCGGAGTTCGACTACCCCATCATCAAGCGGAAGGTCGCCGAACTCACCGACGGCAAGGGCAAGACCGACTACGCGAACGCCGCCGCGTCGACGGAGAAGCAGAGCACCCAGATGCAGCGGATGATCGACGACAAGGTCGACATCATCCTGCTGGACGCGGTCGACTCGAAGGCCATCGCGCCGATGGTGCAGAAGGCCAAGGACGCCAGCATCCCCGTCATCGCCTACGACCGCCTGGCCCAGGGCCCGATCGACGGTTACGTCTCCTTCGACAACGAGCTGGTCGGCGAGGTCCAGGGCCGCACCCTCACGGAGGCCCTCGGCACCGTCAGCCTCGCCGACAAGATCATCATGATGAACGGGTCGCCCACCGACCCCAACGCCGCCCAGTTCAAGCAGGGGGCGCTCAGCGAGCTCAGCGGCCGGGTCACGATCGCGAAGTCGTACGACACCGACAAGTGGAGCCCGGAGGCCGCCCAGGCCAACATGACGCAGGCGATCGAGGCGGTCGGCAAGGGCAACATCGCCGGCGTCTACTCGGCCAACGACGCCATGGCCGGCGGCATCATCAAGGCCCTGGAGTCCGCCGGCGTCAGCGCCGGCGACCTGCCCCCGATCACCGGCCAGGACGCGGAACTGTCGGCCGTGCAGCGCATCATCGCCGGCGAGCAGTTCATGAGCGTCTACAAGCCGTACCCGGCCATGGCCGAGGCCGCCGCCCAGGCCGCCGTCGCCAAGGTCCAGGGCCGCGACATCCAGTTCGACGCTCTCACCCGCGACAAGGTCGACAGCCCGACGACCAAGGGCATTCCGGCCAAGCTGGTGACCGTCGTCGCGCTGAAGAAGGACAACATCAAGCAGACGGTCATCGCGGACGGCATCTACAAGGTCTCCGACATCTGCACCGCCAAGTACAAGGCCGACTGCCAGGCCCTGAAGCTCAACTGATCCCCCGGCAGCGCGTCACCGGCCCCCGCGCCACCGGCCTTCGCGCCGGTCGCTGTCACGCCCGCCGCCGCCCGGCCCGCCGTCGCGCGACTCGCAGGCCGCGCACACCCTTGTCGCGTGCCGCCGACGGCCCCGGAACCCCGGCCGGACTCCCCCGTGGCCCGGCCGGGTCGGTTCCGCTTGCTCCCGGGTGACGTGCCCCCGGGGGGTAAGCGGAACCCACCCTGCACCCCCGCGAGGGCCCCGCACCACCGTCAGCTTGTTGCAGTGCCGGGGGAGGAGGCCGGGAGGAACCCCTACAGAAGGGTGTTTTTCGACGGCCCTGGCCGGAGGAGCCGTGTTGCGGAGCCGGTCCCGGCCGCGCATAGTTGCGCTCCGGAAGAGGCGTACGGCGGGGGTGGGATGGGCGATGGCCGGGCACGGGACGGAGGAGCATCCACACGGTGCCGACCGACTGTGCGAGGTGGGGGACCGCGTGTACTCCCGGGCCGTACGACGCGGCCGGGTGGCGCGGACCGACGCCGAGCCGGTCCCGTGTCTGCTTGAACTGGCCCTGCTGCACCCCGACCCCGACGACATGGACTGGCTGGTGCCGACCTCCCCGCAGGAGGTCATGACCCGGCTGCTGCGCGGCCTGCACGACGAGGTCAGCCAGAGCCAGCGCCGGGTGGGCTCGGCCGTCGCCGCCTTCGAGTGGTACGCGGGGCTGGGCGGGCCGGAGCGGGCGGCGGCCGGCGAGGGCGCGGCGATCCGCGTGCTGGACGGCCCCTCCCGCATCCAGGCCGCGCTGGACGCGGCGACCGAGGCGTGCACCACCGAGGTCCTCACCGTGCAGCCCGGCGGCATCCGGCGCGAGCACGAGCTGTCGGAGGGCCTGCACCGCGCGCTGGAGCTGCGCGGCCGGGGCGTGCGCATGCGGGACCTGTACAACCACGTCGCCCGGCACGGCCAGGGGCTGCTCAACTACCTGGAGCTGATGGGCGACACGGTGGAGGCCCGCACGCTGGACGAGGTCATCGACCGGCTGATGCTCTTCGACCGCACGGTCGCCTTCGTCCCGGCCAACGCCGACCGGACGATGGCCCTGGAGCTGCGGCACCCGGCGCTGGTCTCCTACCTGGTGACGGTCTTCGAGCGGCTGTGGCGGCTGGCGATCCCGCTCACCGCCCCGCTTCCCGACCCGCGGGTCGAGGGCGTCTCCCACCGGGAGCAGTCGATCGCCGCCCTGCTGGCGGAGGGGCACCAGGACGCGGTCATCGCCGAGCGTCTGGGCATCAGCGTGCGCACCTGCCGCGCGCACATCGCCCGCCTCTCGGAGACCCTGGGAGCGGCCAGCCGCACCCAGTTGGGGGTGCGGATCGCCCAGGTCGGCCTCGACCGGCCGCCCGACGAGGCGGCGCCGGGCATCTCCGCGGGCGTCCCGGCCCCCGCCCCGCCCACGGACGCGTCCGTGGGCGCCTGCGGCGCCTGCGACACCTCCGACACCGCCGTCGGCGCCTCCGCCGAGGCGTCCGCCGGCTTCTCCGCCGACGCCGCCGCTCCTCCTGCGCCCGCCGCTACCCCTGGTCCCGGCCCTGCGTCCGGCCCGGCTCCGGCGCCCGGCGCTGTTCCGGGTCGAGAATCCCCGACTGCCCGATGAGGTAGCCGAGTTGGGCGCGGCTCTCGCTGCCGAGCGTGGCGGCCAGCTTGGCGATGTGGACGCGGGCGGTGCGGACGTTCATGCCGAGCCGGTCGGCGATGACGGCGTCCGTGTGCCCTTCGACGAGGAGGGCGGCGATGGCCTGCTGCCGAGGGGTGACGCCGCCCCTGGACGGCCGCTGGACGGCCTGCGGGAACATCGGCGTGGCCAGCCGCCAGAGGCGGTCGAACGTGGTGGTGAAGTACGTCAGGAGGGCCGGGTGGCGGACCTCCAGGGCCAGGCGGCCGTCCTCGCCGGCGGGGATGAAGGCGACCGCGCCGTCGATGACGATGAGTCGGCCGGTGACCTCGTCGAGGGTGCGGGCCTGCGCGTCGCCCCGCAGCTGCTCGTAGCGGGCCAGGACGAGGGGCTGGTGGCGCTGGGTGTGCTGGTAGAGCGTGCGGATCCGGCAGCCCCGGTCGAGCAGGGCCTGGTCGCGGGCCATGGCGACGGCGTGGGCCGTCTCGCCGCGCGGCCCGCTGTAGTGGACGTGGGGCTGGACGCAGAGCACCTCGGTGGCCGCCTCGGACGTCGCCTCGGTGATGGCCTCGTTGATGCGTTCGGTGCCGCTGAGGAGCCGCAGGGAGACGGGCTCGGTGGTGGCCGTGCGGGCGCCGTCGATGCGCATGAGGGGCTCGAAGAGCGACGCGAGCCGTTCCTCGCGGCGCCGCTCCTCGGCGATGCGGGCGCCCGAGGAGCGCAGCAGCCGGTGCAGGACGACGGCCGGCGCCACGGGCTCCAGTTGGGCCAGGTCGTCCACGACCGGGTGCAGGAGGCCGACCGACAGCAGACAGGGGGCCGCCGCCTCGGCGTCCTCGGTCTTGACGCGGCCGTCGCGCAGGGCCTGTTCGTAGAGGCGCAGGCCCGCGGTGCACAGGTCCTCCACGCCGTGGTGGGCGTGCGGCGGCGCGTTCACTGCGGTTCCCCCTGATGTCTTCTTCGTTTTCCGGGCGGGTCACGGCTCCTGTTTGAGGATCCCCGACTGGGCTATGAGGAAGCCGAGTTGGGCGCGGCTGCCGCTGCCCAGGGCGGTGGCGAGCTTGGCGATGTGGGCGCGGCAGGTGCGCACGTTCATGCCCAGCCGGCGCGCTATCGCCTCGTCGACGTGTCCCTCGACGAGCAGTTTGGCGATGGAGTGCTGGATCTCCGTGATGCCGTCGGGCGCGGTCTCGTAGGGGGCGCCGGTGGCGAGCGGGACGGCACGGCCCCACATGAACTCGAAGACCTTGATCAGGTAGCGGACCAGTCCCGGGTGCCGCAGTTCGAGGGCGACCTGGCCGTCGTCCCGGGTGGGGATGAAGGCCACGGTCTCGTCGCAGATGATCAGCCGCTCCACGAGTTCGTCGATGGTGCGGTACTCCACCTTGCCCTCGGTGAACTGGGAGACGTAGGCCAGCGTCTCCGGGCTGTAGCGGGCCGTGTGCTGGTAGAGCGTGCGGATGCGGCAGCCGCGGTCGATGAGCGG
This sequence comes from Streptomyces hilarionis, assembly GCF_024539675.1. Classification (GTDB taxonomy): domain Bacteria; phylum Actinomycetota; class Actinomycetes; order Streptomycetales; family Streptomycetaceae; genus Streptomyces; species Streptomyces hilarionis. The sequence goes on along the minus strand of NZ_JAHHIT010000140.1, from coordinate 11,798 downwards.
TCTGTCGCGCTCCAGCCCCTGGACCAGGGTGTGCTCGAGGCGGCGGCGGCTCGGCTGGACGGTGAGCATCTCGGTCTGGCACTGCGAGGTGGCCAGATCGAGCGCGGCGTTGATCCGGTCGATGCCCTCCAGCACCGTGATCGAGTGTGTGGTCGGCGTCGGCTGGGCGCTGAGGGTCATGAACGGCTCGAAAGCGTCGGCGAGTTCCACCGAGAGCCGCCTGCGTCGGGTGATCTCGCGTTCGATCGGGTTGAGCAGCTGGGACAGGGCGATCGACGGGGGTACCGGGCGCAGCCAGTTCGCGTCGTCGGGGTCCGCGTGGAGCAGGGCGAACTCCATCAGACAGGGAGCGGGCTCCACGTCGGCCCGGGCTATGCGGCCCGTCCGAAGAGCGTTCCCGTAGAGACGGCGACCTTCCTCGCACAGCTCAGTCGACGCATGAGGATGTGTCTGCTTTGTCTCATTTTTCGTCAAATCTCCACCCCCCAGGGTCCTGAACGTGCAGGAACATGATGCATCGATTGTGTGGCCATGACGTGCCCGAATGGGCCATCGTCGTAGTCGACGGGGGAGAGGTGACCTTCAAATGAGGACGAAGCCGACTATGCATAAGAGAATGCTTCGCTCGGCGCTTGCCGCCGCCTTCTCCGCAGCGCTCGCCTTCGGAGCGCTGAGCGGTCTCGCGGGCACGACGGCCGACGCGGCGCGCGACAGCACGTGGAGCCCGGGCGCCGACACCGTCGCCGTGGCCGGCGACAGCACCTGGGTCGCCCCTCGTGACAGCACCTGGGTCGTCACGGCGGCAGACGTGCCGGGCGACAGCACCTGGGTGGCGCCCGGCGACAGCACCTGGGTCGCCCCGGGCGACAGCACGTGGGTCGCCGAGTCATGACCACGCCACCCGACGACCGCTCCTTCCGCCGCGAGATGGCGACCGCCTACCGCTCCGGCTGGCACTTCATCGACCTGGTCACCGCCATCCCCCACAGTGGTGACTCGTTGATGGTGACCGTGTTCGGCGAGCCGGTGGTCGTGACGCGCGACGAGGACGAGGACGTACGGGCCTACCGGTGCCTGCGCAAGCCCCGAGGGGCGCCGCAGCCCGTGCGCTGTGCCATCCGGTACGGAATGATCTTTGTGAACCTGGACCAGCGGGACCACCGGCTCGTCGAGCCCGACGTCCCGACCGTGAAGACCATCTCAGCCACCCCCCGCAGTGCCTGACGCGATTCCCCCGTCGTAACAGATCGCTCAGGCGCTTCCCCCCGCAGCGGCGTCACCGTGACCTGAACACGGTGACGCCGCTGCAGTTTGCGGGGACATTTCCGGTTATGGACCTGGTTGAGCCTTGGCCGGAAATCGACGGGAGCGAATCCGGTCAGGCGCCCCGCTTGCGCCCCTCGCGCGCCTCACACGTCCCTCACAGCTCCCTCACGACACCTCCGGAGGTCCCTCACGGATCCCCGGCCCTTCACGGCTTCCCGCCCCGCGCGGATCCCCCGTCCCCCCTCGGGGCTCCCGTCGCCCGGGTCCGGCCGCGACTCGGCCGCGACTCAGCCGCGGCCCATCGCGCGGGTCAGCTCGATCTCGATCACCACGCGCGTGGGATTGGGGCCCGGCGTGCGGCCGTAGCGCACGGCGTAACGGCGTACGGCGTCGGCGACCCGTTCCGGCTCCGTGCGGACGAAGGCCCGGCCCTCCAGCGTGGCCCAGCGGCCGCCGGCCACCTGGCACACCGCGACCCGGGCGCCGTCCGGGCCCGCCGCCGCGACGTTGCGCGCCTTGCGGCTCGCCCCGTCGGTGATGACCCGGGCCAGCCGGTCGTCCGGGTCGTACGTCACGCCGACCGGAACCACGTGCGGACTGCCGTCCGGACGTGGTGTGGTCAGCGTGCACAGATGGCGTTCCTGCCAGAAGGCGAGATACGGCGCGTCCGGGGCGCCCGGGTCCTGCGGGTATGCGGCCATGGTCGGAACTTAGTGCGCCGGAAGACCCCCACGCACACCTTGAGCGGAATAGACTCAACTTTGTGTACGCTGACAGAGTCAGTACGGGAGAGGCTGACGCAAGGAGGAGACAGCGAACGTGGACGCCGAGCTGACCAACCGGAGCCGGGACGCGATCAACGCGGCCAGCAGCAGGGCCGTGTCCCAGGGGCACGCGGACCTCACCCCCGCCCATCTGCTCCTGGCTCTGCTCCAGGGCCAGGACAACGAGAACATCGTCGACCTGCTCGCGGCCGTCGACGCCGACCAGGCCGCCGTGCGCGCCGGGGCCGAGAAGGCGCTCGGCTCGCTGCCGAGCGTGGCCGGGTCCACCGTCGCGCCCCCGCAGCCCAACCGCGACATGCTGGCGGTCGTCGCCGACGCGCAGAGCCGCGCCCGCGACCTCGGGGACGAGTACCTGTCCACCGAGCACCTGCTGCTCGGCATCGCCGCCAAGGGCGGCCCGGCCGCCGAGGTGCTCACCCGGCAGGGCGCGACCGCGAAGAAGCTCCAGGAGGCCTTCCAGAAGGCCCGCGGCGGGCGCCGGGTGACCAGCGCCGACCCCGAGGGCCAGTACAAGGCCCTGGAGAAGTTCGGCACGGACTTCACCGCCGCCGCCCGCGAGGGCAAGCTCGACCCGGTCATCGGCCGGGACACCGAGATCCGGCGGGTCGTGCAGGTGCTGTCCCGCCGCACCAAGAACAACCCGGTCCTCATCGGCGAGCCCGGCGTCGGCAAGACCGCCGTCGTCGAGGGCCTCGCCCAGCGGATCGTCAAGGGCGACGTGCCCGAGTCCCTCAAGGACAAGCGGCTCGTCGCGCTGGACCTCGGCGCGATGGTCGCCGGGGCGAAGTACCGCGGCGAGTTCGAGGAGCGCCTCAAGACCGTCCTGGCCGAGATCAAGGACTCCGACGGCCAGATCATCACCTTCATCGACGAGCTGCACACGGTCGTCGGCGCGGGCGCCGGAGGCGACTCCGCGATGGACGCCGGCAACATGCTCAAGCCGATGCTCGCGCGCGGCGAGCTGCGCATGGTCGGCGCGACGACCCTCGACGAGTACCGCGAGCGGATCGAGAAGGACCCGGCGCTGGAGCGGCGCTTCCAGCAGGTGCTGGTGGCCGAGCCGACCGTCGAGGACACCATCGCCATCCTGCGCGGGCTCAAGGGCCGCTACGAGGCCCACCACAAGGTGCAGATCGCGGACGCGGCCCTGGTCGCCGCCGCGACCCTGTCCGACCGCTACATCACCTCCCGCTTCCTGCCCGACAAGGCCATCGACCTCGTCGACGAGGCGGCCTCCCGCCTGCGCATGGAGATCGACTCCTCGCCGGTCGAGATCGACGAGCTCCAGCGCTCCGTCGACCGTCTGAAGATGGAGGAGCTGGCCCTCAGCAAGGAGACCGACGCCGCCTCCCGCGAGCGCCTGGACAAGCTGCGCCGCGACCTCGCCGACCGCGAGGAGGAGCTGCGCGGCCTGACCGCCCGCTGGGAGAAGGAGAAGCAGTCCCTCAACCGGGTCGGCGAGCTGAAGGAGAAGCTCGACGACCTGCGCGGCCAGGCCGAACGGGCCCAGCGCGACGGCGACTTCGACACCGCGAGCAAGCTGCTGTACGGCGAGATCCCGACCCTGGAACGCGACCTGGAGGCCGCGTCCGAGGCCGAGGAGGAGGCCGCGAAGGACACCATGGTCAAGGAGGAGGTCGGCTCCGACGACATCGCCGACGTCGTCGCCTCCTGGACCGGCATCCCGGCCGGCCGCCTGCTGGAGGGCGAGACGCAGAAGCTGCTGCGCATGGAGGACGAGCTGGGCAAGCGGCTCATCGGCCAGGCGCAGGCGGTCCAGGCGGTCTCCGACGCCGTGCGGCGCTCGCGCGCCGGCATCGCCGACCCCGACCGCCCGACCGGCTCCTTCCTCTTCCTCGGCCCCACCGGCGTCGGCAAGACGGAGCTGGCCAAGGCTCTCGCCGACTTCCTCTTCGACGACGAGCGGGCCATGATCCGCATCGACATGTCGGAGTACGGCGAGAAGCACAGCGTCGCCCGTCTGGTCGGCGCGCCCCCCGGCTACGTCGGCTACGAGGAGGGCGGCCAGCTCACCGAGGCGGTGCGCCGGCGGCCGTACAGCGTGGTCCTGCTGGACGAGGTGGAGAAGGCGCACCCGGAGGTCTTCGACGTCCTCCTCCAGGTCCTCGACGACGGCCGGCTCACCGACGGCCAGGGCCGCACGGTCGACTTCCGCAACACCATCCTGGTGCTGACGTCCAACCTGGGCAGCCAGTACCTGGTCGACCCGGTGTCCACCGAGGCGGAGAAGAAGGAGCAGGTCCTCGAGGTGGTGAGGGCCTCCTTCAAGCCGGAGTTCCTCAACCGGCTCGACGACCTGGTGGTCTTCTCGGCCCTGAACAAGGACGAGCTCGGCCGGATCGCCCGCCTCCAGATCGACCGGCTCGCCAAGCGGCTCGCCGAGCGCCGGCTCACCCTGGAGATCACCGACGCGGCCCTCGCCTGGCTCGCCGACGAGGGCAACGACCCGGCCTACGGCGCCCGGCCCCTGCGCCGCCTGGTCCAGACGGCCATCGGCGACCGGCTCGCGAAGGAGATCCTGGCGGGCGAGGTCAAGGACGGCGACACGGTCCGGGTGGACGCGTTCGGGGAGGGCCTGATCGTGGGCCCCGCGACGGGCAAGGAGCTGTAGCCCCCCGCGGGCCCGCGACGTCCGGGCAGGCCGTCCGGCCACGAGTGCCCGGCGCCCGCCCGGGCACTCGTCAGGGCGTCCGGGCCCGCCGTCGGGTCACGTCGTGAACGCCGAGTACCGCACCCGCGCGGTCTCGGCGTTCTCGTACGTCACGCTGACGTGGACGTAGTAGGCCTCCGTGCCGGGGCGCCCGGTGACGTCGAGCTGGAAGCAGCGGGCCGCGTCCTGGCCGCAGGTCGCGGTGCCCGGGCCGCCCGGACCCGGCGCCCCGGGATAGGCGTCCTTCAGCCAGGCGTCGACGCCCGCGCGCGGCATGCGGAAGTCGGCCTGGTAGTTCGTGTCCAGCCAGGACTGCACCGTGCAGCGCGCGTCCCGCACGCCCGCCGGCAGGCCGGCGCCGCCGAACGCCAGCGCCTCGGCGCAGTCGACGTTCCTGAGCCGCGTCCCGTCCGTCTCCGCGTCGTCGCCCAGTGCCCACACGGCGATCAGCGCCAGCAGGCCCGCCACCAGGAACACGGGCAGCGCCAGGATCGCCGCCACCACGCCCCACCGTGTCCGGCCCCCGGCCGGCGCCGCCCGCCCGGCCGCCTCGCCGGCCACCCCGCCGCCCGCCTCGGGCCGTCCGTCCGTTCCGCTTCGCCCGTTCGCCATGCGATTCCCCTCCGCCCGTCACCGCCCCTTGGTACAACAGGCCGGATCCTGTCAGCTCAGGGCTGACAGGGCCCGGCGGGGGTTGCCACCCCCCTCCCCGCATGGGGGAGGATGGCGGGATCCGTACGAAGGGAAAAACACGGTGACCATCGACCCGTCCTCGATTCCGAATTTCGGGGGCCAGCCCGAGCCGCAGCCCCAGGGTGGACCGGCGGGCCCCGTCGTCCCGGATCAGGATCTCGTGAAGCAGCTCCTCGACCAGATGGAGCTGAAGTACGTCGTCGACGACGAGGGCGACCTCGCGGCGCCGTGGGAGGAGTTCCGCACGTACTTCATGTTCCGCGGCGAGGGTGACCAGGCGGTCTACTCGGTGCGGACGTTCTACGACCGGGCCCACAAGATCGACGACAAGCTCCAGCTCCTGGAGTCGATCGACGACTGGAACCGGCGCACCCTGTGGCCCAAGGTCTACACCCACACCCACGACGACGGCACCGTCCGCCTCATCGGCGAGGCGCAGCTGCTGATCGGCGCCGGCGTCAACATCGAGCTGTTCGTCTCGTCGACGGTGAGCTGGGTGCGCGCGGCCATCGAGTTCGACAAGTGGCTGGTCGAGCAGCTGGGCCTGGAGTCCGAGGTCGACGCCGCGGAGACCAAGCCCGAGGAGGACGACGAGTAGGTCCCCCGGGACCTGCCCGCCCCCCCCCACGCCGAGAGGCGCCCGTCCACACCCCGTGGACGGGCGCCTCTCTGCGTGTCGTCAGACTGCCAGCGCCTTGAGGCGGTTCACCGCCTCTTCCAGCACACCCTTGCGCTTGCAGAAGGCGAACCGGACGAAGGGGGCGCCCGCCTCGCGGTGGTCGTAGAAGACGGCGTTGGGGACGGCGACGACGCCCGCGCGTTCGGGCAGCGAGCGGCAGAAGGCCAGGCCGTCGTGCTCGCCGAGGGGGCGGATGTCGGTGGTGACGAAGTAGGTGCCGGCCGGGCGGAAGACGGCGAACCCGGCCTGCGTGAGCCCCGTCGCCAGCAGGTCGCGCTTGGCCCGCAGGTCCGCGCGGAAGGCGTCGAAGTGGGCGTCCGGCAGCGCGAGGGCCTCGGCGACCGCGTACTGGAACGGACCGGAGGCGACGTACGTCAGGAACTGCTTGGCCGAACGCACCGCCGTGACCAGCGCGGGCGCCGCCGTCACCCAGCCGACCTTCCAGCCGGTGAAGGAGAAGGTCTTACCCGCCGAGCCGATGGTGACGGTGCGCTCGCGCATCCCGGGCAGCGTGGCCAGCGGCACGTGCTCGGCGTCGTCGAAGACCAGGTGCTCGTACACCTCGTCGGTCACCACGAGCAGGTCCCGCTCCACCGCCAGCTCGGCGATCGCCGTCAGCTCCGCGCGGGTGAGGACCGTGCCCGTCGGGTTGTGCGGGGTGTTGATCAGCAGCAGCCGGGTGCGGTCGGTGACCGCGTCGCGCAGCTCGTCCAGGTCGAGGCGGAAGCGGGCCCGCTCCGGGTCCGGGCGCAGGGTGACCGGCACGCGCGCCGCGCCCGCCATGGCGATGCAGGCCGCGTAGGAGTCGTAGTACGGCTCCAGGGCGATCACCTCGTCGCCCGGCTCCAGCAGGGCGAGGAGCGAGGCGGCGATGGCCTCCGTCGCCCCCGCGGTGACCAGGACCTCCGTGTCCGGGTCGAAGGCCAGGCCGTAGCGGCGGCGCTGGTGGTCGGCGATCGCCGTGCGCAGCTCGGGGACGCCCGGACCCGGCGGGTACTGGTTGCCGCGTCCGTCCCGCAGCGCCCGCACGGCCGCCTCGCGGATCTCCTCGGGACCGTCCGTGTCGGGGAACCCCTGGCCCAGGTTGATCGCGCCGGTCGACGCCGCCAGCGCGGACATCTCGGCGAAGATCGTCGTCCCGAACTCGGCGAGGCGACGGTTGAGCAACGGGCGCGCGGTGGAGGTCATGAGCGTCATCCTGCGCCGAAGCCCGGCGGTTCCTCAACCTCACCGGCCCGGCGCCCCGGGGTGGGGGCGAAGCCGCCGCGGGCCGGGCGCCCGGGCGGACCGCCGACGCGGGAGCGCCCCGCGACCCGCGCCACCAGCCTTTCGACGTCGGCCGTCCGCGCAGGTCAGGGGCCGTTGCCCGGGCAGAACCCTCTGAAGTTCCTCAACTCTGCTTTGGCCGCGGAGGCGGACGGGCATCCCCCGTTCACGTGGCGCTCAGGCACCGCGCGAGGCGCCCACGGGGGGTTGCTTCGGGGGACTCGGAAGGAGGGTGACGCCATGGTCTTCGGCATCATCCTGGCGGTGATCGCGATCGTGTTCGTGGTGGCCATGCTCGCCAACGCCGGCCGGCGCGGCGTCGCGAAGTCGCACCGCGGCGGCCGCTCGCGCGGCACATCCGGCGGCGGGGCGGCCGCGGGCAGCTGGTGGGCCGGCGGGGGAGACGGCGGCTCCGGCGGCGGCGGCCACGGGGGGCACCACGGCGGCCACTCCTGCGGCGGGGGGCACTCCTGCGGAGGCGGGTCCTCCTGCGGGGGCGGATCCTCGTGCGGAGGAGGCGGCGGATGCGGCGGAGGCAGCTGACACGGGGCAGCTGAGCTCCCCGCGGGGGAAGCCGCATCCGGACCGCGGGGCCCGCCGCCGACCACGGGCCCCGCGGTCGCACCGGGTCGAGACCGGCGCATGCGCGTACCCGTGTCCGGGGCTTTCATGTGGGGCGCGCGGGCGCACGACGCCTCGCCCGGCGCACGCCATTGTTGAACAATTGAGCTGTGTAGCCCCCTGAGGGATGGAAACCCCACGAAGTTGGGTAAAAACGCTGTGGCGGCTCCGCAGTTCATGATTCCCTCTAAACCACCGACGCAGCCCTTCGGACCCTCTTCGGACGTGCCGAGCCAGCGACACTCCCAGACCGGGCTGACCGGGGCCGTCTCCCGGTGTCGTCCTGGGTGCGCCGGACCCACCTCCTCATCATTTGCTTCTCCGCGGAGCCGACCCATGCTCACGACCCTGAACACCTCCTACACCGACACGCGCGCAGCCGATCTCGCCTGGGCCCTGGGGCGCGAGCCGCTGCCCGCCCTCGCCACTCTCGATCTCGAACTGTCAGCGGCCAAGCTGCAGTTGCGACTTCTCGGCGCCTCGCACCAGGTGCTGCTGGAGGAGGAGCAGGGCTCTTGTTCGGAGACGGTGGCCTGCATCCCCGGCAGCAGCACCCCCCTCCCCCTGGGCGTCGCCAAGCGGGTGGGCGACTGGGAATACGAGTTCGCGGCACGCGTCGAGGTGCTCTCGCCGGGGCAGTTCGCGGGCCGCGCCCAGGAACTCCTCGCCCTCGTCTCCGAGCACCCGCACGGCCTGGCCGGCGTCTTCCCGGGCAGCCCGCACGCCTTCACCGCACTGCTCGTCCAGCGCCAGGAGGGCCAGGTGCACTGGCGCACCTGGCACGCCTACCCGCAGGACGGGCAGTTGGTGGCGACGCGCACCAGAGTGGGCATCCGGGCCCGCTCGGGCGACCCGGTCCCGTTGACGGCGACCTAAACGCACAGCGCCGCAAACAGCGGCGAAATCCACACGTGTGGGTGACGAAGGGTGCCTGCCCCGTAACGTAACGTCGCAGTCGTGATCGAAGCGCCCGCCCCAGCGCCGCCCGGCGCCCCGCCGTCCTGGCGGGGCCCCGCGCGGCTCCCCGTCCGGCCGGACACCGGGCGGTTCCTGGTCCTCGCGTGCGTCTTCGTCTGCGCCGCCTGCGGTCTCGTCTACGAACTCGAACTCGTCGCGCTCGCCTCCTACTTGATGGGCGACTCCGTCACCCAGGCCTCCGTCGTGCTGTCCGTCATGGTCTTCGCGATGGGCATCGGCTCCCTCGCCGCCAAGCGGCTGCGTCGGTTCGCCGCGGCCGGCTTCGGCGCGCTGGAGGCGGCCCTCGCCCTGGTCGGCGGATGCAGCGCCATGGCCCTGTACGCGGTGTTCGCCTGGACGGGCGCCTGGGGCGGCCTGTGGGCCAACGGCCCCCGCGTCCTGCTCGTCGCGTTCTCCCTGGCCATCGGCCTGCTCATCGGCGCCGAGGTGCCGCTGCTCATGGAGCTCATCCAGCGCATCCGCCGCCAGGACGCGGGCGGCGCGGTGGCCGACCTGTTCGCCGCGGACTACGTGGGCGCGCTCGTGGGCGGCCTCGCCTTTCCCTTCCTGCTGCTGCCGTTCCTGGGCCAGTTGACGAGCTCGCTGCTGACCGGCGCGGTCAACGTCGTGGCGGGGGCCGCCCTGGTGCTCGGCCTGTTCCGCCGCGACCTCGGCTGCCGGGCCCGCGCCCTGCTGCTCGTCGCCAACGTCACCGTCCTCGGCGTCCTCGCCTCCGCCGCCGTCCTCGTCGACGACTTCGAACGGGCGTCGCGGCAGGCGGTCTACGGCGACGACGTACGGGTGGCCGTGCAGACCGGCGTCCAGGAGATCGTCCTCACCGGCGGGGTCGGCGGCCGCCCGCTCGACCTGTACCTCGACGGCCGTCTGCGCGTCGGCGGCCGCGAGGAGCGGCGCTACCACGAGGCGCTGGTCCACCCGGCGATGAACGGCCCCCACGCGCGCGTGCTGATCCTCGGCGGCGGCGACGGACTGGCCGCCCGCGAGGCGCTCGCCCACCCCGGCGTCCGCCGCGTCGACGTCGTCGACCCCGACCCCGGCCTGGTCCGGCTGGCCCGCACCGATCCCGCGCTGTCCGGCCTCAACGGCCACGCCTACGGCGACCCGCGCGTCCACGTCAACGCCGCGGACGCCTTCCAGTGGCTGCGCGAGGCGTCCACGGCGACGTACGACGTGGTCGTGGCGGACCTCCCCGACCCGGGCATCACGGCCAGCACCAAGCTGTACTCGCAGGAGTTCTACGGTCTCGCCCGGCGCGCCCTGGCCCCCGGTGGCCGCCTCGTGGTGCACGCGGGACCGGTCGCCACCCGGCCGCGCGTGTTCTGGACGGTGGAGGCGACGCTGCGCGCGGCCGGCCTGCGCACCGCCCCCTACCGGGTGGACGGCCGCGCGGCCGGCTTCACCGCGGGCCCCGACCGCACCTCGGACGCCGCCCGCGCGCCCCGCGACTGGGGCTTCGTCCTGGCCGCCGCCGACGCCCGCCCCCCCCTGCGCCTCGACCCGCACGAGCGGCCCCTGCGCACCCTGACCCAGGCCGCGCTCACGGCCGACGGCCGGGCGGCGGACGGCACGCGGGTGACGGGCGCACGGGCCTCCACGCTGGTGCATCCGCGCTACTGACGTGCCGCGGCCCGCCGTCGGCGCCCCCGCGGGGCGACTGCCATGGGCCGGCCGGCGGGCCACGGGCGCACGTACCACCGGGCGGGGCGCGACGCGACGGAATCCCGGTTTCACCGGGTGCTTTCCCGTGCGGGCTGGGTAGGCTCCGCACTCATGGAGCATGAGGTGTTCGTTCCGGTTCCGGCCGAGCGGCTGACGGCGGCCCTCGCCGATCCCGCGCAGGTGGCCCGGGCGGTCCCCGGCCTCCAGCAGGACGCCGGCACCGAACCCGTGGCCGGGCGGCTGAAGGTGCGGATCGGCGGCCACACCATCACCTACCGGGGCGCCGTACGCGTCTCGCCGCGCGAGGACGGCGGCTACGCCGTGGAAGGCGACGCGACCGAGGCCAGGGGCGGCGGCTCCGTGAAACTCGCCCTCACGCTGCGGCTGCGCGACGCCGACGGCGGCGCGACGCTCCGCTTCGAGGGGACGGCCACGGCGGACGGCCGGGTCACGGAGCTGCCGTCGGAGGCGGTCGACTCGGCGGTCGCCCGCCTGCTGAACCGCTTCGCGGGAAACCTGGGCGCGCGCTCGGCCGAGGACACGCCGAAGACCGGCCCGGCGCCGGCCCCCGCTCCCCAGGCCGGCCCGTCCGGGAAGCCCCCCGGCGAGGCGGAAACCGACGGCGGCACGGAGGGGCGCGGGACGGACCAGGCCGCAGCCGCAGCGGAAGCCGCAGCAGGGGCCGACGACGCGAAGACCCGGCAGGCCCGGGACGCCGCGGCCGCTCCGGACGGCGTGGACGGCGGTGACCCGGGCGACGCCGGCGACCTGGACGACGTCGACGAACCCGCCGTCCATGAAAACGTCGAGGACGCCGAAGACGTCGAGGAGCTCGAGGACGTCTTCGAGGCGGAAGCGCCCCTGTCGGGGCTGGACGGCCTCACCGGTCCCGAAGAGCCGGCCGCCGAGGCCGCGCACGCGCGCCGCACGATGATCGGCCGCAGCGCGGAGGAGGTGGACCACGCTCCGCCGCGCGGGCGCTACGCGCCGGTCCCGGCCCCGCAGACCGTCGTCCCGAACAGCACCCTGCGCTGGGCCGCGCCGGCGGCCGCCCTGGTGGTCGCGTCGGCGATCGTGGTCGGCAGGGCGCTGCGCCGCCGGACCTGACGGCCCCGCGGCGCCCGTGGGCGGCCCCCCGGGCCCGGCGGGTCGCCGTCACACCCGGCTCCCCGCCCGCCAC
>NZ_JAHHIT010000139.1 GCF_024539675.1 Streptomyces hilarionis | reverse complement strand
CCCCGCACACTCACCCGTACGGCCCGCCCGGCCCCGCCCGCCGGCCTCGGACGCGGACCCGCCCAGGACACGTCAGTGATCAGAAACGGCCCGGGTGCGCCCGCAGCCAGTCCTTGGCGGCGCTCAGCAGCGCCGGGTCCGCCGACGGCGCCTCGTCGGGGTGGCGCTCGGCCCACTTGACGACGTAGGGGCACAGCGGCGCCACCGGCACACCCTCGCGCGCGGAGAGGACGTACAGCTCGCGCGCCAGCGCCCCCGCGATGCCCTTCCCCTCGTGCGCCGGCTCGACGATCGTGTGCACCGGGACCAGCGCGGGCGCGGGCGCCTCCAGCACGAAGTACTCGATGCGGCCCACGACTTCGCCGCCGTCACCCACGGCCTCGAGGCGGCCCGCCGCCCGGTCGTCGCGGATCTCGATGTCGCTCATGGGCACTCCCGGTGCGATGGGTGCGGAGGGTACGCGGGCTGCGTCGGTCAGACCGACACCGCGTGCGGACTGCGCTCCTGGTCGGAGCCCGGCACCGGCGCGGAAGGGTCGGCCCCCAGGGCCACGATCCGGTTGTCGCGGTCCACGTGCACGACCCGGGGCTTCAGCGCCCGCGCCTCGGCGTCGGTCACCTGAGCGTAACTGATGATGATCACCAGGTCGCCGGGGTGCACGAGGTGGGCGGCGGCGCCGTTGATGCCCACGACCCCCGACCCGCGCTCACCTTCGATGACGTAGGTCTCCAGCCGCGCCCCGTTGTCGATGTCGACGATGTGCACGAGCTCGCCGGGCAACAGATCGGCGGCGTCCAACAGGTCGGCGTCGATGGTCACCGATCCCACGTAGTGCAGGTCGGCCTGAGTGACGGTGGCGCGGTGGATCTTGGACTTGAACATGGTGCGCAGCATGGAGAAACTCCCGGATTGTCTGCTCCCTGCCTGCTTCTGCAGGTCAAGGGCGTTCTTCGGAGGTTACATCGTTTCGCATGTTCGGTCAGGTGTCGCCAGGTGTCTCAGGGCTCACACTGATCCGTTGCCGATTTCCCTGATGGGTCATCAGCCCGGAGTGCGATGTGCCGCTAGCCAGCCGTGACTGCGCGCCGCGCCTGTTGTGATGCCGAGGTCACCTATTCGACCACTCGCACGGAGGCACACGACGGGCAGCCCGTCGCACGCTGGGCGTTCGGCGAGGAGGGTGACTCAGCGGACACCCACGGGGCATCACTCACCGTGCGCTGCCACCCCAGTGTGTCGTCCCGGAACCTCAGGGACGGGCGACAGCCCTGAACGGCCTTTGACATGGGGTGAAACGACAGTGCGATCAAGCAGACGTCTGCCGCCCAGCGGAGAGGAGAGCGCAGTGCCAGCCGTCCGTGGGGCGGAAACCGCATGGTCATCCGCGCAGCAGGTCACCGGGTCCCACCTGTGCGCACAGAGGCGGCTCCGCTTCGCCCTCGTACGCCAGGTGGAGTTCACGCCGGGCTCGGGTCGCCAGGACGTAGTACGTCATGCGCAGGGCGGCCGAGGTGGGATCGACCGCCGCGTCCGTGTGCGTGTCGGGGATGACGACAGTGTCGAAGCCCAGCCCTTTGGCACTCGCCCGGTGGACGAGCACGATTCCCGGGCGGCCGAGATCCAGCGTGCGATAGCGCCCTTGGCCCGCACGGGCTCGGGAGGTGTACATCTGTGGTTTCAGCCTCGGTGCTCTGCGCTCCAGACTGCCGAGCAGGGAGAACTGCGTGTGGGTGGAGTTCACGATCACGCCGATGCTGTGCTGCGGGTGTCTCTGCGCCAGCAGGATCAGCAGGTCGGCAGCGCCGTGGGGCGGAAGACGGTGCAGTCGTGGGGGCGGCCCTTCGTGTTCGGGGAGGACGGGCAGACCGATGCCCGTGTGGAAGTGGGCGGCGAAGGACGCGATCTGGCGGGTGTTGCGATGGTTGCCGTCAAGTTCGAGACGTGTGCACCGGCCCAGCCGCTCGGCGATCTCGGTGAGTGTGGAGTTGGTGTCGGTCAGCCGCTGACACTCGTCCGCGAACACCGTTGTGCGCGCTCCGAGCAGCCGACAGAGACGGTAGAACTCCGGTGGCAGGTCCTGGCCCTCGTCGACGACCAGGGTGAGTCCGAGCACCGGCCCCGTCTCCGCGGCGCACGCGTAGAGAGCGGGCCAGTCGAACCAGCCGTCGGCATCGCGTGGGGGCGGTCCGCCGTACCACTCGGTGAGCCACGCGTGCACGGTCGCCACGCGCACACTGTGGTCCGCCGGGCCGAGCGCGTGTACGGAAACGGCCAGTGACTGACGGAGCAGATTGGACCGCGTCAGCAACACCGCCGGGGTTCCGGTGAGGGCGAGCATGATGGCCCGCTGAGCCGCAAGGAGGCTTTTGCCGCTGCCGGGCGGCCCGCTGATCAGGTGATTGCCGTCGAAAGGGAGGTTTTCGAGGCAGGCGCGCTGTTCCGGTACGAGGTCGAGGTAGGTGAGGGTCATCTCTCCTCCAGGGCGTCCGCTGCGGCGCTCCGGGCGGCCGTGACGATAGATTCCAGGTAGCCGGGCACGTGTTCGCCGCCGATGACGAGAGCCCGGTCGAGGAGGGTGTTGCCGGTCTCGCAGCTCGTCTCGGGCAGCAGGGCGCAGGCGTGGCATCCCGCGCGGTTGAGGTTGCCGAAACCCTGACCGGTGTGTTCTGCGCAGAGCGGGTCCGCGGAGCACCAGGCGGCGGCTTCGGTCATCCGTAGCAGGGTCTCTGCGAGGCGCGGCGGCTCGCCCTGCTGTACGAGCCCGCCGAGCGTGCCTTCGGCGTCTCCCGCGGCGGTGTAGACGAGGATGCCGTACTGGTCCTGTTCGGGGCGTGCGTAGACGCGTTCACGCAGACTGGCCGTCGTGTAGCCCGATTCGAAGGAGAGCTGGCGGATCAGCAGGTGGGCAAGGGTGTGCAGGAGGACGAAGCGCGGAGAGAGCTCCTCGCCGGTAAGGGCTTGGAGCCGATCCTTCTGGAAGGACCGGTCGAGGTCCGCGCGCATGCCGGCGACCCGCCGCCGCACGTCTGTGTCCGCTTCCCATGCGGTGAGCTCGTTCTTGTCGAGGGTCAGGAGGATGCCCTCGCCGAAGACCTCGACGGCGGGGAGCCATTTGAGGCGCCGGGAGGTGTCGGCGGGGACGAGGGTCGCGTCCGGGGAGACCCTGCTGAAGCCGGACAGGGCGCGTACCTCGCGCAGCCGGTCGACGAGGACGACCCGTCCGATGCGGCGGTGCAGACCCGCCCAGGGTTCGGCGGTCTCCTGCCCGAGTCCGAGGGTGGTCTCGCGTAGTGCGAAGTCGCGGGTGGCGGGCATGGCGGGCGCGATGAAGGCGGTCCATTCCTCGCGGCTGAGGTCGGGGCGGACCGGAGCCGCCGCTGGATCGGACGATGCGGAAGGCAAGGGCTGCCCGGTCTCCTCCGCGACCATGGCTTCGAGGAGTCGGTCGTCGGCGCCGGTGTCCTCCTGGATCATCGTGCGGAAGACTTCGGCGCGCGGGGTGTGGGCGACCCGGCAGAGCGACACCCACAGGTCGTGCTCACGGACGCGTGCGGCAACTTCTTCGTCTCCGTGCGACGCAGCGGTGTCCGACTCGGGGATGTCGAGCGCCGAGTGCACGACCGGGTAGTACAGGTTGCCCGCCGTACGCTGCACGATCTGTACAGGCATCGCGCACTCGGCGGCTTCGTTGATCCGCTGCCAGGGGTTGCGTCCCGAGCAGCGCATGCCCTGGGTGCCGAGGATGTCGAGCAGGTCGCGGGAGGCCCCGCACCCCTTGGCCGTGCAGATGACGGAGAGCGCTTCGAGTCCGGAAGCGCGCTCGGACACCAGGAAGCGGAGCTTCTCTCGTTCGCCGCACTGACGCCGTTCGCCGGCCTCTTGCCGCGAGTGCGCCCAGAACCACCAGTCGACGTCGCCGAGGTGCCCGGCCGCACACATCTGGACGAACCGCATGGGAGCGAGGGTCCGGCCGGGTGAGCAGGACGGACAGCGGGGCGGTTGTCCCGGCTTCTCGTCGGCGATGCGCCACCGCTTCATACGGCGGCAGGCCCCGCAGAAAAGCCAGGAGGGGAAGCGGATGTATGGGGCTCCGGGGGCGTCGGGGATGTCGAAGCGGTCGTTGGCCGTGGGCGGCGCGGCGTAGAAGCCGGTGACGCCGAGCCGGCCCGCGAGCCGGGGCGACTCCACACGCTGTCTGCCCTTCTGCGGCCAGTCGCCGATGCCCGTGGCGACGAACGACTCACCCTGGATGTCGAAGACTGCCCCGACTCCGAAGGGCAGTACGGTCTGCGACTGGCGTACGCGGAGTGTGCGGTTCACAGGTCGGCTCCTTTCACCGTCACCTGGCACTCCCGGTCGACGTTGCGCATGGAGTTCGGTGTCTCCCAGAGGCCGTAACGTTGCTCGAAGCTTTTGATCAGGTTGGACTGCCCCTTGCCCTGACTGCGGTAGTACAGCTCGCGGCCGTCCTTGCGGGCCTCGCGCGCGGCTTCCTCCCAGTCAGCCAGTAGCTCGGTGAGTTCCCTGCGCACGGCATCGGCTGCATACGGCTCACCGGCGGCGGCCCGCGCCGCCAGCTCGCCGACGAGGGCTTCGGCTTCGGGCAGCCGGTCGAGGATATGCCCGGCCCGGTTCTCGGCGGCGAGGCCGAGGCGGTGGCGTACGAGGATGACGAGCGCCGCGTGCAGGGCACGCCGGCGTGAGGGTACAGACCAGGGTGTCACGCTGGTCGGTTCGACGTGCCGGTACAGAGAGCGGTGGTAGACGTCGAAGGTCTCATAGTGCGAACGGTCCCTGGGGCGGGTGGCGTTGAAGAAGGTGACGACGAGACCGGGCACGGTGTGCCGGCCCACTCGGCTGGTGGCCTGGATGTATTCGGCTGTCGTCTTGGGCTGTCCCTGCATGAGCATCAGCGCGAGCCGCTTCACGTCGATACCCACGGACAGCATGTTGGTACAGGGCAGGAAGGACACCGACTGCGGGTCGTCCCACGGCTTTTCCAACCGGTCGAGGAGCACGGGCTGTTCGGCACGCGGCAGGTTGCTGGTGAGCTCCTGCACCTGATGGTCCAGCAGTTTCCGGATTCCCGAACCCGAGTCCAATGACGTGAGCTGTGCGGGGATGTCGTCGGCCGCAGCCGTGACCGTACGGCCGAGTTCACGCAGGCTGTGGTGGTAGGCGACCAGCGTCCAGTAGGCGTCCCGATGCTCCTCGGGAAGTTCGTAGGCGCCCTGGAGCATCGCAGCGGCGGTGGCGACCGCGGCGCGGCCCGCCGTGTGTCCCTGGGCCATGACGCCGAGGTAGCGGCGGCCGGGCCGGGACGTGTCGGGTTCGGCGAAGTAGGAGTGGCGGGCGTCGAGCCCGGCGGGAGGGAAGAGCTGGGCTCCGCTGCCGTAGAGGGCGCGGATCTGCTCGCCGGAGCGGCGGATGGTCGCTGTGGACGCCACGACCTTGGGTCCGATGCCTTCACAGTCAGTGCACAGCCCGAGCACGGCCGCCTCGTACAGGCCGACGGTGGTGCCGAGCGGGCCGGTGAGCAGGTGCAGCTCGTCCTGGATGACGAGGCACGGCGGGCGGTTCCCGGTGTCCGCGCCGAACAGTTGTCCCGAGCGCGGCTCCCAGGCGAGCCGGGCGAACTTGTCCACCGTGCCGAGAACGAAGGTGGGCGGCCGGTCATACAACTGTTCGTCGACGACGGCGACGGGCAGCTCGTCATGGAAGGCGCACTCGTCGCGCGGGCAGAAGAACGCGAAGGAGTCGGCGGTGGCGCGCACTCCGTAGTCCCCGATGTCGGGCGACTTGTGGGCGGGCATGATGCGTGTGCCGCACCAGGGGCAGCGGTCGAGGATGAAGACGTCGTCGGGCCGGGCGGCTCCCCGCACATCGTCGAAGACGGCGCGCGCCTTCTCGTACGAGTTCGGGGAGGTGGCCTCGCCCACCCACAAGCCGATCGAAAAGGGCTCGTCCCCATACGAAACAGGGTCGGCGCGGCGCAGCGACTCCAGTGCGCAGATAGTGGTGGCAGCGCGCTGGAACTGCTGGGTGGTGAGCAGGCTCAAGGTGTAGCGGCTCAGCACCGCTGTGCCCCCGCCGTCCGCCTCACGCCGACGAAGCACCATGGCGAAGGCGGCCAGCAGCAGGTACGCCTCCGTCTTGCCGCCGCCGGTCGGAAACCAGATCAGGTCGGTGGTCTCCCGGTCGGGGTGCCGTGGGTCGGCCACGCCCTCCAGGGAGAGCAGGAAGAACGCGAGTTGGAAGGGCCGCCACACGGCATCCGGGCTCGGCTCCGGTTCGGGGAGCACCGGGTCGCGGCGGGCGCGGCGCTCGCCCGCCTGGTCCCGGGCGGAGTGGCGCATCTGGAGGGCCATCGCTCGGTTCGCGGTCCGGAAGGCATGCAGCAGTTCAGGGCGCGCCGGGTCGCAGAGGGTACGGACGCCGGACTCGATCCGGGTGACGGCAGCGCCGATACGGGACAGGACGCGGTCGGCGGCGTCACGGCCCCACACGGGGACCTCGGTGTTCATCTGTCCCACGTACCAGGCTCGGTAGTTTGCGGCGAACTCCGCCAACTCCTCGTGGAGTTGGGCGAGCGGTACCGCCGGATCGGCGAGGTGGAGCACGTTCAGGACGGGAAAACCCGTGAAGCCGGCCGCCCGGACACCGCTGACCTCGGCCTCGGGCATGACGGCGGCATTGAGAGCCACGACGCTCAGCTCGCCACTGTCGCCATGGCCGCTGCTCTCGCTGTACCGTTCCTCGACCGCGCAGCCGTGGCCCACTGCATGTGTGCGGACGTGCCGGTACTGGAGACGCAGTTCCTGTTCCTCCAGGTCACGGCTGGCGAGCCGGACGCTGGGGTAGGGCAGGACATCGCCGTCCGCGGGCTTCGCCTCCAGTTCGACCTGGAAGAGCATCCGGTCCCATTGCGCGGCCTTGCCGAGCGCCGGCTCGTGGTGGGCGGTGTTGACGAGGGCCACGGTGACGAGCTGCCCTGAGCCGAAGGCACGCCTGCGGACACGGATCTCGGCGCGTCCGTCGAGCACGGTGGCCTGGGTGCGGTCGGGTCCGAGCGCGTGGGTCTCCTCGGGCAGGGGGACACGTTCCCAGCGGCGGCCCCGCTCCCTGGTGGCAGCGAGGGTCTTGTAGCGGGCTCCGGCGCAGCGGACGTCAATGATCGTGGCGTCGGTGTAGAAGCTGAGGCCGAGCGAGGACGGCAGCCAGGCGTTGGCCTCGGGCACCGGGTCCGCCGCCGGGGCCGTGTCCTCGGCGCCGCCCTCCGTGCCGGCGCCCTCCAGCTCTTCGGCGGCGAGGTCCAACTGCCTTTGCAGATCGGCCTCCTGTGGATACAGGGTGCCCATGAGGTACTCGCGGTCGGGCGGCGCTTCGAGCAGCTCGCGTTCTCCGAAGGCCGGTCCGACGAGCCGGCGGTGCAGGGAGGAGACGAGTTCCTGTCTGGGGTCCATGGCCGAGCTCCTGAAGCGGTACGAGTGGGGCTGGGTGGGGTGCGTGGTGGGGTGCGCTGTGCTGGGCGTGGGGAGACCCGGTGCCCGGCGCGAGATGCGGGCACGGGACCGCGGGATGCGCTGGGCCGGGAGTCCGGTGTCAGGACCGGCGCCAGCGGTTTCTGAGTGTGGAGCGGTCAGCGGCGGCTTCACCTTCGGCGGCGAGCTGCCGCTGCAGCTCGTTGATGCGGTCCCAGGCCTCTTGCTCGGTCTGCGCGATGCGCGCGGTGGCCCGCTGTTCGGCTGCCGCCGCCTGCGCTGATGCCTGCTGCTGGGCGGCCCGCAGAGCCGCGTCGCGTTCGGCGAGCAGGGCCTCGGCCTGCCTCAGCCGTTGCTCCAGGCCCGCGACGCGGGTCTCCCCTTCCTCCGTGTAGCGCCGCAGCCGCTGGCCGGTCGCCTCCGCCCGCCGCTGGGCTTCGTTCGCCCGCTGGTACAGCACCGCTGCCCGTTCCTCGGCCGTGTTCGCCCTGTGTTCGGCATCGTGCGCGCGCTGCTCGGCCGTACGGGCGACGTGGTCGGCGTCCTTGGCCCGCTGCTCGGACCGGGCTGCGCGCTCACCGGCCGCCGCCAGGGCTGTCCGAGCCGCGCGCTCCCTCTGCTCGGCGTGTTCGGCGCGTTCGACCAGGCTCAGTCGAGCGTCGCGATGCCGGCCCTCGAGGCGCGCGATCCGCTCCTCCGCCTGTGCGCGCAGGTGTTGCTCCTTGCGGAGCAGAGCCCTGTCCGTGCGGCGCAGCAGTTCCTCCTCCAGGGCGTCGAGCCGACGTTCCGAGTCGGCTTGGGCGGCCGCCAGTCTGGCGTCGCCGGCCGACCGCTCCTCGGCCAGTCGCCGACGGTGTTCGTCCTGTGCGCGCGTCAGCTCTGCCTCATGCTCACGGCGTGCGTCTGCGAGGTGCCGATCTGCTTCGGCACGGAGCCGGGCCCGCTGTTCCTCGGCTTCCGCGAGCGCCTGGGCAAGCTGCCGGTCCGCCCTCGTCTGAAGCTGGACGAGTTGGCGCACTGTGTCTGCCCGCGTGGGCATCTGACCGCCCTCGGCAGCCGGGGCAACCGGAGTCGGCTGCGGCACTCCGACACGAGCGTCCGTTAGCTCCCGCGGCACGCTGAGCGCATCCGCGTCGAGATGGTCAGGCGAAGGCGCCGGGTCCTCCCCATGCGCTTCGCCTCCGCTCGCCGGGCCGCGGTCGGGGTCTGCGTGCGGCTGGGCCATCAGCCCGCCCGGTGCGGCGCCGACGGGCACCGCCTCCGGAACGGCCCGAGAGGACAGCTCGGTGACGAACTCCCGGAGGGCCGCGCGCACCGCTAGGCGCGGCTCACCGTGCACCAGCGGCCGTTCAGCCAGATAGTTTCGAGGCGACGCTCCGCTGAGTTCCGCAGACCCACGCTCGAGGAAGTCCTCGGGTGTCAGCCCGGCCTCCTTCACGGTGTCGAAGACGAGGCGCAGCACCTCCAAGGCCTTGACCACGGGCCGGTCGAGCACGCCACGTTCCCGCACGGCACGCACGACGGCGTCGGCGGGGGACGCACCGAGCAGCACGGTGAGCTGCACATGCCCCACGGCGAGCAGGGCGTATTCGGCGAGCCAGGCCACTCCCCCGCCGAACTCCGTCGGCATCCGCAGCGCCTGCCGCCAGTCCGCCGTGTACCGCGCGGGTGCGGCAGGCTCGGTCGCGGGCAGCCCGCTCGCCTCGGTGGAGGCCGGCGCCGAGGGCGAATGTCGCGGGAGTGGCTCCGGCGCTGCCACGCGCGGTCGCGGAACCAGTTCGTTTCCGGACTCGATCGCGTCTGCTGCGACAGCCCCCACCCCCTGATCCGCTGGCGGCTGGGGGGCGTCCGGGCGTTCCTCGGAAGGTCCTTCCACCTGCACCTGCGGCTCCTCCTGTTCAGCCATGAGGACCGCCGACAGCATGCTGTCGGTTGTGGTGCGGTCAGCGGGCCCGGCCACGGCCGTCTCCGCCCCCAGCCATCCGGCGGCTTCGGCGGCTTCGGCGACCGATGTCTCCACCGTTCCGGCCGACCGCGACGGCACGTCCCGCGAAGCGTCCCGCGGCATGTCCGGGCTCAGCGCGTCAGGCGTCCGCTTCTCCTCGGAGTGCTTCCTGTGTGTCCCTGCCCGGCCAGCGCCACGGTCCGAAGCCTGCCTCTTGACGGGCTCGCCGGCCTCAGGGGCCGACCCGCCGTCGTGCCCGTACGCGGCGGTGAGACCGGCCTCCCGAAGCCGCTGCCTGAAGACGGGAAGGATCTTGACTTCGATCTGCCTGATGCGCTCCCGCGTCACCCCGAACTCCCGCCCCAGCTCGTCCAGGGTCAGGGTCTCGTCGCCGTCCAGGCCGAGACGCCGGACGAGGATGCGGGCCTCGCGTCCGGAGAACGTGTCGACCACGTGCGTGACCTGCTCCAGCAGCATCGCGTCGAGTACGGCCTTGTCCACGGGTGGCAGCGGGTTCGCCTGCCCGATGAAGTCGCCGAGCGTGACCCCGTCCCCGATGACACGGTCGAGAGAGTCGGTGCGCCGGCTCAGCTTCCGGGCTTCCTCGACCTTCTGCATGGTCATGTCGCAGTACACGGCCACGTCGGCGACGCCGGCAGGCCGACCCTGGATCGCGAGGGTGCGCTCCGCAAGCGCCACCTTGCGCACCTGTTCGTGCATATGGACCGGGATGCGGATGACGGCGCCCTCGTCCGCGATGGCCCGGCTGATCGACTGGCGGATCCACCAGGTCGCGTACGTCGAGAACTTGAAGCCCTTGGAGGGGTCGAACTTGCGCGCCGCCCGCATCAGGCCCAGCACGCCGTGCTGAAACAAGTCGTCGTAGTCCAGCCCCTGTTCCAGATACCGGGGGGCCATCTTGTGCACAAGTCGCTGGTTGTGCAGGACGAGACAGTCCCGGGCGCGGATCCGGAGGTCCTCGTGCGGCAGGCCCCTCAGAGCCTCGTCGTCCGGTTCCTCGGCCAGACGGTCGGGTCCTCCCCGTATCAGCACGGCGAGTCCGACCTCCGCCTCGGCGCTCAACAGACTCATGTCCGGCCGCCGTCGAAAGCGGTCGTTCTCCAGGACGGCCAGCGCGGCGGCCACCGCGGCCGTGAGGTCGCCGAGGTCGCCTCCGGGCTCCGTGTCCGAAGGAGGAAAGGGCTCGCCCTCCGGGCCGTCCTCCATTTGGGGTGCCTCGGCGTCAGTCTGATCGGTGAGATCCGTGAGATCGTCACCGGCCACGGGGGCGGCTGCTTCGACGACCGGGACGGCAGGCCCGACTGGACCCCGATCCTGCTCGCTCACGGCCGCTTGTCTCTCGTCCTCCCCCGTCGCGGCCACCGCCTCGGCGGTCGCGAGGACCTCGCCTCGAATCCGCGCCCCCGCCCGCAGCGCCGCCGCATCCCGCGCCCCGAGTCCGGCCAGCCGGGCCACACCGTCCAGGGCGCGCGACGCCACATATCCCTCGGCGTCGGCATAACGCTCCAACAGAGTCCGCACCACGTCATCGGAGGAGAAGACGGGGGTAGACACAATTTCTTCACGAATCCGTGCAACCTTTTCCGCATTCGAACCGTCACCGTCTGCATGCGCCACCGCCCTCAGGACGGGCAGCCCCAGCCCGGCCAGCTCCTCACGAAGCCGCTCCCGCTCGACGTCCC
Organism: Streptomyces hilarionis; assembly: GCF_024539675.1. Taxonomy (GTDB): domain Bacteria; phylum Actinomycetota; class Actinomycetes; order Streptomycetales; family Streptomycetaceae; genus Streptomyces; species Streptomyces hilarionis. Next base: position 13,524 of record NZ_JAHHIT010000139.1, on the reverse strand, counting down.
CCAGCCCCAGCGCGCGGACATGCTCCACGAACACGGATTCCGGCACCGCGCCGTCCACCGCCGCGCGGCGCAGGCGCGTCAGCATTCCGGCCAGAGCAGCCTTGAGTCCGACTCCGCCGCTCGCCAGGTTCCCCTGCGCCCCGCTTGCGGCGACACGGCCCGAGCCCCGCCCCGGCACACCGGTTGGCGCCTCAGGCCCTCCGACCGACTGGTGTCCCACACCACCCACCCCCTCCCCGATGACGAGATTCACCGTAGGGTGGCACGTTGACGATGTCAACAGATTCACAGCATTCCGCAATGCCTTCACTTCGTGTACGGTTGCGGACACTGCGCTCCTCTCTGTCACGATGAGCGGTGCGCGACGAATGTAGGGGGCACGTTCCGTTTCCCGCCTCGGCACGGGACCGGGAAACGGGACGGCGGAGGACGAGGGGAGCGGCAGTGGGCCAGGAGCTGCTGGACGGCAGGTTCCGCATCGGGCATGTCATCGGCAAGGGCAACATGGGTGAGGTTCACCGGGCCGAGGATCTTCAGGCAGCCGAGGGCACCCCCGAGCGCACGGTCGCCGTCAAGACCATCCTGCGTCGCCGCACGGGAACCCGGATCGACACCGGAGCCGATCCCAAGGCCACCGAACGCTTCGCCCGCGAGGTGCGCATCATGCGTCGCCTCGACGACCCCAACCTCACGCGCATCGTCGCCGGCGGGGTGGCCGGGGAGCAGGAGGGCCTGCCCTACCTGGCGATGGAGTTCCTGCACGGTGAGACGCTGCGCGATCTCATCGCGGAGGAACGGCAGCTGCCCGTCACCTGGGCCGCCGCCATCGGCGCCCAGATCGCGTCCGGTCTCGCCGCCGCGCACGCCGCCGACGTCGTCCACCGCGACCTCAAGCCCGCCAACGTCATGCTCACCCAGGGTGGCACCGTAAAGGTCCTCGACTTCGGCATGGGTCGCATCGTCGACGACCCCGATGACACCCGGCTGACCAGCACCGGCGTCAGCGTGGGCACCGCCCGCTACATGGCTCCGGAGCAGTTCGAGGCCAAGCAGGTCACGCAGGCCGCCGATCTGTACGCCCTCGGATGTGTGATCTACGAGATGCTTGTGGGCGTACCGCCGTTCACCAGTGAGTCGCCCTTCGAGCTGGCCGCCAAGCACACGCGCGAAGAGCCGACGCCCATCACCCTCATCCGCAGCGAGATCCCCGCGGACCTGGCCCGGCTCGTCGACCGGTTGCTCGCCAAGGACCCGGCGGCCCGGCCCGCGGACGCCGTGGCCGTACGCGACGCGCTGCTTCCGCCGGCCAGGCTGGACGTGGACACCCCACGGCTACCGCACTGGGGAGCCCTGGACCCGACTCGCCCGCTGCGCGACCCCGCGGCCCACGCCCCCGCACGGCAGACCCCCGCCCCGAAGCCGGAGCCGGCATCGGTCGCCGCCTCAGGCGCGGGCATGGACGTCTTCGGCGTCCACCGCACGCTCATCAGGGATTACCGCTCCTTCACCGAGGGCGGCACCGTCATCCGTGACGACCGCATCGCGGCCTTCGTCGAGGACGACCTCAACAGCAAGTCACAGTGGCCCGACCCGTGGCTGTCCCTGAACCCGTTCTTCCAGGGCGGCGGCACGGTGGTCGAGCTCGCCGGGCAGAAGGTCCTGCACGACGAGTGCGCCCGTATCTTCCAGGCCAAGAAGACCGAGGGCGGAACGGTCCCCGACGGCCGTCCACTGACGCTCCATCAGCACCAGCGCGAGGCCATCGACGCCGCCGCGTCGGGCGCGTCGTACGTCCTGACGACGGGCACCGGGTCCGGCAAGTCGCTCGCGTACATCGTCCCCATCGTGAACAAGGTGCTCCACCAGCGGGACGCCGAGGGACCGAAGGCTCCCAAGCGAGTACGGGCGATCATCGTCTACCCGATGAACGCGCTCGCCAACAGCCAGCTCAAGGAGCTGGAGAAGTACCTGCGCGACGGCTACGGCGCCGGCCGCGAGCCGGTCACCTTCGCCCGTTACACGGGCCAGGAGGACGATGAGAAGCGCAAGGAGATCCGCGACAACCCGCCGGACATCCTGCTCACCAACTACGTGATGCTGGAACTGATGCTGACCCGCCCGGCCGACCGGGCGAGCCTCATCAAGATGGCGCGGGGCCTGGAGTTCCTGGTCTTCGACGAGCTGCACACCTACCGCGGCCGGCAGGGCGCCGACGTGGCGCTGCTGATCCGCCGCGTCCGCGAGGCGTGCCAGGCGCAGGACCTGCAGTGCATCGGCACGTCAGCCACCATGTCGACGGAGGGCACGCTCGACGACCAGAAGAGGGTCGTCGCGGGAGTGGCGAGCACCCTGTTCGGTACACCGGTGCGCCCGGAGCACGTCATCGGCGAAACCCTGGTCCGCGCCACCCACGACACACCCGACGTCGTTCTCGCCGAGCGTCTGAGCTCCCCCGCCGCTCCGCGCGCGTACGACGATCTCGTGCGCGACCCGCTGGCCCGCTGGATCGAGACCCGCTTCGGCCTGGCCACCGACGAAGCGACCGGACGCCTGATCCGGCAGCAGCCCACGAAGATCGAGGTCGCGGCGAAGGAGCTGCACGAGCAGTCCGGAGTCGCCGAGGATCAGTGCGTCGCCGCCATCCGCGCCACCCTGGAGGCCGGTTCCCAGGCGCGCCACCCGGTGACCGAGCGGCCGCTGTTCGCATTCCGGCTGCACCAGTTCCTCTCCAAGGGCGACACCGTGTACGTCACCCTGGAGGACAAGCTCTCGCGCCACCTCACCCGCTCTTACCAGCTCGAACAGCCGGGTAGTGACGGCAAGTTGCTGATGCCGCTGGCGTTCTGCCGCGAGTGCGGCCAGGAGTACCTGACGGTGTGGCGGACCGAGAAGGACGGCGAGGTCCGGTACGAGGCGCGCCGGGACACCTCCGCGACGGGCGGGCGGCAGGGCGACGGCTATCTGTACGTGGACCACGAGCGGGCATGGCCGTCCAACGTCCAGTACGCCGTGGACGACCGTCGGCTGCCCGAGTCCTGGCTGGAGTTGGACGACAAGGGCCAGGAGGTCGTGAAGAAGTCGTACCGCGACCGGGTGCCGCGCGCCGTCACCGTCGACCCGCGCGGCCGCGAAGGGAACGGCGAACTCCAGACCGCGTTCGTCCCCTCCCCCTTCCTCTTCTGTCTGCACTGCGGGGTCGCGTACGAGCAGACGCGCGGCCGGGACTTCGCGAAGCTGGCGACGCTCGACCAGGAGGGCCGGTCCTCCGCGACCTCGCTGATCTCCGCGTCCGTGGTGCGCTCGCTGAAGTCGGTGCCGGAGGAGACCCTGGACAAGGAGGCGCGCAAGCTCCTCACGTTCGTGGACAACCGGCAGGACGCGTCCCTCCAGGCGGGTCACTTCAACGACTTCGTGCAGATCACGCAGCTGCGCGGAGCCCTGTACCGGGCTGCTCTGGACGCGGGCGAGGACGGCGTCCACCACGAGGAACTGGCTGCGTCGGTGACGAACGCGCTCGCCATCGAGCCGGCCGACTACACCGGGGAGAGCGATCTGCCGCCCTCCCTGGCACGCAACGCCGCCAAGACCCTCCGTGACGTGATCGCGTTCCGGCTCTACCTGGATCTGGAGCGCGGCTGGCGCATCACGATGCCGAACCTGGAGCAGACCGGCCTGCTGGAGATCGGCTACGAGGACCTGGAATGGGTGGCGGCCAAGCAGGACCGGTGGGCGGGCACGCACGAGGCGCTGCGCGACGCCGACCCGGCGCTGCGGGCCGAGGTCATGAAGGCGCTGCTCAACGAGATGCGCCGGTCCCTCGCCATCGACGTCTCGTACTTCCGTGACGACTTCGACTCGCTCCAGCGGGCGAGCGAGGAGCGGCTGATCGATCCGTGGGTACTGTCCGCAGCCGACAAGCCGAAGGTCGGCACGGCCTACCCGCACCCGTCCGGCCGAGGCATGGACCGCTCGGCTCTGTTCCTCTCGGCACGCGGCAAGTTCGGCAAGTACCTGCGGCGCGCGGACACGGCGTTCAAGACGCTCGATCCGGCCGATCTCCAGCTGGTCATCGAGGAGTTGCTGAAGGTTCTGGCCAAGGCGGGCCTGGTCAAGGAGGTGACGGAGGCCCCGCCGCGTGCGGGCCGTTACCGCAAATCCTCCGCCCCGGCCGCGACCGGCTACCGCGTGGCCGCCCAGTCGCTCGTATGGCGTGCGGGCAGAGGCGAGCGGGGCACGCACGACCCGCTGACCCGCACCTACCAGAGCGGCGACGGCCCGCGCGTCAACACCTTCTTCCGCGACCTGTACAAGGACGCGGCGGGCACCCTGTCCGGCCTGTTCGCGCGCGAGCACACCGCGCAGGTCTCGCCCGAGGAGCGGGAGCAGCGCGAAGAGGCCTTCCGCAAGGCGGAGTTGAAGCTGCTGTACTGCTCCCCGACGATGGAACTGGGCGTCGACATCTCCCAGCTCAACGCGGTGATGATGCGCAATGTGCCGCCCACGCCCGCGAACTACGCGCAGCGCTCGGGCCGCGCGGGCCGCAGCGGCCAGCCCGCCCTCGTGACCACCTACTGCGCGACGGGCAACAGCCACGACCAGTACTACTTCCGCCGCTCGGAGCGCATGGTCGCGGGCGCCGTCGCCCCGCCGCGGCTGGATCTCGCCAACGAGGACCTGGTGCTCTCCCACCTCCAGGGCATCTGGATCGCGGAGGCCGGCCTGAAGCTGGGCCGTGCCGTCCCTGAGGTGCTCGACGTGTCGTACCCGGACACGGGTGACCGTCCGAACCCCGCCCTAGAGCTGCTGCCCGACATCCTGGCAGCCTCCCTTGACGACAGCGCCCGGCGCCGTACCGTCGACGCGGCCCTGCGCGTCCTCGGCCCGCTCCTGCCCGACTTCGCCGACACCACGTGGTGGCACGACGACTGGATCCAGGACCGGGTACGGACGGTGGCGACCCGCTTCGACCGGGCCTTCGACCGCTGGCGGCAGCTGTTCCGCTCCGCGCTCGACGACCAGTACATCCAGAACAGGCGCCGCCTCGACTACAGCCTCACCGAGGGCGACCGCATCCGCGCCAACGCCCGCCGCCGCGAGGCCGAGACGCAGCTCAACCTGCTGATGAACGAGAGCGCCGACAGCAAGTCGGTCCTCTCCGACTTCAACCCGTACCGCTATCTCGCGTCCGAGGGCTTCCTGCCCGGCTACAGCTTCCCGCGGCTCCCGCTCGCCGCGTACATCCCGACCGTCGGCCGCCGCCGCGGGGACGGCGACTACCTCCAGCGGCCGCGCTTCCTGGCGATCCGCGAATTCGGCCCGGGTGCGCTGATCTACCACGAGGGCGCCCGCTACCAGGTGACCCGCATCCAGCTGCCCCCGGACTCCTCGGGCGAGCTGGCGACCAGCGAGGCCCGCCGCTGCGCGAGTTGCGGCTACCACCACGATCCGGAGCAGCTGGAGGACCGCTGCGCCATGTGCCACGAGCCGCTGGGCGCGGCGACGTACGGCCTGCTGCACCTGCACACCGTGTACACGACGCGCCGTGAGCGGATCTCCTCCGACGAGGAGGAGCGGCGGCGCGCCGGCTTCAAGCTGGAGACGTCGTACCGCTTCCAGGACCACGGCACCCGCAAGGGCCGTCTGAACGCGGCGATCACCGACGCCTCGGGCGCGCCGCTCGCCGACGTGGCGTACGGCGACTCGGCGACCGTCCGGATCACCAACACCGGCCGGGTGCGCGCCAAGAGCGACGAGCCGGCCGGGTACTGGCTGGACCTCGCGGACGGCCGCTGGATGAACGACAAAGACGCGTCCGAGGCGTCCGGCGACTCCAGCGAGCTGCCCGTGATCGACGCGGACGGCAACGAGCGGCGCCGCAAGAAGCGGGTCATCCCGTACGTGGAGGACCGCCGCAACATCCTCGTCGTCACCCTGGACGAGCCGCTGCCGGAACCGGTGGCGCTCTCCTTGATGTACGCCCTGGAGCGGGGCATCGAGGCCGCGTTCGAACTGGAGGACGCCGAGCTGTCCAGCGAGCTGCTGCCGCCGGACGACGGACCGCGCAATCGCATCCTGTTCACGGAGGCCGCCGAGGGCGGCGCGGGTGTGCTGCGCCGCCTCCAGGCGGAGGAGGACGCCCTGGCGAAGGCGGCCGTACGCGCCCTGGACATCTGCCACTTCGACGCGGACGGCACCGACCAGGGCGGCCCGCACCCGGACCGGCCGTGCGCGCTCGGCTGCTACGAGTGCCTCCTGACGTACGGCAACCAGCTCAACCACGCCCTCATCAACCGGCACTCGGTGCGGGACCTGCTGGTGCGGCTCGCGACGGCGACGGCCCGGCGGGAGTCGCGCGGAGAGTCGCGTTCCGAGCAGTACCGCCGGCTGCTCGACCAGTCCTCTCCCGCCGCCGACCCGACGCCGGTCGAAGCAGCAGTCGAGGCGTCGGTAGAGACGGCGTCGGCGGCCGAGCTGGCGGCTCAGGGTGACTTCCTGGGCTGGGCAAAGGCGCGCGGCCTGCGGCTGCCGGACGAACCGGGCTCCTTCCTCACCGAGGCGATGGCGACCCCCGACTACGTGTACCGCCTGCCCGGTGTGAACGTGGCGGTCTTCGTGGATCTCCCGGACAAGGAGCAGGACACCTTCCGGGACGAGGACGCCGAGGACCGCCTGTTCAACGCCCGCTGGGACGTCATCCGCTTCGCACACGACGCCGACTGGGACGCCGTCGCCGCCGCCAACACCCGCTACTTCGGCTCTCCGGCCGCCAACTGATCGCCCACCACGAGGACTTGAAGACAGACATGGCACTCACGTACTCGGCCGGTTCCTTGGTGAAGGCCCGCGGCCGCGAATGGGTGGTGCTCCCCGAGAGCAAGCCCGACCTGCTCGTCCTGCGCCCGCTGGGCGGCTCGGACGACGACATCGCCGCCGTGTTCCCGGCGTTCGAGACGGTCGACGAGGCGAAGTTCGCGCCGCCGGAGCCGAGCGACCTCGGCGACCAGCGGGCGGCCGGCCTGCTGCGCACCGCCCTGCGCGTCGGCTTCCGCTCCGGCGCGGGACCGTTCCGCTCGCTGGCCGGGATCGCGGTGGAGCCGCGCGCGTACCAGCTCGTCCCGCTCTTGATGGCGCTGCGCCAGAAGACGGTCCGGATGCTGATCTCCGACGACGTCGGCATCGGCAAGACCATCGAGGCGGGCCTGGTCGCGAGCGAACTCCTCGCGCAGGGCGAGGCGACGGGCCTTGCCGTGCTCTGCTCCCCCGCGCTCGCCGAGCAGTGGCAGCAGGAGCTGCGCACGAAGTTCGGCATCGACGCGGAGCTGGTCCTGTCCTCGACGGTCTCGCGCCTCGAACGGGGCCTGGACCTGGGCCAGTCCCTCTTCGACAAGTACCCGCACGTGATCGTCTCGACGGACTTCATCAAGTCCCCGCGCCACCGCGACGACTTCGTCCGTCACTGCCCCGACCTGGTGATCGTCGACGAGGCGCACACCTGCGTGGTCGCCGACGACACCTCCACGGCTTCACAGAACCAGCTCCGCTACGAGCTGCTGCGCCGCGTCTCGGCGGACGAGAACCGGCACCTGCTGCTGGTGACGGCGACCCCGCACAGCGGCAAGGAGTCCGCGTTCCGCAACCTGCTGGGCCTGGTCAAGCCCGAACTGGCCGACGTGAGCCTCGACTCGGAGGCCGGCAGGAAGCTCCTGGCCCAGCACTTCGTGGCGCGCAAGCGGGCGGACGTACGCCAGTACCTCACCAAAGAGGACGGTCTCACCGACGACTCCCTCGCGGAGCGGACGGCGTTCCCCTCGGACCGCTACTTCAAGGACGAGACGTACAAGCTGTCACCGGAGTACCGGGCCCTGCTCGACGACGCGATCGCGTACGCGAGTGAGCGAGTCGAGCAGGCGGGCAGCCAGGGCAAGCGGGAGGCGCGCATCGCCTGGTGGTCGGCGATCGCGCTGCTCCGCTCCCTGGTGTCGTCCCCGCGCGCCGCAGCACAAACCCTGCGGACGCGTTCGGCGGCGGCGATCGCCGCCTCGGCTGAGGAGGCCGACAAGCTCGGCGCCCCGCTCAACAGCGACGCCGCCGACAGCGACGCAATGGAGGGCATGGACGTCGCACCGGGCGCGGAGACGACCGAGGACCCGCGTTCTTACTTGGGGGAGCTTGCCGACATCGCGGAGGAGCTGGAAGGCCCGGCCAAGGACCTCAAACTCAAGGCGCTGATCAAGCACCTCAAGGCGCTCCTCGCGGACGGCCACAACCCGATCGTGTTCTGCCGCTACATCCCGACGGCCGAGTACCTCGCCGCCCAGCTGGAGAACGACAAGGAGTCCGGCAGGCGCGGCCCGCTCGGCGCCAAGACCGTCGTCAAGGCGGTCACCGGCACGCTCTCCCCGCAGCAGCGCCTGGAGCGCATCGAGAAGCTCGCCGAGGAGGCCGGCGAGGACGCCGCCGCCCGCCGCGTCCTCATCGCCACCGACTGCCTCTCCGAGGGCGTCAACCTCCAGCACCACTTCGACGCCGTCGTCCACTACGACCTGGCCTGGAACCCGACCCGCCACGACCAGCGCGAGGGCCGCGTCGACCGCTACGGCCAGCGCAAGGACCAGGTCCGCGTCATCACGCTCTACGGCGACGACAACGGCATCGACGGCAAGGTCCTCGAAGTCCTCATCAAGAAGCACCGCCAGATCAAGAAGGACCTCGGCATCTCCGTCTCCGTACCCGACGAACTGTCGACGGGCGTCACGGACGCGATCGTCGAGTGGCTGCTGATGCGCGGCCGCGAGGACCAGGACGCCCTGTTCAGCGCGGACGCGTTCAAGGTGAGCACGGAGAAGCTGGACAGCGACTGGAACTCAGCGGCGGAGCGCGAGAAGGCGTCGCGGTCGCGGTTCGCGCAGCGTTCGGTGCGTCCGCAGGAGGTGGCGCGCGAGGTCGCGGCGGTCCGTGAGGCGCTGGGCGGCGCGGGCGAGATCGACACGTTCGTACGGGAGTCACTGGGCGCCCTCGGCGCCGTGCTCCGCGGGGAGGGTGAGGACTTCACGGCCCAGGTCGGCGGCACGCCCATCGGCCTGCGGGACGCGCTCGCGCCCACGGTCGGCGCAGAGGTGATCGAGAAGGACCGCCCCATCCCGTTCCGCGCGGACCCGGCGGTGGCGCGGGGTGAGGCGGCTCTGGTACGGGCAGACCCGGTCGTGGGCGCCCTCGCGTCGCACGTCCTGAACGCCGCCCTGGACACTCAGGCGGACGGCACCCGCCCGGCCCGCCGCTGTGGTGTGGTGACGACGGACGCGGTCGGCACCATGACCACCCTGCTCCTGGTCCGCTACCGCTTCCACCTCACGCTTCCCTCGCGTAGCGGCGAGAAGCAGTTGGTCGCGGAGGACGCCCGGCTGATCGCCTTCGAGGGCTCGGCCAGGAAGGCGGAGTGGCTGCCGCCGGAGCGGGCGCGGGACCTCCTCGACGCGACGGCATCGGAGAGCACGGACCGCCACTACGCCGAACGGACGATGACCCGCCTGCTCACCCAACTCCCGGACGTGTACGGCCATCTGGAGACGTACGGCGAGCAGCTGGCCGCCGAGCTGGACGCCTCGCACCGCCGGGTGCGCCAGGCGTCCGGCGAGATCGTCCGAGGCCTGTCCGTCACCGTGCAGAAGCCCGCCGACATCCTCGGCGCGTACGTGTACCTGCCCTTTGTTCCCGCCGGCACCCCGGCCGCTGCTCCTGGAGTGTCCGCCTGATGTCCGCAGTTACCCGCAACCAGGTGTTCACCGCCGTCCACACGGTCGGAGGGCTGCTGCCCGCCGACATGCTTGTGCGGATCTCGGAGGGCAAGGACGTCCCCGGCTCGAAGCCGGCCGACTACGGCCTGCCGTCGTCCCGTTCGGTCCGTGACGAGGCCGAGCGAAGCTGGGAGTACCTGAAGCCGCTCTGGCGCGAGCTGCGCAAGCACCTTCCCGAGGACCGGGAGACGGGCGCTCCGGCCGCCGACCCGACCGGCCGCGCCGGCAGCGACTGGCTGGCCCCGCTCTGGCGAGAGCTGGGCTTCGGTCCGCTGACGCAGGTCGGGGCGGCGGGCATCGCCGCCGACTCGGACGCGGAGAAGAAGTTCCCGGTCTCCCACCGCTGGCGGCACGCGCTGATCCACCAGACGGCCTGGAACGCCAACCTCGACAAGCGCCCTGGCGGCGTGGGCACGGTCCCGCCGCAGTCGATGCTCCAGGAGTGCCTGAACCGCACGGAGGCCCACCTGTGGGGCGTCCTCACCAACGGCCGCCAGGTCCGCCTGCTGCGCGACTCCAGCGCCCTGGCCACGGCCTCGTACGTCGAGTTCGACCTCGAATCGATCTTCGACGGCGAGCTGTTCAGCGAGTTCGTGCTGCTGTACCGGGTGCTGCATGTGTCGCGGTTCGAGGTGACGGAGGATGCGGCGCCGTCCGCGTGCTGGCTGGAGGCCTGGCGCACGGCGGCCATCGAGTCGGGCACGCGCGCCCTGGAGCACTACCGCGACGGCGTCCAGCAGGCCGTGGCCGCACTCGGCACCGGTTTCCTGCGCCACCCCCACAACACGGCCCTGCGCGAGGGGCTGGACCCGTCGGCACTCCAGTCGGCACTGCTACGCCTGATCTACCGACTGATCTTCCTCTTCGTGGCCGAGGACCGTAACGCCCTTCTGGACCCGAAGGCCGACGAACAGGCCCGCGACCGGTACCACCGGTACTTCTCGACGGCCAGGCTGCGCGAACGGGCCCAGCGCAGGCAGGGCACGGCCCACAGTGACCAGTACGAGGCCGTCCAGCTGGTGCTTACCGCGCTCAGCGATGAGCAGGGCCGGCCGGAGCTGGGCCTGCCGGGCCTCGGCGGCCTGTTCAACACGACGGAGGCGGACGCGCCACTGTCCGCGGCCCGGCTCTCCAACCGGTACTTCCTGGAAGCGGTACGGCACCTCGCCCGCGTCCGCGACGCCAACTCCGGCCGCTGGCGCTCCGCCGACTACCGGCACATGGGTGCCGAGGAGCTGGGGTCGGTGTACGAGGCACTGCTGGAGCTGGTGCCGAAGCACAGCGCGGCGAAGCGTACGTTCGAGTTGGTGGACCGGGCTGGCAACGACCGTAAGAAGACGGGGAGTTACTACACCCCGTCCGCGCTCACGGAGACGCTGCTCGACTCGACGCTGAACCCGGTGATCGACGCCGCTGTCGCGCGGGGCGAGGAGCGGGCGCGGGCCGAGGACGCCTCCGACCCCGCCGAGAGGATCGTCGAGGAACTGCTGTCCCTGACGGTCTGCGACCCGGCCTGCGGCTCCGGCCACTTCCTTGTCGCCGCCGCCCGGCGCATCGCCAAGCGGGTCGCCTCTGTGCGGGAGCGCAACCCCGAGCCGACGGTCCACGCGGTCCGTGATGCCGTGCACGAAGTCGTCTCGCGCTGCGTGTACGGCGTCGACCTCAACCCGATGGCCGTGGAGCTGGCCAAGGTGTCCCTGTGGCTGGAGGCCATGAAACCGGGCCGCCCGCTCGGGTTCCTCGACGCACACGTCAAGCACGGCAACGGCCTCATCGGGGCCACGCCGGCTCTCATGAAGGACGGCATTCCCAGCCGGGCGTTCAAGAAGACGGAGGGGGACGACGAGGCGTACGCGAAGAGGCTGTCCGCCGAGAACGAGCAGCAGCGGGCCGGGCAGGGCCTCCTGTTCGAGGTGGAGGAGCGCGAGCCGAACGTCTCCAACACCGGTTTCGCCACCGGCCTGCGCCGTATCATCTCTGCGCCCTCGCGCAATCTGGCGCAGGTGCGGCGCAAGGAGGAGGCGTTCAAGGCGTGGTCGACTTCGGCGGAGTATCTGCAGGCACTGCACATTGCCGATGCGTGGTGTGCCGCGTTCGTGTGGGAGAAGCGGGAGGATGCGCCACCGGCCGTTACTCACCGGGTGTTCCGAGGGCTGGAGGACCCTGAGGGGGATGCCGCGCCGCAGTCGACGCATGACGAGGTCGTGCGGTTGCGGGAGCAGTACGCCTTCTTCCACTGGCACTTGGAGTTTCCGGAGGTGTTCCGGGTGCCGGAGGAGGGCGCAGGTGCGGGGGCTGAATGGGGCGTCGACCCGGGTACGGGCTGGGCGGGGGGATTCTCGTGCGTGGTGGGAAATCCGCCGTGGGACAAGGTCGACTTCATGGATAAGGAGTACTTCAGCGTCGTGGAGCCGGAGATCGCGGCGATCTCGGGCACGGCTCGGCGGACGCGTATCGCGGAGTGGGAGCGAGAGTATCCGGCTGAGGGAAAACATTATCGGGAGGCGCGCCGCACCAAGAAAGGGACATTCCACTTCGCGGGGGACTCCTGGGTGTTTCCCTTGTGCGCAAAAGGGCTCACGGTCAAGGGTGTCAACTCGCTGCAGACAGACTCGCTGTTCGCCGAGCAGATGTCGACCGTGGTGGCGCCGGAGGGGCGGTTCGGCGTAATTCTGCCTACCGCTATCGCGACCGGAGCGAGCTCGCAACACCTGTTCTCGGCCTTCATGCGGCGGGGGGCTCTGGTCTCGCTGTACGACTTCGAGAACCGTCGCCCCAAGAGTCCGGCCCTGCCGAAGGGAGGCAAGTGGTTCGAGAACGTTCACTCCAGTTACAAGTTCTGCTTGTTCTCCCTCACCGGCCGGGCCACACGCGCGGACGCCAGCCGCGTAGGCTTTTTCCTGTCCGACATCACGGATCTGGAAGACCCGAACCGGATCTTCGCTCTGGACCCTGAGGACCTCGCGCGGATGAACCCCAACACCGGCACTCTCGCAGTGTTCCGCACAAAGCGCGACGCGGATATCGCAGCCGGGATATACCGGCGTGTTCCGGTGCTGTGGAACGAGGGACACCGAGGAGGCAACCCGTGGGGCATGACGTTCAAACGCCTCATAGACATGACCGATGATTCCGACCTCTTCCGTAGCCGCGAGCAGCTTGAGGCCGAGGGGTGGACACTTCGGGGGAACCTCTTCGAGCAGCACGGCGAAATGATGTTGCCGCTGTACGAAGCGAAGATGGTGACCTTCTACAATCACCGCGCTGCCGATGTCGTCAAGAGCCTGACTGCCGTCAATCGACAGAACCAACCGAAATACCTTTCGGCGAAAGAGCTGGAGGATCCCGCGCGCCTCGCCCTACCGCTCAACTGGGTTCAGCAAAACGGCATGGTCCCCACGCGACGCAACAACAAGGAGGTTCACGTCAAGGGAGTGGAGCTGCGACTCGCCGAGGAGCACTGGGAACGAGACTGGCTGTGCGGCTGGTGCGACGTGACCGCCTCGACCAACGAGCGCACCTCCATCCCGGCCTTCGTGCCACGCACAGCGGTCGGCAACACCTATTCCTTGATGTTGCCTCGAGTCGCTCCCCCGCTGATCGCAGCTATGGTCGCCGCCCAGTCTTCTCTGGTCTTCGACTTCGTGAGTCGCCAGAAGATCAGTGACGCGCACATGAAGCCGTTCATCTGGAAGCAGCTCCCCGTCCCCACCCCCGCAACGCTCGAACC
>NZ_JAHHIT010000138.1 GCF_024539675.1 Streptomyces hilarionis | reverse complement strand
GGGGTGGGGAGAGGTCTGGAGAGGGAGACGGGGACGGGGACTCTGTCATGTCGTACACCGTAGAAGACTCCCCATACGCCGTACAACGACTTTCCTCGCGGGCGCCCGGACCGGAGGCCGGACAGGCGGAAGGGCGGTGGCCCGCCGCCACCGCCCTCCCCGACCCACTCGCTCACCGGCTCACCGGCTCACCGGCTCACCGAACGGTCAGCCGCTCGTCCCCGCCTTCTGCGTCAGGTCGTAGAAGGTCGCCGAACCGACCGTCACCTTCTCGAAGTTGGCCTCGACCCAGGCGGTGATCTGCGAGGAGGTCCCGGAACTGCCGCCGGCCATGCCGCCGCCGCCCGAGCCACTGGCGATGAAGTAGTGGATCCGGCCGTCGGCCACGTACTGCTCGAACTGCGCCAGCGTCGGGGACGGGTCGGTCCCGTTGAAGCCGCCGATCGCCATCACGGCTTCGCCCGTGGCGAGTTGGTAGCTCGCGGCGTTCTGCGCGCCGATCGCGGCAGCCGCCCAGGTGTACGTCCCGGAGCCGGCTTCCAGCAGCTTCCTGGCCTCGGCCCCGACGGAGGCGCCGTTCAGCAGACCGCCGACCCCGCCCCCGCCGCCCATGCCGCCGCCGTCACCGGTTCCGGCGCCCGGCAGGCCGTTCTGCTGGTTCCGGCCCTGGCCCGGCAGGCCCCCGCCGGGAAGGCCGCCCGCACCGCCGCCCTGCGGAACCTGGCCCTGGCCCTGGCCCTGGTTCTGGTTCTGACCCTGGTTCCGGGCGCCGGGGCCGCCGCCGAAGCCGCCGCGGCCACCGCCGCCTCCCGGGCCGCCGCCCATCATGCTCGCGCCGGCCGGGCCGGCCGTCACGATGGAGCCGGTGTGGCCCTGGCGCACGGTGCTGACGGTGTACGCCGTCGGACCGGCCAGCGCGGCCACCAGGCCCGCACAGGCCGCGGCGAGGGCGAGCCGGCGGTCGATCCGGCCCGCGAAGGTCAGGCCGAGCGCGGCCGTCAGGCCGCCGACCAGGACCAGCCACCTCATCCAGGGCAGGTAGTCGGGGGTGCGCTCGAGCAGGACGTACGACCAGGACGCCGCCGCCACGACCGAGGCCGCGAGGGTGATCGAGGCCCGGACCTCGGACCGCCTCTCCCAGAGGATCCCGGCGCCCATGCCGGTCACGGCCGCCAGATAGGGAGCGAGGGCCACCGTGTAGTACTGGTGGAAGATGCCCGCCATGTAGCTGAACACGACCGCGGTGATCAGCAGCGAGCCGCCCCACACCAGGAACAGACCCCGGGTGGCCGACGTCCGCTTCCGTTTCCGGGTGGCCACCAGACCGGCGGCCAGGAGGATCAGCGCGGCCGGCAGCAGCCAGGAGATCTGGCCGCCGATCTCGGAGTTGAACATCCGGTTCCAGCCGGTCTCGCCCCACTGGCCGGTGCCGCCCCCGCCGCCGCCCCCGCCGACGCTTCCGGTCTCCTCGCCGTTCAGGCGGCCGAGGCCGTTGTAGCCGAAGGTCAGCTCCAGGAAGGAGTTGTTCTGCGAACCGCCGATGTACGGGCGGGAGGAGGCCGGCCACAGTTCGACGATCGCCACCCACCAGCCGCCCGACACGACGAGCGCGCCGGTCGCGACGGCCAGCTGGCCGAGCCGCTTCCTCAGGCCCACCGGGGCGCACACCGCGTACACGATCGCCAGCGGCGGCAGGATGAGGAAGGCCTGGAGCGTCTTGGCGAGGAACGCGAAACCGATCGCGACGCCGGCCCACACCAGCCACCGCGTCCGGCCGTCCTCCACCGCACGGGCCGTGAAGTAGCAGGCCACGGCCATGAGCAGGGCCAGCATCGCGTCCGGGTTGTTGAACCGGAACATCAGCGCGGCGACGGGGGTCAGGGCGAGCACGGCGCCCGCGATCAGACCGGCCGCGGGGCTGAACCGGCGGCGTACGGAGGCGTACACCACGGCGACCGTGCCCACGCCCATCAGTGCCTCGGGAGCCAGGATCGCCCAGGAGCTCAGGCCGAAGACCCGGACCGACAGCGCCATCGGCCACAGCGCGGCCGGGGGCTTGTCGACGGTGATGGCGTTGCCCGCGTCCAGCGAGCCGAAGAAGAAGGCCTTCCAGGACTGGCTGCCGGCCTGGACCGCCGCGGAGTAGAAGGAGTTCGCGTATCCCGACGCGCTCAGGTCGTACAGGTAGAGCAGCAGCGTGGCCGTCAGCAGGCCGAGGAAGGCGGGGCGGGCCCAGCGCGGGTCCTCGGGCCGGCCGTGCAGGAGCCGGTGGGCGAGGGGCCGCTCGGGCAGGCCCGCGCCGGGGCCCGGGACAGCCGGTTCCTGTGGGGCCGCGGTGGGGGGCGGGCCCCACGCCGTCGGCTGGTCGAGATGGGTGGTCATCGGACGTCCCCCCGGTCGGTGTCGTGGGGGCGTACCGGCTGCAACGGTCGCGCGTTTGGCTGCGGCTGCGGCTGCGGCTGCGGCTGCGGCTGCGGCATGAAGGGGGCGCCGGTCCGAGCGGACGTCGAGGGGTCGGCGGACGTCGAGGGGTCGGCGCCCGTGGAGGAGTCGACGGCCGTGGAGGAGGCGGGGGCCCCGGTCGTCGTCGGGTCGTCCCCCTCGCGCCGGTCGGAGAAGACCCACACCCGGAAGAGCAGGAAGCGCAGCACCGTGGCGGCGAGGTTGGCCGCGACGAGCACCGCCAGCTCGGTGGCGTGCGCGGGCTCGGAGGTCGCGGCGTTCAGCGCGACGAGCGAGCCGCTGGTCAGCGCGAGGCCGATGCCGAAGACGACCAGCCCCTGTGCCTGGTGCTTGACGGCCCCGCCGCGGCCGCGCACCCCGAAGGTCAGCCGCCGGTTGGCGGCGGTGTTGGCGACCGCGGAGACCAGCAGGGCGAGCGCGTTGGCGATCTGCGAGCCGCTGAACTGCCGGAAGCCGCTGTAGAGCAGGAGGTAGAAGAGGGTGGACAGACCGCCGACGACGCAGAACCCGACCAGCTGACGGGCCAGGCCCTTGGGCACGTCCTCGATGTCGCGGTCGCGCGGGTCGTCGCCGAAGGGACGGCGGAGCCGGTCGAGGGACAGCGAACCGGTGGCCAGGGCCTTGCCCACGCGCCACACCCCTTTCAGGTCGTCGGTCGCCGTCTTCACGATGTGCACCGTGGAGTCCGGGTCGTCGACCCAGTCGACCGGCACCTCGTGGATACGGAGACCGGCGCGTTCGGCGAGCACCAGCATCTCAGTGTCGAAGAACCAGCCGGTGTCTTCCACCAGGGGGAGCAGAACCCGGGCGACGTCGCGCCGGATCGCCTTGAACCCGCACTGCGCGTCGGAGAAGCGGGCCTGTAGCGAGCCGCGCAGGATCAGGTTGTAGGCGCGGCTGATGAACTCCCGCTTCGTGCCGCGCACCACCCGGGAGTCGCGGGCCAGCCGCGAGCCGATCGCCAGGTCGGAGTGACCGGAGATCAGCGGCGCGACCAGCGGCAGCAGGGCGTTGAGGTCGGTGGACAGGTCCACGTCCATGTACGCGAGGATCGGGGCGTCCGAGGCGGACCAGACGGTCCGCAGCGCTCGGCCGCGGCCCTTCTGCTCCAGCCGGACGTTCCTCACCTGCGGGATCCGCGCCTCCAGCCGGCGCGCCACCGAGGGCGTGGCGTCGGTGGACGCGTTGTCCGCGATCGTGATGCGGAAGGAGTACGGGAACGTGCGCGTCAGATGGTCGTGCAGTCTTCGGACACAGGGCTGGAGGTCCTTCTCCTCGTTGTAGACGGGGATCACTACGTCCAGGACAGGCGTACCGGCGGTGGCGGCCGGGAGGTGCTCCCGCGCCGGCAGGGTGCCGGGAGAAGAGTCGGTTCGCATGTCGTCGACTCTCGTCAGGCGCCCTGTCGCACCCATGTGGTGGCACTGTGCTCGGCCTGTGAGTGCTCGTCGTGCGGGTCGGACTGCCAGTTCGCCCCGGCGGCGGGCTGGGGCTCGGCCGGGCCGAGCGCGGGCAGGTGCACGGTGAACACGGTGTGCCCGGGCACGCTGTCGACGGTCACCGCGCCGCCGTGCGCGGCCGCCACGGCCTGCACGATGGCGAGGCCCAGGCCGGTCGAGCCGGAGGCGCGGGAGCGCGAGGAGTCGCCGCGCGCGAACCGTTCGAAGACATGCGGGAGCAGGTCCGGCGGGATGCCCTGACCGTCGTCCTCGACGTCCACACACAGCCACGGTCCGCGCCGCTGCACGCGGGCGGTGACCGTGGTGCCGGGCGGGGTGTGCGTCCGGGCGTTGGCCAGCAGGTTGACGAGCACCTGTTGCAGCCGTGCCGAGTCGGCCGAGACCAGGGCGGGCTCGTCGGGCAGTTCGAGCCGCCAGACGTGTTCGCGTCCGGCGGCCCGGGCGTCGCTGACGGTGTCGACGACCAGCGGGGCGAGATCGGTCTGCTCGAACTGCAACGGGCGGCCCGCGTCGAGCCGGGCCAGCAGCAGCAGGTCCTCGACGAGCAGCGTCATGCGGCCGGCCTCGGACTCGATGCGGCCGAGCGCGTGCCTGGTGTCCGGTCCGACCTCCTCGCGTCCGCGCCGGGTCAGCTCGGCGTACCCGCGGATGGAGGCGAGCGGGGTGCGGAGCTCGTGGCTGGCGTCCGCGACGAACTGCCGGACGCGCGTCTCGCTCTCCTGACGGGCGTGGAGCGCGCCGTGGACGTGGTTCAGCATCCGGTTCAGCGCCGCGCCGACCTGTCCGACCTCGGTGTGCGGATCGGTCTCCGTCTGCGGCACCCGCTCGCTGAGGTTGACCTCGCCGGTGTGCAGGGGGAGTTCGGAGACGCGGGTGGCGGTGGCCGCCACCTTGCGCAGGGGGCGGGTGGCGACGCCGACCATCACGGTGCCCGCGAGGGTGGCGGCGACGAGCCCGGCCACGGTCAGGCTGACCTCGACGAGGATCAGGGTGCTGATGGTGCCGTCGACCTCGGACGTCGGGATGCCCACGTAGAAGTCGCCGTTGTTGCCGTGGATGTACTGGACCCGGTAGGCGCCGAGGCCGGGGATCTCGACGGTGTGCCGGCGCTGGTCCTGGGCGACCGAGCCGAGCGCCCTGATCTGCGACTCCGTGAGCGGCTCGGGGTTCATGTCCGAGTACCCCGCGGCGTTCTTCGTCTTGTCGCCGACCTTGGCCGCGGTGATCGAGCCGTTGACGACCGTGGCCGCGAGGGCCTTCTGCGGCCCGGGACCGTGGGTGACGAACTCGTCGATGCCGTACGTCTTCTGCACGGGCGGGGTGGCGCCGGAGCCGACGGAGCCGTCCCGGCCGCCGGGTCCCCCGGCCGGTCCGCCGGAGACGCGCATCGCGGCCTCGCGCACGGAGTCGTCCAACTGCCCGTAGAGGTGATCGCGCAGCACCAGGGTGGTCACCGTGCCGATCAGCGCGCAGACCACGGCGATCAGGGTCACGGACACGACGACGAGTCGCGTCCGAAGGGTGCGCGGCTTACCCGCTCGTCGCTTCTGCGGACGCGGTCGTCGTCGTCCGCTCATGACACGGCGGGCTTGATCAGGTAACCGGCTCCGCGGCGGGTATGGATCATCGGCTCACGGCCGGCGTCTATCTTGCGCCGCAGGTAGGAGATGTACAGCTCGACGACGTTGGCCTGACCGCCGAAGTCGTAGGACCACACCCGGTCCAGGATCTGCGCCTTGGAGAGCACGCGCCGCGGGTTGCGCATCAGGAAGCGCAGCAGCTCGAACTCGGTGGCCGTCAGATGGATGTGGTCGCCGGCCCGCGAGACCTCGTGGCTGTCCTCGTCGAGGGTGAGGTCCCCGACGACGAGCACGGAGTCGGAACGCCGGTCGGCGGCGCCGGAGCGGCGGATCAGTCCGCGCAGCCGCGCCACGACCTCCTCCAGGCTGAACGGCTTGGTGACGTAGTCGTCGCCGCCGGCGGTCAGACCGGCGATGCGGTCCTCCACGGCGTCCTTGGCCGTCAGGAACAGCACCGGAACGTCCGGCAGCTCGCGGCGCAGCCGCCCGAGGACGGTCAGCCCGTCCATGTCCGGCAGCATCATGTCGAGGACGACGGCGTCGGGCCGGAACTCACGGGCCGTCTGGAGGGCTCCCGTGCCGTCCCCGGCGCTGCGGATCTGCCATCCCTCGTAGCGCAGGGCCATGGACAGCAGTTCGGTGATCGACATCTCGTCGTCCACCACAAGCACTCGGACGGGGCTCCCGTCCGGCCTCAGCAGTTCGGTGCGCCCCTGGGGCGAGGTCGTGGTCATGGTGAACACCCTGTCGGGGGCCCCTGAGAGCACTCTTTCACCCATCTGTGATTTCCCTGAGAAACGCACAGGCGCCTCTCAGGCGACACCTGGGAACCTCCTGCCCGGTCCCCAGCACTCCGGCGCGCGACTCCGGCCGGAGTTGCGCGCCGGGATCAGAACAGGCCGTCCTGCCGGTGGTCCGGGGGCGCCTCGAAGCGCCGCACAGGAAGGGCGACTTCACCGCTCGCCGCAGGAACCAGCTCCCACCCCCGCATCAGCCGGGTGTCGAGGACGACCACGCCGTCCGGGGCGGCCAGATGCAGATCGGGGCCGGCCGCCGCCACCAGTTCCCCGCTCAGCGACCCTCCGGCCACGAGCTCGCGCACCTCGCCGTGCGCGGTGGGCGCGTCCGTCAGCCCGAACGCGCGCACGTGGTCCACCGAACGGAAGGGCTCGGGGGTCAACGAGTCGGGCCAGCCGCCCAGTCGGACGGCCTTCGCGTACACCTCCCCGATCTCGCCCGCCCGTTCCTCCTCCGTCGCCGGCAACGCGGCCCGCACCGCGCGCTTCACGGCGTACGGGATCCGGTCCGGCACCCGCAGCGCGGCCCGCAGCAGTTCCTCGGTGCGGCGGGCGGCCATCAGCGGACCGGCGCCGAGCCAGGTGAAACAGACGGCGCCCTGTTCCAGCAGCCGAGCCGACCCACGCTCGACCGCCGTGATCCCCACCTTGACCAGTCCGGGGCCGAACCAGGCGAGGTACACGTGGTAGGGACGGGGGTCGTCGGCGATCCCGTCCGCCGCGACGGAGTGCGCCCGGTCCAGCCGCGCGCACTCCTCGCACCTGGCCCCCGTGCTCCTCGCGGAGACGGCCGCCCGCAGCGGACACGGATGCCCGCGAGCGCCCACGCACCTGCGCACGCCCCCCGCCGCCACCTCGAAGGAGACCCGCTTCCCCCAGGACAACGGGCTACGACGCCCCCCGTCCCACGTCAGCACGGGGCCCTGCGCCGACCATCGCAGCCCCGAGCACTTCCACTCCTGTGCCATCGCCCGCAACCGTAGGCGCTGCCACCGACAACGCGGCCGGGGCAGGGCGCCCCCGCCCCGCGAGCCGGCACCCGAGGCATCCGGGATGACCGTCCCGGGCCCCCGCGTCGCGCACCCGCATGCCCCACTCCGACGGGGGCCGCACGCCGGGCGGCTTGCCCCACCCGGTGAGGTGCAGCACCCAGGTGACCAGCGCGCTCACCACCACGACGACGCCCCCGGCGAGCAGCAGGGGCCCGGAGACGGCGCAGACCCCGACGCCCACGAGGGACGTCCCGGCGGTCGCGACGGCGACCCCGGTCCAGCCCGCGACGGTGTGTCCCTCGTCGTACGCGTCGAACAGATGACCGGCCACCGATCCCTCACCACCTAAGAAGTTATGAAACAAAACCTCTTACAAGGTAAGACAAACGGGGCCGGGCGACAAGGGGAGAGGGCCGGACCTGGGCGCGGGAGGGGCCGGACGCCGCGGGGGAAGAGGCCGGACGCACGTTGGGGGGAGGATGGGCGCACAGGCCCGGCCGGAGTCCGGGCCGGGCAGGCAGCGTGCAGGAGAGGAACCAGACCCCCGCGATGACACCCGAGCCACCGCCGTCCCCCCGCCCCGCCGCGACCCCCCAGCAGGCCCTCGCGGCGATGGACGACCTCATCGCGGCGAGCATGGTCGGCCAGCAGGAGATGGCCCAGCGCCTGGGCCTGAACGTCACCGACCTGACCTGCCTCGGCTACGTCATCCAGGCCGGCGACGACCTCCTCACCGCCGGCGATCTCGCGAACCGCGTCCATGTCACGACCGGCGCGGTGACCGGCATCCTCAACCGTCTGGAACGCGCCGGCTACGTCACCCGCCGCCCCGACCCCCAAGACCGCCGACGGGTCCGGGTGGCCGCCGTGCCGTCGGCCGTGGCCCGGGTCCACGCCCTGTACGAGCCGCACTACGCCCGCCTCGACAGCCTCTTCGCCGACTACTCCCCCGAGGAGACCGCCGTCCTGACGGACTGGTTCACCCGCGCGACGGCGCTGGTCAACGCCTACCGCGAGGAACTCCGCGACCGCCGGGATCCGTGAGCGCGGGCCGCCTCGTCGCCGGTCGTGCGGCGACGGCCCGGGCGCCACTCCGTAGAGTTCGCGACGATGCGGAGGGGTCCGCGGGGAGGGGAGCCGTCATGAGCGAATCGGAGCTGGTCGCGGAGGCGCGCAAGGCGTTCTTCGTGATGTTCGGCCTGCTGGCGGCCGTATGGCTGGTGCAGGTCGCCAACTACGCCGACGGCTACGCCCTGTCACGGGAGTTCGGGGTGGTGTCCGGCGACGCCGGCGCCCTGCCGCACGTGCTCACCGCGCCCTTCCTCCACTGGAACTGGGCGCACATCGAGAGCAACTCCGGGCCGCTGTTCGTCTTCGGCTTCCTCGCCGCGTACCGGGGGGTCGCCCGCTTCATGGCGCTGACGCTGCTCGTCGTCCTCTCCAGCGGCCTGACCGTCTGGTTCCTCGAACAGGGCGGGGCGGACACGGTCGGCGCGAGCGGTCTGGTCTTCGGGTACTTCGGCTACGTCGTGGTCCGCGGCCTCTTCGACCGCCGGCTGATCGACACGCTGATCGGCGTCGTCATGGCCGCGTCGTTCGCCTATCTGCTCACCGTGGCCGTGCCGGGGACGCCGGGGGTGAGCTGGCTCGGCCACCTCGGCGGCCTGGCCGGCGGACTGCTCGGAGCATGGCTCCTCCGCGACCGCCACTCCGGCCGCTCCGGCCGCTCCGGCCGCCGCCCCGGCCGCAGCAGCCGCGGCGAGACCACGCCCCCCGTCGACTCCCCCCGCGCGGACCTGCACAAGGAACTCGGCGACCTGGGCCTCCTCTGACGCCACGCCGAGGCGCCGGCGCGTCCCGTGTGGCGCAGTAAATCGAACACATGATTGAATTTCGTCATGCGACGGTTCCCCGACGACCTCGTCCGAGCACAGCAGGAGTGGAGCGCCACCTACCGGCAGCTCGCCGCCCGCCCCGGTCGCACCGAGCTGCGGCGGCGCCTGCAACGGCTGTCCGCGCAGGTGTTCTTTCACCCCTACTGGCAGCAACGACGCCCGAGCCCCGCGGCGTGGTGGGATCTGCGGCACCCGCGAAGCCCGGCGGCGAACAAGCGCGGACGGCTGACCGGATGACCCCCCGCAGTGCGGGACCGCACACCTCGGACGACCCTGAAGACATGTCCGGACCGAGCCGCGTGACCGTGCTTCCCCCCGCTCCCACCGGCGGCCGGCGCGTCCGCGTGGACGGCGAGACGCTCGGGCTGGCCCACAACGCCGCCGACGTCGCGGAGTTCCTCCGCCGCGCCGGACTGGAGGTCGACCCGTCGGACATAGCCACCGCGCCCTGGATCGACTGGCGCGGCGCCGGCCCCGAGCACTGGAACCCGGAGTCGGACGCCTGACGCGAGCCCGCCCTCTCGATCACGCCACCGGACACCGCGGAAAATCCCGGCCGGATGCACGGGACAAACCTTATCGGCAGCGAATCGTATGTACCGCCGCACCGAATACAGAAGAAACCTTTCGGCTCAGGAAGTGCTAAGTGAGTCAGGTATTACTTGATCAAGGAAGGTTCACTCGTACCGGGGTCTCGATCACTCATCCGCTCGCGCACCCGGGGGAGACGGAGCGGCGTTAGCGGGATATGACACACGCAACGTCCCCCGGCCTGCCGCAACGCAACGCAAGGCCGGGCCATGTGGCTGCGGACCATGATCCGTCAGTGCGGAAAAGCGCCTGGCCGTCCGGCGCGGCCCACTCGCCGATCACGCCACGAGGGACCGCCGAGGCGAACGGCACGGGGGTCGAACACCGCATCACCGAGACGCTGCTGCGTGAATTCCTCACCCTGCTGGAGGAAATCCAGCGAGAATTGAACTCCCGGTGGAACGGCCAGGATGCATCCGACCGTCACGCGACCTGTGCGTAACGGAAAGAAACGCCATGAGCCACAACTACGTGAATCCGTCGTCCGGGCCGCACGAGTGGTACTCCGACGGGTATTCCTACGGGACGCCGACCGGCTGGATCGGGGGGCCTGACGACGGCGCCCACCCGGGGGTCCCCCTGACCGCGCCCGAGACGGGCGGCTGGGACCCGGTCGAGGAACTCGCCCATCTCCTCCAGGAAGCCGTCCCGGCGGAGCAGCCTGCCAGGGTGCCGTCCTTTCGCAGGGAGTCCCCGCCCGGCGCCGACTTCGGCGACCCGCTGGAGACCCTGGCCGTCCAGTTGCCGCGTCCCCGACGCTCCTCCAGCGGGCATCGCAAACTGGAGGGGCGCAAAGCCCGGCTCAGGTGGTTGCAGACCGGCAGCTTCGCCCTCGTCGCCCTCGTCTCCGTGATCGTCGCGATGGTCAGCGTCTTCGGCGGCATGGTCGCCTACCGGCCCCTACAGAACATCACGTCCGGATCGGAGGCCGGCACCGTCCCGTCCTGGCCCCTGCTCGTGTACGGCCCGTGGATGGTGGCCTCGCTGTCCATCCTGCGCACCGCCCTGCATCAACGCAGGGCCGTGCATTCCTGGTTCATCGTTCTGCTCTTCTCCTCCGTCGCGATGATGCTGTGCGTGGCACAGGCGGACAAGACCTTCACCGGAATCGCCGGCGCCGTCCTCCCCGCCCTCGCGTCCCTCGCCTGCTTCCAGCAACTCGTCCGCCAGATCACCCTGACCCTGCCCCCCAGACAACCGACCCGCCGCCACCGGCAATAGACCGGCCCACCCCTCGAGCCGCGCCCACCCGGGCCCGGTCCGTGCACCCGCAAAACGACGAAGGCCCCGGAGTGATCCGGGGCCTTCGCTCTGTGTGCACTCGGCAGGATTCGAACCTGCAACCTTCTGATCCGTAGTCAGATGCTCTATCCGTTAAGCTACGAGTGCTTGTTATTCGGTTTTTCTGTCTTCGCTCCCGGCCCTTCCGGCCCGCTCGCGGCGACAGGAAGAACATTACATGACTGCCGCCGTCATGTGAAATCCGTTAGCCATACCCCTTGTGACCTGCGGAAACTCTCTTCAGAGGGGTTCCGCAGGCCGGGTCGGGCCGGAGCGGTGCGACGGGTGGGGGAACGAAGAAGCCCCGGTCGGTGGGACCGGGGCTTCGGTGTTCGAGCGGAGGCGGAGGGATTTGAACCCTCGATGGGGCGTAAACCCCAAACCGCATTAGCAGTGCGGCGCCATAGACCGGACTAGGCGACGCCTCCAGCACAACCGCTCGCGTGCGTGCGAGTGGTGCGTGCAGATGATGACACAGTCGAGCGTCGTGTCACCAATCGGCCTCCACGGTACTAGGCACCCCGGTCACAGGGCAAAGGCGTTGTCCGGGCGCAACGTCGTCGGCGGTGAGCCGTTAGTACGGTCATGCCCCAGGTCACCCCGCTCCGACGGCTCGCCGTCAGCGTCTCCGCCGCCTGCGCCGTCGTGATCGCCGCCTCCGGCGCGGGCCCCGGCGCCGCGTACGCCGGGACGGCCGACGCGCTCACCGCCGTCACGCCGCTCGTCGACGACGCGCTTCCCACCCTCGCGCCTCCGCCCGTGCGGGACGAGGACCAGGTCTCCGGGGACCATCTCACCGTCACCGTCCGGCACGCCGGTGCGCGCGCGGACGGGACCTTCGAGGTGTACTGCCACCCGGACGGCGGAAGTCACCCCGACCCGGCGGGCGCGTGCGACGCCCTGGACCGGGACGCCCGGTGGGGACGGGACGTCTTCGCGCCCGTGCCCGACGACGGCGTCTGCACCATGCGGTACGGCGGGCCGGCCACCGCGCACGTCACCGGACGCTGGGCCGGACGGCCGGTCGACGCCGTGTACGACCGCAGCGACGGCTGTGAGATCGAGCGGTGGGACCGGCTCGTGCCGCTGCTGCCCGATCTGCGTCCGGTGGGCCGCTGATCCGGCCGCGGTACGGCGGCCGAGCCGCGGCCCGGGGCCTCGCGCCCGGCGGGCCTCGGCGACGGACGGGGCGGAAGCACCCGTTCCGTAAAGGTCGGGCGAAGGTCCCGCGAAGTCGTGGGCCCGCCGGGAGCGGGCGCCGGGCGGGCTCCGCGGCAGGCCGGCGGGCGACAGGGCCGGTGGGGAGGGGTGGGCGGGGGTGCGGACACACGTTCTGTGGCGCTTCGTCGTGCGAGCTCCCTCTCATCCGGCGTCGGCGGAGGGAGCCCAGCCCTTAGACTCCCTCGCGTGACACGCTGCGGACCGGTTGGCAAGATGGCCCGAGCGGTCGGCAAAGTGCGGTAACAGGGAGGAAGCGACTCGTGAGCAGCAGGCCATCCCGAGGCGCTGCTCGCCTCGCAGCCATACTCGACGCGCTTCCCGACGCGTTGTTGCTGGTCAACGCCAACGGGACGGTCGTCAACGCGAACACCATCGCGCTCGAGGCGTTCGAGACGCCGGGCACGGCGCTGGTGGGGCGCGGCCTGCTCGATCTGCTTCCGCAGTTCGACTCCAAGCTGATCCCGGGCTCGATGCGCCGGCCCGACCACATGGACCCGCGCGGCCGGACCAAGCCGACCCGGATGGTCGCCCGCCGCACCGACGGCACCGAGTTCCCCGTCGAGGTCACCAGCGCCAACCTCGAGAACGGCCAGCAGGCCTACGACGGTTACGGCTACACCTCCGCCTCCGACGAACTGCTGATGCTCGTCGTGCGCGACCTCTCCGGCACCGTCGACACCGAGGCCGAGCTGGCGCGCTCGCAGCGGCAGACCGAGATGATCCTGCGGGCCGCGTCCGAGGGCGTCGTCGGCACCGACACCGACGGGCGGATCGTGCTCGTCAACCCGGCCGCCGCGCAGATCCTCGGGTACCGGGCCAGCGACCTCGGCGGCAAGGAGCTGCACGACCTGGTGCTGCACTCGCGCGCCGACGGCTCGCCCTTCGCGTACGACGAGTCGCCGCTCGCCGACACCCTGCGCTCCGGGCGCAAGCACCGGGTGCGCGGACAGGTGCTGTGGTCCAAGAGCGGGGACCGGGTCGCGGTCGACCTGACGACCGCGCCGGTGCGGGACGGCGATCAGCTCGTCGGCGCCGTCATGACCTTCACCGACCGGCGGCCCTTCGACGCGCTCGCCGAGGAGAAGGACTCCGTCGAGAAGCGGCACGCGGCGGAGCTGGAGAAGCTCTCCGAGGAGCACGCCTCCGACCTCACGGCGCTGCGCCAGCAGCACGTCACCGAGCTGGAGGAGCTGCGCGAGCGGCACGAGGAGGAGCTCGCGGCGGGCGAGGAGCGCTACGCCTCGCTGGGCGAACGGGAGAAGGACCGGTACGAGGCGCTCGCCGGCCGGCACGAGCAGCTGCTCACCCTGCTGGGCGGCTCCCTGCGCGGCCCGCTGGACGAACTGCGCCGCGAGCTGGCCGCGCTCGCCGCGGACGACGCCGGCCAGCTGTGGCCCGAGGCCAACCAGGTGCTGCACCACCTGTCGGCCGGCTACTCCCGGATCACCACGCTCATCGACAACGTCCTCGGGTACCAGCGGCTGGACACGGGCGCGGAGGCCGTCGTCCGGACGAAGGTGATGCTGGACGCCGTCGTCGCGGCGGGCGTCGACGGAGCGGTCGATCTCATCGGGCCCGGGCGGGTCCAGTTCGCCGTGCACGCGCCGCCCATCGAGGCCGAGGTCGACGCGCGGCTGCTCGCCACCGCGCTCGCGCACCTCGTGGCCGACGTCGCGGGCGTGGACGCCACCGGGAACGCGCCCGTCTCGGCGGGCGGTTACATGGACAACACCGTCGTGGTGGCGGCCGCCCAGCGCGGCGAGGTCGTGCGCATCGAGGTGCGCGGGCCGTACGCCGGCGGCGACCCCGTGCACGAGCCGATCGTGCGGGGCATCGTGCGGGCGCACGGCGGGGTGTTGCAGACGCACGAGGTGCCGGGCATGAGCGGCAGCGCCTATGTGCTGGAGGTGCCGTTGGGCGGCGGGGCCGGAGCCGTCGCGGCCCCGGCGGCCATGGCGCTGCCCGCCCTCGCCGCCGCTCCCGGAGCGGGTGCGGACGACGGCGCCCAGGGTGTCCCGGGCGACCAGGGCGTCGGTGGACGCCGGCGGGCCCGCCGGTCCTCCGTGGACGCGTTCCTGGAGGGCGAGGCCCCGCCCTCGGGCGCGGACGGCGGCCCGGACGCGGACGCGTCGGCTCCGACCGGACGCCGCCGCAGGCGCGGTCCCGCCGCCGAGGAACTCCCGGGCGAACTCCCGCCCGCGGTGGCCGAACCCGACGGCGCGGACGGCGCGGACGGTTCCGGCGGCACCGGACGGCGGCGCGGGCGGTCCGCCGAGGTCGCCGTGGTGGGGGACGCGGGACCCGACGCCGGGGTGAGCGAGGGCGCCGTCGTCACCGCGGCCGAGCACGCGGCCGGAACCGCCGCCTCGGGCACGGGACTCGGCGGCACCGTCCCGCCGCAGGGCGTCCCGGCTCCGGGCGGACGCCGGGCCCGGCCCGCTCCGGACGAGCAGCACCAGCAGAACGCCCTGCCGCCGGCCCTGCCCGCGCTCGCGCCGGCGCACCCCCAGGGCATGGCCGACCCGGCCGCCGAGACGGAGTCGGAAGCGGAGAGCGGGCAGCCCACGGGGCGCCGTCGGCGTGCGCTGGCCGCCGCGAACGAGCGCGCCGCCGCCCAGGAGGCGGGCCCCCGCGCGGTGTTCGCCCTGCCGCCCGCGGCGGCGGACCGGACGCCGGACGGTCCCGGCAATCCCGGCAATCCCGGCGGCCCCGGCAGTCCCGACCGTCTTCAGGCGTCCGGTGGCACGAGCACGGGCGACGGGGCACGGGCCGTGGGACCGGTGCCGGTGCCGCCCGCGGGCACGGGTCCCCTTCCCGCGCAGGGTGCCGGAGCGGCGTCCGCGGCGGGCGGGGTCGCCGGACCCGGTGCGGTGCACGTGCCGGCGCAGTCCCCCGTTCCGGCGCAGCCCGGGGCCCAGGCGCAGTCGCCGATTCCGGCCCAGGCTCCGCTTCCGCCGCAGGCCCCCGGCCCCGCGCCCGTTCCCGCGCAGGCTCCGATTCCGGCGCAGGCGGGAGCTCCGCTCCAGACAGCGGTTCCGGCGGCGGTGCACGGCGTCGCCGGCGACACCGCGACGGACCGCGGTCGGCACGACGCCGTCGCGCACGACCAGTCCGGCGACCACACCCCGCCCCAGCCGCACCCCACGAGCGCGCCCACGGGCCGTCGTCGGCGCGCCGTCGCCCAGCCCCCCGCCGAAGCCGTCGAAGCCGCCGATGCCGTCGGCACCTCCGGGCAGGCGGGACAGGCCGGACAGGCCGGGCCCATGGTGGCCCGGGCGGCCGTCCCGGGGCAGGCCCAGCCGCACGCACCGGCTCAGGCACAGGCCCAGGCCCAGGCCCAGGCTCCGGCGGCCGGGCAGACCCCGGTCCAGGGCCAGGCGCACGGGCAGCCCGTTCCCGTCCCCGTGGGGGTCCCGGGTCAGCAGCCGTCGCCCGGGCAGCCCGCCGCGGCCCAGGCCGCGCCCGGTGGGCCCGGGCTCGGGCAGCCGCTCCCGGCCGAGGCCGCTCCGGGGGCCGTGCCGGGCGCTCCGGCATCGCCGAACGCCGCCGCCCCCGCACCGGCCGCGCCGCTCACGCCGACCCCGGGCGGCGGCACCCCGCTTCCGCCCGAGGCCGCCGTCGGACAGCCGCGTGCCGCGCAGCCCCTGCCCGCCGAGGCCGCGGCCCCGCCGGCCATGGACCCCAACTCCACCCAGGGGCGCGCGATCAGCGTGCGGACCCTGGGCCAGGGCGTGCCGTTCACCCGGCAGGCCGCGCAGGTGCAGCAGGCCCACCCGGCGCACCAGTCCCACCCGGGGCTCCACGCGCCGTCGCCGTCGGCCACGCCCGCTCCGCACGCACCGGGCGGTTCCGGGCGTCGTCGCAAGCTGGGGACCCCGCCCGACCCGGCGACCCGCCCGGAGCAGACGCCCCGCCCGGAGCACACGGCCCGGCCGCACCCGTCGGCCGAGCAGCCCCTGCCGCCGCAGGCAGTACAGGCCGCAGGGGCCCCGCCGGTCCCCGCGGCGGGCCGGCCCGCCGTGCCCACGGGATCCGTCCCCGCGCCGCAGGCCCACCCCTCGCTCGCGGGGCAGTCGCGGCTCGCGCCCGGCTCGGGCACCGACGGCGCCGGACGGTCGTACGCCATAGGAGCACCGGACGAGAACGCCGCCGAGGGGCCGGAGCCGCTGGACGGTCCCGGCGGGGCCGTCGAGGTGGCGGATCCGCCGCGACCGCAGCCGATGGACGACGAGCTGCCGCCGGAGCCGCTGGACAACCCGCGCCGGCTGCTGGTGTGGCCCGCGCCGGACGTCCACACGCAGCAGGCGCTCAGCGACCGCGGCTACCGTCCCGTGATCGTGCACTCGCGCGAGGAGGTCGACGCGCAGATCGCCGCGTTCCCGGCGGCGCTGTTCGTGGACCCGCTGACCGGGCCGATCACCCGCACCGCGCTTCAGTCGCTGCGCGCGGCCGCCGTCGCCGCCGAGGTGCCGGTGCTGGTCACGGCCGGTCTCGGGCAGGCGACGCGGGAGGCGGCCTACGGCGCCGACCCCGCCGTCCTGCTGAAGGCGCTCGCGCCGCGGGACAGCGAGCAGCATCCGCCGCGGGTGCTGCTGATCGAGGAGCACGCCGAGATCGCCCTCGCGCTGACCTCGACGCTGGAGCGGCGCGGGATGCAGGTGGCGCGGGCGGCCAGTGACGCGGACGCCGTCACGCTCGCCGGGCACCTGCGGCCGAACCTGGTGGTGATGGACCTGATGCAGGTGCATCGACGGCAGTCCGGGATCCTGGACTGGCTGCGGGCGAACGGACAGCTCAACCGCACCCCGCTGGTCGTCTACACGGCGGCCGTCGACCAGGCGGACCTGCCGCGGCTCGCGTCGGGGGAGACGGTCCTCTTCCTCGCCGAGCGGTCGACGAGCCCCGAGGTGCAGGGCAGGATCGTGGACCTGCTGGCCCGCATCGGCACCAACTGACCGGCTTGCCGGCCAACTGACCGACCTACCGGCCGGCTGACCGGCCGACCGATCGATTCGACCGA
Source organism: Streptomyces hilarionis (assembly GCF_024539675.1). Classification (GTDB taxonomy): domain Bacteria; phylum Actinomycetota; class Actinomycetes; order Streptomycetales; family Streptomycetaceae; genus Streptomyces; species Streptomyces hilarionis. The sequence continues at coordinate 7,497 of NZ_JAHHIT010000138.1, read as the reverse complement.
CCGACCGGCCGGCCGAGGCCGTCGTGTGCGTCTCAGGTCGCGATGATCCTGCGGGCCGCCTCCTTGATGGAGGAGCGCAGTCGGTCGCGGTCGGTGTCCTCGCCGCCGGCCAGGATGCGGCTCATCTGCGGGACGACCGTGGTCCAGTTGGCGATCGCGATCAGCAGGAAGAGCAGGTCGCGGGCCGGGATCGCGTCGGTGATCACGCCCCGGTCCTGGCCGTCCTGCATCGCGCCGACCTTGAGCGCGTAGTGCTGCCTGCGCTCCTCCTCGTCGGGCAGCTCCGCGGTGCCGTACTCGATGCCCTCCCAGTAGAGGAGACGCAGCAGTTCGGGGTGGGCGGCGTGGTAGTCCATCAGCCGGTCGAGCCAGCCCTCGATGTCGTCCGGGTCGACGGGGACGGCCGCGGCGAGGTGGACCATGCTGTGCCCCAGGACCAGGGAGAACAGCTGGGCCTTGTTGCCGAAGTAGGCGTAGATCAGCTGCTTGTTCGCCTTCGCCTCGGCGGCGATGCGGTCGATGCGCGCGCCCGCGATGCCGTGGCGGGCGAACTCCGCGACGGCGGCGTCGAAGATCCGGGCCCGGGTGGCCTCGGGATCCCTGGTGGTTGCCATGGGGACATCGTAGCGAGGTACGTAACCAACTAGTTGGTTGACAGGGAATCGACGCCCCCTCCAGACTGTTGCACCTGCCGTTCCAACCAACTGGTTGGTTGCCCGAGTCGTCTCGAAGGAGCGCCTCCCCCATGTCGTCCGCAGCCACCCGCACGCCGTCTGCCGCCCCCCGCACCCCGGCCGCCGCCGCCCCGCGTCGGCGCACCCCGGACCCGGCCACCGGCCGGCGGAGCGGGAACCTCCTCCTGGTCCTGATCGCCCTGTGCACCGCCGTCACGGCCGCCAACATCTATCTCGCGGCGCCGCTGCTCCCCCTCATCGCCCGCGACTTCGGCTCGACGCCCTCGGCGGTGGCCTGGATCGCCTCGGTCGCCCAGTTCGGCTACGCGGCCGGCCTGCTGTTCTTCGCCCCGCTCGGCGACCGGGTGAACCGGCGGCGGCTGGTCGCCGTCCTCTCGCTGGTCACGGCCGTGGCGCTGATCGCCGGAGCGGCGGCGGGCGGCGCCACGGCCCTCGCCGCCGCCGTGCTCGTCGCCTCCGCCGCCACGGTCGTGCCGCAGCTCCTGGTCCCGCTCGTCGCCGCCCGGGCCCCGGCCGACCGGCGGGCCCGGCACGTGGCCGCCGTCATCGCCGGACTGTTCACCGGCATCGTCGCGGCCCGTGTGCTCGGCGGGCTCGCCGGACAGGCCTTCGGCTGGCGGACGGTCTTCGTCGGCGCGGCCGTCCTCACCACGGTCCTCGGACTGCTGACCGCGGCCGCGCTCCCCGCCGAGGAGCGGCGCGCCCACGAGGGTCACCTCTTCACCGGTCTCACCGCGATGCCGGGTCTGGTGCGGCGCTCGCCCGAGCTGTGGCGGGCCTGCGTGCGGCAGGCCGGCATGTACGGCGCCTGGAGCGCGCTGTGGACCTCGCTCGCGCTGCTGCTGACGGACGGCTCGTACGGGATGTCGACCGCGACCGCGGGTCTCTTCGGCCTCTTCGGGCTCTCCGCGAGCGTCGTCGCCCCCCTGGCGGGCGGACTGGTCGACCGCTTCGGCGCGGCGAAGACGGTGCGCGGCGCCTACCTGCTCGCCGCCGTCTCGGTCCCGCTGTTCTGGCTGGGCGGGCACGTGCTGGCGGCGCTGTTCGCGGCCGCGATCGTGATCCACGCCGCGCTCGTCGCGTCCCACGTCGCCAACCAGACCCTCGCCCTGACGACCACCTCCGCACCGGCGACCGCCAACAGCGCCTACGTCGTCGCGGGGTTCGCGGGCGGCGCCACCGCCTCGGCCCTGGCCGGCCTCGCCTACACCCGCGTCGGCTGGGGCGGGGTCGTCGCGGTGGCGGGCGCGTGGCTGGCCCTGGGCTGGACCACGACGGCCGGACGGCGCCGGGCCGCCCGGCGGGGACAGGCCTGAGGGCACGGGTGCGGGGGCGCCGCCGGTACGGCTGGTCCGCCGGGCGGCCGCCCACGCCCTGAGCAGGCGTCCGCCCTACGCGCGGGCGTCCGTCCCCGGGGCGGCCGCCGCGTGACGGCCGCCCCGGGACGGCCGCCCCGGCGCACGATCTCCCCCTCGCACGAACTCTCCGGCGCGCCCCGCAGGCAGGTCGCCGCGCGCCGGCGTGGCCGTGGCGCGGTCAGAGCCGCGTGACGTCCAGCTCGCCCTCCGCGTAGCGCCTGCGCAGCACCTTCTTGTCGAACTTGCCCACGCTCGTCTTCGGGACGGCCTCGACGATCGTCCAGCGCTCGGGGAGCTGCCACCTGGCGATCCCGCCCTCGGCGGCGAGGAAGGCGCGCAGCGACGCGAAGTCGGCGGTGGACCCCTCCTTGAGGACGACCGTGGCCAGCGGGCGCTCGCCCCACTTCTCGTCCGGCACGGCCACGACCGCGGCCTCCATGACGTCGGGGTGGGCCATCAGCGCGTTCTCGAGCTCGACCGACGAGATCCACTCGCCGCCCGACTTGATGACGTCCTTGGCGCGGTCGGTGAGCGTGAGGAAGCCGTCGGGGGAGATGGTGCCGACGTCGCCCGTCTTCAGCCAGCCGTCCTCGCTGAACTTGTCGGCGGGGCGCAGGGGTTCGGCGTCGGGGCCGTTGTAGTAGGCGCCCGCGATCCACATGCCGCGCACCTCCAGCTCGCCGGCGGACTCCCCGTCCCAGGGCAGGAGTTCGCCGTCGCGGCCGGTGAGACGGCCCTCGACGGCGGCCGGGAAGCGGCCCTGGGTGATGCGGTAGGCGAACTCCTCGTCGGTGCCGATCGCGTGGGCCGGCGGGCGGGCGACGGTGCCGAGCGGCGAGGTCTCGGTCATGCCCCAGGCGTGGCAGACGCGCATGCCCAGCTCGTCGAAGGCGGCCATCAGGGAGGGCGGACAGGCCGCGCCGCCGATGGTGACCTGGGTGAGCGTGGAGACGTCCCGCGGCTTGGCGGTGAGCTCCGTGAGCAGGCCCTGCCAGATGGTGGGGACGGCCGCCGCGTGGGTCGGCCGTTCGCTCTCGATCATCTCGGCGAGCGGCGCGGGCTGGAGGAAGCGGTCCGGCATCAGCATGTTGACGCCGGTCATGAAGGTGGCGTGCGGCAGGCCCCAGGCGTTGACGTGGAACTGCGGGACGACGACGAGCGAGGTGTCCGCGTCGGTGAGGCCCATCGACTGGGTCATGTTCACCTGCATCGAGTGCAGGTAGATCGACCGGTGGCTGTAGACCACGCCCTTGGGGTCGCCCGTGGTGCCCGAGGTGTAGCACATGGCGGCCGCCGAGCGTTCGTCGAGCTCGGGCCAGTCGTACGTCGTCGGCCGGTCCGCGAGGAGTTCCTCGTACTCGTGCACGCGCGCGTGGCCGCCGTCGAGGACGGAGCGGTCGCCGGGCCCGGACACCACGATGTGCTCGACCGTCCGCAGGTGCGGGAGCAGCGGCGCGAGGAGGGGCAGCAGGGATCCGTCGACGAGGACGACCTTGTCGGCGGCGTGGCCGATGATCCAGGCGAGCTGCTCCGGGGGCAGGCGCAGGTTCAGGGTGTGCAGCACCGCGCCCATGGAGGGGATCGCGAAGTAGGCCTCGACGTGCTCGGCGTTGTTCCACATGAGCGTGGCGACCCGGTCGTCGCCGGTCACTGCGAGGTCGTCGCGCAGGGCGTGTGCCAGCTGGGCCGCACGGTCGCCGATCTCGGCGAAGGAGCGGCGCCGCGGCTCGCCCTCGCCGGTCCACGTGGTCACCTGCGACGTCCCGTGGATCTTCGCCCCGTGGGTCAGGATCCTAGAGATGAGCAGCGGTACGTCCTGCATGGTGCTCAGCACGGCGTCCTCCCAGGGCGGCGACATCGCCTAACGCGGTGGTAGATGGTTGCGCTGATTCTGCGCACATACCGCGCGGTATGTCACTAGCTGACGATGATCGATCACGTCACGGCAGAGCCCAGGTCGGCACACCGGGTCGGCGCACTACCGAACAAGCACCAGCTCAGGGTCCTCACGGAGCTTGCCCAGGGCGCGCGACACCGCCGACTTCACCGTGCCCACCGAGACGTCGAGCACGTCGGCCGTCTGCGCCTCGCTGAGATCCTCGTAGTACCTCAGGACGACCATCGCCCGCTGCCGCGCGGGCAGCTTCATGATCGCCCGCCACATGGCGTCGTGCAGCGCCTGCCGCTCGGCCGGGTCGTCGCCGCCGACCGGATCCGGCTCCGGCAGCTCCTCGCACATGAACTCGTCGACCTTGCGCTTGCGCCACTGCGAGGTGCGCGTGTTCAGCAGCGCCCGGCGGACGTAGCCGTCCAGGGCCCGGTGGTCCTCGATCCGCTCCCACGCGACGTACGTCTTCGTGAGCGCGGACTGCAACAGGTCCTCCGCGTCGCACGGGTTCGCGGTGAGCGACCTTGCGGTGCGCAGCAGCACCGGCTGCCGGGCCCTGACGTACGACGCGAACGACGGGTACGGTGAAGGCCGCGTCATGCCGTTCGAAGCGCTGGTGCACACGGTGGTGGTCATGGCTCCACGCTAGGTTCGCCCCCTGGCCGCGCGGATCGCCCGCAGGTCCCGAAGCCGGGTCCGTCTCAGGTTGTAGGGGTGGTGCGGGCCCCACCTCCTGAAGGTGGACGAGAAGTCCCCCCCTCCTGCGGGATGTCCCTGGTACCGGGGGATGACCCTTGAGGGCCGACGCCACCGGAGCGCGTGCGCCGGGCGTCGGCCCGACGCTCACCCGTCCGAGGTCAGGACCAGGCCCGACGTCGGCACTCCCGTCCCCGCCGTCACCAGGGCCCGCGCGGCTCCGGGCAGCTGGTTCACGGCGGTGCCGCGCACCTGGCGTACGGCCTCGGCGATGCCGTTCATCCCGTGGAGGTACGCCTCCCCGAGCTGACCGCCGTGGGTGTTGAGCGCCAGCCGGTCCTCCGCCACGAAGGCGGCGGCCTCGCCGCGGGCGCAGAAGCCGAACGCCTCCAGCTGCATCAGCACGAACGGGGTGAAGTGGTCGTACAGGATGCCGACGTCGATGTCGGCCGGCGTCAGCCCCGAGCCGTCCCACAGCCGACGGGCGACCACGGACGACTCCGGCAGCCCCGTCAGGTCGTCCCGGTAGAAGCTGGTCATCTGCTCCTGGGCCCGGCCCGCGCCCTGGGCCGCCGCCGCGACCACGACAGGCGGCCGCGGCAGGTCGCGGGCCCGCTCCAGCGAGGTGACGACCAGCGCCTGGCCGCCGTCCGTCTCCTGGCAGCAGTCCAGCAGTCGCAGCGGCTCGGCGATCCAGCGCGAGGCCGCGTGGTCGGCGAGGGTGATCGGACGGCCGTGGAAGTACGCCGCCGGGTTGGTCGCCGCGTGCCGCCGGGCCGTGACGGCGACGGGCCCGAAGGCCTCCTCCGCGCTCAGCCCGTGGGCGTACAGGTAGCGCTGCGCCGCCATCGCCACCCAGGAGGCGGGCGTGAGCAGCCCGAACGGCAGCGACCAGCCGAGCGCCGCCCCCTCCGCCGACGGCTCCCGGTGCCGCACGCCCGACCCGAACCGGCGGCCCGAGCGCTCGTTGAAGGCGCGATAGCAGACGACGACCTCGGCGGCGCCCGTCGCCACGGCGAGCGCCGCCTGCTGCACGGTCGCGCAGGCCGCGCCGCCGCCGTAGTGGACCCGGGAGAAGAACGTCAGCTCGCCCATGCCGCAGGCCTGGGCCACGGTGATCTCCGGACTGGTGTCCATCGTGAAGGTCACCATGCCGTCCACGTCGGCGGGCGTGAGGCCGGCGTCGGCCACGGCCGCCCGCACCGCCTCCGCCGCCAGTCGCAGCTCGCTGCGCCCCGAGTCCTTGGAGAACTCCGTGGCCCCGATCCCGACGATCGCGGCCCGGCCGCCCAGGCCGTCCCGCACGCGCCCGCTCACGCCCCGCCCCCCTGCGGCAGGGTGAGCGTGACCGTCCCCGTGACGTGCCGGCCCACACCGTTGTCCCCGGTCACCCGCACCACGGCCGTATCGCCGTCGACCTCCTCGACGCGGCCCCTCAACACCATGGTGTCGCCCGGGTAGTTGGGCGCTCCCAGCCTGATCGCGACCTTGCGGAGCACCGCCGTGGGCCCGAAGCAGTCGGTGAGGTAGCGGCCGACCAGGCCGTTGGTGGTGAGGATGTTCATGAAGATGTCGGGGGACCCCTTGTCCCGGGCCAGCTCGGGGTCGTGGTGGACGTCCTGGTAGTCGCGCGAGGCGAGGGCGCCGGCGACGATCAGGGTCCGGGTGACGGCGATCTCCAGCGGCGGCAGCTCGTCGCCGGCCTTCACGCGGCACCCTCCCGCGCGCGGAACACGGGCAACGTCAGCTCGTCGTCGAAGACCCGGAACTCCAGCGTCACGGGCATCCCGATGCGCACCTTGTCGTAGGGAACGTCGACCACGTCGCTGATCACCCGGACGCCCTCGGCCAGTTCGATCAGCCCCACCGCGTAGGGCGGGGAGAACGCCGGAAACGACGGATGGTGCATCACGACGTACGAGAACACCGTGCCCTCGCCGCCCGCCTCGACCGTGTCCCACTCCGCCGAACCGCAGCCGTTGCAGCCGGGCAGCCAGGGGAAACGCAGGGCGGCGCAGCCCGCGCACCGCTGGATGAGGAAGCGGTGCTCGCCCACCCCCGCCCAGAAGCCGGCGTTGTCGCGGTTGACGACGGGACGCGGCCGACGCGCCGGCGCCTCCGGCCGCCCGGCCTCCTTCACCGCCGTCACCGCCGTCACCGCCGACACCGCGTGGGAGACCGCGGTGGCCGCCGTCGTCGCCTCCGCGGTCGCCGCCGGCGGGCGCTCGGGCTCCCTGGACGACGCGGCGGGCGCGTACTTGAGGATGCGGAAACGATGGGTGCCGACGAGCGTCCCGGCCACCCGGACCTCGGTCCGCGTCGTCACGAAGTACCCGGCGCCCAGCTTGGTCGTCTTGCGCCGCGAGACCGACTCGATCACCGTGTCGAACGCGACCTCGTCGCCGGGGCGCAGCGCACGGGCGTACTCCTGCTCGCAGTCGGTGGCGACGACGGCGGTGCAGCCCGCGCCGTCGAGCAGGGACAGCAGTTCGTCGTAGGCCTGCGCCCGTTTCTCGTGGCCGCTCAGCCCGCCCATGATCCACGCCTGGAGCATGGTGGGCGGTGCGATCGCGTCAGGGCCGGTGTACGCCGGGTTGGCGTCGCCCATCGCCTCGCACCAGTGCCTGATCATGGGCGCGTTGACGGGGTCCCGGCCCACGCCGGCGACCGCGGCGGGACGGCCCTCGTAGGCCCTGAGCCGCAGGTGGAGAAGGTCGTCGTCCACGGCCGCACTCCTTCCGGACGGTTTCTGACTGTCCGTCAGATCGCCTCGCCTGTCAAGGTCGTCGCCGCTGCCGACATGCCTGTGCGGCGACACCGAAGCGCCGCCGCACGGACACACCGCCCCCCCCCAGCCCCC